>NZ_JAJSOO010000001.1:3905000-4555833 GCF_029428875.1 Streptomyces sp. JH34 | reverse complement strand
TCTTCGGCGTCGTCAACCGCGCTCTGCTGCCGGTCGGCATGCACCAGTTCGTGAACACGGTGGCCTGGCAGGAGATCGGTTCCTTCAAGGACTCCGCCGGTGGCATGTGGCACGGCGACCTGCCGCGCTTCTTCCACGGTGACCCCACCGCCGGTCAGTTCATGTCCGGCTTCTTCCCGATCATGATGTTCGCGCTGCCGGCCGCCGCTCTGGCGATCACGCACTGCGCCCGCCCCGAACGCCGCAAGGCTGTGGGCGGCATGATGATGTCCCTGGCGCTGACCTCGTTCGTCACCGGCATCACCGAGCCGATCGAGTTCGCGTTCATGTTCATCGCGCCGCTGCTGTACGTGATCCACGCGTTGCTGACCGCCCTGTCGATGGCCGTCACATGGGGCCTGGGCGTACACCACGGTTTCAGCTTCTCCGCAGGTGCGATCGACTACTTCCTGAACTGGAACCTGGCGACGAAGCCCTGGATGATCATCCCTATCGGCCTGGTCTTCGCGGCGGTCTACTACGTGGTCTTCCGGTTCGCCATCACGAAGTTCAACCTCACCACCCCGGGCCGTGAGCCCGAGGAAGAGGTCGAGGACCTCACCAAGGCGTAACCCCTGGCAGGCGCACGGCACGACGAAGCCCTACCTCCCGCGGGAGGTAGGGCTTCGTCGTGTCGGAGTTCCGGCTCCTAGACCTCGTACACCGCGCCCGGGGCCGCCAGCTCGACCGGGCCGTCGTAGACCTCGCGGGCGTCGGCGAGGTTGCGGTCGGCGTCGGTCCACGGCGGGATGTGGGTGAGGACGAGGCGTCCCGCTCCGGCGCGGGCGGCGTACTCGCCTGCCTCGCGGCCGTTGAGGTGGAGGTCCGGGATGTCCTCCTTGCCGTGGACGAACGATGCTTCACAGAGGAACAGGTCGGATCCCTCGGCGAGTTCGGCCAGCGCCTCGCAGGTGCCGGTGTCGCCGGAGTAGGTGAGGACACGTCCGTCGTGCTCGATCCTGATGCCGAAGGTGTCGACGGGGTGGCGGAGCTTCTCCGTGCGGACCGAGAAGGGGCCGATCTCGAACGACCCGGACTTCAGCGTGTGGAAGTCGAAGACCTCGCTCATCGCGTGGTCGGACGGGGTGTCGGCGTGGGCCGTGGTGAGCCGCTGCTCGGTGCCCTCGGGGCCGTACACGGGGATGGCGGCGGGGCGTCCGCCGTCGAAGCGGTAGTACCGGACGACGAAGTACGCGCACATGTCGATGCAGTGATCGGCATGGAGGTGGCTGAGGAAGATGGCGTCGAGGTCGTAGAGACCTACGTGGCGCTGCAACTCGCCCAGGGCGCCGTTGCCCATGTCGAGGAGCAGCCGGAAGCCGTCGGCCTCTACGAGGTAGCTCGAGCATGCCGAACCCGGTGAAGGGAACGAGCCGGAGCAGCCGACGACGGTGAGCTTCATGGAGCGTGAACCTCCGAGGCGTGGGAACGGGGAGGGTTCGTGCGGTCCGTCGAGCGTAAGGCGCGAAACCACTGGTCGCTCCTCCACGGCCTGCCGTTGTGGGGGAACTCACCTGTGGTGTCACCGGTTCGATGGAAGGCGGGGTGCTGTGCGGCGCGCCGGTACGGTCGGTGCATGAACTCGTGGTGGTGGGCGGCACTGGCCGTCGTTGTCCTGCTGGCGCTCGTGGCGACGGTCTCCGATGCGCGGGGCCGGGGCGGGCGTGGTCCGCGGCGTCCTGGCGGGCGGACGCGTCCGCCGGGGCGTGCTCCGGAGAGGAAGAAGAAGGGCAGGCCGCACGGTGGGCCGCGGCCCGGGGAGATCTGGTGGGCGGACGTGCCGTTCGAGGACGGGCCGGGGTCGAAGGACCGGCCGTGTCTGGTGCTGTCGGTGCGGGGCGGTACGGCGGTCGTGGCCAAGATCACCAGCAAGCACCATGAGGAGCGGCCGGGGGTGATCGCGCTGCCCGCGGGTTCGGTGGGTGACGCGCGGGGCCGGCAGAGCTTTCTGGAGACGGACGAGTTGCGGGACGTCGCGCTGTCGGGGTTCCGGCGGAAGGCGGGCGAGCTGGATCCGGGGGTGTGGGGGCGGGTGCGCGACCTGGGGTGAACGTGCGTGAGGCGCGGGCGGGGTGTTCTCCCGTCCCGCGCCTCCGGTGCGCGTGGCTGTTGTTCCCGCGGGTGGCCCGGGGGCCGTCAGGCCCAGAGCTGGCCGTGCAGGGTCTCGATGGCGGCTTCCGTCGTGGGGGCGGTGTAGACGCCGGTCGACAGGTACTTCCAGCCGCCGTCGGCGACGACGAAGACGATGTCGGCGGACTCCCCCGCCTTGACGGCCTTGCGGCCGACTCCGATGGCGGCGTGGAGTGCGGCGCCGGTGGAGACGCCCGCGAAGATGCCTTCCTGCTGGAGGAGCTCGCGGGTGCGGGTGACGGCGTCGGCGGAGCCGACGGAGAAGCGGGTGGTGAGGACGGAGGCGTCGTAGAGCTCGGGGACGAAGCCCTCGTCGAGGTTGCGCAGGCCGTACACGAGGTCGTCGTAGCGGGGTTCGGCGGCGACGACGCTGACGTCGGGCTTGTTCTCGCGGAGGTAGCGGCCGACGCCCATGAGGGTGCCGGTGGTGCCGAGGCCCGCCACGAAGTGCGTGATGGAGGGGAGGTCGGTGAGGATCTCCGGTCCGGTGGTGGCGTAGTGGGCGCCGGCGTTGTCCGGGTTGCCGTACTGGTAGAGCATGACCCAGTCGGGGTGCTCGGCCGCGAGCTCCTTGGCGACGCGGACGGCCGTGTTGGAGCCGCCTGCCGCCGGGGAGGAGATGATCTCGGCGCCCCACATGGTGAGCAGGTCGCGCCGTTCCTGCGAGGTGTTCTCCGGCATGACGCAGACGATGCGGTAGCCCTTGAGGGTGGCTGCCATGGCGAGCGAGATGCCGGTGTTGCCGCTGGTGGGTTCGAGGATGGTGCAGCCGGGTGTCAGCCGGCCGTCCTTCTCCGCCTGCTCGACCATGTGGAGCGCGGGGCGGTCCTTGATCGAGCCGGTGGGGTTGCGGTCCTCGAGCTTGGCCCAGATGCGGACGTCCTCGGACGGGGACAGCCGCGGGAGGCGGACCAGGGGGGTGTTGCCCACGGCCGCCAGCGGGGAGTCGTACCGCATCAGCGCATGCCGCCGGCGACGGCCGGGAGGATGGTGACGTTGTCGCCGTCGGTGAGCTTGGTGGAGATGCCGTCGAGGAAGCGCACGTCCTCGTCGTTGAGGTAGACGTTCACGAAGCGGCGCAGCTGCTCGCCGTCGACGATGCGCTCGCGGATGCCGTTGTGGCGGGTCTCCAGGTCGGTCAGGAGGTCGGCGAGGGTCTCCCCGTTGCCTTCGACCGCCTTGGCGCCGTCGGTGTAGGTGCGGAGGATGGTCGGGATGCGGACCTCGATGGCCATGGCGTGGGCTCCTGTCGAAAGCGGGGAGGTGGCGTGGGGCGCGCGTTTGTGTGCCCCCGCGCGGGGGTGGTGCGTACGTGGTGCGCTCGGGCCGCGGCTCAGGCCGGGCGGTTCACGGGCAGGCGGCAGCCGGACACATCGCGCTGGAAAGTCTGCACAGGTCGACGTGCAGCCGCGCGACGAGCAGCATGCCCGGCGTCTTGTCGCTCACGTCATGGAGAACCATGGGCTCATCGTATCGATTCCCGACCCGGTTTCCGGAGTGTGATCCCACATCGTGGATGGTGAGCGTTCGCGATGTGGACAGACGGTGGGGGCGGGGGGTGTCCTGGGCCGCCCCCGCGCGTCACACCGCGGCGGGGTAGGCCTCGACGATCTCGACCTCTTCCTCGGTGATCTCGCCGTCCACGATGCGGTAGGAGCGGAACTGGAAGGGGCCGGCGTCGTCGGCGTCCGCGGTGGAGACCAGCACGTAGTGGGCGCCGGGTTCGTTGGCGTACGTGAGGTCGGTGCGGGAGGGGTAGGCCTCGGTCGCGGTGTGGGAGTGGTAGATGATCACCGGCTCCTCGTCGCGGTCGTCCATCTCGCGGTAGAGCTTCAGCAGGTCCGTGGAGTCGAACTCGTAGAACGTGGGTGAGCGCGCGGCGTTGAGCATGGGGACGAACCGTTCGGCGCGGCCCGTTCCGGCCGGACCGGCGACGACGCCGCACGCCTCGTCGGGGTGGTCCGCGCGGGAGTGCGCGACGATCTGGTCGTGGAGCGCCTGGGTAAGGGTCAGCATGGCCCCCAGGATAAGCAGAGGGGCCCCCGCGTACCGAGGAGTGGTACGCGGGGGCCCGTATGCCGGACAGAGCCGTTGGGGCGGCGGTGTCCCGGGGGCTGCCGTCGCGCGGGTCAGCGCTTGGCGAAGGCCTTGTTGTCGGGGTTGCGGGCCTTGAGCACCAGGTAGGAGACGCCCAGGATGAGGCCCCACAGCGGTGCGCAGTACAGCGAGATCCTGGCGTCCTTGTCGATGGCCATCATGGCGATGACGAGGCCGATGAAGGCGAGGGCGAACCAGCTGCTGAAGGGCGCTCCGGGTGCCTTGAAGGTGGACTGGGGCAGCTCGCCCCGGTCGGCCTTGGAGCGGAAGCGGATCTGGCAGACCAGGATCATGATCCAGGCCCACATGCCGGAGATGGTCGCGAAGGAGACGACGTAGTTGAACGCTTCGCCGGGCCACTGGTAGTTGATCCAGACGCCGACGAGCATCAGCGCGGCGGAGAAGGTGGTGCCGACCAGCGGGAGGCCGTTCTTCGTCAGCTTGGTGAAGGCCTTCGGGCCCTGGCCGTTGATCGCGAGGTCGCGCAGCATGCGGCCGGTGGAGTACATGCCGGAGTTGCAGGAGGAGAGCGCGGCGGTGAGCACGACGAAGTTGACGATCGCCGCGCCGATCCCGAGGCCCATCTGCTCGAAGGCGGCGACGAACGGGGAGACGCCCGGCTTGAAGGTGCTCCAGGGGACCACCGAGAGGATCATGATCAGCGCGCCGACGTAGAAGACCGCGATGCGCCACGGCACGGTGTTGATGGCCTTGGGCAGGACGGTCTTGGGGTCCTTGGACTCACCGGCGGTGACGCCGACGAGCTCGACGGCGAGGAACGCGAACATCACGATCTGGAGGGTCATCAGCGTGCCGCCGATGCCTTCGGGGAAGAAGCCGCCGTCGTTCCACAGGTTGGCGACGGTCGCGGTGTCACCGGCGTCGGAGAAGCCGACCGTGAGCACACCTGCGCAGATGAGGATCATGCCGAGGATCGCGGTGACCTTGACCATGGAGAACCAGAACTCGAGCTCGCCGAAGAGCTTCACGGAGATCAGGTTGGCGCCGTAGAGAATGACGGTGAAGACCAGTGCGGACAGCCACTGCGGGATATTCCACCAGTACGTCATATAGGTGGCGGCAGCGGTGACTTCGGTGATTCCGGTGACGACCCAGAAGAGCCAGTACGTCCAGCCGGTCACGAATCCGAAGAAGGGGCCGAGGAATTCGCGTGCGTACTCCGAGAAGGAGCCGGACACCGGGCGGTACATGAGGAGTTCGCCCAGGGCGCGCATGATGAAGAAGATGACCAGGCCCGCGATGGCGTAGGCCAGGATGAGACTGGGTCCGGCCCTGTCGATGGCTTTGCCCGCACCGAGGAAGAGCCCCGTGCCGATGGCCCCGCCGATGGCGATCATCTGGATCTGACGGGCTCCCAGGCCGCGCTGGTAACCCTCGCCCGCCGGGGCGTCGACGGCCTTCGGGCCGTCCGCCTGTCCGTTGTCGACCTGCGCCGATGTCATGGTGGTGCGCCTTTCTCCACGCCGATCCGCGCCGTCGTCGGCGTCGGATCAGGTCCTGATCCCCCCGGATATGGATGGAGTGCCGCCGGCGTTCGGCCGGCTTGTAGCGCCCCCGGGGACAGGGGTGGCGTCCCCGGGCGGTCGTGAAGATTTATCACGGCCGCCGGGCGAGCCCGACGGACATTATGTGGCGCACACCACAGGAAAAAGCGGACAAGCGTTTCCAGGCGCTGCAAAGAACGCCATTCAGGTGACGGGATCGTTATTCGGATTTGAGCATCCGTTGAGCGAAGCCGCGGACCCCGGTGACCTCAGTCGGGCATCAGCGTTTCGATGAGGGTTTCCTGGAGCGCGCCGAGCCAGAGGTAGGCCATGACCATCGGCTTGCGTGGATCGCTGTCGGGGAGCCGGTAGAGCGAACCGTCCTGGCCCTCGTCCTCGTCGGACACCTCCAGGCGGGTGCCGATGGTGAGCCGGAGGTCGTTGAGGGTACCCAGCCAGTGGTGGCACTCCTCGGCGGCGAGGGAGAGCACCGCACCGCCGTCCGGCACGGGCGCGAGGGCGTCGAGCGACCGCACGACGGCGACGGCGTCCTCGCGCTTGCGGGTGCGCAGGTCGTTCTCGGTGAAGCGGCGGAACTCGGCGGACGCCTCGCGCAGCTGCTTGTCCTCGTCGCCGTACGCCTCGGGGAAGAGCCTGGCCAGGGCCGGGTCGGAGGGCGGTTCGCTCGGTCCCTCCGCGAAGAGCGCGGCGAGCGGGTCGTCGCCCTCGGCGGGTTCGTCGCCGGGGCCGATCAGTTCGAGCAGCTGGACGGCGAGCGAACGCAGGATGGCGATCTCGACCTCGTCGAGTGCGACGGACGCGCCGCCGCCTGGGGTGGCCTCGAAGTGGCCGGCCATGAATTCTCCGATGACGGTTCGGACGGAGGGCAGCGGTGGTGGGTCAGTTGCGGTCCTGGGTCAGCGTGGCCCAGAGCCCGTATCCGTGCATGGCCTGGACGTCGCGTTCCATCTCCTCGCGGCTGCCGCTGGAGACGACGGCGCGGCCCTTCTGGTGGACGTCGAGCATCAACTTGTGCGCCTTGTCCTTGGAGTAGCCGAAGTAGGCCTGGAAGACATACGTCACGTAGCTCATGAGGTTGACCGGGTCGTTGTGCACCAGCGTCACCCATGGGACATCGGGCTCAGGGACGGCGAAGGTCTCCTCGGCCGATTCGGGACGTTCGATCTCTACGGGGGAAGCAACGCTCACCTACCCCATGCTGCCACCAGAGAGGGGCCCGCGCACAAACGGCGCCCCCATCTCGTCACTTTGACGAATAGGGAGTAGCATCCCTGGCATGAACTCAGCGGACCTTGGGCGACGGGTCGGTGTGCCGTCGACCGCGCTCTTCACCGACCAGTACGAGCTCACGATGGTGCAGGCCGCACTGAAGGCCGGCACCGCGGACCGGCGCTCCGTCTTCGAGGCCTTCACCCGCCGGCTGCCCGAGGGGCGGCGCTACGGCGTCGTCGCGGGCACCGGACGCGTGCTCGACGCGGTGGAGAACTTCCACTTCGACGACGAGATGCTCGCCTTCCTGCGCGACCAGAACGTCGTGGACGCCCCCACCGTCGACTGGCTGGCGGACTACCGCTTCAGCGGCGACATCTGGGGCTACCCGGAGGGCGAGGTCTACTTCCCGGGCTCGCCGCTCCTGCGGGTCGAGGGCTCCTTCGCGGAGTGCGTGCTGCTGGAGACCGTGATCCTGTCGATCCTGAACCACGACTCGGCGATCGCCGCCGCCGCGTCCCGGATGTCGGCCGCCGCGGGCGGACGCCGGCTCATCGAGATGGGGGCCCGGCGCACGCACGAGCTGTCGGCGGTGGCGTCGGCCCGCGCCGCGTACGTCGGCGGCTTCCACACCACATCGGACCTCGCCGCGGGCTTCCGCTACAACATCCCGACGGTCGGGACGAGCGCGCACGCCTTCACCCTGCTGCACGACAGCGAGCGGGACGCGTTCCAGGCCCAGGTGGACTCGCTGGGCCGGGGGACCTCGCTGCTGGTCGACACCTACGACGTGACCGAGGCGGTCCGAACGGCGGTGGAGATCGCGGGGCCGGAGCTCGGGGCCGTACGGATCGACTCGGGCGACCTGCTGCTCGTGGCGCACCGGGTGCGTCAGCAGCTGGACGAGCTGGGCGCCACGGAGACGAAGATCGTGGTGACGTCCGACCTGGACGAGTACGCGATCGCCTCGCTGGCCGCCGCCCCGGTCGACGCGTACGGGGTGGGCACGCAGCTGGTGACCGGGAGCGGCCACCCGACGTGCTCCATGGTCTACAAGCTGGTGGCGCGTTCGCGGTCCGCCGATCCGGCGGATCCGCTGCTGCCGGTGGTGAAGAAGTCGCTGGGCGCGAAGTCGTCCAGGGGCGGCCGCAAGTGGGCGGCACGCCGGCTGGACGAGCACGGGGTCGCCGAGGCGGAGGTGATCGGCACAGGTGACGTCCCGGCGGAGCTGGCCGACCGGCAGCTCCTGGTGGAACTGGTCAGGGGCGGCGAGGTCGTCGCCCGCGAGCCGCTGGAGGCCGCGCGGGAGCGCCACATCGCGGCGCGCGCCGGGCTGCCGATGTCGGCGATGCAGCTCTCGCGCGGGGAGCCCGTGCTGCCGACGGAGTACGCCTGAGCCCCACGGGGTACACGTGGGACCTGCCCACCCCGTCCCCGGGCGCCGGTCCGGTTCCGGGGAGTCCGCCGGCGCGTGCTCCCCGGAACCGGTGCCGCACCGTCGGGCGTGTCGGGAGGCAGGGGAGCCGATGCGTGCACCCCCTCCCGCAGGGTGCGTCGAGTCTCTAGGCTCGGTGGTATCCCCACCGCACCGGTCCGCAGAACATGCCGAACCCCCACCGAAGGACAACCGTCATGCATCGCGCCTTGATCGTCGTCGACGTTCAGAACGACTTCTGCGAGGGCGGCAGCCTCGCGGTGGCGGGCGGCGCCGATGTCGCCGCCGCCATCACCGACCTGATCGGCGAGGCCCAGCCCGGCTACAGCCACGTCGTGGCCACCCGGGACCACCACATCGATCCCGGTGACCACTTCTCCTCGGCTCCCGACTTCGAGCACTCCTGGCCGCCGCACTGCGTCGCCGGCACGGAGGGCGTGGGCTTCCACCCCAATTTCGCCCCCGCCGTGGCCTCCGGAGCGATCGACACCGTCTTCGACAAGGGCGCGCACGCCGCCGCGTACAGCGGCTTCGAGGGCGTCGACGAGAACGGCACCGGGCTCGCCCAGTGGCTGCGGGACCGGTCCGTCACCGCCGTGGACGTCGTCGGCATCGCCACGGACCACTGCGTGCGGGCCACCGCGCTGGACGCCGCCCGCGAGGGTTTCGCCACCCACGTGCTGCTGGACCTGACGGCGGGAGTCGCCGAGGGGACCACGGGACGGGCCCTGGAGGAGATGCGCACCGCCGGGGTGGAGCTGTCGGGCAAGCCGGTCGTCTGAGCCCCGCCGGGCGCGCTCAGGCCGCCGGGCGGGCGGGCCCGGCGTATCCGGCGGACCCCAGCAGTGCCCGTATCGGATGCCAGAGCTCCTGGGCGGTCTGGGGCGCGGTGCGCCAGAGCAGCCCGTCCGGGTGGTGCAGGACCGCGGTGACCTCGTCCGGGGTCGGCGGCTGGGCGTTGCCCCGGAGGTAGACGGCGCGCATTCCGAGGTTGCGCAGCCTGGTCAGGGCGCGCGCCCGGTTCGCGGCGTGCACCAGCACCCGCACCTGCTCTCCGGGGCCCGTGCCGCCCGCCGGGCCGTTCAGGGTCAGTGCCACCACCACGGTGCCGTTGGGCAACCTGCAGAAACCTCCGCCTGCCATGCTTCGTGCTCCCCCGTAAGACTTCGTGTCAATAAGGATCCGGTAGGACGCACCTAAACACGATCGGCCGCCGCCCGCTAGAGGGCGACGGCCGATCATGCTGTGACCTGGTGCTTCGGCGACTACTTGCCCGAGGGTCCGACCTTCACGGTCATCGTCGAGCCGCTGAGCGGCTCGTTCACGATGCTGATCCGGGTGTTCGTGTCAGAGACCTTGACACTTCCGGTCGGGTTCTCCTCGTACCAGTAGGTGCCCTTGCGGTCGTCGAAGGCGGGGACGCCCAGCGACGGCTTGATCTTCAGCGCGACGTCCGCGTTGTGCAGCGTGAAGCCCTTGTTCGGGTACCAGCTGAACGGCGCGTCGAAGGGCTGGATCTTGTTGCGCAGGAGCGAGCCGTTCGTCCACTTCAGCGGCTTGGCGTGGGAGTCCACCGGAAGGATCAGGCCCTGGCCGTGGTGCTGCGAGGTGTTGTTGTCCTTCTGGGAGGTGTCCCAGAGCCACACCATCAGGCCGTTCTGGTACGAGTAGTGCTCGACCCAGTCCGGACGGGTGGTGGAGAAGCCGAAGTTGTACGGGCCGACCTCGAGGGTCTTGTCGTACGAGACGTACTGGCGGTTCTCGGCGATGTAGTACTGCGGGTAGTCGTTGGTGAACGACTCACCGATCCGCGAGAAGCCCTTGGCGGTCCAGCCGTTGTCGTCGCCCTCGGCGTCGTCCGTGAAGAGCACGGCGCCGTCGGCGGTGACGGTGATGGCGTCGGCGGTGAAGCCCTTGCCGCCCGCGCCGCCGTCCGTCTGGTAGCGGAAGCGCAGGTCGATCTTCTTGCCCGCGTAGGCGTCCAGCGGGAACGAGAGCTTCTTGACGGCGCCGGACACGTCGGTCAGGGCCGGCTTGTCGCTGGCGTCACGCGGGATGGCCTTGCCGTCCGCCGTGCCGTCGAGCGCGGTCCAGCTGGTGCCGCCGTTGTCCGAGACCTCGGTGTAGAGGTAGTCGTAGTCGGCCTCGATGTCGTACCAGCCGGACAGGTCCAGCGACGCGGACGTCTTGCCGGTCAGGTCGACCGAGCGCGTCAGGGTGTTCGACAGGTCGTCGCCCATGTCGCTCCACCACTGCTTCGAGCCCTGCGCGGGCTTCGTGACGGTGGTGGTGACTTCCTTCTCGGGCAGCTCGACGACGAGCGCCTGCTTGTCCTTGGTGTTGTACTCCGACACACCCAGCTTGTGCGTCGACTTCGTCGCGGCCTTGGCCGTGTCGTAGTCGAGCCAGCCGAGCTGCAGCTTGTCCCAGGCGGTCATGTCGCCGGGGAGGTTGCCGATCTCGCCCTGGCCGGTGCCGAGCCAGGAGCCCGCCGACATCAGCGACCAGAAGCCGACCGAGTTCTCGCCGCCGCCGGAGGTGTCGTACAGGTCCGGGAGGCCGAGGTCGTGGGCGTACTCGTGGGCGAAGACACCCAGGCCGCCGTTCTCGGGCTGCGCGGTGTAGTCACCGACCCAGATGCCCGTGTCGCCGATCTCGGCGCCGCCGGCCTTGTTGTTCGCGGGGCCCGTCGCGCCGGCGTTGGTGCCGTACGCGTACCAGCGGTGCGCCCAGATGGCGTTGGTGCCCTCGGCGCCGCCGCCCGCGGACTCGTCCTCGCCGGCGTGGACCAGCTGGAAGTGGTCGATGTAGCCGTCGGGCTCGTTGAAGTCGCCGTCACCGTCGAAGTCGTAGCGGTCCCACTGGTCGTACTGCGCCAGGTCGGCCTTGATCTCGGCCTGCGTACGGCCCTTCGCCTTCTGGTCGGCGACCCAGGCGTTGACGCCGTCGCGGACCGTGTCCCAGACGTTGGCGCAGTTGGTCGAACCGCAGTAGTTCGAACCGTAGCGGGCCTCGTTGTACGGGACCTTGACCCAGTCGGAGACCTCGCCGTCGACGGAGTAGCGCCCGGAGGACGTCTTCTCGTAGTACGTCTTGAGCGAGTCCTTGCCCTTGCCCTCACCGAAGTAGAGGTCCTGGAAGTGGGCCTGGTCGTAGTCGGCCTGCCAGGCGGTGCTGTTGTCCTTCGCCGGGTCCGGCTCGGCTATCTCGTTGTGCAGCGGGCCGGGCGTGCCGCCGTACTTCTTGACCGGCGGCTTCGGGCCGTCGCCGTCCGGGTCGAACATCGTGGTGTCGTCGACCTGGTCGCCGAACTCCACGAGGATGGTGAAGATCTTGTCGGTCTTCTCCCGGCCGAGCTCGACGTACTTGCTCTTACCGAGCTTGACGACCTTGGAACCGCCCTTGGCGGTCACCTTCTTCTCCCCGGACAGGACCTGCTCCAGCGCGGCCTGACGCTGGGCGTCCTGCTCCTTGCTGAAGGGGCCTTCGAGGTCGTGCTCGTGGGCCTTGACCGGTGCGGGGTCGCGCCGGTCCACGGTGGTGGCGCCGGATGCCGGCGCCTTGTCGTCCGCCTGCGCCGTGGCGAAGGCGGAGGCCGTCGCGGCGGTGGCGGCCAGGCACACGGCTACGGCGGTTGCGCGCAGCGCCCGTCTCTGAGTGGTCACTTGATGCAGTCCTCCCCAGCGTTCGCGTCCGCGGCCAGGGGGTATCACGGGGCCGCGCGCGTTCAACGCGTCACAAGTGACGACATTCGATCGGAGTTATGAGAGAAAAGACAGATCTTGACTTGCACATACCAAGTGCACTATGCGGGAGCCCTCTTCCGGTATGCGGACGCACCTCCGGGTCGGCCGGTCCGCCGACCGGCGCGTCGGCAACTCCCGTCGGCAGGAACGTGATTCAGTGCGCCCCCCGTGCACCGGTACCGCGGGTTAGGTCACGCTTACTACCGGTTCCTCACGGGCATCCACCGTCGTAGAGTCGATTGACAGTGCGAACGTGTTGAGCGACTCCCCCATCCGACACCCCGAGGACGGATACCGCCATGCCGCGTCCGACTGCCGCACAGTTCTCCTACGGTTCGGCCACCGTCGTCTTCTCCGCCCTCGCCATGCTGCTGCTGTTCCGCACGGAGTCCGGCATCGGTGTCGCCGCCGTCGGGACCACGGCGATGGTGCTCGGCCTCCTGGTGGCGACGGCCCTCCCGGCCCGCACGAAGACGGTCCGGAAGGCAACGGCGCCGCCCACCGCCGCCCGAACGCACCGCACGATCGAGGACATCGAGATCGCCGCCGCCCAGCGCCGCCGTGTCGGTGAGCACTCGCTGCGCCGCTGAACTCCCGCCGCTCATGGGGCGGTGACGACCACGGTCTTGCCCGCCTTGTCCTGCAGACCCTGCCGGTAGGGCTTGTCCGTGAACATCAGCACGATGTTGATGAGCCACCACAGGCACGGGCAGCACAGCAGCGCCGGGAGCCAGAGCACGACGGCACGCATCAGCGCGGAGCTCGTATCGGGGACCGAGCCGTCGTTGAGCATCGCGACCCGCATCTTCAGCAGGCGCTTGCCCGGTGTCCGGCCGTCCTTGTGCGTGAAGTACGTGTCGTAGGCGACGTACACGACGAGGCCGATCAGCGACCAGACCAGCTGGTGCCCGGTGTAGGCGTTGCCCACCGCGTTGCCGAAGTCGTCGTTGCCTCCGCCGTCCGAGACGTCGACCGCACCGCCGAAGGGCAGCGAGATCAGGTACAGCGGGATCGAGACGATGAGGAAGTCGATCAGCCGGGCGAGGATCCGCTTGCCCGGTTCGGCGAGCGGAGGCATGCCGGCCAGTGGATCGGCACCGCCGTAGGGACCACCGCCGCCGTACGGGTCGTTCGGCGGCGGGGGCGGAGGCGGCCCGCTGTCGTAGGGCGAACCGCTCGGAGGCCCCTGCGGCGGCCTCTTCGAGAAGGGGTCGTCGTCGGGCGGCGGAGGCGGTGGTTCAGTACTCATGGGGGCAGTGCACCCCGGCCCGTGAAGGCCCGCAACGGCTGAGGTCCCTTCGGGGGACGGGGCGTCAGCACACGGGCGTACCGGGTCGTTACCGGCCCGCCACGAAGGTCCGGGCCGCCTTGTCGTGCCAGCACTGGCGCCACGGGCGGTCGATCAGGCACCAGAGCACGTTGACCACACCGACGACGGCCAGGCCCAGCACCCCGTACACCAGCCACCGGCGCAGGGCGGCCCCCAGGCTCGGCGCGTCGTGGGACTCGATGTCCCGTACCTCGATGCCGCACAGCTTCTTGCCCAGCGTGCGGCCCCACTTGGAGGTGGGCACGGCCTCCAGGAGAAAGCCGAGGACCAGGAAGGCCGCGAGCACCCCGCCGAACAGGCCGGCCGTGGTGGAGTCCAGGAGCCAGACGGTCACCGTCTCACCGGACAGCTTCGCCGCTTCGATCTTCTGGTCGATGTGCTCCAGCGCCTGGGTGACCAGCGGGAAGCCGACCGCGCCGACGACCGCGCCGAGAACGACCGTGTCCAGGAGCCGTGCGGCCAGACGCTTGCCGAGCGCCGCGGGTCTGGCGGACGCCTGGGACCGGACGAGCTGCTGGAAGGGATCCTCCGCCACGGGCTTCCAGGGCACCACGGGCTGCTGCTGCTCGGGCCTGACGCCCTGCTGCTGCGCGGGCATCGGGCTCTGCTGCTGCGGCCGGGGCTGCGGAGGGCGCGCCGTCTGCTCGGGCCGGGCGAGCTGGTGGGGCTGCTGCGGCCAGGAGGCGGACCCGCCGCCGGGTCCCGGTGTCAGAGGCGTGTTCGACCCCTGCGCATGGGGCGGGGCCGGCGCCGGGGCGGCGGGGGGCTGCGCGGTGGCGCCGGGCTGCACGGCGCGGATCGCCATCGTGCCGTCGGCGTGGGCGGGCCCCTCCTCAGGCGGACGGGGAGGGCGGCCGGCGGCGGGGCCGACCGCACGGATCGTGACCGTGCCGTCGGTCGGCGGGCGGCCGCCGCTCCCGGGCCGGTCCGCGCGGATGGTCACGGTGCCGTCGGTCGCCTCGCCGTTGCCGTCGCGCATCCCGGGCAGGGCGCCGCGCGTCGGGTCCGGGCCGCCGGGCCGCCGGGGGTCGGCGGGCGCGGCGTCGGCCCGGGCGGAAGCGGCGGGCGGAGTCCCGGCCTCGGGCGTACGGGCCTCAGGCGTACGGGCCTCAGGCGTGCGGGCCTCGGGGGCGCGGGCCTCGGGGGCGCGGGCCTCAGGCGTACGGGCCTCGGGCGTGCGCGGGTCCTGGCCGCCCCACGAGACGCGGTTGTCGCGGTCGCCGCCGAAGCCGGTCTGCCGGGAGGTGTCCGCCTGCCAGGCGGTCGCCGGCAGGGACCTGCCGGGGGGCGTGCCGGCCTCACCGGCGGCTGAAGGGCCGTCCCCGCGGGGCGCGTCCGCCCCGTCGACCTCATCGAGGTACATCGGACCCGTCTCGTCCACCGGGGCGGGCCTGCCCGGGGCCGCTTCGGTCGCCGGGGCGGGCGGCGTCGCGGGAGTCGTCTCGCCCTGCTGGGGCGCGGGCCGGCTGGTGCCGGGGACCCACGAAGCGCCGTTCCAGTACCGGACGTATCCGGGGATGGACGGGTCGGGGTAGTAGCCCTCGCTGGGGCTTTCGTCACCGGGTGCCGGGGTTGGGGCGCTCATCACCGTGGTCCCGTATCTCTTCGAGGCCTCAATACAAGGGTCCACATCTATCAGACCGCCGAGCACCCCCGGGCCCGTCCTGCCGTTTGGACCACTTTCAGGGTCCGGACAAGTTTTTCTGGGAAGTCGCGTCATAGACGTCCGGGAGGGCGCTCTCGCCTTGTGAGGACCGGTCACGGGACCGGCCCCGGGCATCGGAAGGTCGTGCACCCTCATGCAGAACACCGTGGAACGCGAGCTGGAAGTGAAGCTGGTCCTGTCGCCCGAGCGGTCCGTGCCCGTGCCCGCGCGGCTGTCCTACTTCACCGACGACCCGTACGCCGTGCACATCACCTTCCACATCGGCTCCGAATCGCCCGTGCACTGGACGTTCGCCCGTGAGCTGCTGGTGGAGGGGGTGTTCCGGCCGTGCGGACACGGGGACGTACGGATCTGGCCGACGAAGGTCGAGGACCGCGGCGTCGTCTGTGTCGCGCTCACCTCCCCCGACGGCAACGCCCTGCTGGAGGTCCCGTCGGTCGCCCTGGCCGCCTGGGTGGAGCGCACCCTGCGGGTGGTCCCCCCGGGGACCGAGAGCAGTCTGCTGGGCTTGGACGGAGCCCTCGCCGAACTGCTCACCCCGCTGCCGGCCGACGACCTGTGGCTGGGCGATCCGTGGTCCCAGGAGGAGCAGCAGGACGGCGAGGGGTGAGCGGTGGCAGGCCGCCTCAGAACAGCTTGCCGGGGTTCAGCAGCCCGAGCGGGTCGAAGGCGGCCTTGATGCCCCGCTGCAACTCGAGTCCCACCTCACCCAGTTCTCGGGCGAGCCATTCCTTCTTCAGTACACCGACCCCGTGTTCGCCGGTGATGGTGCCGCCCAGTTCCAGGCCGAGCGCCATGATCTCGTCGAAGGACTCGCGGGCCCGGCGGGACTCGTCGGGATCCGTGTGGTCGAAGCAGACGACGGGGTGGGTGTTGCCGTCGCCCGCGTGCGCGCAGACGCCGATGGTCAGCCCGAACCTCTCGGCGATCGCGGCGGTCCCCTCGATCATCGCGCCCAGCCGGGAGCGCGGCACGCACACGTCGTCGATCATCGTGGCCGACTTGACGGTCTCCAGGGCGGGAAGGGCCGTCCGGCGTGCCTGCAGCAGGAGTTCGGACTCGGCGACGTCGTCGGCGGGCACGACCTCGGTGGCCCCGGACGCCTTGCACAGGTCCCCGACGGCGGCCAGGTCGGCCGCCGGGTCGGGTGTGTCGAACGCGCAGAGCAGGAGGGCCTCGGTGGACTCGGGGAGTCCCATGGAGGCCATCGCGTTGACGGCACGCACGGTCGTACGGTCCATCAGTTCGAGGAGTGACGGGGTGTGTCCCCGCTCCATGATCCGGCACACCGCGTCACAGGCCGCCGCCGCGGAGGGGAACTCCGCGGCGAGCACGAGCTGCTGCGGCGGCTGCGGACGCAGCGCGAGGACGGCCTTGACGACGATGCCGAGGCTGCCTTCCGAACCGACGAAGAGCCGGGTGAGGTCGTATCCGGCGACGCCCTTCGCGGTGCGCCGCCCGGTGTTCAGCAGCCGCCCGTCGGCCAGCACGACCTCGAGGCCCAGCACGTACTCGGCGGTGACGCCGTACTTCACGCAGCACAGTCCGCCGGACGCCGTGCCGATGTTGCCGCCGATCGTGCACATCTCCCAGCTCGACGGGTCCGGCGGGTAGCACAGGCCGAGTTCGCCGACCGCGCGGGACAGTGTGGCGTTGACGACGCCCGGTTCGACGACCGCGATCCGGTCGACCGGGCTGATCTCCAGGATCCGGTCCATCTTGACCAGGGAGAGCACGATGCAGCCGTCGGAGGCGTTGGCCGCGCCCGACAGGCCGGTCCGCGCGCCCTGGGGGACGACCGGGACCCGCAGGGCGGTGGCGGTCCGCATGACGTGCTGGACCTCCTCGACCGTGCGCGGGAGCACCACGACGGCCGGGGTGCCGGCGTCGCAGAAGCCGGCCATGTCGTGGGCGTACGAAGCGGTGATGTCCGGGTCCGTGATCAGTGCCTCGGCCGGAAGACCCGCGCGCAGTCGTTCGAGAAGTGCGTCCATGATCCGAGCCTGGCACCCGGGGCCAAAGGTGTGAACCCGTCTGCGTCGGCCTTCACGGAACGCGATGCGATCTTCGTACTGACGCAGAGTGATGGCCATGGATGCCAAGCCGCAGCAGCACCCGGAGCAGCCTTACTCCACCCTGCCGCCCCAGGGTGCGACGTCCGTCCCACCGCCCCCCGCGCCGATGCGCACCACGTTGCGCAGGGCGGCTTTCGGTGCGGTGGCGGGGGCCGTGCTGGTAGCCGGTGCGGTGATCGCCGTACCGGACGACGAGGTGGCCGCGCCGCCCGCGCCGGGGCCCGTGGCCCGGGCCGAGGCCGCGGCGGCTGCCGGGTCCCCCGCGTCCCTGTCCGATCTGACGGCGCTCATCGGCGACCGGCAGAAGTTCGTGGAGACGCACCCCGCCGACGCCCCGTCGTGGGCCTCGCTGGGCACGGCGTACGTCGAGTGGGGGCGGCGGTCCGCGGACGCGGC
The DNA here is from genome assembly GCF_029428875.1 of Streptomyces sp. JH34. Classification (NCBI taxonomy): domain Bacteria; kingdom Bacillati; phylum Actinomycetota; class Actinomycetes; order Kitasatosporales; family Streptomycetaceae; genus Streptomyces; species Streptomyces sp. JH34. Next base: position 4,538,184 of record NZ_JAJSOO010000001.1, on the reverse strand, counting down.
GTACTACTCCCGGGCCGAGCAGGCCCTCCAGCGGTCGCTGGCCGCGCAGCCGGGCGAGCGCGGGAACACGGTGGCGTGGGTGGGTCTCGGGGCGCTCGCCAACGCCCGGAACGACTTCCTCGCCGCGAAGAAGTGGGGCGAGACGGTCCGTTCGCGGCAGCCGAAGGACTGGGCGGCGTACCCGGTGCTGATCGACGCCTACAACGGCCTCGGCGACCACGCGGCGGCGGCCAGGGCCACGGAGAAGTACGGCACGCTGCGCAAGGGTGTCCCGGCGCTGGCCAGGACGTCCGAGATGTACCGCAACCAGGGCTGGCGCGAGGACGCCCTGGCCACCGCCCAGGAGGCGGCGGACCGTGCCGCCACGGCGGCCGAGAAGGCTGCGGCACTGCACCGGCTCGGGGACCTCGCGGCGGAACGGGGGGAGCCGGCGGAGGCCCTCGCGCAGTACGACGCGGCACTGCGCACCGACCGCAGCCATCTCGTGTCCCTCGCCGGCCGGGCCCGTTCCCTGGCCGCCCTGGGGCGCACGGACGAGGCCCTGGCCGACTACCGGACCGTGACGACGAAGCTGCCCCGCCCCGAGTACGTGCTCGAACTCGGCGAACTCTTCGAGTCGCTGGACCTGGACGGCGACGCCCGCACCCAGTACACCAGGCTCCGCGGCCTCCTCTCGCAGGCGAGGACGGCCGGGGTCGACGAGTCCCTGACGGAGGCCCGTCTCGAGGCCGACCACGGCGACCCGGAGGCGGCGGTGGAGCTGATGCGCACCGCGTGGGAGGCGCAGCGCCGCAGCCCGGCGGTCGCGGACACCCTGGCCTGGTCGCTGCACCGGGCGGGCCGGAGCGAGGAGGCCGTGCAGTACGCGGACCAGGCGGTCGGGACCGGGGTGCGGAACGCCTCGTACGCCTACCACCTGGGGGTGATCGAGAGTTCCCTCGGGCAGGACGGCCCGGCCCGTGGTCATCTGGCGGAGGCCCTCCGCACGAACCCGGACTTCTCGCCGCTGGCCGCCCCGCTCGCGCGGAAGGCCCTGGACTCCCTGGGTGATCCGGCGGCGGGGGGCCCGGCGCAGATGCAGCCGCCGTCCGCGGAGCCCTCCGCCGAGCCGGAGCCCTCGCGGGAGCCGTCGCCGGAGCCGGAGGCGGTCGCCTCGCCCGAAGCCTCGGTGAAGCCGTCGCCGGACGACGCCGGGAGGGGGAGCCAGGAGCCCTCGGCCTCCCCTGCCCCGGCCCCTCGGACGAAGGACGGCGACGGCGCATCCGCCACGGCGGCCCCGTAGCACGGAACGCGGACGGGCCCCTCTCCCGCCGGGGAGAGGGGCCCGTCCGTGCTGTGGTCAGATGTGCGGCTGTGGTCAGAGGTTGCCGCGCTTCTCCTGCTCGCGCTCGATCGCCTCGAAGAGGGCCTTGAAGTTGCCCTTGCCGAAGCCCATCGAGCCGTGCCGCTCGATCATCTCGAAGAAGACCGTCGGGCGGTCCTGGACCGGCTTGGTGAAGATCTGCAGCAGGTAGCCGTCCTCGTCGCGGTCGACGAGGATCTTCAGCTCGCGCAGCGTCTCCACGGGCACCCGGGTCTCGCCCGCCCACTCCCCCAGGGTGTCGTAGTACGAGTCCGGGGTGTCCAGGAACTGCACGCCCGCGGCCCGCATGGCGCGCACGGAGGCGACGATGTCGTTGGTGGCGAGCGCGATGTGCTGGACGCCCGCGCCGCCGTAGAACTCCAGGTACTCGTCGATCTGCGACTTCTTCTTCGCGATCGCCGGCTCGTTGATGGGGAACTTCACCTTGAGCGTGCCGTCGGCGACGACCTTCGACATCAGGGCGGAGTACTCGGTGGCGATGTCGTCGCCCACGAACTCCTTCATGTTGGTGAAGCCCATGACCTTGTTGTAGAAGGTCACCCACTCGTTCATCCGGCCGAGCTCGACGTTGCCGACGCAGTGGTCGACGGCCTGGAAGGTCCTCTTGGCGGCAGGCTCGACGATCGGGTCGGCGGCGGCGTAGCCGGGGAGGTAGGGGCCGTCGTACCCGGAGCGGTCGACCAGCGTGTGGCGGGTCTTCCCGTACGTGGCGATGGCGGCCATCACGACCGTGCCGTGCTCGTCCTTGACCTCGTAGGGCTCGGTGAGGCCGGTCGCGCCGTGCTCGACGGCGTAGGCGTACGCCTTCCGGGCGTCGGGGACCTCGATGGCGAGGTCGACCACTCCGTCACCGTGGGCGTTCACGTGGTCGGCGAGGAAGGTGCCCCACTCGGTGGACGCCTTGATGACGGAGGTGAGGACGAAGCGGGCGGAGCCGTTGGTCAGGACGTAACTCGCGGTCTCGCGGCTGCCGTTCTCCGGTCCGGAGTAGGCGACGAGCTTCATGCCGAAGGCGGTCGAGTAGTAGTGCGCCGCCTGCTTGGCGTTGCCCACGGCGAAGACCACCGCGTCCATTCCCTTGACCGGGAAGGGGTCGGCCTGCCTGGCGGTGTCCGGGGTGGTGTGCACAGTCTCAGTCATGTCCGAAGGTTCCCGCCGCTCCGCAAGGTGCGCAACAGTTCGCGCGTTCACTGGTCAATACGTACAGCCTGGAGCGAGGATGAGCGGGCCATCTGTACAGGCTGACCATCGGGAGACGGATCATGGCGATCGATCATCTGGACGGCCGGCTCATCCTGCTGCTGGCCCGCGAGCCCCGCATCGGTGTACTCGAGGCGTCGAGGCGTCTCGGGGTGGCGCGCGGGACCGTGCAGGCGCGGCTGGACCGGCTTCAGTCGAATGGCGTCATCCGCGGTTTCGGACCCGAGGTGGATCCGGCGGCGCTCGGCTACCCCGTCACCGCGTTCGCCACGCTGGAGATCAAGCAGGGCCAAGGCGCCGACGTGCGGTCCCATTTGAGTGGTGTGCCGGAGGTGCTGGAACTGCACACGACGACCGGGCACGGGGACATGCTCTGCCGGCTCGTCGCCCGCTCGAACGCCGATCTCCAGCGGGTGATCGACCGCGTGGTCGGCTTTGATGGCATCGTCCGGGCCTCCACGGCGATCGTCATGGAAAACCCGGTGCCGCTGCGTATTATCCCGCTGGTTGAGCAGGCTGCAGAGGACGCCGACTGAGCCTACGGAGCAACATGTGAACTTCTGGGAGTATCTGGGCACCCGCCACCAGCAACTGCTCACCGACACGTATCAGCACGCCAGCGCCGTCTTCCAGTGCATGGTCATCGCCACTCTCCTCGGCGTACTGATCGGTGTCGTCAGCTATCGGAGCAACTGGGGCGGCTCGCTGGCGATCACGTCCACCTCGGCGATCCTCACCATTCCGTCGCTCGCCGCGATCGGTCTGCTGATCCCCCTGGTCGGCCTCGGGGTCCCGCCCACCGTGATCATCCTGACGCTGTACGGGCTGCTGCCCATCGTCCGTAACTGCATCGTCGGGCTGCGCGGGGTCGACCCCGCGCTCGTCGACGCGGCCAAGGGCATCGGAATGTCCCGGACACGACGGCTCCTCAAGGTCGAACTGCCCCTCGCATGGCCTCCCATCCTCACCGGTATCCGGGTCTCCACCCAGATGCTGATGGGGATCGCCGCCATCGCCGCCTACGCCTCGGGCCCCGGACTCGGCAACGAGATCTTCGGTGGCCTCGCCTCACTGGGAAGCGCAAACGCCATCAACAAGGTCCTCGCCGGCACGATCGGCATCGTCATCCTCGCTCTGCTCTTCGACGCCGCCTATGTGCTCCTCGGACGGCTCACCATCCCTAGGGGGATCCGTGCCTGAGACCGCCATCGGGTCGACGGAGTCGGGTCCGCCCCGCCCCGCCTCCACCTCCGGCGCCACCATCCAGCTGGAGAACCTCAGCAAGTCCTACCCCGGCAGCCCGGCCCCGGCCGTGGACGAGGTGTCCATGGACATCAAGGCCGGTGAGACCGTGATCCTCGTGGGCCCCTCCGGCTGCGGGAAGTCCACCACCCTCAAGATGATCAACCGTCTGATCGAGCCGACGTCCGGGCGGATCAGGATCAACGACGAGGACGTCACCGACATGGACCCGGTGAAGCTGCGCCGCAAGATCGGTTACGCCATCCAGTCCTCCGGTCTCTTCCCGCACATGACGGTCGCGGAGAACATCGCCCTCGTGCCGAAGATGACCGGCTGGTCGAAGTCCGGGGTGAAGGACCGGGTCGAGGAGATGCTCGACCTGGTCGGGCTGGACCCCCGGGAGTTCCACGGACGCTACCCGCGCCAGCTCTCCGGCGGCCAGCAGCAGCGTGTGGGGGTGGCGCGGGCGCTGGCCGCGGACCCGCCGGTGCTGCTGATGGACGAGCCGTTCGGGGCGGTCGACCCGATCACCCGCGACCACCTCCAGGACGAGCTGATCCGGCTCCAGCACGAGCTGCACAAGACGATCGTCTTCGTCACCCACGACTTCGACGAGGCCATCAAGCTGGGCGACCGGATCGCGGTGCTCCGGGAGCGCTCGCACATCGCGCAGTTCGACACCCCCGAGGCCATCCTCACCAACCCGACGGACGACTTCGTCTCCGGCTTCGTGGGCGCGGGCGCCGCACTGAAGCGGCTCAACCTGACTCGTGTCCGGGACGTCGGGATCGCCGACTTCCCCACGGTGACCGTCGAGGACCCGCTCCAGTCGATCTTCAACAAGTTGCGGGACGGCCGGCACAGCGAGCTGCTGATGCTCGACCGCCGCAACCGCCCCTACAAGTGGCTGCGGCGCGGCGACCTGATGCGGGCCAAGGGTTCGCTCGCCAGGGCCGGGCAGCTGGTGCACGACACCGTGACCCGGGACGCGACGCTGCACGACGCGCTGGAGGCGGTGCTGACCGACAGCGGCGGGCGGGTCGCCGTGACGGGGCGGCGTGGCGAGTTCATCGGGGTCGTCGACATGCACACCCTGATGAACTCCGTCCAGGAGCTCCTGGAGGCCGACCGCCTCGCCGCCATGGAGCACGAGCACGACCTGGAGGAGCTGCGCGTCCACCGGACGGAGCAGGAGCAGGAGGGCGGTGGCAGCGGGCTATGACCCCCAGTCATCAGGCTCCCCCCAAGGGAGCGCGACCGCCCGGAGAGCACGACGTCGGGGGCCATGCCTTCCGTGACGAGGAGACGGAACCCTCCCCGCCGCAGTCCGCGCCGGCGCGCCGGGTCACCTGGCAGAAGCTCGTGCTGGTCCCGGCCGTCTGCACCGTCGTCCTGGTCGCCACCTATCTGTGGATCTCCCAGGTCGAACTCGACTCGATCGCGAAGAACTCGCTGGCCGGGGACATCGTCGAGGTCCGCTGGTGGCAGCACGTCAGGCTGACCGCGATCTCCACCTTCTGGGTGCTGGTCATCGCGATCCCGCTCGGCATCGCGATGACCCGGCGCGGCCTGAAGAAGGCTGCCCCCGGGGTCACGACCCTCGCGAACATCGGGCAGGCCACACCCGCCATCGGGCTGCTGGCCCTGCTGGTGATCTGGCTGGGCATCGGGCCGTCGACCGCGATCATCGGCATGGTGATCTACGCGGTGCTGCCGGTCTTCTCCAACACGGTGGCGGGGCTGAACGCCATCGAGCCGACCCTGGTCGAGGCCTCCCGGGGCATCGGCATGTCTGCGATGGGCACCCTCACCAAGGTCGAACTGCCCCTCGCCGTACCGCTGATCCTCGCGGGCGTGCGGACGGCGCTGGTGCTCAACGTGGGCACGGCGACGCTCGCCACCTTCGGGGGCGGCGGCGGACTCGGCGACCTGATCACCTCGGGGATCCAGACGCAGCGCATGCCCGTGCTGGTGCTCGGCTCCGTGCTGACGGTGGTGCTCGCCCTGCTGGTGGACTGGCTGGCGTCGCTGGCCGAACTGTGGCTGACGCCGCGCGGACTGGAGGAAGCGTGAGGGTACGTACGGGCCTGGCATCGGCGGCCGCGCTCGCCCTCCTGCTCACGGGGTGCGGGCTGAAGAGCGGGTCGCCGCTGGTGGACGACGTGGAACCGGGATCGATCGGGAAGGGACAGCCGCTCAAGGGCGCGTCCCTGACGGTGACGTCGAAGAACTTCAGCGAGAACATCATCCTCGGGCAGATCATGGGCCTGCTCTTCAAGGCGGCCGGCGCCGAGGTCCTGGACCGGACGAACCTGCCGGGTTCGATCAGCGCCCGCGAGGCCGTCGTGAAGGGCGAGGCCGACGCGCTGTACGACTACACGGGTACGGCGTGGATCACCTATCTCGGCCACGCCGAACCGATCGTGGATCCGCAGAAGCAGTGGAAGGCCGTCCGCGACGAGGACATCGGCAACGGGGTGACCTGGCTGCCGCCGGCCACCCTCGACAACACGTACGCGCTGGCCATCAGCAAGAAGAACAACGCGAAGTACCACCTGAAGACGCTGTCGGACGTGGCCGCGCTCGCGAAGAAGGACCCCAAGGCCGTGACGGTCTGCGTGGAGAACGAGTTCGCCTCCCGCGACGACGGGCTGCCGGGCATGCAGAAGAAGTACGGGATGAGTCTGCCCGCCTCGAACATCCAGAAGATGGACGCCGGGATCATCTACACCCAGGTCTCGAAGTCCGACTCCTGCCTGCTGGGCGAGGTGTACACCACGGACGGCCGGATCAAGGCGATGGACCTGGACGTCATGGAGGACGACAAGCAGTTCTTCCCCAACTACAACGCGGCTCCCGCCATCCACACGGCGACTCTGGACGAGTACCCGGAGATCGCGGATCTGCTGGCGCCGGTCACCGAGAAGCTGACGACCCAGCTGGCGCAGGAGCTGAACTCCAAGGTGGACGTGGACGGCCAGGACCCGCACGAGGTGGCGAAGGACTGGCTGCTGAAGGAAGGATTCATCAAGGAGGGCTGAGCGGAACCCGGAGTCCCGGGGAAGTCGTTGCAAAAAAAGCGTTGCAAAGCAGTCTTTGCAACTCTATGGTCGTGCCATGCCCTCGAACGAGCCCGCAGACCGGCCGACCCCGTACACCGCTGACGACCCGAGGCTCCACCACGTCGACACCCGCACCCTGCGCGGCCTCGCGCACCCCCTGCGGATCCGGCTGCTGAACGCCCTCCGGGAGTTCGGCCCCGCCACCGCCTCTGGACTCGCCGACCGGCTCGGCGAGTCCAGCGGCGCCACCAGCTACCACCTGCGCCAGCTCGCGACGTACGGCTTCGTCGAGGACGACCCGGAACGCGGCAAGGGGCGCGAGCGGTGGTGGAAGGCCGTCCACGCGGGCACGATCCTCGAGCGCAGCGAGAACTTCCTGCAGCACCCGGATCCCGAGGTGCGCGGCGCCATCGGGGTCGTCCTCCACGAGGTGGCGACCACCCACACCCAGGAGCTCAACACCTGGCTCGGGACGATCGGGGAATGGCCCGAGGAATGGCGCCGGACCTTCGACATCAGCGACTTCAAGCTGCGCCTCACACCGGAACTCTCCCTGGAACTGACGGAGAAGATCCACGAGCTGGTGAACAGCTACCGGGGCCGCGTGCCCGAGGACGCCGAGGGGTCGGCCGTGGTCCGCACCCACCTCCACATGTTCCCGCGCCCCACCGACTGAGGGGATCACCGTCATGCACAGCGACGTCCACTTCCTGTTCCATGCCTACCGATCCGTCGAACTCCAAGAGAAAGCCGCCGAGTCCCGCGCCGTACGCCCGGGAATGCGACACCGGATGGGCTGGGCGATGGTGGAGCTGGGTCTCCGCCTGGCCCAGGCAGGGCCCTCCCCCGCCCCCACCGCGCGTACGGCCTGACGGTGGGCGGGGGGAGACCGGCGGGGCGGCGTGCACCGCTCGCCGCCGTCCTGGCTGCCAACTCGATTTCCACGGCGGGTACTTCGCTCACCCTCATCGGCGTCCCGTGGTTCGTCCTGGAGACCACCGGGAGCGCCGGCCGGGCCGGTGTCGTCGCGTTCTGCGCGACCCTCCCGATCGTCGTCGCCGCCCTGATCGGCGGGCCCGTCATCGACCGGATCGGCCGGCGCCGTGTCTCGGTCGCCTCCGACGCCGTCTGCGGAACCGCCGTCGCGGCCGTACCGCTGCTGCACCAGGCGGGGGCGCTCCACTTCTGGATCCTCTGCGCGCTGATGGCGCTGAACGGGCTGGCCCACACACCCGGCAACACCGCGCGTTACGTCCTGGTCCCCGACCTGGCCGGACACGCCGGCACCACCCTCGCCCGCGCTGCCAGCCTCTTCGACGCGGTGTCGCGCGGCGCGCGCATGGTCGGCGCGGCCCTCGCCGGTGTGCTGATCGCCGTCGCGGGGGCCGAGACGGTACTGCTGCTCGACGCCGCCACGTTCCTGTGCTCCGCCCTGCTGGTGGCGGCCGGTGTACGCGGGGTCCGCGCGGCCGAGCCCCGCAGGGACGCGGCCCCCGTCTCGCCGCGCACGTACCGCGCCGAGCTGCGGGAGGGCTACGCCTACCTGCTGGGCAACAGGCTGCTGCTCGCCGTCGTCGTCATGGTGATGTTCATGAACGGCACGGACCAGGGCTGGAACGCCGTCCTGCTGCCCGTGCACGCCGGGAGCGAGCTCGGCGGCGCGACCGATCTGGGTCTGCTCACCGCACTGTTCGGGGCGGGCGGACTGACCGGGGCCCTGCTCTACGGGGCGGTGGGCCACCGGTTCTCCCGGCGGACCGTCTTCACGGTGTGCGTGCTTCTGTGCGGCGCACCCAGGTTCCTGGTCGCCGCGCTGACGGGGACGACCCTGCCGCTCGCGGTCACGATGGCGCTGGGCGGCGTCGCCGGCGGCATGCTCAACCCGATCCTGACGACGGTGACGTACGAACGCGTTCCCGAGGAGCTGCGCAGCAGGGTGTCCGGCGCGCTCACCGCGGGCTGCGAGCTCGCCATGCCCGTCGGCGGCCTCGCGGCGGGCATGCTGGTGGAGGGGGCGGGCGCGACGGGGGCACTGCTGGCGATGGGCGGTGTCTACTTCCTCGCGACGCTGAGCCCGCTGGTCTTCCCGGCGTGGCGCGGCATGGAGGAACCGGAACCGCGGGTCAGCAGCTCGGGACCTTGCCCCCCTGGTCCAGGGCCCGCAGCGAGGACACGGCGCTCGTCAGTGTCGTGACGGGGATCAGGCGAAGGCCGTCGGGCCGCTCGGCCTCCGCCTGCTTGCACTCGGCCTTCGGCACCAGGAAGACGGTGGCACCGTCGCGGTGGGCGGCCTGCGTCTTGAGCGAGACCCCGCCGACCGCGCCGACCGCGCCGTCCGCCTGGATCGTCCCCGTACCCGCGACGGTACGGCCACCGGTCAGGTCACCGCCGGAGCCGTTGCCGACCAGCTTGTCGATGATGCCCAGGGAGAAGAACAGGCCCGCGCTGGGGCCGCCGACATCGGCGAGGTGCAGGGTGACGTCCACCGAACCCGGCTTCTTGTCCAGGTACCCCAGGGCCGCGTCGACGGCGACGTTCTGCGACTTCTCCATGTCCTGGAGGTTGTGCCGCTCGATCTCCTTCTCCGAGCCGCCGGTCGGGTAGACCGAGTCGCGCGGCATGACCGCCCGGTCCGTCCTGAACCAGCTGTCGACGATGTCGCCGACGCCGACGTCGGCCGTGGGCGAGGTCGCCAGGATCGTCGTCATCCGCAGCTCGCCGTCCGTGGTGCGCGTGGGCGCGCCCTTGATCGTGATGACCGGCTTCCCCTTGTCGTCCCCCAGGACGTCGGCGGTACTGCCGGGCTGTGCCACGGTGAACGGCAGGGGCGCGAAGGCCGCCGTGCCGAACAGCGCGAGGACGGGCAGCGCGCAGAGGGCGAGAGCACGGGGGCGGGAGAGACGAATGGCCACCCGACCAATCTAACGGCCGTGGGGCGCCGGTTCCTACCGCCCTGGCGGTAGGAACCGGCGCCGCCGGACGGTGTGCCTAACGCAGCGCGTCGGCGACCTCACGGGCCGCGTCGAGAACGCGTGGGCCGACCCGTTCCGGCACGGCGTCCGCGAGCATGACCACGCCCACGCTGCCCTCCACGCCCGACACCCCGACCAGCGGCGCCGCCGCCCCACGGGCACCGGCTTCGAGCTCGCCCTGGGTGAGGGTGTAGCCGGGGTGGTCGACCGTCTTCTGCCGGGCGGTGAGGATCGCCCGGCCCGCCGCGCCCCGGTCCAGGGAGTGACGGAAACCGGCCCGGTAGGCCACGTGGTAGTCGGTCCAGGTCGGCTCGACGACGGCGACCGCGAGCGCGTCCGACCCGTCGACGAGCGTGAGGTGCGCGGTGGCCCCTATGTCCTCGGCCAGGGAGCGCAGCGCGGGCAGGGCCGCCTCCCTGACGAGGGGGTGCACCTGCCGGCCCAGGCGCAGCACGCCCAGGCCGACTCGGGCCCGGCCGCCCAGATCGCGCCGGACGAGCGCGTGCTGTTCCAGGGTGGCGAGCAGTCGGTAGACCACGGTGCGGTTGACCCCGAGTTTGTTCGACAACTCGGTGACGGTCAGACCGTGATCGGTATCGGCGAGCAGTTTGAGGACACGCAGTCCCCGGTCGAGCGTCTGAGAAGTCTCCGCGGTCACGACGCCCTCTCCCTCGTGGTGAGCGGGGCGGTTGTCTCCGGGGTGTCGACGCCGGTCCCACGGCGACGCACCGAGAGGCCGCCGACTGGCCATGGCACCGGCTGCGCTCCGCGGCCACATTGCCACGGGGCGTTCATATTTCGGGGACATTAGCGAGAGGGTCCGCTCAGCGGAAGACCTCGTCCAGAATCCGGTCTCCGTCCGGAACGGCCCTGCATAACCGCCGGTCAGCGGCGGACCGTCCGGAACGCGGACATCTACGCGCGTTCTAGTCGGGTGACGCGGCAACGACGCTCTGTGCATCAGGCGTGAACGATTGTTAACTCACCGTAAAACAAAGTGCCGAAAATTCACCCCTCCCCGGCGCCCGCCACGCCTGCACGCGCCCCCACCTGACCGGAGGGGTGCGCGCCGCCCGGGGCCGGAGAGGGAAGCCAAGGGCCAACACACGGCAGTCGGGCTTCACTCTCCGTGACGGAAGTCCCCTCGGGGCTTCGCGCTCTCACCCGCTTCCATCACCGGTGCTGCAGTTCTTCCATGCGCCACCTTCGATTGATCATTCCGGTCCGTGGTCAACTCCCACGGCAACTGCCGGACCCAATAGGTAGGTTGGGTTACCAGTTGCCCGCAACACGAGGGCATAGGGAATGGTGGACAACCACGGGGAGGATCACCACAAATGGCGTGGGACGAATGGGAACAGCTGAAATCCGAGGCGGCGGGGAGGGGGCCCGCGCAGATGCAGTTGAACCAGCTGCCACCTGAAGCGGGCGGAGGGCCACCGCCTCAAGGTGACCTGAAGGTCAACCAGCAGGACCTGGCCGCCATCGGCAATTCCGCGTACAGGCTGTACGGCGATCTGGAGAAGGCCGGCGACCACGCCCGCGCCTCAACTCAGAAGGCCGCAGGAACCCTGAAGACGCAGACGTTCGCCCTGGGTGGGGCCCTTGACCACGTGGCCTCTCGCTGGATCGACCAGGTCCGATCCTTGATGGACGCCTGCGCCCACATCTCCAACCACCTCGACTACACCAAGGGCGCCCACGCCGGCGACGAGGTCTACATCGCCACGGTGGTCAGCAACATCGACACCCTGGACAAGGGCTTCGACGAAAGGTCCGGCAGCTGATGGATCTCGACTCCTTGCGCTTCGCGAACTTCTCCGACCTGGACGCCGCGATCACTGACTGGGAACAGATGGCCGCCAGGCTCAAGGTTCTCCAGGGCGACGCGAAGGACGACCTCGCAGTCAAGGCCGGCAAAGCGGACTGGGCCGGCGAAAACGCAACAGTCACCCGCGCTTTCGTGGACAAGACAGCAGGCGAGTTCGCCGATGCCCACACCCAGGCTGAAACGATCAAGAAAATCGTCTCGGACACCCGTGGCGAACTGGTCGCCTATCGCACCCAGCTGAACACGGCCATCGAACGCGGTCTGAAGAACAGCCTCATCGTGCGTGACACGGGCGAGGGCTCCTTCACCGTAAGTGCCCGCCCCGATTCGGCGGCAAAGGCCGGCACGGCACCCGAGCCCACACAGCAGGACGTCGATGTGTTCCGGAACGAAATCCAGAACATCATGAAGAAGGCCACGGAGAGCGACACCTCGGCGGCAAAGGTGCTCACGCTCCTGGTTGACCAGGCCAAGCACGGCTTCTCCGACGCCAGCTACGCGGACCGGGACTCGGCGGCCAAGGCTGTGGCGGAGGCGGAGAAGATCGCCAAGATCCTCAAGAAGGATCCGCACGACGTCACGCTGACCGAGCTGAACAGCGTCAACACCACCCTGGCCGCCTACAAGAACGACCCGCTCTTCGCCGAGCGCTTCGCCACTCAGGTGGAACCGAAGAAACTCCTCGAGTTCTACGCAGGAGTTGCCGACCCGTACCAGGGCATGGGGAGGGACCCCAAGTTCCACGAACAGGCGAAGAAGCTCCAGAAGAACCTCGGCATCACGCTGGGCACGGCCACGCTCTCCGACAGCGCCAAGATGCAGGGCTGGGAGGAGAAGATGGTGAAACTGGGCCCGGGCAGGCTCGGCATCGACGACGCCGGCGACCCCACGGGCTTCGGAGTCATGAGCAACCTCATGCGATTCGGCGACTACGACGACCAGTTCCTCAACTCCTACGGCGACAAGCTCATCGCCTACGACAAGGAACGCAACGTCGAGGACATGAGCCCCTGGGTCAACAACTGGAACAGCGGCGACCTCAACTTCTACGGCAAGCACGATCGTGGCCGCGACCCGATGACGGGCTTCATGGAGGCCCTGGGCCACAACCCTGACGCCTCCACCCAGTTCTTCGCACAGCCCGAGGGCGCAGGGAAAGCGGTCGACAAGGACGGTGAGATCAACGAGCACCTCAAGTACCTCACCCAGGACCGCATCTGGCTCGCGGACCCGACGCTCGACGGCGACAGCAAGATCAACGCCGGCAAGGACTCGCTGGGCCACGCGCTGGAGTCCGCCACCACCGGTTACGCGTACGACTCCGACCCGATGACCGGCAAGGACCCCCTGCACCCCGGCAGCGGGGACCACCGCACGGCGGCGACGGCAGGGGTCATGGAGCAGGTGGCGTACCTGTACGGGAGCGAGAAGGGCCCCGAAATGCTGCACAAGCAGTCGGAGCTCGCGGACAGCCTGGGCAAGATGGGCGCGGCGTACATCGACGACATCGACTACAGCCTGTCGGGCCTTGGCGACTCGGCGACGGACGCCGAAGCGTTCCCCCCGAAGTATGCCGGGCGGGCGAACTTCACCGATCAGGGCGCCATCAATTTCCTCAGCGTGCTGGGACAGAACGAGACGTCCCACGGTGTGGTCTCGGCGGCACAGCACCTGTACACGCTCAGCGCGATGGACGCCTTCCCTGCGACCGATGCGGCGAGCATGGACCACGCGCACGATGCGATGACCACGGGTGCCGAAGCGCGCGGCATTCTGGACCAGGCACGCGTGCAGCAGGCAGAAACGACATACACGGCCGACTCCGAAGAGGCCAACAAGTCCTTGGCACGATCGGGGGACTGGATCGGTCTGGGCGCCGGCATCGTGGTGGGAGGAGGCATCGCCGCCCTACCCGTTCCCGGCACCGCTGTCGCGGGCGTGGCGGTCGCGCCGCTGGTCACCGACACCGTCGGTGAGGCCGTCAACACCTTTATCGGGCACGAGATCGACAAGGGTGTCGACGCGGCGGAGGAGGACCCGACGGAGAAGGCGCAGACCACGAGCAGCGAGTTCTACCGGCAGGGAACCGCCCAACTCGGCGATTCGTACCAGACATATCTCGACCAGAATCCGAAACAAGCCGACGCCATCAACCGTGCGCAGTGGAAACAGGATATCGAAGGCGGCTATCTCGGCACCGGAACAATTCAGGGCGACTATCGCGGGCGTCCCGCCTACAAGGACTGACCGGGCCGACCGGAGGATCGAAGATCAGGAGTCCGATGAGGAAAAGACTACTCATGGCTGCATCCGGAGCACTGTTGCTGGCCGCCGGTGGCACTGCGTGCGGCAACGACGGCGACGGCGTGGAGAAGCCGGATGTGCTGTCCGCGTCCCAGGTCTGCGACGGGACACTGGACAAGACGGCGGCGACAGCCCTGGAAAGTTTGGGCGGCACGGAGCGGTTCAACGAGTTCCAGGGGACCGACAAGTCTGTGGCCCTACGCCCTTTCTCCCTGGAGCTCGCGGCGAAGACTCTTCGTGCCAAGCCGACCGAGAAGAACACGTGCGTCATCTACAAGGCCGACGGGAGTGACTTCCCGCTGCTCGACATCAGCTTTTCTGCGTGGCACAGCCACCCTGACCTTGCTCAAGAGAACAAGGCGAGCGACGCGGGTGAAATGTTCTTTCCTTTGGGCCTGTTCGCCACGGCAAGTGGTGACCAGGGCACCTCGCTCTACTTCGCGTGCCCCACGGAAGGGTCCGACGGCAAGAAGCCCTATGTCAAAGCGGACATGTATTCCGCCCGGGGCCAGGTCAACCCCGACGGAAAGGGACGCATGGCCATCCTCAACGCCGTATCCCGCGCCGTGGCGGAGGAACTCGGCTGCGCCTCACGGGCACAACTCCCCGCCGAAGTGCCCGACGCTCTGCCCCGATGACACCGCGGCCCCGGCGCGGAGGCGGATCACGCCGCTCCCGTGCCGGGGCCTGCCGGGTCCGTCCGGCCGGGCTCACCGCATCCGCGTGGCCCACTCCTGGACCTTCTTGATCCGGTCCTGGATCTGCCCGGCCGTGGCCTCCGCACTCGGCGGGCCACCGCACACCCTCCGCAGCTCGGTGTGGATCACCCCGTGCGGCTTGCCGCTCTGGTGCGTGTACGCCGACACCATCGTGTTGAGCTGCTTGCGGAGCTCCAGCAGCTTCTTGTGCGTGACCACCGGCCGCTCCTCCGCGGCCTTCTCCAGGAGATCGGCCTCCGCGGCCGGCTTCTGGCGGCTGTGCGCGATCTGCCGGGTCTGCCGCTTCTGGAGCAGGAGCTGCACCTGGTCGGGCTCCAGGAGGCCCGGGATGCCCAGGTAGTCCTGCTCCTCCTCGCTCCCCGGGTGAGCCTGCATACCGAATTCGGCACCGTCGTAGAGCACCCGGTCGAAGACCGCGTCGGACTCCAGCGCCTCGAAGGGCAGCTGGTCCTCGGTCTCCTCGTCCTCGAGCTTCTCCGCGTCGGCGAGGAGCTGGTCCTCCTCCGCGAAGGGGTTCTCCTCGTCGCTGCCCTTCTTGGGCTTGTCGAGCACGTGGTCGCGCTCGACCTCCATCTCGTTCGCGAAGTCGAGGAGCATCGGGATCGTCGGCAGGAACACCGAGGCGGTCTCGCCGCGTCTCCGCGACCGTACGAAACGGCCGACGGCCTGGGCGAAGAACAGCGGCGTCGAGATGGTC
The DNA here is from genome assembly GCF_029428875.1 of Streptomyces sp. JH34. Taxonomy (NCBI): domain Bacteria; kingdom Bacillati; phylum Actinomycetota; class Actinomycetes; order Kitasatosporales; family Streptomycetaceae; genus Streptomyces; species Streptomyces sp. JH34. The sequence continues at coordinate 4,522,794 of NZ_JAJSOO010000001.1, read as the reverse complement.
GTCGCGTACACACCGACCGCGAGGCGCGGCACGTCGACGCCCTCCGACACCATCCGGACCGCGACCATCCAGCGCGACCCGTCCTGGCTGAACTTGTCGATGTTCTTGGACGCGGCCTTCTCGTCGGAGAGGACCACCGTCGGCTTCTCACCCGTGACCGACTTGAGGATCTTGGCGTACGCACGCGCCGACTCCTGGTCCGTCGCGATCACGAGCCCACCCGCGTCCGGAATGCCCTTACGAACCTCGGTCAGCCGCTTGTCGGCGGCGGCCAGCACGTTCGGGATCCAGTCACCGGTCGGTGCGAGCGCGGTGCGCCAGGCCTGCCCGATGGCGTCCTTCGTCATCGGCTCGCCCAGCCGTGCCGCGATCTCGTCGCCGGCCTTGGTGCGCCAGCGCATGTTGCCGCTGTAGCTGAGGAAGATCACAGGACGCACGACGCCGTCGGAGAGCGCGTTGCCGTAGCCGTACGTGTAGTCGGCCGAGGAGCGGCGGATACCGTCGTTGCCCTCCTCGTACGCCACGAACGGGATCGGGTTCGTGTCGGACCGGAACGGCGTACCCGTGAGCGCGAGGCGCCGGGTCGCCGGATCGAAGGCCTCCTGGCACGCCTCGCCCCAGGACTTCGAGTCACCGGCGTGGTGGATCTCGTCGAGGATCACGAGCGTCTTGCGCTGCTCGCAGCGGTTGCGGTGCAGCATGGGGCGCACGCCGACACCGGCGTACGTGATCGCGACCCCGTGGTACTCCTTGCTCACGGGCCCGGCGCTGTACTCGGGGTCCAGCTTGATCCCTATGCGTGCGGCTGCCTCCGCCCACTGCTTCTTGAGGTGCTCGGTGGGCGCCACGACGGTGATCTGCTGCACCACGTGGTGGTGCAGCAGCCATGAGGCGAGGGTCAGCGCGAAGGTCGTCTTGCCCGCGCCGGGGGTGGCGACCGCGAGGAAGTCCCGCGGCTGCTCCTGGATGTACTTCTCCATGGCACCCTGCTGCCAGGCACGCAGCTTCCCGGCGGTCCCCCAGGGGGCGCGGCCGGGAAAGGCGGGTGAGAGGTGGTGGGAGGCGGTAGTAGTCACGGTCTCCGGTTCGGGGCACTCGGGTACGTGGGGCGTTGTCCGTGCGGGCCGCGGGCAGCCCGTACGCGATACGACAACCGGGCCACCCTACCGGCGGGCGGGGCCGGACCTCGTACGGAACAGCCGCGATCCGATGCCGCTGAGACCCTCTTCACAGGCGAGGCCTACGGGGTACCGCACGGTACCTGGGCTTCCCTCACCCGGCTCGCCACCCACACCCCGACCAGCGCCACCGCCGCCATCGGCAGGAAGACGACCGTGAACGCGCCCGGATGCGCCGCCGCACCGCCACTCACGGCCCCGTGCGCCGCCGCTCCCACCGCGCCGCCTCCCAGGGCGGCGAACGCCGCACCCCCTGCCGCGAGCAGCAGCACGTTGGCGAGCCCGTCGGAGATCTGCAGGGCGGCGGAGTTCGCCCCCGCGTCCTGCGGCGCGGACAACTTCAGCAGCAGCACGCTCGTCGACGCGATCACGATGCCCATGCCGAAGCATCCGACACCCCAGACCGCGGCCAGGGTCCACACCGGCACCGCCTCGACGAGCACGCTCGGCGCGGCGACGATCGCCGCCGTCACGAGCACCATGCCCATCACCATGAGAGCGCCCCGGTGCTGCTCCAGTCGGGGCCGGGCCAGGACCCATGAGCCGAGCGCCCAGGTCAGACCACCGGCGGCCAGGGAGAGGCCGGCGAGGGTCGGGGACAGCCCGCGCTGGGTCACCAGCATCAGCGGGACGAAGGATTCGGCGACGATGAACGAACCGGCGGCGATCCCTCGGAGCAGGATCACCGCGGGCAGTCCCCGCGCGGCCCGCATGGTGCCCCGGGGCAGCAGCCCGCGCACCGCGGGGACGAGCAGGACGATGCCGGCGAGCGCCGGGACCAGGGAGAGCCACCTGAGCTCCTGCCCCGCGTACTGGAGCAGCCCGGCACCGGCCGAGATCCCGAGCGCGAGCCGGATGCGGCGGGCGTCGAAGGGCTGCGCTGCGGCCTCGGTGTCGGTGGGGCCGCCCGCCATCCGCCGGATCGCGGGCAGGGCAAGGCCGAGGGGCAGGAGTATGAGCACCGGGATGCCCACGAAGACCCAGCGCCACCCGAGATGTTCGGTCACCGTCCCCGAGGCGAGCGGCCCGACGACGGACGGCACGATCCAGGCGGCCGAGAACGCGGCCATGATGCTCGGCCGGATCCGCTCGGGATAGGCGCGCCCGATGACCACGTAGAGCGCCACGATCACGAGACCGCCGCCGATGCCCTGGACGGCCCGGCCCGCGATGAACGTCCACATGCCACCCGCGGTACCGGAGAGCAGCAGTCCCGCCCCGAACGCGCCGATCCCGGTGGCGAGCGGCGCGAGCGGCCCGCGCCGGTCGGCCCACTGCCCGGAGAGCACCATGGCGAAGAGGCTGGTCGTGAAGTACGCGGAGAACGCGAACGCGTAGAGCGGGATGCCGTGCAGCTCCCGGGCGGCGACCGGCATGGCCGTGCCGACGGCGGTCGCCTCGAAGGCGATGAGCAGGACGACGGACACGATGCCGATGCTGAGAGCCCTGTACGTACGCCCGAGCACGCCCTCCGCGGGAACGGGTGCGGTGGTCGTCTCCACGAGGGCGGCCGTGACCTCGGCGTCACGGGGTTCCAGGGCAGTCATGAGCCCCAGAGTAAGGGCCACGACGGTGTGTGACCCCTGTCGATGGGCGGGATCCGGCTGGTCCGTCGGTCGTACGACCACGGCTCGCCCGGACCGTAAACGCGGTATGGCAGTCGTATTGTGCCGCGCCCGCTGCCCTGGACTTCGCAGCGATCCGGAGCCGTCCCCCGGAGAGTAGGCGTCGCCTATTTCGGCTGTAGAACCGGGGTTTCAGGAAGCCCGGCTCTGTCCTTGCAGTCCAGCTCCTTGACGAGGGCAAGCGCTCCGGCGTGGAGGATCTCCATGTTGGCGTTGCGGAATCGACGGCTGTCAGGTGCACTACTCTCGCCGCGATCGAAACCTCCATGGATACGCAGCGGGATCTCTTCCGATCCCTCGATCTGCGGGCTCACGCACTCCAGGTAGAGCGACGCGCTCCTCTCCCCCACCTCAGATCTCTTCCCCATGGTGTACAGCTCCGTAGCGGCCTGGTCCCTCGAATCTTCCACATCCTGCGGCGCATACATGGAGACCTTGATGTCTGCCCCCTCCCCCAGCCTTCCGCCCTTCGGATCCAGCTCACACAGATCCCCTCCGGTGGCCCAGCTACGACCGGACGCGTATCCGCGTTTCAGGGCGTCGACAACACTACTCATCGCCCCACCTTCGGCGCCCATCGCGAAGAACTCGGTGTCACCTGTGACCAACTCAACCTGCTTCGCCAACGGACCATCGAAGAGACCGTCACATACCTCGTCGGCACCTACGAACGTCTCCTCTTCCCTTGCCTCGTCAGCTCCGCAGGAAACCAACCCCAGACTCACGGTCAATGCCAGGACCACGACAACAAACGAACGTCCCACTCGCACGACTCCCGCACCCTTCATTTATGTGCCTTACCTCCTGCCTCGTCAGCCGGTCTCCGGAGCCCTGCCCTGCTGGTTCTCGCGATCGTTGCCCGCCGAATAGCCGCTCCTCATCGACTCTTTCAAGTCAATATCGAATTCACTCGCCGGAGCGATACCGTTTCGCGTCATAAACGTTTCCATCGGGGCCTCAGCCAGGGACTCACCGGAACGGTAGATACTGTTCCACTCCGTCAGAGTCAACTCCTCCTCTTTCTCCTTGCTCTTTTCGACAGAGTTGTCCGAGATGTCCCCGACGACCTGACCGATGACTTGCTCCACAGCGCCGCTCGCCGTATCGGTCGCCAAGGGGATGAGTACCGCAGCCGTGCCCACTGCGGCCGTGGCAGGCAGGAAAGCGACGCCCGCCGCAACTCCGGCCGCTGCGCCGAACTCGATCCAGCCCGCACGCTTGGCCACCGCCTTCTCGTAGTCCTCATGCGTTTTCATGTGCTCCGCCTCGACCTGGTCGGCACGGGATTGGTCGAGCATTCCCTGCACCTCGGCACCGACATGGACGATGGACCGCGCGGCTCCCTTGTCGATCTGACCTTCGGCACCTACTTGACCTTCCAGGGCACTTCTGGTGTAGACCTGCTCCGCGGCCGAGACCGTCGCATAGGCGTCCGGATGCTGGCCGAGGGCGCTGAGGAACCCGCGTGCGACGCTCCTCTGCTCCTCCCCCTCCGCGAAAGGCAAGTGACCTTCAGAGTTCTGTCGGGGAGCGAAGATGCTTTCCGATCGCCCCTTGTCCAACGCCCAATTGATGTCGTCGATGTAGCCCGCACCCATGATTCCCAGGCTGTCGGTCATTGCCTCGTGTTTCTTCAACAAGGCGGCGTCAGCACCGTACTTCTCCATGACCTGCTGCATCACCACAGCGTTGTCCGCGTCCCGCGCCACGCCCGCATCCGGGCGACCGGCCGGATACCCAAGTGTCGCAGCCTCCAGGGCCTCGCCCAGCGCATCTGGCATATAGCCCAGTGCCGTTTCGCGCTTAGCCTCGTCGCCCCGATCAATGTCCCCGAACGACTCCCACTTCTCGTTGCCGAAGAATTCGAGGTAGTTGCTGATCGGACCGCCATTCTCGTCTTTCCCGAGGTCAGCCTCGCCACTCTTCTTGATCGTACCGTCTTCGTTGTACGCGGTCGGAGCGTCAGCGAAGAAGCGCTTGGCTGCGTCCGGGCTGTTGCCGAGCGCTTCCAGCATGGAGACGGTCGGGTCGTATCCCGCCCCGTTCACACCCGAGGGGTTAAACGGGTTCTTGAGCGAATTGTTCGACTCCTTGTTGCCGCCAAACCTGAACGGATCCTTCTGGTGCAATTGTGCGACGTGCTCGGCAATCGGGTTCAGAAACTTGGCATCGTAGTTCCCGTAGCGCATGATCCCGCCGAGGAGCTGGTAGCCGAACGGCCCGCCGTAGTCGTTCTTTGCCAACGGAATTCGTTCCGTACCCAGCTTGCGCAGGTCAGGTCCCCACTCGGCGGTAAATGCCTTGTCCTGAGAGGCCGTGGCAAGGTTGAGCCCCAGATTTTTCTGCAGCGCCTGAACATCCTTGAGCCGCTCACTGTCGACCTTGGGGTACACGTACGTACTGGTCGAGAGCTGACCAAAAAAGGTAAGCGACTTCTCCGGGCCAAGCTTCTCGTAAAAGTTCTTGGAGAACTCAACAGACTTACTGTTGTCGCGAAGTAGTTCGTTGAGCGCCTGAAGTTCGGTGTGCGTGAGGTCGCGCCCCTTGGCAGCCAGGCCGGCGGCCCTGTGCGCCTCCTCCTGGTCCATCTTCGTGTACTTCGGGGCTCTGAAGTCCTTGCGGCTGGTTACGTTGGCCTCAAGTGAGTTCTTGAAGGACACATCGGTATCGTTGCAGTTGTCGACGATCAGGTCGATCTTCTTCTGCCAGGCGGCGATGTTCTCCTTCTGCTGCCGCGCCATCTCGGCATAGTCGGGGTCGTGCGCGCGCTGTGCAAGAGGAATGTCCTCAGCCGGGTGGCGCGCGGAGACCTTGCCGTTGCCGTCCACACGGATCCCGGCCGCAGGTCCTTCGTGGTCCCTGATGTTGACCAGATCATCCTTGGCCCTCTTTATAGCCGCGTGACCCTCTTCGAGGATTATCTTCACTCCCTTGGCCTCGGCTGCGGCATCCGAAAATTCCTTGGCGGTCTTACTGACGAACGCCTTGGTGACACCCGCGTTCAGGCCTTCCCAGTCCGCCTTTTCCGCCTTGACCTTCATCCCGTCAGCAGCTTCGGTCGCAAGCTTGTCCAGCTTGCCAGCCATTTCCGACCAGCCGTCGGCCGCGGCCTTCAACTTCGCCACCGGGGCATCGACAATGTCACCGTAATTCAGCACGCGCGTTTCCCCCGAGTCCTACTTCATGTATTCCGTGAGCTTGGAGATCGGCGCCAGACCTCCCTCGATCCTCACTTCGTCCTTCGCATGCTGGGCCTTGGTGTAATCCAGGTGATTCGAAATGTGCGCACAGGAGTCGAGGAGCGTCTTCAGATGCGTCTGCCAGAAGTCGTGCACCTTGAGCACCGCCGCACCACTCGCGAAGTTACCGTTGGTGAGCGCGATCGCCGCATCGAAAGTGGCAGGCCGAGCGAGGTCACCTTCCTTCGACAACCTCACCCTCAGGCCATAAGCGTCGTTCCCGATAGCCCCGAGGTCGTCCCGATTGACCACAAGGTCGGCAGCCCCACTCCGCCCGCCCTCCTCGGCCGGAACGCTGTTGATCTGCATGGCGCTCCGCTGGACTGCCGCCGCGCGCAGTTCAGCCCATTCTTCCTCGAACGACACGAATTCCCCCAAGTCCCTCTGCGTAGACCGCTTCGCCCTATTCTCGCGGCCACCGACCTACCTCACCGTATCGCCCCCATATCCACCGAGGGCGACGGACAGCGCACTCGCCGAAACTCCGGACGAACGCGACGGCCGCATCTCGGCCACACAGTCACGGCTCGGTTCCGCCACTGTTCATGAACGCCGTATGGCAGTCCCGTTGCGGCAGGCCATCGTCCCTTGATGGCATCCATGTCGCAGCCGTACGGTCTTGAGCAGAGGAAAGGGACACCACTCGACCGTGTGCCCGAGAGGCTCAGGGGCTCGACTGCAACTCGAGTTACACCGGTTCGAATCCGGTCACGGTCTCCACATGCGGCGCCGGCGCGGAACACCCGCCCGGCGCCGCAGCGTTGCCGCGCCCCCAAGACACCGCCGTATGATCTGGCCCCTTGCGCAAGCACGGGCCCGAAGGACCGGGATCATGGGGAGCGCGCGTGGCAGTCAGCATCTTCTTGTTCGTCATAGCCGCGGCGTTTCTCGTCGTGGCGTTGGTCGGCCCTTATCGGCTGTACTGGCAGGCCCGGCCGCACGCGGCGCGGCAGCCGTCGGACGCGGCTCTTGCGGTGCCGGTCGCCGCGTTCGGGGTCGCCGGGATGTTCGCCTTCGGGGGCTGCCAGGTCTGGATCGCCATCGACAAGGGTGTCTGGAACGCGAGCGAGAGGTACGGGATGCCGCCGAGGACGCAGCCGATTCGACTGCTGCCCTGGTGCGGGGCGGACGGCCAACCGACCCTCCTTGTCACCGACGGCGCGCATAGCCACCTTTCACGCCTGGCCGACAGCGTCGAAGCTACTCAGCTCGACACAGGAAGAGAGGTTCTCAAGCTCTCCCGCACCGTGATCCGAAGCCTCGAACGTCCCACGCGGGATGAGCTGCTCTACGTGACTCGGCGGCTCGCGGAGTGCCTGACCGACGCCCTCCGCGTCGCCGACAGCCGAGGCCTGAGGCTTCCCGGGTAGGGAGCCTGGCGGGCTATCACCAGGCGGATTCAGGCGGTGGGGCCTTGGCCTGGAGGGCCGCCGTACGGTGCACCGGATCCAGGAGCGCCGGGCGGGGGCCCGTACGACGGGTACGGCGGCTGTGGTTGCTGCTGGTACGGATGCGAGTGCGGGGCAGTGCGCGCGGCGCTCCGGCGGCGGGAGCGGATTGCCATGACTGCCACTGCGGCGCCGATGAGGGCGGCCGCACCGATGCCCAGACCGATCCAGAGAGCCGTGTTGCCGCCGTCGTCGGTGGTCGGCGCTGCAGCCGCCGGCTTGTCGCTCTCCTCGGAGCCGCCCACTGCCTTGGTGGGTTCGGCGGAGGGCGTCCGGGACTCGGCCTCCGCGAGGTCGGGGAGGGGGTACTCGTCGGCGGGGCCCGGGTCGCCAGGGGTCTTCAGGGCGATCCGGGGGCGGACGATGCCGTAGCCGATGTCGTCCGCGCGCTCCTCACCGGTCGTGGGGCCACCGGCCGTGTTGAGCAGGACCCGAAGGACTTGGTTGTTGGTCCAGTCCGGGTACTTGGACCAGATGAGCGCGGCGGAGGCGGAAGCGAGGGCGGAGGCATCGCTGCTCCCGTGCGACTCGCACAACCCAGTGTCACCGCCACAGGCATGAATCATCTCTTCGCCCGGCGCAGACAAGTCCACCTGAGGGCCGAACTGCGATTCATCTGTCTTTTGGAGATCTTTTCCGATGGCGCCAACGCCCACGACACCAGGTGTTCCTGCAGGGTACTCAACAAAGTTTGTGTCGTCGCCAGAGTTTCCGGCTGCAGCAAAGATGAGCGATCCCTCGGCTAGAGCGTAGGCGACTGCGTCATTCAATTGGTCCGAGCCAGCACTAGATCCCAACGAGACATTGATGATCTTGGCGTCACGGTCCACAGCGTAGCGAATTGCCTTCGAAAGGCTCTCATTGAAGCGCCTTTCCCCCTCAGCCTGGGTCGCCCCCCCTCCCCCCTTCGGCATACGAATAGGAAGAATCTTGGCGCCCGGAGCCAATCCGAAAGCACCGTTCCCTGCAATAGCTTTGCCAGTGCCGGAGATCAAGCCAGCCATGCCTGTGCCGTGGCCGCTGTAATCGTCAAGTTCGTCGCCCGGAAGGGTTTCTTCGAGGTTCAACCCATTGAGGACCCGACCGACCAGATCAGCATTGGTCGCGTCCACACCTGAGTCGACAACGGCGACAGTGACTCCCTCGCCGGTACTGTCCTGCCACATCTCCTCAGCCTTCATGGCATCGAGATGCCACTGCTCGGAGCGAGCAGAATCGGCTTGAGCACGTGCGGAGAGACCCACGGCAAGCAATAGGCCTAGCACAAGGGGCAAAGCGACTCGACGGGGGGCACCCCCGGTGCTGCTGGTACGCATCCGATTCCTCTGTTGTCTACGGCTCAGTCAATAACAGGCGGCACAGCCCGCCGACCACCTTGCTGCCACGTCTCCTCGTCCTCCACGAGGTAGTCCGGACGCTCGCGGTCCTCACGCCGCGGGTCTCCTGGCCTCTGCGGAGCACTTCCCGCTCCGCGTCCTGCACCACCGGCGCCACGAGTGCCCTCGCCTGCAACTCCTCGAACCAGACCGGTGCCCCCGGGAGTAAAGGGCCGACCGAGCGAGCGTCCAGCCTGCTGAGGACGGCCGCCTACCACGCCTCCGGCCTCGCCTGTCGAGCGGCGGCCACCGACAATGCCACTCCGGCCGCCCGAGCTCCCGCCATGCTCCATGGGCGGTCGGCCGCCAGGTGTTCCTTCGCTACCGATGACATTGCCGCGGGCCAATCCGCTTGCCGGGTGGCCGGTGGATTGTGCAACAGGTCGGCCTCCGACAGTTCCTCCATCTTGGGAAGGTCTGCCGACGATACCGCTCCCCGGATTTCCTCCGCCTGGCGAAAGAATCGGCAGGCGCACATTGCCTGCCGTCCTTCCACCCCTGGTGCTGGGCGGAAGGACTGTTCCTCCAACTGCAAGAGGACCTGTGAGGGCAGGAGCGCCATCTGGCTTGCCTCCCACGGCAGAGGCGTGCGGCACAGCAGTTGGCGTGTCGGGCAGCGTGGCTACCCCAGCAATCTCCATCGCCACCGGCCGCGAAACCGGCGGCCCGGCCACGGTGGGCTGATCCACCACCACTCGTGCGGCAGTCGTGGTACTGCCCGGACTGTCCACGCCATTACCCTCACTCACCGGAACATGGGCGGTCGCACCGTCACCCGCCGGCCCGGACGTGAAGTCGCGACTATTGCTTGTGTTCAGCGCCCTATCGTCGCGCTCAGGCACGATCGCCCCCGGCGGAGGCGGGAACGCCGGCTTCTCCAGGCCGTCCAGCTGCGAGGCCGACAACGCGTACGACTGCGCCAGCTTCCGCATCTGTGCCGCCGCCTCCTGGCGGTTCGACTCCTTGGCGGCGAGCAGGGTCTCCAGGGACTTCTTCTCTACCGCCGACGCGTCCGGGTCGTTCCGCGCCGCCTTCGACGCATCCAGGTTCGCCTGTGCGCTCGCGTCCGTACGCGGGATGGACACCTGGGCCAAGGCGAGCGAGTCGGAGGCCTGCGCCAGCCACTTCGACGCGCCTTCGCTGTAATCGCCGAGGCGCAGCGTCGCGTTGGCCAGGTCCGCGCTCCAGGTACGGAAGGCTGTGGCGCCCTCGCCCTTCCACTCGACCGTCTGCGGACGGGCCTTCAGCTCCTCCGCGATCTCGCGGATCTCCTTGGCAGCACTGATCAACCGGTCCGACGCACCCTGGATCGCCCCGCTGTTGGCCATGTCCAACCAGGCCAGCATGGTCTCGTGAGTCATGCTGTCGAAGGGTGTGCCCTGTCCTGCTTCCCCGTGGTCCATCCCCAGCCCCCTCCGTCCCCCGTGCAGTACTTGCGTTAGTCGTCGTCAGATCGCTCCGGTGGTCGGCTCCGGCTTGGGTGTGTCCGGAGTCGTGTCCCCGTTCCGCCGGCCCGTCGGGTCGTACTCGCCCCCGTACTGCTCCTTCACCCCGTCCGAGATCTCGAGCATGCGGCGCCGGATGTCGATGTCCAGGTTCTCGTAGCCGTTGTGCGAGGCCAGGACCGCGATGCTCAAGCCCTCTATGGAGTCCGAGAGGGTCTTCGAGAGCGTCTCCAGCTCTGTGATCACCGTCTGGTACGACATGAACAGGCTTGCGGCCTCGGCCCAGTGGTAGTCGCCGCCGCCGAACTGGGCGCGCTTCATCGGGTCCTGGCCGAGCTGGGTCGCGTCGGCCGGGGACTCCTTTAGCGCGATCAGTATCTCGTCGATACGATTGCGAAATTTCTTGAACGACGTGAGCTCGGTGGCCAGTTCGGCTGCCGCGGCAGCTGACGTGACACCCATGAACGGCACAGCCGCCATACCCCCTACGGAACCCTCAGTCGGCAGCACAGCACACTCCCCGTATCCGGCCGGCCACTGCTTCAAGGGCCACAGTAGTCAGCAACGGTGACACTCCGCATGCACGGGCCACGGGTGCAACGCGCATCACACGTCACGGCCGCAGCGCCGCCCCGGCTCAGGACTTGGTTGTGGCCACCGCCGCCTGAGGGCGGATCGGGAGGCGGTTGACCGGGCGGCCCGTCGCGGCGCGGACCGCCGAGGCGACCGCGGCCGGGGACGTCACGACCGGGACCGCCGAGACCGGCTTGGCGCCGAAGGGGGCGACCACGTCGCGTTCCTCGATCAGCTTGACGATGTGGATGTCCGGGGCGTCCAGTGCCGTCGGAAGGGCGTAACCGGTGAGGTCCGGGTGCCGGATGAGTCCGCGGGCGGTACGGAGGTTCTCCGTGAGGGCCGCGCCGATGCCCTGCGTGACGCCGGCCTCGATGCGGGTCGCCAGCTGTGACGGGTTGAGGATCCGGCCGACGTCCTGGGCGACGGCCATCTCGACCACCCGGACCGAGCCGAGCTCGATGTCGACGTCCACCACCGCGCGGACCGCGCAGAAGGCCAGACCCACGAACGCGTCCCCCTGCCCGGACTCGTCCAGGGGTTCGGTGGGGTGGGGGCGGCACTGGGCGGTGGCCCAGAGTTCCTTGCCGTCCATCGCCTCCATGACCGTCGTGGACAGCACACCGTCGTATGAGGTGATCTTGCCGTCGGCGATCTGGAGGAGCTCGGTGGACATGCCGAACTTGTGGGCCAGCGGCTGGAGGAGCTGGGTGCGGACCATCTTGGCGGCGCGTTCGACCGCACCGCCCGAGACCCAGGTGTGACGGCCGTGCGTCGCAGGGCCCGCGGGGGGCTGGTCGGTGTCCACCGCCGCCACGTGTACCTCTTCGACGCCCAGGGTCTCCTGGACGATCTGCCGGGCGAGCGTGGTGAAGCCCTGCCCGGTCTCGACGGCCGCGCAGATGACGGTGGCGACGCCGTCGTGGACCCGCACCGTGGCCGTGGAGACCTCGTCGGCACCCTCGGCGCCCAGCATGTGGACCATGCCCAGGGCGTAGCCGACGCCCCTTCGCACGGCACCGGGCTCGCCCGCGCCCTCCGGGCCCCCGGGGAGCAGCCAGTCGTCCTCCGGGGCGTCCTTGGGGAGCGCCGGCAGCGGGAAGTCGCGGAGCTCGCCGAGGAGTTCGGCGACGGGGGCGGGGCAGGTCACCGTCTGGCTGGTGGGGAGGATGTCGCCCGTGGACAGCGCGTTGCGCAGCCGGAGTTCGACCGGGTCGATGCCCAGTTTCGCCGCCAGCTTGTCCATCTGGCCCTCGTAGGCGGCGCAGACCTGCATCGCGCCCTCGCCCCGCACGTGCCCGGACGGCGGGTTGTTCGTACGGACCGCCCAGCCCTCGATGAAGGCGTGCGGGACGACGTACGGACCGCAGGCGAAGGCCACGGCGGCGGCCAGGGACTCGGACGAGGAGTCGGCGTACGCGCCGGCGTCGAGGAGGATCTGTGCCTCGACCTTGACCAGCCTGCCCTCGGCGTCCGCGTGGTGGCGGTAGCGCAGCAGGGTCGGGTGGCGGTGGGCGTGCCCGAGGAAGGACTCCTCGCGGGTGGCCGCCAGTTTGACGGGGCAGCCGGTGTGCAGCGCGAGGAGACCGAGCGGGATCTGGAAGCCGGGGTCCTCCCGGTCGCCCGTCGCACCGGGGACACCGGTCACGACGACCTTGACCCGGTCGGGGTCCAGGCCGAAGCAGGCGGCGGCCAGATCGCGGTCGGTGTGCGGGTCGGTGGACGCCGTGTACAGCTCGACGCCCCCGTCGGGGCGTGGCACGGCGAGGCCTGCCTCGGCGCCGATCGGGGCGGGGTCCTGACGGCCGATGCGGTACAGGCCCTCGACGATGACCTCACCGAGGGCGTCCGGGTCGCCGTAGCGCAGCGGGATGTGGCGGATGAGGTTGCCGTCGGGGTGCAGGGGTTCGGCGGCGAAGGCCTTCTCGGGGTCGGTGACCGGTTCGAGCAGCTCGTACTCGACGGCGATCGCCGCGGCGGCCAGCCTGGCGGTGTCGGGGTGGTCGGCGGCGACGGCGGCGATCGCCTCGCCGTGGTGGCGGACGAGATCGGAGGCGAACACGGGCCGGTCGACGACCCGGCGGCCGTACGAACCGTCGCCGGGGATGTCCTCGTGCGTGACGACCGCGCGGACACCCGGCATGGCGGCGGCGGCCGTCGTGTCGATCGACAGGATGCGCGCGTGCGGGTGCGGGGAGCGCAGCATCGCCGCCCACAGCAGCCCCTCGGCCCACAGGTCGGCGGCGTAGGGGAAGGTGCCCTCGGTCTTGGCGCGGGCGTCGGCGGGCGGCAGCGAGGTGCCCAGCCCGAGCGCGGGCACTTCCTGTTCCGGTTCGGCGCCCTCGGACTGCGGTGTGGTCCGTGTGGCGCTGGTCGCGGTGGCTGCGTCGCTGGTCACGCCGCCTCCTTGTCGTTCGCTCCGCTGCTTCGGCTGTCGTCGGGGGTGACCGGTCGTTCGGGGGACGGCACGGAATTCACCGGACGTCTCCCTCGTGGGTCTGGACGCCGCCCTCGCCGGGGGCGGCCTGGTGCGGGATGCGCGGTTCGGCGTCGTCCGGGGCGGCGGTGACCGTCCCGTCGGCCGCCTCCCGGGCCGCGACGACGTCGCGTACGGCGTCGAGTACACCCCGGTAGCCGGAGCACCGGCAGAGGTTGCCGCACAGCGCCTGACGGGTCTCCAGCTCGCTGGGGGCGTGGTTGCCCTCCAGGAGGTCGTGGACCGTCATCGCCATGCCCGGGATGCAGAAGCCGCACTGGACGGCGCCGCACTCGGCCAGGGCCCGCTGGACGTCGGACGGTTCGCCGTCCACCGCGAGGCCCTCGACGGTGCGGACCTCGCTGCCGGCCGTCGTGGCGGCGGGAACCAGGCAGGAGGCCACCAGACGGCCGTCGACCTGGACGTTGCAGGCACCGCACTCGCCCTGCGAGCAGCCGTCCTTGGCGCCCGCGAGACCGAGGCGTTCACGGAGCACGTACAGGAGCGACTCGCCGATCCAGGCGTCGCTGACGGGGCGGTCGGCGCCGTTCACGTGCAGGACGTACGAGGTCGAGGGGTGCTCGCTGGGGCCGTCCGGAGGGGCGGCAGGAGCCGTGGCCTCCTCCGGGGGCGCGAGCCCGTGCTCGGGAGCGGGTTCGAGGCCCGGGGTGGCTTCGGGCTCCGGGGCGGGTTCCGCCCCGTCAGGCTCCGGGGCGGGTTCGGTCCCGTCGGGCTCGGCCGCCGCCTCCGGTGCCTCGGCCGCAAGCTCCACGTCCTGCGGCGCCGGGTCCTCCGCGACGGGGGCGACGGGGGCGTCCAGGGAGGCCTCCGGGGCCTCCTCCGGGGCCGCGTCCGCCTCCTGGGCGTCCTCGGTGGACTCCGGGACGTCCAGGGCCTCCACGGGCTCCGAGGGCCCGGCCGGGGCCTCTTCCGCGGCGGGCCCGGGTGCGACCGGCTGTTCCTGCGTCGCCCACGGCGCGGGGGCACCGCCCGGCAGGGTGGCCGGGGGCGTGTCCGCGTACCACTGGGAGGCCATCGCCGACGCCGAGAACTCGCCGGACTCCTCCGGGAGGTCGCCTTCGGCGACCGGGATGGTCCACTGGCCGGTGTGCCCGGCGGGCTCGGGGGCCGGCTCCGGGTCGGGGACGGCCTCGGTGAAGTGCCACTGGGCCGTCGTGGACGACGTCTGCGCGTACTGCGAGGTGTCCGGGTACGGCTGCTGGTACGGGTCCTGCCGCGCGTACGGGTCCTGCTGCTGGTTCGGGTCGGGCCAGTGCACGGCCTCGGCGTTCGCGGACCGCTCGGCCGCCCTCTCCTGCTGGCTCTGCGTCTGCGTGACCCAGCTGCCCGTCGCCGCGGGGTCGAGTCCCGCGGCCGGGGTCAGCGGCAGGATCATCGGCGGCACGTAGCTGTGGCCGGGGGCGGCCAGCGGGTCGTTCCCGAGGGCGGCGAGGTCCTCCGGGGGCAGGTGGACGAAGGCGGTCGCCTCGGCGTCGTACTCACCGCCCTGCGGGGTCGGTGTCCAGCCGGCGTACGGGTCGGGCTGCCCGTGCTGCTGCTCGGGGTTCTCTTCATTGCTCACGACAGTGCCCTCCCCAGTGCGCGTCGGGCGAGCGCGGCGACCGTGCGCCGCAGGTGCAGGACGGCGGGCGACAGCGGAGGTGCCTCTCCCCCGTCGTCCGGTGGAGCCTGGTCCGGGATGCAGGCGGCCGCGACGTACTCGCCGAAGGCGGCCAGCGCGTCGGGGGCCAGGCCCCGTTCGCCGTCCCAGTCGATCAGGGAGGCGATCCAGCGTTCGGCCTCCAGGGGCCGCAGGGGCATCGGGGCGATCGCGCCGACCGCGCAGCGCACTCCGCGGCGCGCCGGGTCCAGGACGACCGCGACGGAGGCGGTGGCCCGGCCGGGGCCGGTGCGTCCGGTCGCCTTGAGGAAGACCTGGGGGGCGTGCAGGAGCGGTACGCGGACGAAGCCGATCAGCTCGGCGGGTTCGAGCATGTCGCGGCCCGCCAGCAGGTGCGAGACGGGGATCTCACGCCGGGAGCCTCCGGCGCCCGCGATGACCAGCTCGGCCTCCAGGGCGGCCAGCACCGGGAGGGAGTCACCGGTCGGCGCCGCGGTGGCGATGTTGCCGCCGAGCGTCCCGGCGTTGCGGATCTGGGGCGGGCCGGCGGCGCGCGCGGAGGCGGCCAGCGCGGGGATGAGGGCGGCGAAGTCGGGCCGCCCCATGCGCGCGTGGGTGAGGCCGGCGCCGAGCAGGGCGTGACCGTCCTGGTAGTGCCAGCCGCGCAGCTCGCTGATCCGGCCGAGACCGACGAGCCCCGAGGGCCGCAGCAGGCCCTTGTTGACGGCCGACATGAGGTCTGTGCCGCCGGCCACGGGGACGGCGGCGGGCATGGCGCCGAGAGCCGCCACGGCCTCGTCGAGCGAGGCCGGCAGCGTCACCGACTGCGTCGCCTGCGGTGCGTGCGTGGTCAACCCAGCTGCCCCTTCCCGGTGTCCCGGCAGTCCCGCCTGTCCGCCGTACGGTACGTGCTCACGGCCGGGACGTGGCAACTCTGGCACATCTTCCGGGCTGTCCGACGCGAGGGTCCACGAAGGGAGATTCCGTCCCCGACCAGGGGATAAGTCACCTTTGGCAGAGCTTCTGCCAGGCGTACGAATTGCACCTCTTCAGAGAGTTCGTACGACTTATTCGGTTCCCCTGGCCGGGGCGTGGGGCGTTGGTCACACGACCGGGGGCGGTCCCTCGATCGGGCGACCCAGGACGCCGGGCCGGCGTTGCCACGGCAGCGGGCCCGCGGGCGGCCGGTAATCGACGCCCAGGGCGTCGAGCCGGGCGTAGTGGGTCTCCATCCTGCGCGCGAAGTCGGTGAAGTCCCGCTCGCCGGGGGCCGGGAGCCGGGACCAGGCGACCTCCGCGAAGGCGGCGAGCCGCGGGAAGACCTGGTAGTCGACGCGCTGTCGGTTCTGCATGACCTCGGTCCAGACGTTGGCCTGGGTGCCCATGACGTGTCCGGCCGCCTCCTCGGAGAGGCCGGGGGGCACGGGCTCGAAGCGGTAGACGTCCTCCAGCGTGCGGACGAACCCGATGGGCATCGGCTCGTCGGGGCCGCCGTCCTGACGGTGGTCCAGGTACACCTGCTGCTCGGGGCACATCACCACGTCGTGCCCGGCCTCGGCGGCTGCGATCCCACCCGCGTAGCCCCGCCACGACGACACCGCGGCGCCGTCGGCGATGCCACCCTCCAGGATCTCGTCCCAGCCGATGAGGCGGCGGCCCCGGTCGGTGAGCCAGCGGTCGAAGTGGCGGATGAACCACGACTGGAGCCCGTCCTCGTCCTTCAGACCGAGTTCCGCGATGCGGGCCTGCGCGACGGGCGACCGCTTCCACTGTTCCTTCGGGCATTCGTCACCGCCGACGTGGATGAACGGCGAGGTGTCGGCCGGGAAGAGGTCGAGCAGTTCCTCGAAGACGCCCTCGAAGAAGCGCAGGGTGTTGTCGGTGGGGGCGAGTACGTTCGGATTGACACCCCAGGTGTCCCACACGGAAAGGGCGGAGGTGTCGACGACGTCGGTGTTGCCGAGTTCCGGATACGCGCTGATGGCTGCCTGCGAGTGGCCCGGGATGTCGATTTCGGGGACGACCCGGATATGCCTCTCGGCGGCGTAGGCCACGATTTCGCGGATGTCGTCCTGGGTGTAGAAACCGCCGTGCGGTGTCTCGTCCCAGAGTTCCGAGGCGCGGTGGCCGTATTTGGTCCGTGCGCGCCAGGCTCCGGTCTCCGTGAGCCGGGGGTGGCGCTTGATCTCGACGCGCCAGCCCTGGTCGTCGGTGAGGTGGAAATGGAAGACGTTGAGTTTGTGCGCGGCCAGCAGGTCGAGCATGCGCAGCACGCCGTCCTTGGGCATGAAGTGCCGTGCCACGTCGAGCATCAGACCGCGCCAGCCGAAGCGCGGCCCGTCCTCGATCTCCGTGGCGGGGATGACGGGCCGCACGGCGGGGCCGGCCGGCGCCCGGCGGAACGCCTGGGGGCCGAGGAGCTGGCGGAGGGTCTGAGCACCCCAGAACACCCCTGCGGCGCTCCCACCGGTGATCAGCGCGCCCCGGACGGGCACCACGGCGAGACGGTAGCCCTCGGGCTCCAGCGCGGGGTCGACGCGCAGCTCGACGGTGTTCGCGGCCTCCTCGGCGCCCGCCGTGCCGGGTGCGAGCGGCAGGCCGAAGGCCGCCCCGAGGGTGGAGCGCAGCCAGCGTTCCGTGCCCTCGGTACCGGGGCCCGCCGTGATCGTGGTGGCGGCGTCCAGGGGGAACCCGCGGCGGCCCTCGTCGCCGGTGCGCAGGGGCGCCGGAATCAGATGACGCATGTCAGTCCTTCACCGCCCCGCCGAGTCCGGAGACCAGGCGGCGCTGTACGAGTACGAAGAAGACCAGCACGGGAACGGTCATCACCGTCGAGGCGGCCATGATCCCTCCCCAGTCGTTCTCGTCGGGCTTGAAGAAGACCAGCAACGCCATGGGCAGCGTCGACTGGGAGGTGTCGCTGATGATGAACGATTTCGCGAAGAGGAAGTCGTTCCAGGTCGAGATGAACGAGAAGACACTGGTCGCCACGAGGCCGGGGAAGACCAGCGGGAAGAGGATCTGCCACAGGAATCGGGTGCGGCTCGCCCCGTCGATGTAGGCGGCCTCCTCCAGGGCGTCCGGGACGGCCTTGACGAAGCCGCGCAGCATCCAGATGGCGAACGGCAGCGAGAACGCGAGATGCGGCAGGATCAGTGATCCCAGCGTGTTCAGCTGGCCGAAGTCCCGCATCAGGAAGAACAGCGGGATGGTCAGCGCCTCGACCGGCACCATCTGCGCCACGAGGAACATGATGAGCAGCGTCGTGCGGAACTTGAAGCGGAACCGTGTGACCGCTGTCGCGGCGAGGAAGGCGATCAGCGCGGAGGCGATGACCACCGTGCCGGCGACGACCAGGCTGTTGAGGAAGTAACGGCCGAATTCCTGTTGTTCGAAAACCCGGCGGAAGGAGTCGAAGGAGGGCGCCAGGGTCCAGGGACGGGCCTCGGTGGACTGGATCTCGCCCGCCGGTTTGAAGGCGGACAGCACCATCCAGTAGAGCGGGAACGCGACCGCGGCGGCGATGACGAGGGCCGCCGCCTCCGCCGCCAGCCTCCCGGGCCGGCGGACGCGCAGCAGGGCACGTGCACTCACAGTTCCTCCCCCTGGCGCCGCACCAGGCGCAGATAGACGAGCGTCACGGCCAGCAGGATCACCAGCATCACGACGCCGATCGCCGATCCGAGGCTGTACTGCGAGGACGCGAACGCCTTCTGGTACGCGTACACGTTGAGCACCAGGTTCTGGCCGGCGATGCCGCCGCCGTTGGTCATGACGTAGATCTGGGTGAAGACCTTGAAGTCCCAGATGACCGACTGGATGGTGACGACGATCAGGATCGGCCGCAGCATCGGTGCCATGACCGACCGCCAGATCCGCCACTGCGAGGCACCGTCCAGCGAGGCCGCCTCGAGCACCTCGGTGGGGATCGCGCGGATGCCGGCGTAGACGGTCACCATCACGAACGGGAACGAGCACCAGAGCACTTCGAGGAGCACCAGGGCGAAGGCGCTGTAACGCCCGTACGTCCAGGAGAAGTCGCCGAGTCCCAGCACCTTGTTGACCGGGCCGAAGTCCGGGTCGAAGAGGAAGACCCAGACGGTCGACCCGGTGATCGCCGGCGTCGCCCAGGCGCCCAGCGCGGCCAGCATGAGGGCGAGCCGCGGCACGGCGCGGATCCGGGTCAGCAGGACGGCGAGGGCGCAGCCGGTGAAAAGGGTGGCGAGCACGCAGGCCGCGGCGAAGACCACGGTCGCGAGGAGCACCTGCCAGAACTGGCTGTCGCCGAAGAGCGTGGCGTAGTTGCCGAAGCCCTGGAAGGTGGTCGGTTCGCCGCCGCTGACCTGGGCCTGGGTGTACTCCAGGAAGGAGATCAGGCCCAGTTGGTAGATCGGGTAGACGAGGAGTCCGCCGAGGAGGACGAGCGCGGGCAGCAGGTAGAGCCAGGGGGTCCAGCCGGAGCGCCGCGCCGGTGACGCCGGGCGGCGCCGGGGCGCGCGGGTCGTGACCCCGCCCGCCCCGGACCGCGCGGAGGTCTTGCGCAGTGTGGTGTCCGCGGTCATCGTCAGCCCGCTTCGGCGAACGCCGTGTCCATCTTCTTCGCCGCGTCGTCCGAGGCGGCGGCCACGTCCTTACGGCCGCTGACGATCTCCTGGAACATGGTCGGCAGGACCAGCGAGGCGTCGATCTGTCCCCAGGCCGGGGAGGCCGGGACGAACTTCGCGCCCGAGCCGAGCGTGTCGACGAAGGGGCCGACGAAGGGCTCCTTCTCGGCCGCGGTGTCCAGCACGTCCGTGTAGGTCGGCAGGAAGCCCATGGCGTCGAACATCTTGGCCTGCGTCTTCTTGCCGGTCAGCGACTTCATGAGGTCGACGGCCAGGGTGCGGTGCGAACTGCTCCTGAGCACACCGATGTTGTTGCCACCCGCGAACGCCGGGGCGATCGACCCCTCCTTCACGCCGGGCAGCGGCACGACCGCGTACTTGCCCTTCACGGTGCCCGCCTCGACGGCGGCGTGGCTGAAGTCGCCGCCGATCGCCATGGCCGCCTTGCCTGAGGCGAAGGCGGTGACGGTCGCGTTGCCGCCCATGGCGGCGCACTTGGCCGCCGGGCAGTTGTCGTCGCCGAACAGCGAGGTGTAGGCCTCGATGCCCTTGCGTGCCTTCGCGCTGTTGATGGCGGACCGGTAGGTGACCCCGGTCTCCTCGGCGAGTTCGCCGCCCTGCGCCCAGATGAAGGGCATGGCGCCGTAGGTGTACGCACCGCCCACCGCGAGACCGTAGAGGTCCGGCTTCTCCTTGTGGATCTTCTTGGCGGTGGAGATCAGCTCGTCCTGGGACTTCGGGGGCTCGACGCCGAGTTCCTCGAGGACGTCGGTCCGGTAGTAGAGCGCGCGTACGCCGACGAAGAGAGGCGCCCCGTACACCGAGCCGTCCACCGTCACGGACTGCTTGGCCGTCGGGTCGGTGTCCTTGGCCTCGTCCCAGGCCGCGAACTCCTTGCTGATGTCGGCCAGTCCGCCGTCCTTCACGTAGCCGGCGGTGTCGGTGTTGCCGTACTCGATGAGGTCGGGGGCGCTCTTCGGGTCGTTGAAGGCGGCCTTGATGCGCTGGGCCCGGGTGTCGACGGGTATGTACTCGACCTCGACCTCGGCACCCTCGTGGGACTTCTCGAAGTCGGCGACGGCGGCGTCGACGACCTTCTCCTTGGGCTTGTTGCCGACCTCCTGGAAGAGCCAGACGCGGAGCGTCCCGGTCTTCTTGTCGCCCTCGGAACTGGTGTCGGAGGTCTGCGGCGCGCAGGCGGTGGCGGTGAGGCCGGCGAGCACTAGAGCCGCGGCCGGAGCGGCAATTCGGGCAGAAAGCTTCATCCGGAACCCCTACCGGTCAATCGTTGCATTCCATGCAACGTGCGTTTCGTTCTGCACAACTGGCAGGAGACTAAGGGCGCCCCAGCGGACGGACAAGTGGTCTCAACCACTCTGTGACCGTGCGATGCACCCCGTGCAACGCACGCACCCCGCGCCCGGCACGCGAACGGCCCCCGGGGTACGCGTCGCCGCGCACCCCGGGGGCCGGAGTCGGAATCAGAGAATCAGAGAATCAGAGAAACGGAATAAAGGGATAAGAGGCCGGACGGGCTACTTCTTGCCGCCGTCCTTGCCGCCCTTGCCCTTGTCCTTGTCGCCGCCTGCGCCCATGGACTCGTAGATCTCCTTGCACATGGGACAGACCGGGTACTTCTTCGGGTCACGCCCCGGGACCCAGACCTTGCCGCACAGTGCCACCACGGGAGTGCCCTCCAGGGCGCTCGCCATGATCTTGTCCTTCTGGACGTAATGGGCGTAGCGCTCGTGGTCACCGTCGCCGTTCGACACCTGCGGCGTCGGCTCTACGAGGGTCCCCGTACCTGCCCCGCGCTCGGGCTCAAGAGTGCTCATAACTGCCAAGCGTACTGAAAGCCCCGTGCATCAGTTCAGCGAAGGGTCGTCCGGATACGTCGCGATCATCGCCAGTTCGCTGCGCTGCCGCCGCAGGACCGCACGCCAGAGGTTCTCCGGGTGCGGGGACGAGACGTCACCGGGCTCGGACTCGACCACGTACCAGGCGCCCTCCTTCAGCTCCGTCTCCAGCTGGCCGGGCCCCCATCCCGCGTACCCGGCGAAGATCCGCAGGGAACCGAGCTCCGCCGCCAGCAGCTCCGGCGGGGCGTCGAGATCCACCAGGCAGATCGCCCCGTGCACCCGCCGCCAGCCGAGGGGCGCCGCTCCCCCGCCCGGACGGTGCACGGAGCCTTCGCGGGCCCCCTCGTCCCCGGGGATCAGGGCGACGCCCAGCGCCGAGTCGAGCGACACCGGGCCTCCCTGGAAGACCACCTCCGGCCGTCCGGTCAGGCCCGCCCAGGACTCCAGGACGTCCCCGACGCCCACCGGGGTCGGGCGGTTCAGGACCACGCCCAGCGAGCCCTCCTCGTCGTGGTCGAGGAGCAGCACCACCGCGCGGTCGAAATTCGGGTCCGCCAGGGCGGGTGCGGCCACGAGCAGCCGTCCTGTGAGCGAGGACACCTCCGTCATGGCACAGATGATCCCGCATCTTCGCCCTCCGCGGGGGCCAAGTGGCCCGCCCGGTCCCGGCGGACACCCGTCCGCAGCTCAGGGCGCACGGAGGCGGCACGGGCGCACCGGGAGCGCGCGGCCGCGGGACGTCCGCACGGGCCGTGCGGACGGTTACCCTCCGCAAGATCCTGCGAGCACAGCGTGTTGTGGCGGATTCATGACGTTCGCATACCCCCTGGCGCCTTACGGAAGGGGGGGCGGGAGCCCATTACCCTTTTGATGGCCCCCTGCCCGACCACTCCGGAACGCGAGATACATGACCGGCACAGACGATGTCCTGCTTGTCCACGGCGGCACCCCGCTGGAGGGCGAGATCCGCGTCCGAGGCGCCAAGAACCTGGTGCCGAAGGCAATGGTCGCCGCGCTGCTCGGCAGCGGGCCCAGCCGGCTCCGCAACGTGCCCGACATCCGCGATGTGCGGGTGGTCCGGGGACTGCTGCAGCTGCACGGCGTGACCGTCCGGCCCGGTGACGAGCCGGGCGAACTCATCCTCGACCCGTCGCACGTCGAGAGCGCGAACGTCGCCGACATCGACGCCCACGCGGGCTCGTCGCGCATCCCGATCCTCTTCTGCGGCCCTCTGCTGCACCGTCTCGGCCACGCCTTCATCCCGGGCCTGGGCGGCTGCGACATCGGCGGCCGGCCGATCGACTTCCACTTCGAGGTGCTCCGCCAGTTCGGCGCGACCATCGAGAAGCGGGCGGACGGCCAGTACCTGGAGGCCCCGCAGCGGCTCCGGGGCACGAAGATCCGGCTGCCGTACCCGTCGGTCGGCTCCACCGAGCAGGTGCTGCTGACCGCCGTCCTCGCCGAGGGCGTCACCGAGCTGTCCAACGCGGCCGTCGAGCCGGAGATCGAGGACCTCATCTGCGTACTGCAGAAGATGGGCGCGATCATCTCCATGGACACCGACCGGACGATCCGGATCACGGGTGTCGACAAGCTCGACGGTTACACCCACCGGGCGATCCCGGACCGTCTGGAGGCCGCCTCCTGGGCTTCCGCGGCCCTGGCGACCGAGGGCAACATCTACGTGCGCGGCGCCCAGCAGCGCTCGATGATGACCTTCCTCAACACCTTCCGCCGTGTCGGTGGCGCCTTCGAGATCGACGACGAGGGCATCCGCTTCTGGCACCCGGGCGGCGCGCTGAACGCCATCGCTCTGGAGACGGACGTGCACCCCGGCTTCCAGACCGACTGGCAGCAGCCGCTGGTGGTGGCCCTGACGCAGGCGGCCGGACTGTCGATCGTCCACGAGACGGTCTACGAGTCCCGGCTCGGCTTCACCTCGGCGCTGAACCAGATGGGTGCCCACATCCAGCTCTACCGTGAGTGCCTCGGGGGCTCCGACTGCCGCTTCGGGCAGCGGAACTTCCTGCACTCGGCGGTCGTGTCCGGGCCCACGAAGCTCCAGGGCGCGGACCTGGTCATCCCCGACCTGCGGGGCGGTTTCTCGTACCTGATCGCCGCCCTGGCCGCCCAGGGGACGTCCCGGGTGCACGGCATCGACCTGATCAACCGCGGCTACGAGAACTTCATGGACAAGCTCGAGAAGCTCGGCGCCAAGGTCGAACTCCCCGGCGGCTCACTCGTCTGACGCACCGCCCGGCGCGCTCCGGCGCGCGCACAGTGCTGCCGCACACAGCACTGCGCACCCGCGCACCACAGCCCGCCGCCCCGGCCCCCGTGAGGGACCGGGGCGGCGGGCTGTTCCGTGCGCGACGGACACCCGTCGCACAGCTGACGGGCGGTCGACGGCCGCCCGTCAGCTGCGCGACACCTGTGCAGGCGCCACAGAACGCCCGTACAGAGCCGAACGGGGCGGACCGGCCTCCCCGGACCCACCGGGGGGCGCCGGGCGCCGCAGCCCGCCTCACAGCGTCCGCACGGGTGGTGTGCGCCCGTGACGAGGCGTCGGCCGCGGCTGCGGCTACGCCGAAGGGCGGCCGTCCCGGTCGGGACGGCCGCCCTTCTTTGCTGCCCAGGGGGCCTTACTTGCCCTTGGCGGCTTCCTTGAGCTTGGAGCCCGCGGAGACCTTCACGCTGTAGCCGGCCGGGATGTTGATCGGGTCGCCGGTCTGCGGGTTGCGCGCGGTACGAGCGGCACGGTGGGTGCGCTCGAAGGTCAGGAAGCCGGGGATGGTGACCTTCTCGTCGCCCTTGGCGACGATCTCGCCGACGGTCTCGGCGAGCGCGGCCAGAACGGCGTCGGCGTCCTTGCGGGTCACCTCGGCACGGTCGGCCAGGGCGGCCACCAGCTCACTGCGGTTCATGTTTGTACTCCCGTGTTCTTCTTGCCTGTGAGGCGTGAGATCGAAGCCGATGCTGCCAGGGCCCTCTGACAGTCCCCGGACCCGGGTCTGATGTCAGACCCTCGCGCCCGAATACGCATCCTGCCCCCACCTGCGGCGCTAACGCCAATCCGGAACCTCTCGACGTCACACGAAAAGCACCACCGAATGCCTGTGATGACGTTCCGTCGACTTGTTGGAGCGGTCCGCAGCGGATGCCGGGCCTGTGGGGCTCGCTGCCCGCCCACCCTAAAGGGGCGTTTGGGACGCCGCGACCCGCGACGCGCCGTACGGACCGCCCGGACGTGAGCTACGGCACCGTCCGCGGCGGCCGTGGCCGGCCCCCGCGGACGGCGTGTGGCGGGGCCGTCCGGACGTACGTGCCTACGCGGGGTCGGACGCCGCCTCGGCGACTCCGGCGGCCTTGGCGGCTTCCCGGACGGCGCCGGCGACGGCACCCGCGACCTTGTCGTTGAAGACCGACGGGATGATGTAGTTCGCGTTCACCTCGTCCTCCGCGACGACGTCGGCGAGGGCGCGCGCCGCGGCGAGCATCATCTCCGTGTTGACGGTGCGGGACTGAGCGTCCAGCAGGCCGCGGAAGACGCCCGGGAAGACCAGCACGTTGTTGATCTGGTTCGGGAAGTCGGAGCGGCCGGTGGCGACAACCGCCGCCGTCTCACGGGCGATTGCCGGGTCCACCTCGGGGTCCGGGTTCGCGAGCGCGAACACGATCGCGCCCTCCGCCATGGCCGCGACGTCGCCGCCGTCCAGGACGTTGGGTGCGGAGACCCCGATGAAGACGTCGGAGCCGGCGACGGCCTCCTTGAGGGTGCCCGTGACTCCCTCGGGGTTGGTGTTGTCGGCGATCCAGCGCAGCGGCGAGTCCGGGGTGGCGTCCACCAGGTCCTCGCGGCCCGCGTGCACCACACCGTGGATGTCGGCGACGACGGCGTGCTTGACGCCGGCCGCGATGAGCAGTTTCAGGATGGCCGTACCGGCGGCTCCGGCGCCGGACATGACGACCCGTACGTCACCGATCGCCTTGCCGACCACGCGCAGCGCGTTGGTGAGCGCGGCGAGGACGACGATGGCGGTGCCGTGCTGGTCGTCGTGGAAGACGGGGATGTCCAGGGCCTCGCGCAGCCGCGCCTCGATCTCGAAGCAGCGGGGGGCGGAGATGTCCTCCAGGTTGATCCCCGCGAAGCCCGGGGCGATCGCCTTGACGATGGAGACGATCTCGTCGGTGTTCTGCGTGTCCAGGCAGATCGGCCAGGCGTCGATGCCCGCGAAGCGCTTGAAGAGGGCCGCCTTGCCCTCCATCACCGGGAGCGACGCCATCGGGCCGATGTTGCCGAGTCCGAGCACCGCGGAGCCGTCCGTGACCACCGCGACGGAGTTCCGCTTGATGGTCAGGCGGCGGGCGTCCTCGGGGTTCTCGGCGATCGCCATGCACACCCGGGCCACGCCCGGGGTGTAGATCATCGAGAGGTCGTCACGGCTGCGGATGGGGTGCTTGGACGCCATCTCGATCTTGCCGCCGAGGTGCATCAGGAACGTACGGTCGGAGACCTTTCCCAGCACGACGCCGTCGATGTCGCGCAGGCCTTCGACGATCTCGTCGGCGTGCGAGGTGGAGGAGGCCGCGATCGTGACGTCGATCCGCAGTTTCTCGTGGCCGGAGGCGGTCACGTCGAGGCCGGTGACCGAGCCACCGGAGGACTCCACGGCCGTGGTCAGCTGGGAGACCGCTGTGCCGCTCGCGGGCACCTCCAGCCGGACCGTCATCGAGTACGAGACGCTGGGCGCCGTTGCCATGGCCGAGTCCTTCGCTTTCCTGAGCTTCGTTGCCGCACGCGAATGGGGCTCGGCCCCGCACGTGCGTTCCGATCGTCGCACCTACCGGCCGGTAGCAGGTAATGACTGCCACCTTTCGGAAATCTTTTTCCACCATACGAGAACTAACCGTTCGGCGTAACCCCGATCCGCTGTGGAACACGGCAGGGCGCCGCAGGTTTCCGGCCTCCCGGAGAACCCCGTGAACAGAAACAGACCCGCGCCACCATCAGGTGACGCGGGTCTGTCTTCTCGCGGTCAGGTGGCACCGGCCCGCCATGCTCGCCTCGCGGCAAGTGGTCGCTCGTAGCGACGAAGGTTGGGCCCGGGGGCTTGGATCGAGCCGGTGCCGAATCCAGGCTAACAAACACCCCGGAGAAGTGACTCCCGTGCGACGGGTTGACTCGGAAAACCGCTTCCCGCGCCGGAGACCCGCCCTCCGCACAGTCCGTTCGCTCAGTCCCTCGGCTCAGTCCCTCAGCAGGTCCGGAACCCCGTCCCCGTCCGGCATGTCGCGCTCCCCCGAGACCACGGTCAGCTGTTGCGTCGCACGGGTGAGTGCCACGTACAGCACCCGCAGGCCGGCCGGTGACTCGTCGGCGATCTCCGCCGGGGAGACCACCACCGTGGCGTCGTACTCCAGCCCCTTCGCCTCCAGGCTCCCCAGGGCCACGACCCGCTCCCCGAGCTCCTCGAGCCAGGCGCGGGCCTCGACACGGCGGTTCATCGCGACGACCACGCCGACGGTGCCGTCCACCCGGGCGAGGAGCCTGCGGGCCTCCTCGCGGACGGTCGAGGCGAGGTCCCCGTCCCGTACCGTCTCGAAGCGCGGCTCGACCCCCGTCGAACGGACCGCCGCCGGGGACTCCATCCCGGGCATGGCCAGCGCCAGCACCTTGGCCGCGAGCTCGGCGATCTCCGCCGGGTTGCGGTAGTTCACGGTGAGGGTGAAGTGGCGGCGCGGCCGGTTGCCGAGCGCCTCGTCGCGGGCGGCGGACGCCTCGTCCGGGTCGGACCAGGAGGACTGGGCCGCGTCCCCGACGATCGTCCAGGTGGCGTGCCGGCCGCGGCGGCCGACCATCCGCCACTGCATCGGCGTCAGGTCCTGCGCCTCGTCGACGATGACGTGGGCGTACTCCGTGCGCTCCGCCGCCAGCCGCTCGGCCCGCTCGCGCTGTGTCTCCTCACGCTGCGGCATCAGCTCCTCCAGACCCGTGAGCTGGTCCAGCGGATCGGCCTCCCGCTTCCGCTTCGGACGGGCCGGGGTGCCCAGCAGGGTCTGCAGCTCGTCCAGGAGCGCCACGTCGTGGACGGAGAGCGGACCCTTGCCGTCCTCGTCCAGCCGTCTCAGCGAACGGGCCAGACGGCGCACCTCGCCCTGGTTGAGGATCCGGCGCGCCCACCTGTTCAGGCGCCGCTCGTCGGACATCGCGGCCAGCACCCGGCGTGGGGTGAGCTCCGGCCACCAGGCGTTCAGGAAGGTGAGGAACGGCGTCTCGGTGGACACGTCCTCGTCGAACGAGGAACGCAGCTCCGCCGCCAGCTCGGGGTCGGTGTAGCGGCCCCGGCCCGACGACTTGTTCCAGAGGGCGTCCAGGAGCAGTTTGCGGGCGCGCGGGCGCAGCAGGTTGACCGGTGCCGTGCCGCCGAGCACGTTGTGCCGGATCCGCCGGAGCTCGTCCGCCTCCAGCTCGACGCGGGCGCCGAAGGCCACCACCCTCAGCCGGGTGGGGGTGCCCGCCTCGGCGGGGGCCTCCCCGAACTCCAGCTGCCCTTCTTGGGGGGGCGGGTCCGGCCGCGGGCCGCTCGAGCGCTCCGCGGGCGGCCTTGCGCAGCACGTGGAGCATCCGGGACGAGCCCTTGATGCGGGCGACGGCGGGCTCGTCGTACGTGGTCGCCCCCTCCACCCCCGCGGCGTCGTCGGACAGCGACCCGACGGCGCGGATCGCGACCTGGCCCTCCTCGCCGAGCGAGGGCAGCACGCCTTCGGTGTAAGCGACGAGGAGCGGGGTCGGCGAGACGACGAGGATGCCGCCCGAGTACCGCCGCCGGTCCTGGTAGAGGAGGTACGCGGCCCGGTGCAGGGCCACCGCCGTCTTGCCCGTGCCGGGTCCGCCGGACACCTCGGTGACGGAGGCGGCGGGGGCACGGATGACCATGTCCTGCTCGGCCTGGATCGACGAGACGATGTCCCGCATCGTGTGGCTGCGGGCCTGGCCCAGCGCGGCCATCAGGGCGCCGTCGCCGACCACGGGAAGGGCCTGGCCGTCCAGGGTGGCGGTCAGCTCCGGGCGCATCAGGTCGTCCTCGACGCCGAGGACCCTGCGGCCCTTGGAGCGGATCACCCGGCGGCGTACGACCCTGCCGGGCTCCTTCGGCGTCGAACGGTAGAAGGGCGCGGCCGCGGGTGCCCGCCAGTCGATCACCAGCGGGGCGTAGTCGGAGTCGAGTACTCCTATGCGGCCGATGTGGAGGGTCTCGGCGATCCCGGCGGTGCCGTCCTCGGCCACGGCGTCGTCGGCCGCCTCCACGGACGTGAAGGCGCCGTCCGGACCGCGTTCGCCGTCCTTGCCGCGCAGCAGGTCGATCCGCCCGAAGAGGAAGTCCTCGAACTCGCTGTTCAGCCGGTTGAGGTGGACTCCGGCGCGGAAGACCTGCGCGTCCCGTTCGGCGAGTGCCCCGGGGGTGCCTACCTGGCCCCGTTTGCTGGCGTCCTGCATGAGAAATTCCGCCTCGTCGATCTTCTCTTCGAGACGGCGGTAGACCCGGTCCAGATGTTCTTGTTCGACACCGGTCTCCCGGTCCCGCAACGAATCGACAGCGGCATCCTGCGCGGCCACCGGGGCCCCCTTCTGACGTGCATCGGGCAGCCGTCAACCGTACGCGAAAAGAGGGCCCCCGCGCACCTGCCGCTCGGGTCACGTTTCGGGTGGTGAGGCCTCCGGTCCACACCCGACCGCCCCTCAGGCGTCGATCTCCACCAGCCGCTCGCCGTCGAAGGCGCGCACCTCGAAACGGTCGATGTCCGAACGGGCCATCGCGGCGCCCCCGTGCACGTACAGCGGGAGCCGCGCGCCCTCGTGGGCGGAACCCTCGATGCCGTACCCCCATTTCGGTACGGACCGCAGGGGCGCGGGTTCATTCACATGCCGGGGCTCTCACACGGCGGCGGTGCCGGGCCACCCGCTCCCGGTTTCCGCAGACCTCGCTGGAGCACCAGCGGCGCCGCATCCCCCGTGAGGTGTCCAGGTAGAGCCGTCGGCAGGCAGCGCCCTGGCACCGGCGCAGCGCCGCCCGCGCGACCGGGTCCGTCAGCAGGTCCACGGCGTCCCGGGCCACCGCGGCGAGCAGCGCCCCGCACACGGGGTCGGCGCTCAGCACCCGTACGAGCGCGCCACCCTGCCCCCGTACGGCCCGCAGGCCCGGCGGCGCGCCTGCCGCCAGCGCGTTGACCCGTTCCAGGTCGTCGTCCGCGCTCCCGCCCGTCAGTTCTGCGGCCATCAGCCGGTCGATCCCCGTCCGCAGCTGCAGGAAGCGGGCCACCCAGGTCTCGTCGACCGTCTCCAGCGGGGTTCCGCGCGGGACCAGCCGGGATGCCACCAGCCATGCGGCGAGGCGCGCGGGACGGTCGATCCGCTCGCGGGCGCCGGAGGGCGCTCCGGTCGCCACCAGGTCCAGACAGACCCGGCCCGAGTCGAACCGCCGGCTGTTCGTGCCCGTGCCCTCCGCCATGAGCTGTCACCGCCTCGGGGGTCACCTGTGGGGGAGAGTCACCCACAGAGTGCCCGCATCCGGCCCGGCCCGGTACCCCTCCGGCCGGCCGGGGCCACCGCCGTGCGGGTGTCCCCACGAACGACGGAGCGGTCACCCGTCACCCTGAGGCCGGGCACCTCCTGCTGCGCCGGTGGCGGCGGGACGACACAGCGGACTCAGGTCAGCCCTGCGGCGGGCCGTCGTGCAGGATCCGCTGGAACATCCGGTGGTCCTGCCAGGCGCCGTTGATGTGGAGATAGCGCGGCGCCGTGCCGTACAGCTCGAACCCGCACTTGGCCAGGACACGCTGGGAGGCGATGTTGTCCAGGACCGTCCCGGCCGCGATCCGGTGCAGTCCGAGCCCGTCCCGGGCCAGTTCGCAGACCTTGGTGACGGCGGCCGTGGCGAGACCCCGGCCCGCCCGGTCGACGTCGATCCAGTAGCCGAGCCGGGCGTTGCGGAAGGGCCCGCGCTCGATGGAGGCCAGCGTCATCGCCCCCACGACCCGGTCCTCCTCGTCGGCCAGCGCCCAGGGCATCGCGCGCCCCGTGTCCCGGTCGGCCAGCAGCCCGGTGAGCCGCTGGACCTGGCCTTCGACGGTGTAGAAGGCGTCGGGGCGCACGGGCTCCCAGCGCCGCATGTAGGCGCGGCTGCGGGTCATGGCCCCGGCGAAGGACTCCGCGTCGGCGAGGGTCACGGGCCTCAGCGCGACCCCGTCGGTCAGGGGATGGATGTCATCGGTCATCCCCGCACGCTAGCGACCGGGTCAGGACCCGTCGTACTTGGTGTCCGCGGAGGGGTCCAGGGCCAGCCGGTAGCCCCGCTTGACGACCGTCTGGATCAGCCGCGGCACCCCCAGCGCCGTACGCAGCCGGGCCATCGCCGTCTCCACCGCGTGCTCGTCGGTACCGCTGCCGGGCAGCGCCCGCAGCAGGTCGGCGCGGGAGACCACCCAGCCCGGTCTGCGGGCCAGCGTGTGCAGCAGTGCCATGCCGGCCGGGGGCACCGGTCGCAGGGCCCCGTCGACAAGTACGGCGTGGCCACGGATCTCGACCCGGTGGCCGGCGACGGGGAGCGCGCGGGCGCGGGCGGGCAGCTGGGCGCAGAGCAGCTGCACGAGGGGGCCGAGCCGGAAGCGCTCCGGCTGGACGGTGTCGATGCCCTTGGCCTGCAGGGGCAGGGCCGTGACCGGTCCGACGCACGCCGTGACGACGTCGTGGCTCAGGGCGTCCAGCACCTCCGGGAGCATGCCGCGGGCCTCCGCGCGGTTCAGGTAGGAGGCGGCGGCCGGAGCGCTGGTGAAGGTGAGGGCGTCCAGACCGCGGGCGACGGTGGTGTCGAGCATGCGGTCGAGCGGCGCGATGTCCTCCGGGGGCATCCACCGGTAGACGGGTACGCCGACGACCTCGGCGCCGGCCGCCCGGAGCGACTCGACGAAGCCGGGCAGCGGTTCGCCGTGCAGCTGGAGCGCGATCCGGCGGCCCTGGACGCCCTGCTCCAGCAGCCGGTCGAGGACCTCCGCCATCGACTCCGACTGCGGCGACCACGCCTCGGTGAGTCCGGCCGCCCGGATGGCTCCCTTGACCTTCGGGCCACGGGCCAGCAGCTCCGTGCCGCGGAGCAGTTCGAGGAGTCCGTCCCCGATGCCCCAGCCTTCGGCGGCCTCCACCCAGCCCCTGAAGCCGATGGCGGTGGTCGCGACCACCACCTCCGGTGCGTCGTCGATGAGTTCCTTGGTCGCGGCCAGGAGTTCGCTGTCGTCCGCGAGCGGAACGATCCGCAGGGCGGGCGCGTGCAGGACCGCGGCGCCCCTGCGCGTGAGGAGCGTCCCGAGCTCCTCGGCGCGACGGGCTGCGGTCACCCCGACCGTGAAGCCCGCCAGGGGCCCGTGCTGTGCGTCGTCGTCGTGCATGGCGTGATACCCGGCTCTCGTCCCGCTGTTGCTCGATGATGCGGAGGACCGAGAGTGTCAACCCTGCGTGACAGTCTCGGTCCTCCCGTATTTCCCGGCCGTTACGTCCTGCGACGCCTCACGGTCGTTCTCACACCTCGGCATAGCTGAGCTGGGGCTTCGCGGCGACCGCTTCGGTACGCCGAAGGTATACCGCCCACGTGAGGGTGAAGCAGACGGCGTAGAAGCCGAGGAAGCACCAGAACGCGGCCGTTCCGGTGCCCGACGTGGCGAAGGACTGACGGAACGCGAGGTTGATCGCGAGGCCGCCCAGGGCCCCGACCGCACCGATGAGTCCCATGGCCGCGCCCGAGAGGCGCCGCCCGTAAGCCGCCGCCTCCTCGCCGCGCAGCCCCTTGGCGAGCCCCTGTGCGTGGAAGATGCCGGGAATCATCTTGAACGTGGAGCCGTTGCCCAGTCCCGTCAGCACGAACAGGGCGATGAAGCCGACGAGGAACACGGTCAGCGACTCGATGCCCGAGGCGTACACGACCACTCCGGTCGCCGCCGCCATGGCCGCGAAGTTCCACAGGGTGATCCGGGCGCCGCCGTGACGGTCGGCGAGCCAGCCGCCGGCGGGCCGGATCAGGGAGCCCAGCAGCGGGCCGATGAACGTGAGCGAGGCGGCCTGCAGCGGGGTCCGGCCGAACTGGGTCTGCAGGACGAGTCCGAAGGCGAAGCTGTAGCCGATGAACGAGCCGAAGGTGCCGATGTAGAGCACCGACATGATCCAGGTGTGCGGCTCCCGGACGGACTGGAGTGCCGCCCCCGTGTCGTTCTGGACCGGCCGGAGGTTGTCCATCCTCAGCGCCGCGCCGAGCGCGGCGACGACGATCAGCGGCAGGTACACCCCGAGCACGATCCGCGGGTGCGCGGCGCCCGCCGTGCCGATCACGAGCAGGCCGACGAGCTGGACGACCGGGACGCCGATGTTGCCGCCGCCCGCGTTGAGACCGAGCGCCCAGCCCTTCCTGCTCAGCGGGAAGAAGGCGTTGATGTTGGTCATCGAGGAGGCGAAGTTGCCGCCCCCGATGCCGGTGAGCGCGGCGACGACGAGGAACGTGGTGTACGACGTGCCGGGCTCCATCACCCAGAAGGCGGCACCGGTCGGCACCAGGAGCGACAGCGCGCTGACGATGGTCCAGTTGCGCCCGCCGAAGAGTGCGACCGCGAAGGTGTACGGCACCCGGACGATGGCGCCGACCAGGGTGGCCGTGGAGATCAGGAAGAACTTCCCCGCCGGGTCGATGCCGTACTCCGGCCCCATGAACAGGACCATGACGGACCACAGGGACCAGATCGAGAACCCGATGTGCTCCGAGAGAACGGAGAACCACAGGTTCCTGCGGGCGGTCCTCTCGCCCGTCTCCCGCCAGAAGGTCTCGTCCTCCGGCTCCCACTTCTCGATCCAACGACCGGCCATCACGCGCCTCCACAGGGTCGGGGTGTTGTCCTGCCGACCCTAAGGAGCCCGCGTTTCGGCGCGGTGCCAGGAGGTGACCGGTGCGCAACCTTGCTCTCACTCGGACCCCGGGGTCGCGGTGAGCTGGGCCCGTAGGGGCGCGGCGGGCCGTGCCCCCGCGCCCCTCTCCGGCCGGATCAGGCCCCGCGTGTCCGGCCGGCCCCGTTCGGCCACAGGCGCGGGCGGCGCTTGGCGGCGACGTCCTCGACCCAGCCGAACGCCAGGATCGCGAGCCCTGTCAGCGGCCAGATGGTGATCAGGATCAACACCTCGTACGACTGTTCGATCTGCGTGTCGAAGGTGTCGCCGAGCCAGGGCACGGACCAGAGTTCGTCCACGAGGTGCGCGGCCGCCATCAGCAGCAGGTTGTGCCACAGATAGATCGTCACGGCCCTGTTGTTGGCCAGCGTGACCAGGCTGTCCCAGCCCGCGAGCCTGCCGGGGAGCTTCTGCCAGGACGGGGCGTAGACCAGGAGGATCGCGCAGAAGCCGAGGGACCAGGTGGCCTGGGCGAGCGGGATCTCGTCGAGGTTCCAGCCCTCCTCCGTGAGGTGCCCGGAGGCCCACCACAGGCCGAAGCCCATGACCATCGCGGCGGACGACACCGCCAGGTAGCGCGGGACCTCCTTCAGGAGGCCGTCGTTGTGGGCGAATCCCAGGACCCAGCAGGACCCGAACACGGCGAAGTCGACGAGGCTCTCACCGAAGGTCCCGGGCACCTTCACGAGGCCGGTGCCGATGACTGCGGTGAGGGCGACCGGGGCCAGCAGCGTGACCCACGGCAGCCTGCGGAACGCCTTGAGCAGCAGGGGCGACGCCAGCACGAACCAGAGGTAGGCCCTGATGTACCAGAGCGGTCCCGCCGCCTGGTCCGCCCAGCTCAGCTCCAGCCAGCCACCGGCCGAGCCGTTCTCCTCGGGAAAGGGGGGCGCGCCGAGCGGGAACAGGTAGCTGCCGAGCTTGATGAACCACCACAGCCCCTCCTCCCGGACGGGCTTCCAGCTCAGCGCGAACATCACCGGCACGACGACGAGCGAGAACGCCCACATCGGGGGGAGCAGCCTGCGCAGCCTGCCGCGGATGACGCTCACGGCCGGCCGGGCCAGCGAGCGCGCCATCAGCGAACCGGCCAGGGCGAACATCACGCCCATGGAGGGGAAGAGGATGGTCAGCCAGGCCCAGCCGAAGAGGTGGAAGACGACGACCCGGACGAGGGCCACGGTCCTGAGCAGGTCGAGGTAGCGGTCCCGGCCGGGCTTGGCACGGGCCTCGGGGACGTCACCGGCGGTGTCCGGGGCGCCGGCCGCCGGTTCCGGGTACGCCGCGGGGGCGGGTACGGAGCCCGCGTACTCCGGGTACGCCGGGGCCGGCACGGTACCGGCGGGCACGGGTGAGTGCCGGACGGACGGCGGTGCGGTGTGCGCGGCACGGGCGGGCGCCCGGTGGGCACCGCCCTGCGACGGCCGGGTCTGCGATCCGGCGGGGTCGCCGTATCCGGCGCCGTCCTGCCTGGGCGGTTCGGGGTAGGTCATGCCACCGGCCTCCGGTCCGTGTCCTTGCGGCGGGTCGTCGTACCGCCGGGCGCCTCCACCACGCCGGTGCGCCGCAGCTTCTGCCAGCGCAGCCGTCCGCCGGTGAGAGCGGTGATCCAGGACTGGAGCAGCACGACGTACATCAACTGCCGGTAGAGGATCTGCTGGAGCGGCAGGGAGATCAGATGGGTCATGCGTTCCCGGTCGAGCCGGAAGGCGTACGCGGCGCAGACGGCCTGCACCAGCAGGACCCCGAACCAGGCCGCGACCGTCTTCCCCGTCGGGCCGAAGACCAGGCCGTACAGCAGGAAGACGTCGATCAGGGGCGCCAGCAGCGGGGCGACGACCATGAACAGGGAGACGAACGGCAGTCCCACGCGCCCGAAGCGGCCCGACGGCCCGCGCTCGACGACCGCGCGGCGGTGCTTCCAGATGGCCTGCATGGTGCCGTACGACCACCGGTAGCGCTGCGACCAGAGCTGCTGCACGGACTCGGGGGCCTCGGTCCACGCCCGGGCGTTCTCCGCGTAGACGACGCGCCAGCCGTCACGGTGCAGCGCCATGGTGACGTCGGTGTCCTCGGCGAGGGTGTCCTCGCTCATGCCGCCGATGCGGTCAAGCGCGTCCCGGCGGAAGGCGCCGACCGCACCGGGGATGGTGGGCATGCAGCCCAGGAGGTCGTACATCCTGCGGTCGAGGTTGAAGCCCATCACGTACTCGATGTGCTGCCAGGCGCCGATCAACGAGTCGCGGTTGCCCACCTTCGCGTTACCCGCGACCGCGCCGACCCGGGGGTCGGCGAACGGCTGCACGAGCTCGCGCACGGTGGAGGGTTCGAAGACCGTGTCGCCGTCCATCATGACGACGATGTCGTGACGGGCGTTCGCGATGCCGTTGTTGAGGGCCGCGGGCTTGCCGGCGTTGCGCTGGCGGACGACCCGGACGTTCGGGATCCACATCGCCTCGACGAGATCGGCCGTGCCGTCCGTCGAGCCGTCGTCGATGACGATGACCTCGATCGGGTGGTCGCTGGCCACCAACGACCGCACGGTGGCCTCGATGCACTCGCGCTCGTTGTACGCCGGCACGAGGACCGAGACCGGGCGGGTGAACCGCTCCCCCCAGCTGAAGCCCTTGCGGCGCACCTTCCTGGCGTGCAGGAAGGAGAGCAGCAGCATCAGCCCGAAGCGCACCATCACCAGGACGCCGATGGCCGCGAGACCGACCACCAGGACGCCGGTGACGTGCTCGGAGATCTCCACCGCCCCTATGAACGCCTTGCCCTTCCAGAGCGCGAAACCGGTGGCCGGGGTGTGCGCGCTGGAGGCGCCGAGCGCCGAGGTCAGGTTGGTGAAGTCGTAGCCCTGCTCCTGCATCTGCGGCAGGAACTTCCCCAGGGCGGCCACGGTCTGGGAACGGTCGCCGCCGGAGTCGTGCATGAGGATGATCGCGCCCTTGCCGTGCTTCGGCGTGGCGCGCTCGATGATCGCGGGGACGCCGGGGCGCTTCCAGTCCTCACTGTCGGTGTTGTTCACGACGGTGAGGTAGCCGCGGCTGCCGATGTACTGCGTGACCGGCCAGGACTTGTCGTCCATGGCGTCGGAGAACGAGGAGTACGGCGGCCGGAACAAGGACGTGCGGATGCCGGCCGCGCCCGCCAGGACCAGCTGGTTCTGGGCGAGTTCCCAGTCGATGCGGTTGGTGGTCTGGAACGAGAGATCGGGGTGGTTGAAGGTGTGCAGCCCGATCTCGTGCCCCTCGTCGACCATCCGCTGCACGAGCTCCGGGTAGCGGGAGGCCATGGTGCCGGTGACGAAGAAGACGCCGTGCGCGTGGTGCTTTTTGAGCTCGTCCAGGACGCGCGGGGTCCAGACCGGGTCCGGGCCGTCGTCGAAGGTCAGGACGATCTTGTGGTCGGGTATCCGGAGCGTCCTGGCGTTCTCGCCCGCGGTGCGGGCGTCGATGACCGGGCCGCCTTCGAGCACGTCGTCCGGCACCTGGGTGGTGGGAGCGGGTGCCTGGACGCGGTGGTCGGCGAGGATCTCGCTGTGCACGTATCCGCGCAGCATGAGCATGGCGAGCAGGGCCACAAGGAGGAGCGACGGAAGCAGGTAGCGCATGGGAAGTCTGCGCCGGACGGTCCGCTTCTTCTTCCGGTTGTGCCTGCCCCGCGAAACGGGGATTGTCATCCTAGTGAGGACCTTCTTGAGGTTGCACCGGTGATTCGGAGGGGTCCGGAGACGTCGGCGGACTCTCCTCGACGGGCGGATCGGGGCTGACCGACGGCGACGGCTGGCCGCTCGGCTGCTCGGAGACCGGGGTGCCGGGGGCCGGGGCCGAGGACGAGGAACCGCCCTTCGCGGGCTTGCCGGACGGGGTGGCCGACGCGCTCGTGCCGGGCTCGGCCGATCCTGACGCGGAGGCGCCGACCGCCGCGGGGGCCGTGGTGGGCACGTAGGCCGATACGGAGGCACCGGGCGTGGCCCCGGGGCTCTCGGACACGATGTCGCCGCTCGGCGCGGGCCGTACCTCGATCTCCTCCGCGTGCTTCTCGTCCTGACCGGAGAGAGGCAGCCAGGGAGCGGCGGAGTTCCCGCCGAGCACGGCGACGACGAGCGTCACCGCGTACACGGCGCAGATCGCGGCGAGCACCCAGCCCACACGCCGGTACGTCTTGCTGCGACGGCCGCTCTCATCGACGAAG
Organism: Streptomyces sp. JH34; assembly: GCF_029428875.1. Taxonomy (NCBI): domain Bacteria; kingdom Bacillati; phylum Actinomycetota; class Actinomycetes; order Kitasatosporales; family Streptomycetaceae; genus Streptomyces; species Streptomyces sp. JH34. The sequence continues at coordinate 4,485,170 of NZ_JAJSOO010000001.1, read as the reverse complement.
ACCGGACCGTCCGCAGGGTCCGGAGGGCCGGGTTCAGCTGGTAGTTCGGAGAGCTGACGCCCCAGACCGTCCAGTTGGACGGTGACGTCGCTCGGCTCATGCGTGTGCCCGGTTCGGGTACCTTCGCGCCAATTTTCCACAGGTGTTCGCACATCCCCCACTCAATGAACCGGGTGCGCGTGGAATGACTGGAATCGTGCCATCGAACCGGGCCCCCACCCCGTCCGCGCGCCACCTGCCACCGAGCACCCGAAGACCTGAATGTAGCGCACGACGGGGGCAGAAAGAGGGCTGTATCACCTGTTGTTCATGAACAGTGATCCATGAGTGAAGCGTCGGTTCCGGGTAGCCACGAGGTAGCTGGCCTTGCCATCCATCCTTCTGCCCCTGCGAGTTCGGCCACTGCGGCACGCAACGCGGACAGACCCGGGTGATCGAGCCCCTTACGCCACACCATCAGCAGCGGGGACAGCGGCACGGGCCGCACGAGTGGGCGCAGCACCGTCCCGGGTAGCGGCGGAAACCCCACGACGGCCAGCACAGGGTCACCTCTCTTCGCCATGACCCGTTGGAATTCGGCCACTCCGACGGCGAGCGGAGCCGGTGGAGCCAGCACGATGTCCCATTCCGAGAAGAGCAGGGATGCGAGATCCGTCCACTCGCGCGTGCGCGCATTGCCTGCCCCCGCGTAGACGGTTTCACCGGCCAGGTCACTCATGGCGACCGCCTCGCGCCCCGCCAGAGGATGATCGCGCGGCAGGAGTACGGCCATCGGCTCGTACCGCACCGGCTGTACGGAGAGCTGGGCGAGGACCGCGGGGTCGAGTCCGGCGGCCCGGCCGAAGGAGACGTCCAGCCGCCCGGCGAGCACCTCACCCGCCGCCCAGGTCAGCCCGCTCTCGAAACGGGCCATCAGCTCGCACTCGGGCGCGAGTTCACGCGCCCGGGCCAGCACCCGGGCCGCTGTCATCCCGTCGGTGTTGAGGTCGACGAGCAGCGGACGGTCCGCCGGGTCGGTGAAGGCGGCGCGGAGCGCGACGTGCGCGTCGAGCACCTGGCGGGCGTACGGGAGGAGGCGTTCCCCGTCCGGGGTGAGGGACACCTGCCGGGTGGTACGGACGAACAGTTCCCTGCCCAGCTCACGCTCCAGCCTGCGGATGTCCCGGCTCAGCGCCTGCTGCGCGACGTAGAGCCGGGCGGCGGCACGGGTGAAGTGCAGTTCCTCGGCCACGGTGACGAAGGCGCGGAGGATGCGGGGATCGGTGTCGACGGCGGCCACCGGCCGAATTTACAACAGAAGTGCGTCAGTGGCCTCCGATCAGGTGTTGGACAGCGCGGACCACACGATCCGAGGCTGGAGCACGTGCCTCTCGAAACCGCTGCCCCGGCTCCCGCCACCCCTCCTGCCGCCGGCCCGTCCAATCCGTACCTCCGACTGCTCGCCACTCCCGGCGCGCGTGCCTTCACCGCGGGCAATCTCCTCGCCCGGCTGCCCATGGGGATGTTCAGCGTCAGCGCCGTCATCATGATCGCCGGGGCCCACGGTTCGTACGCCCTGGCCGGGGCAGTCACCGCGACCGGGCTGGCCGCGACCGCCGTCGTCGCCCCCTGGACGGCCCGCCTCGTCGACCGGTACGGCCAGGCCAGGATCGCGGTGCCCGCCACGGCGGTCGCCGTACTCGGCTCGCTGGCCCTGGTGCTCTGCGTACATCACGACGCACCGGTCTGGACGCTCTTCGTCGCCTATGCCGCGACGGCCACCACCCCGAACACCGGCGGTATGTCCCGGGCCCGCTGGGCCCATCTGCACCGGGGCGACCCGGCGGCCCTGCACACCGCCAACTCCTTCGAACAGGCCGCGGACGAACTGTGCTTCATGCTCGGCCCCGTCCTCGCCGCGTCCCTGTGCGGGGCCCTCTTCCCCGAAGCCGGCACGCTCACCGGCGCGATCCTGCTGATGACCGGCGTCCTGGTCTTCGCCGCGCAGCGCGCCACCGAACCACCGGTGACTCCCGGCACCCGGGCCGCCTCGCCCCTGCGCACCCCCGGCATGGCCGCCCTGCTCGCCGTGTTCCTCGCGACCGGGGCGGTCTTCGGTTCGATGGAGGTCGTGTCCATCGCGCACGCGGGCGGCGCGATCCTCGCGCTCCAGGCCACGGGCTCCTGCGTCGCCGGGCTGCTGTACGGATCGCTGCGCCCCGCAGCGCGGGTCGGCCGGCGGCTGCTGCTCTGCCTGACGGGGATGACCGCGCTGATGTCTCTCCCCCTGCTGGCCACGGCCACGACCGGCTCGCTGCCCGTGCTGGCGGTCTGCCTGCTGCTGGCGGGGGCGGCCACCGCGCCCACCATGGTCACCGGGATGACCCTGATCCAGCGTCTCACCCCGCAGGCGCAGCTCAACGAGGGGATGACGCTCGCGGTCACGACGCTGCTGGGCGGGGTGGCCGCGGGCTCGGCCGTGGGCGGCTGGGCGGTGGAGCACGCGGGGACGGTCGCCGGATACGCGGCGCCGATGTGCGCCGCGGCCCTCGCCCTGGCCGTCGCGGCCGCGGGAACACGCCGGGCCTGACGGGACCGGGCGGAACACGGGAAAAACGAGGACCCCGCTGCCAGGGGCAACGGGGTCCTCGTTCACATGGGAATTGTGGAGATGGCGGGAATCGAACCCGCGTCCAACGGTGCGGAACCAGGGCTTCTCCGAGTGCAGTTCGCTACGCTTTTCTCGGCCCCGGAGGTCACGCGAACAAGCCTCCGACAGGCCCAGCCACTGTTTGATTTCCTTCCAGGCCCCGTGACCGGGCTTAGAAGTTTAGATCCCTAGTTGATGCCAGGATCCGGGTCGGGATCACCCCCGGGCTGACACTCCGCAGAGTCTTCGCTTAGCTGCTAATTAGGCAGCGAGGGCGAAGGCGGAGGAATCGCGCTTGGAATTGGCGATTATTGTTTGCGACATATGGTTTACGAGATCATTGCCGCTTCCTCGACTCGCTTCCCCTGCTTCGACATCCGCTGTCGAAACCGATCATCCCCATGTTGTTTTTTCAAATGCGCGCACCCTCTGTGAGGTGCACGGCCCATCGTACGTGACCAACGCCCGCGGATGCCACCGTATTCCTGCGGCTCCGGGGCGCGGGCCCCGGACGCGGGTGGCGGCTACGCGCTGCGCTGGCGCCGGCGGACCGCCGAGATCGCGCGGTTCGTCTCCCGCGTGTCCTGCTTCTCCCGCAGTGTCTGACGCTTGTCGTACTCCTTCTTGCCCTTCGCGAGCGCGATCTCGACCTTGACGCGGCTGTCCTTGAAGTACAGCGCGAGCGGCACGATCGTGTGGCCCGTCTCCTGCGACTTGGCCTGGAGCTTGTCGATCTCGGCCCGGTGCAGCAGCAGCTTGCGCTTGCGCTTGGCCGAGTGGTTGGTCCAGGTGCCCTGCACGTACTCCGGGACGTGGATGTTGTGCAGCCACGCCTCCCCGTCGTCGATCTGGACGAAGCCGTCGACCAGCGACGCCCTGCCCATCCGCAACGACTTGACCTCGGTACCCATCAGTACGAGACCGCACTCGTAGGTGTCGAGGACGTGGTAGTCGTGCCGCGCCTTCTTGTTCTGGGCGATCATCTTGCGCCCGGTGTCTTTTTCCTTGGCCATAGTGTGGTCATTTTCGCACTACGACCCACCCCCGAGGCCACTCAATACCGTTTCGGCCCGCCGCTGGGCCTCCGGACCCGCCCCGACGTCCGGTGTGATGCCGCTTCCCTCGACGCTCCGGCCCGCCGGAGTGCGGTACTGCCCGACGGTCAGCTCGGCCACCGAGCCGCCCGGGAGCTTGCTGGGCATCTGCACGGATCCCTTGCCGAAGGTGCGTGACCCGACGGTCACGGCCCTCCCCCGGTCCTGCAGGGCGCCGGTCAGCAGCTCGGCGGCGCTCATCGTGCCGCCGTCCACCAGGACGACCACGGGCCGGTCGGTGTCGCCCCCGGGGTCGGCGTAGAGGGCGCGCTGGTCACCGTGCACGTCGTAGGTGGCGACGAGCCCGCCGTCCAGGAAGGCGGAGGAAGCGGTGACGGCCTCGGTGACCAGACCGCCCGAGTTGGCCCGGAGGTCGAGCAGGATCCCGGCGTCCCCGGGCACCTCGTCCACGGCGTCACGGACCGCGGTGCCCGCGCCCTTGGTGAACGCGGCGACCTTGATCAGCACGGCGGAGGAGGGGTCCTGCCCGAGCCGCCGGACGCTCACCGGGTCGGTGCTGAGCCGGGCCCTGCGCAGCGTCGTGGTCCACGAATGGCCACCGCGGCTCAGCCCGAGGACCACCGAGGAACCCTCGGGCGCCTTCGTCCGGTCCCCTCGCAGCAGCGCGACCACCTCGGCGACGGGGCGCTTCCCGACCGGACGGCCGTCCACGGTGCGCAGCAGGTCACCCTCGCGCACACCGGCCCGCTCCGCCGGTCCCCCGGGCTGGACCCTGCTCACGGCGACCTCGCCGCGGGCCGAGCGGCGGGCGGAGACGCCCACCCCGGTGTACGAGCCGTCGAGGGCCTGCTCGAACTCCTCGTACTCCCGCTCGTCGTACACCGCGCCCCAGCGGTCACCGCTGCGGCTGACGACCTCCTCGGCGGCGTCCGTGCCGGACTTCCCGTCGGCCTCCGCGTCGGCGGCCGCGTCCGCGATCTCCTCACGGTCCACCGGACCGACGGTGGAGGACACCGCCCGTGTCCTTATCTCCGTGCCCGGGTCGTCCTCACGGGGCAGCGACCCGGTGGCCGCGGCAGTGGCCAGCACGCTCGCGAACACCAACGTCAGGGCCGCCCCGCGGTGGATCCCACGGGGTTTCAAATGGTACGTATGGCCCAGCATGTGGCCGAGTGTAGGACAACGCCCCGTCCGCACACGGCTCGTTCGCCGCATGCGGGACGGGGCGCTCGTCACACCTTGAGGTACTTGCGCAACGCGAAGAGAGCGGCAACGGCGGGCATCAGCAACCCGATCGCGATGACCAGCGGAAGCTTCGTGAGCACCGCTTCCCAGCCGATGAAGTCGATCAGGTTCAGCTTCTCCTGGAGCGCCAGACCACCGTCGATCAGGAAGTACCTGGCGGCGATCAGGATCACGCAGGCCAGCAGTCCGCCGATCAGGCCGGCGAACGCGGCCTCCATGATGAACGGCATCTGGATGTAGAAGCCCGAAGCTCCCACCAGCCGCATGATGCCCGTCTCCCGTCTCCGGCTGAACGCCGAGACGCGGACGGTGTTCACGATCAGCATCAGGGCGATGACCAGCATCAGCCCCATCAGGAAGATCGCGGCCACGTTCATGCCGTTCATCAGCCCGAAGAGGTTGTCCAGGATGCTGCGCTGGTCCTGGACGGACTGCACGCCGTCACGGCCGGCGAAGGCCGTAGCGACGACCTTGTACTTCTGCGGGTCCTTCAGCTTGACCCGGAAGGACTCCTGCATCTGGTCCGGCGTGATGTTGCCGGCCATCGGCGAGTCGCCGAACTGCTCCTGGTAGTGCTTGTACGCCTGGTCGACCGTCTCGAAGAGGACCGGCTTCTCCACGGCCTCCATCTTCTCGAGGTCCGCCTTGATCTCCTTCTTCTGCTCCGCCGTGACGGCACCCTTGGCGCACTTGGGCACGTCCTTGGCGTCGTTCTTGTTGCAGAGGAAGATCGAGACGTTGACCTTGTCGTACCAGTAGGTCTTCATCGAGCTGACCTGTTCGCGCATCAACAGCGCGCCGCCGAACAGGGCGAGCGAGAGGGCGACGGAGACCACGACCGCGAAGGTCATCGTGAGGTTACGACGAAGACCGACGCCGATCTCCGACAGGACGAACTGGGCGCGCATGGCGTCCTTTCAGTACTCGATGCTCGTGCAGAGGCCCGGAGGGCCGGCGGGTCGATCCGCCGGCCCCTCTCAGTGCTGGTAGCCGTAGACGCCGCGCGCCTGGTCACGTACGAGACGGCCCTGTTCGAGCTCGATGACGCGCTTGCGCATCTGGTCGACGATGTTCTGGTCGTGGGTCGCCATGATCACGGTGGTGCCGGTCCGGTTGATCCGGTCCAGCAGCTTCATGATGCCCACGGAGGTCTGCGGATCGAGGTTTCCGGTCGGCTCGTCCGCGATCAGCAGCATGGGGCGGTTGACGAACGCCCTCGCGATCGCGACACGTTGCTGCTCACCACCGGAGAGCTCACCGGGCATGCGGTCCTCCTTGCCCCCGAGACCCACGAGGTCGAGCACCTGCGGCACGGCCTTGCGGATCTCACCGCGGGGCTTGCCGATGACCTCCTGCGCGAAGGCCACGTTCTCGGCCACGGTCTTGTTGGGGAGGAGCCGGAAGTCCTGGAAGACGGTGCCCAGCTGGCGGCGCATCTGCGGCACCTTCCAGTTGGACAGCCGCGCCAGGTCCTTGCCGAGCACGTGGACCATGCCCTGACTGGCGCGCTCCTCGCGGAGGATGAGCCGCATGAAGGTGGACTTGCCGGAGCCTGAGGAGCCCACCAGGAAGACGAACTCGCCCTTCTCGATGTCGAGTGAGACGTCCCGGAGAGCGGGGCGGCTCTGCTTCGGGTAGGTCTTGGAGACGTTGTCGAATCGGATCACGGATGCACCACGGTCGGCCGGGGGTAGGTGAGCGTGACCATACGCGAACCGGGTGAGCGCGTGCAGTCGGCGTACGACTATGAGGGATTTGTGACGGAAAGCGGCATGGAACGAAACGGGGCGTGCCGGACCTCACCCGGCGGGCCGCGCCGAAACCCGCCCGAGCTGGCACAGTGGTAGAGGGAACGGTTGCGTTTCCCTGAGCGTTGTGCGGAGAGAACGTGAATGCGGCTCCCGCCGCGCGGGAGGAGGACTGCGCATGACCTACGACCGACTGGTGTGCGCGAACTGCGCGGCGCCCGTGAACGAGGGCCGCTGCCGTGTCTGCCGGGCGAGCAGGGAGCGCATGCAGGAGCAGGGGCTCTTCGCGGGGCTGAATCCCGCGATGCTCGTCGCACTGATGGTGATCCTTGTGGCCGCTCTCGCGCTGCTCGCGCACCAGGCCATCTGAGCCGGAGGGCGCACCTCGCCGCCCGGCGGGGCTGAGACGTGGACGTACGGCCGCAAGAGCGGCCCGGTACGCCGAAGGGCCCGGGAAGGCCGTAAAGGCTCTCCCGGGCCCTTCTACGTGCGCTTACGGGCGTCAGGCGACCGTACGACCGCCGCCGACCAGACGCGGCAGGATGCGGAAGCCGATGCCACCCGCGATCATCGTGGCGGCGCCGAGCAGCAGGAACGTGGTCTCGGCCGCACCGGTCTCGGCGAGCTCGTCCTTGCCCTTGCCCTGCTCGACCGGCTGGTTGCCGACACTGTCCGTGTCGGTGTTGTCGTCGGCGTCCGGGTAGACCGGGTCGGGCGCCTGGGTGGACCCGCCGTCGGTGGACCCGCCATTGGTGGACCCGCCGTCGGTGCCACCGTTGGCGCCACCGCCGTTGGTGGACCCGCCGTTGTCGGACCCGCCGTTGGCGCCACCGCCGTTGTCGGACCCGCCGTCGGTACCGCCGTTGGTGGACCCGCCGTCGGTACCGCCGTTGGCGCCACCGCCGTTGTCGGACCCGCCGTTGGTGCCGCCGCCGTTGTCGGACCCGCCGTTGGTGCCGCCGCCGTTGTCGGACCCGCCGTCGGTACCGCCGTCGGCACCACCATCGGTGCCACCGTCGGTGCCGCCGTCAGTACCACCATCGGTACCGCCGTCAGTACCACCGTCGGTGCCGCCATCGGCACCACCGATGATGCCGCCGATGACACCACCGATACCGCCGCCGTCGGTGCCGCCCTCGGTACCGCCCTCGGTACCGCCCTCCGTACCGCCCTCCGTACCGCCCTCGGTACCGCCCTCGGTACCGCCGGCGCCGCTTTCGCCGCCACCGTCGACGCCGCCGGCATCGCTGCCGCCGTCGCCGAGGGTGACCTGGGTCGCGACAGCGGCCTCATCGGCGTCCACACCGATGGTGACGATGCCCGTGGCCTGGGCCGCACCGGCGGCCGTGAGCGAGGCACCTGCTGCGATAACCGCACCAGCGGCTATACGCGCGACGCGGATTCGCGTCTTCTTCGTCATCTGTTGCTACCCCCAGTAGCTGATCTCGTCGATGGAGCAGCCATATGCGGTCCTCGGCCCTGCGGGGTCACACTCTCTGCAGGGCCACGCCGTACGTGGTCATCCCGCCCGCCCCCGTTCAAACCTGTCCCAGACATACGCGTGCTGCTCTAGCACCCTGTCCAGAGATAAGGGCCACGTCAAGGCCGTTCCGGGGGCATACAGGCTGCTATGGGGGGTCTTGACGGCTATTCGGAATCACGACTGTGACTCATTCAGCACACCCTCCCCCAACCACCCCGCGCCCGCAGCGGGGTGGAACGCCGGCGGGCCCGGACAGAAGGATCTGTCCGGGCCCGCCGGCCTTACGGGTGAGGCTACTTCTCGTTCTGCTTGCGCCAGCGGATGCCGGCTTCGACGAAACCGTCGATCTCGCCGCCGAAGACGGCCTCCGGGTTGCCCATCTCGAACTCCGTACGCAGGTCCTTGACCATCTGGTACGGGTGCAGGACGTACGAACGCATCTGGTTGCCCCAGGAGTTGCCGCCGTCGCCCTTGAGCGCGTTCATCTTCGCCTGCTCCTCCTGGCGGCGGCGCTCGAGGAGCTTCGCCTGGAGGACGTTCATCGCGGACGCCTTGTTCTGGATCTGCGAGCGCTCGTTCTGGCAGGAGACGACGATGCCGGTGGGCAGGTGGGTCAGGCGGACCGCGGAGTCCGTGGTGTTGACGCCCTGGCCGCCCGGGCCCGAGGAGCGGTACACGTCGACCCGGAGCTCGGACTCGTCGATCTCGACGTGGTCCGTCTGCTCGACGACGGGCAGCACCTCGACACCCGCGAAGGACGTCTGGCGGCGGCCCTGGTTGTCGAACGGCGAGATCCGGACGAGTCGGTGCGTGCCCTGCTCGACGGAGAGCGTGCCGTAGGCGTACGGCACCTCGACCGCGAAGGTGGTCGACTTGATGCCGGCCTCCTCGGCGTACGCCGTCTCGTAGACCTCGGTCTTGTAGTTGTGCCGCTCGGCCCAGCGGAGGTACATGCGCTGGAGCTTCTCGGCGAAGTCGGCGGCGTCGACGCCCCCGGCCTCGGCACGGATGGTGACCAGGGCCTCGCGCGCGTCGTACTCGCCGGAGAGGAGCGTGCGGACCTCCATCTCGTCCAGCGCCTTGCGGACGGACTCCAGCTCGCTCTGCGCCTCGGCGAGCGCGTCGGCGTCACCCTCGTCCTCGGCGAGCTCGAAGAGGACCTCGAGGTCGTCGATGCGGCCGCGCAGGGTCTCGGTCTTGCGGACCTCGGCCTGGAGGTGCGAAAGCTTGCTGGTGATCTTCTGCGCCGCGTCCGGGTCGTCCCAGAGGGACGGCGCCGCCGCCTGCTCCTCGAGCGCGGCGATGTCGACCCTCAGCGCATCGAGGTCCAGGACGGCCTCGATCGACCCCATGGTCGAGGAGAGGGACTTCAGCTCTTCGGAAATATCGACGACTGCCACGGGTCCAGCGTAACGGCTGGACGAGTGAACCTGTCCCTCCCCCGGATTCCGAGGCCTCCTGGACGCCTCTCAGGGGGTCGTGGGTGCCGAGTTCCGTGTGTCCTCGGGGGACGATCCCGGGTCGTCGCCGCTCGCGGCGAACCAGCCTCCCACCCCTATCGCGGCACACAGGGCGACGGTCGCCACACCCAGGGTGATCCTGCGCTTGCGTACGGCCGCGGACTTGTTCCGGGCCGAACCGGGGCGCGGCCGACCTGGGGCACGCGGGGCGCGGGCCGTGCCGAGGGGGCCGCCGGAGAGTTCGTCGGGGGCGGGGACGCGCATGCTCGTGTGGGTGTCCCGGTTGGAGTCCGGGGAGGATCCGGGCACCAGCGGGACCGCGCCCCGACGGCGGGGCTCCTCCGGCGCCGGCGTGTACTGCTGCTCGTCGTAGGCATGCGGTTCGGCCTCGTTGTCCGGCTCGTCGACGTCGAGCGGGGGTATCCCGGACAGGAGCGGGAGCAGCTCCCGCAGCCGGGTCGCGAGCTCCGAGGCCCGCAGGCGGGAGGCCGGGGCCTTGGCCAGGCACTGGACCAGCAGCTGCCAGAGCTCCTCGGGGATGCCCGGGAGCGGGACGACCGTCTCGGTCACGTGGCGGCGCAGGACGGCCCCGGGGTGGCCGCCACCGAAGGGGGTGAAGCCCGCGAGGAGCTCGTAGAACACGGTCGCGAGGGCGTAGATGTCCACGGCGGCGCGGGGCGGGAGCCCCTCGACGATCTCGGGGGCCAGATAGTCCGGCGTACCGATGATCTTGGTGGCCTTGGTGCGGCGCGGGGTGTCGATGAGCTTGGCGACGCCGAAGTCGGTGAGCAGCGCGGGGTGTGAACCGCCGGGGCCGAGCGGGCCCTCCATGTCGAGCAGGATGTTCTCCGGCTTGACGTCGCGGTGGACCACTCCCGCGCGGTGCGCGGCGGCGAGGCCGTCGGCGACGTCCGCGACGATCGCCGCGGCGGCCTCGGGCGCGAGACGGCGCTCCCGGTCCAGGCGGGTGCGCAGATCGGTGCCCCGCACGAGGTCCATCACCAGCGCCAGGTCGGTGCCGTCCACGACGAGGTCGCGGACGGCGACGACGTGCGGATGGCTGAGCCCGAGCAGCGCGGTGCGTTCCTGTACGAAGCGGCCCACGAGCTCCTGGTCGGACGCGAGGTCCTCGCGGAGCAGTTTGATGGCGACCGGGCCCTCGGGCCCTTCGCCGAGCCACACCGTGCCGGCGCTGCCGCGCCCCAGGATCTGGTGGGCGGTGTACCGGCTGCCGATATTCCGTGCCAAGACTGCTCCCTCAGCGGCTGGCGTTGACCCCCGCCCGACAAAGTTACGCGGCGAACGGGGTGCCGCGTGCCCGGGATGACGCCAACCTCGACTTCTGCGGGCGAATTGGGCCCGCAGAAGTCGACAAAGACACAGAGTGGGGGCTCCTACTGGCCGGTAGTGCCGCCCGAGTCGCTCCCGCCGAGTTCCTGGAACCAGTCGGTGACCTTGCCGATGCCGTCCCCTATGGCGTCCCAGAAGCTCTGCCCCTGGGCGATCCAGTCCTGAAGCGGCGTCAGTTCCCAGATGAGCCAGGCGGCGACGACCAGCAGCACCACGGAGAACAGGCAGCCCTTGAGGCAGCCGAGGCCGGGGATGCGCATCGGGTTGGCGCTGCGCTGCCTCGGCTGCCGCGGGGCCGGCGGCTGGGGTGCCGGCTGCTGCGGGGGCGCGTACTGCTGCCGCTGCTGCCGCTGCTGCTGCTGCTGGGGCTGCTGGTAGCGCTGAGGCTGCTGGGCGCGCTGGGGCTGCGGCTGCTGGCGCTGCTGGGGCTGCGGCTGCTGACGCTGCTGGGCCTGGGGCGGCTGCTGGCGCTGGGGGCGACGGCGCAGCGGGTCCTGGCTCGGGTCGAGGTACTGGACCTGCGTCTGCTCGTTGCGGTCCCGGGCGGCCCGGAGCTGGGACTGCCAGGGGTGCGGCTCGTCGGGCTGCGGGGGGCCGTCGGGGCGCGGCGGTACGGGCGGCATCATCGCGGTCGGGTCGGCCTGGCCGCCCACGCCCGCGGTCTGCTGCATCACGCTGGTCGGGGCCGCGGGGTCGTACGAGCCCGCGTTGCTCGGCAGCACCTGGGTCCGGTCCGCGGCACCGGGGGTGTCCGGGACGGCGGCGGGCGCCGGGTCGGGGGCGAGCAGGGCGCCCACACCCTCGGCGGCGGCGATCTGCGCCGAGTTCGCGTGCACGCCGATGCCCTGCCCGACGGTGCGCAGCGCACGGGCGAGGTTCACGGCGCTCGGCCGCTGGTCCGGGTCCTTGCGCAGGCAGCGTTCGATCACCGTCCACAGCGGCTCGGGGACGCTGCCGGGGCGGCTGGGCTCCTCGCTGAGGTGCCGGTGCAGGACCTCCAGGGCGGTGCCCCCGGCGAACGGCGGACGGCCGGTGACCAGTTCGTACAGCAGGATGCCGGCGCCGTAGACGTCCACGGCGGAGGTCTGCGGACGGCCTTCGGCCGACTCGGGCGCCACATAGGCGGGTGTGCCGACGAACTCATGGGTCCGGGTCAGGCCCGGGGAGTCCGCGAGGCGCGCGATGCCGAAGTCGGTGAGCATCGGGTGCATCTCGCCGTTGCGCTCGTCGAGCAGCACGTTGGCGGGCTTCAGGTCGCGGTGCACGACACCGTCCGCGTGGCTCGCGGCCAGCGCGTCCGCGATCTGCGCGGTGAGCAGCGCGGCGGCGACCGGGGTGAGCGGACCGTTCTCGCGGAGATAACGGTGCAGGTCGGGACCGTCGACCAGGTCCATCACCAGGGCGAGCAGATCGCCCTCGACGACCAGGTCCCGGGTGCGCACGATGTTCGCGTGGGTGAGCCGCAGCAGCACGGAGCGCTCACGCAGGAACCGCATCACGACATCCGCGTCGTTGGCGAGCTCCTCCTTGAGCACCTTGATCGCGACGGTCTCGCCGGGCTGCCCGGCGACGGCCGCCTCGGCGCCCGCGGTCTCCCGCTGGCGGGCTCGCCAGACGGTGCCCGTGGCGCCGCGTCCGAGCGGCTCCTCGAGCAGGTACTTGCTGCCTACCGGCCGCACGTCATGCGCTCCCTGCTGGTCGTTGTGCTTGCGGTCCCCCGGGCCCGCCCGGATGTCCCGGCCCACTCTAGTGCCGCCGCACGGGGCACCGGTCGGTCGTCCTCCGGTCGTGTTGCCGCCGTGTCAGCGGGAAGACGCACACTCGGAAGGGTTGGTTGCCGAACGAGTGTGCAGCACGTCGTCGGCAGGACCAAGCAGGCACTTTTACACCCACACTCGGCCATTCAAGATCACTAAGCGGTCACTCCCGGGCGTGTTGTCAGTGGCAGGTGCGAGGATGCCTCCAGCACAGAACCGTGGGGTCGGGAGCCTCGCGTTCCGTGACGACCTGTACCGGACGACGCGTCCGTGCCGGGTGGGGGGAATCACAGGGCTTTTCCCCTGCCGGGCACCCCGCGCAGAAGGGACCGCTGACGGCGATGCAGATCCGGCTGACCGTCCTCGCGCCGCGCAGCGGCCAGACCCCGGCGCGCGCCTGCGACGTGCTCGTGACCGCCCCGGCCGGGACGGCTCTCGCCGCCGTCGCCTCCGGCCTCGCCACGGCGGTCTCGGGCCCCGAGGGCTCACTGGGCGGCGGCGCCACCGTGCTGTACGCGGGGCGCGAGCGGCTCGACCCTCAGCGCTGCTCCCTCGGCGAGCCGCCCCTGGTGGACGGCGCGGTGCTCTCGCTCCAGACGCCCGGGGACGACGAGGCGGCCGACGACGCCGTTCCCGCGCAGCTGCACGTGATCGCGGGACCGGACGCCGGCGGAGTCCATCTGCTGCACGGCGGACAGATCCGGATCGGCCGCTCCGCCGAGGCCGACGTCCCGCTCGACGACCCGGACGTGTCACGGCTGCACTGCGCCGTGACCGTCTCGGAGGACGGCCGGGTGTCCGTAGCCGACCTCGGATCGACCAACGGCACCTCCCTGGACGGCACGGACGTCCACGACCGCCCGGTCCGGCTGACCCCGGGCGCCCTGCTGCGGCTCGGGGAGTCCACGCTCCGGCTCACGGCCGGCGCCCGTACGCCCGCGCTGCCGGCCACGCCCGACGGCGAGGGCCATCTCCGGGTGGCCCGCCCGGAGGCCCAGGACGCCCCCGGGAGGGGCCGGGAACCCGCCGCGGGCCGGTCCGCCGGCGGACACGGCCACACGTACGGCCCCGCAGCATCCGGGAACACGACGCTCCGGACGTACGACGACGGGCCGGACGGCCAGGACGCCCCCCAGGGCCACCCCTGCCCCCAGGACACCCACGGCCGCGGCGCCCCGCTCACCCACCCGGAGTCCTCCAGACGCGGCGGCATAGGCGCCTGGGCGCGGCGGCTCACCGGCAGCAAGGGTGAGCAGGCGCTCGGGACGGTGGCCGGTGACCCGCCGGTGGCCGGTCCGGATCCCGCATCGGCCGCGCACGCCCCCTCCGCACCACTTCACTCCTCCTCCGCCCCCGCGGGGACCTGGCCGGACCCCGCGACCGTGCTCCTCACCGCGCTCGGCCCGGGCCCCCGCCTGTGGGAGCGCGGCACCACGCACCCCGAGGCCCTGGTCGTACGGCTCGGCACGACGGAGCGGGCCGACCTGCCCGCCGTGCCGGTCACCGTCGGCCTGCGGGAGGCCGGCTCGCTCGGACTCGCGGGCCCGCGGGCCCGGCTGTCCGGGCTGGCCCGGTCGACGGTGGCGCAGCTCGCCGCTCTGCACTCCCCGTTCGACCTGGAGATCGTGCTGATCAGCACGGACCGGTCCCGCAGCCTGGAGGAACGGCGGCGCGAGTGGTCCTGGCTCGGCTGGCTGCCCCATCTGCGCCCGATGCACGGCCAGGACTGCCGCCTGCTCCTGGCGTACGACCGCGAGCAGGCGGACGCCCGGGCGGCGGAGCTGGAACGCCGCATGCAGGAGGGCCCGCTGGGGCCCGGCTGGGCGAGCGCCGACCGGGCCGCCGTCGCCGACGCGGCCCGCGACCACACCGGGCCGTACACCGTGGTGATCGTGGACGGCGATCCCGGCTCCGCCGCCCTGCGCGGGACGACGGCCGGGCTGGCCGGTGCCGGAGCGGCCTCCGGGATCCATCTGATCTGCCTGGCCGAAGCCCCGGCCGCCTCCCCGACGTCCCCGGTCGCCGCGACCTACGACACCGCGTGCCGGGCCTCGATCGCCTTCCGCGAGTGCGGTGCCGTCGCCATGCTCAGCGGCGACGTGGCGACGGCGCTGCGGCTGCTGCGCACGGCGGGCGGCCAGGCGGCGGGCCACGGCACCGTCGCCGCGGTGGACGCCGTGTCGGTGGCCTGGGCCGAGCGGTTCGGACGTGCCCTCGCCCCGCTGCGCGACGAAGGCGCGGCCTCGCTGCCCGGCCGGCCCACGGCTGCCGCACTGCCCCCGTCCGCCCGTCTGCTGGACGAGCTGGGCCTCGCCAGGGCCACACCGGCCTCCCTGATGGCCCGCTGGGCCTCCGCCGCCGAGGACCAGCCGGGCGCCACGGTCCGCTCGGCCGCCCCCGGTGCGGCGGACCTGGACACGACCGGCTCCGGCCGCACCCTGAGCACCGGGCCCCGGGTGGCCGCGCAGCGCGAGTCCCCCGACTCCGGCCGCACCCCGTTCCGGGGCAGCGGGCCGACCAGCGCGGGCTCGGGCCGCTCCGCCTACCCCGTGCCGGGAAGCGGCCCCACCCGGATCGGCGCGCAGCGACGTGACGGCGGGACCGCGGAGGCCGGGCCCCCGGGTGCGTCCGCCGGCCGCGCGGGACGCCCCGTCATCGTGCTGGGCGCCGGCCCCAGGGGCCCGCTCTCCGTCGATCTGGCCGACGAGGGCCCCCACCTGCTGGTCGAGGGCCCCGCGGGCAGCGGCCGCACCGAGTTGCTGCGTGCCGTCGCCGCCTCCCTGGCCTCCGCCACGCGGCCCGACCGCCTCGGCATGGTCCTCATCGACGGGGCGGGCGGCGAGCACGGGGAGCGCGGCGAGGGACTGCGCCCCTGCACGGAGCTCCCGCACGTCTTCAGCCACCTGGTGGCCTCCGACCCCGTACGCATGAGGGAGTTCGCGCAGGCGCTGGGCGGCGAGCTCAAACGCCGGGCGGAGCTGCTCGGCACCCTGGACTTCACCGAGTGGCACGCCCGGTACGAGGAGTCGCAGGCGCTCACCGGCCGCCGCCCTCCGACCGCCGCCGAACAGTGCGGGGACCTCGAGTCACCCGCGAGCGGCACCCTGCGTCTGAGAACCGCCGCGGCGCGTCCGGCGGATCCCGGCCCCTCGCCGCTTCCCCGGCTGGTCGTCCTGACCGACGACTTCGACGCGCTGGTCGCCCCGGCGCTCGGCAGCCCTGGACGCCCGTCAGCCGGGTCCGTGGTCCGCGTCCTGGAGGCCGTGGCCAGGGACGGCGGGCGCCTCGGTGTCCATCTGGTCGCCACGTCCGCCCGCCCCGACCGCACCGAGGACACGGAACTGGCCCGGGGCGCGCGGCTGCGCATCGTTCTCGACCCGCCCGTCGTCCCCCCGTCCCCGGACGAGGCCGCGCCGGGCCGGGGACGGCTGGGACATCCGGACGGCCGGGTGACACCGTTCCAGGGCGGCCGGGTCACCGGCCGCATCCCGCGCACGGCGACCCTCCGCCCCACCGTCGTACCGCTGGAGTGGGAGCGGATGGGCGATCCGCCGACCCGTCGGCCGGTCCGCGAGCTGGGCAACGGCCCCACCGACCTGGCCCTGCTGGCCAGCGCCCTGGAGAGGGCCGCACGTTCGGTGAACGCGGAGCCCCTCCCCCCGCTGATCCCCTGAGCGCCGGTCCACGCCCCGGCAGGCCACTCCTCCCGGGCGACGGCCTCCGGGCCGGCCTCCGCCGCGGCATCGAGCGGTCGTCGGCGGCCCGGGCGGCTCGTTTCCGACGGGACGTCACGAGCCGATCACGATGACGGAGTTGGCCCGGACGGCGGTATTGCGGCCCCGGTGCGCCGGGCATAGGACTGTGCGCACGGACGATGTGAACCGCACGATGTGAGACGTGAACGGCACTGCGGGGTCCCACCGTTGGTGCCGGACCGCGCTCATGCGCGCGCAGGAGAGACGGGGCAGGGATGCGCAGAACCCTTCGAATGCGTAGGGCCGCACTGGTGTTCACCGCGATCGGGGCACTGGCCCTCACCGGATGCGGTGACGACGGCGCCGGTAAGGACAAGCCGGGCGACGACGCCGGCAAGGGCGAGGGCAGTGCGCCGAGCGTCACGCTGCCGAAGCTCGACGGCGAGAAGATATCGGTGGCCGCGGTCTGGACCGGGCCCGAGCAGGCCAACTTCACCAAGGTCCTCGACGAGTTCGAGGCACGGACGGGTGCCACGGTCACCTTCGTCCCGGCGCAGGACCCGATCGTCAACTTCCTCGGTACGAAGATCGCGGGCGGCCAGCCCCCGGACGTCGCGATGATCCCGCAGGTGGGAGCGATCCAGCAGGCCGTGGCCAAGAAGTGGGCCAAGCCGGTGGGCGCGGAGGCGAAGGCCCAGCTGAGCAAGAACTACGCGAAGGTGTGGCAGGACCTCGGCGCGGTCGACGGCACGCAGTACGGCGTCTACTTCAAGGCCGCCAACAAGTCCCTGGTCTGGTACAACACCAAGGCGTTCGAGAACGCGGGCGCGAGCGAGCCGAAGACGTGGAAGGACTTCATCGCCACGGCCGAGACGGTCTCCGCCTCCGGTGTCACCCCGGTCTCGGTCGGCGGCGCGGACGGCTGGACGCTCACCGACTGGTTCGAGAACATCTACCTGTCGCAGGCCGGGCCTGAGAAATACGACCAGCTGGCCAAGCACGAGATCAAGTGGACGGACCCGTCCGTGAAGGACGCCCTCACCACGCTCGCCGAGCTGTTCGGCAAGCCGAGCCTGATCTCCGGTGGCGCCGACGGGGCCCTGCAGACCGAGTTCCCGGTCTCGGTCACCCAGACCTTCACCGGCGGAGACCAGCCCAAGGGCGCGATGGTCTTCGAGGGTGACTTCGTCTCCATCAACATCGCGCAGACCGAGGCCAAGATCGGCACGGACGCCAAGGTGTTCCCGTTCCCCGCGGTCGGCTCGGAGTCCCCCGTGGTGACGGGCGGCGACGCGGCGGTGGCGCTCAAGGACGGCAAGGGCGCCCAGGCGCTGCTGACCTGGCTCGCCTCGACCGACGCGGCGAGGATCTGGGCCGAGGCCGGCGGGTTCATCTCGCCCAACAAGGCCCTGGACGCGGGCGCGTACCCGAACGACGTGCAGCGCAAGATCGCCGAGGCGCTGATCGCCGCCGGTGACGACGTCCGGTTCGACATGTCCGACCAGGCCCCGCAGTCGTTCGGCGGGACGCCCGGCAAGGGTGAGTGGAAGACCCTCCAGGACTTCCTGAAGAACCCGAAGGACATCGCGGGGACTCAAGCGAAGCTGGAGTCCGACGCGGCCAAGGCGTACACGAGCTGACGGGATGACCACAGCGACAGCGGGGGGCGCCGGCAGCGCGCCCCCCGCCGACAAGCGTCCTGACACGGGTACGGGCACCGACAGGCGGCCGCGCGGAAGGGTCACCGGAACGAGGAAGGCCGTCGCAGCGGCGTTCCTGCTGCCGGCCCTGGTGCTGCTCGGCTCACTCGTCGTCTATCCGATCGTGTACTCCGTCTACCGCTCGTTCCTCGACCAGTCCGGCACCGGTTTCGCCGGTCTCGACAACTACAGGGCACTGTTCACGGACGAGACCATCCGGACCGCGGTGAAGAACAACGCCATCTGGGTGGTGTTCGCACCGACGGTCGCCACCGCGCTGGGGCTGATCTTCGCGGTCCTCACCGAGCGGATCCGGTGGGGTACGGCGTTCAAGCTGATCGTCTTCATGCCGATGGCGATCTCCATGCTGGCCGCGGGCATCATCTTCCGGCTGGTGTACGAGCAGGCGCCGGAGCGCGGTGTCGCCAACGCCGTCGCGGTGGGGGTGCACGACACGTTCGCCGAGTCCTCGGGCTTCCCGAAGGCGCATCCGCTGCCCGTCCATCCGCTGAAGGCCGGCGGTGGCGGTTCCTTCGTGACGAAGGAGACCGTGCGGGCCGGTCAGCCGGTGAACCTGCCGCTGGTCGGTGTGGCGCCCGGGAAGATGCCGGGCGACGCCGAGCCCGCGAAGGCGGCAACCGCGTCCGGCGACGGGATCACCGGGACGGCCTGGCTCGACTTCACCAAGGGCGGCGGCGGCAAACCGAACGTCGTCGATCCGAAAGAGCTCGGCCTCAAGGGCATCACCGTAGAGGCGGTGAAGGACGGCGAGGTCGTCGCCACGGCCCAGGCCGGCGCGGACGGCGTGTTCACCCTTCCCGCCTCGGCCGACGGCTCCCTGCTCCGGCTGCCGGCGGACAACTTCCGGGAGCCGTACAACGGCGTGGACTGGCTGGGGCCGTCCCTCGTGACGCCGGGGATCATCGGCAGCTACGTCTGGATGTGGGCCGGGTTCGCGATGGTGCTGATCGCCGCGGGGCTGGCCGGTCTGCCGCGCGAACTCCTCGAGGCCGCACGGGTGGACGGCGCGAACGAGTGGCAGGTGTTCCGCCGGATCACGGTCCCGATGCTGGCGCCCGTGCTCGCGGTGGTCCTGGTCACCCTGATGATCAACGTACTGAAGATCTTCGACCTGGTCTTCATCATCGCGCCGGGCTCCTCCCAGGACGACGCGAACGTCCTGGCCCTCCAGCTGTACCGCTCCTCGTTCGGCACGGACGCGGACCTCGGGGTCGGCAGCGCCATCGCCGTACTGCTGTTGCTGCTGGTGATCCCGGTGATGCTGTTCAACATCCGCCGGATCCGGAAGGAGGGGCGCCGGTGACGTCTCGGGGTCGCACCGCACCACCCCCCTGCCGGGGGTCCGGGGGTCGCCCCCCGGAAGAGCACAGCAACATCCGCCGGATCCGGAAGGAGGGGCGCCGGTGACGTCTCGGGGTCGCACCGCACCACCCCCCTGCCGGGGGTCCGGGGGTCGCCCCCCGGAAGAGCACAGCAACATCCGCCGGATCCGGAAGGAGGGGCGCCGGTGACGACGACCGAGACCTCACAGGCCGGGCGGAACCGCCCGGCGGGCAGGACCGCCGGGGGCGGGGAATCCCTCGGCGCGCGGATCGCCGCCCGCGCCGGCGGCGGAGTCATGCGGGTCTTCCTCGTCCTGGTGGGCCTGTTCTGGCTGATGCCCACCATCGGACTGCTGCTCTCCTCGCTGCGAGGGCCGGAGGACATCGCGGCGACCGGGTGGTGGAAGGTCTTCACCGTCCCCTCGGAGCTGACCTTCTCCAACTACCAGCGGCTGCTCGACAACTCGACCATCACGGATTCACTGCTCAGCACGGTCCTGATCACCGTTCCGGCCACGTTCCTGGTGGTCGTCATCGGCTCGCTCGCCGGTTACGCCTTCGCCTGGATGGAGTTCCCCGGCCGCGACTGGTGGTTCCTGGTGGTCGTGGGGCTGCTGGTGGTCCCGGTACAGGTCGCCCTGATCCCGGTGTCCGAGCTCTTCGGCACCATCGGGATCTTCGAGACGACCTTCGGTGTGATCATGTTCCACACGGCGTTCGGCCTGCCGTTCGCCATCTTCCTGCTGAGGAACTTCTTCGCCGAGATCCCGCGTGAACTGCTGGAGGCCGCGCGGCTGGACGGTGCGGGCGAGATCCGTCTGTTCACCCGGGTCGTGATGCCGCTCGGCGGCCCCGCGATCGCCTCTCTCGGGATCTTCCAGTTCCTCTGGGTGTGGAACGACATGCTGGTGGCACTGATCTTCGCGGACTCCGGGTCCCCGCCGATCACCGTCGCGCTCCAGCAGCAGGTCCGGCAGTTCGGCAACAACATCGACATACTGGCGCCCGGCGCCTTCGTGTCCATGGTGATCCCGCTGGCGGTGTTCTTCGCCTTCCAGCGGCAGTTCGTCTCCGGCGTGATGGCCGGGGCGGTCAAGTAGCCGAGCCGGCACCGCACAGCACACGCGTTCGTCAACACCAGGGCGGCCCGCTCACTCGCGAACGGGCCGCCCTACCTCGCACTTCCCCCGAATGCCACATCCGGCGTAACCATGTCACTCCTTCGGCCGTTTGCGGGCCACCTGCCCGCCCGCGAGCGACCCCTGGATGTGTTGTGCCCCGGTTCAGTGTCATCGTGCCCGCGTACCGGGTCCAGGCGTATCTGCACGCGTGTCTCGACTCCGTGCTGAACCAGTCCTTCAAGGACTACGAGATCATCGTGGTCGACGACTGTTCACCGGACGCCTGCGGCCCGATCGCCGATGAGTACGCCGTACGCGACCCCCGGGTCAGCGTCGTGCACCTGCCGTGCAACTCCGGTCTCGGCCCGGCCCGCAACGCCGGGGTGGCCAGGGCCACCGGAGACTACCTGCTCTTCCTCGACGCCGACGACACCTTCGCCCCCGAGGCGCTCCAGGCCATCGCCGACCGCCTGGAGGCCACCGGCGGCCCCGACGTCCTGGTCTACGACTACGCCCGGACGTACTGGTCGGGCGAGAGCGTGCGCAACACCTTCGCCGAGCACCTCTCCGAGGCCGGTCCGGCCTCCTTCCGGCTCGCCGACCGGCCCGAACTGCTCAAGGTCCTGATGGTCGTCTGGAACAAGGCGTACCGCCGCGAGTTCATCGAGGCCGGCGGGTTCACCTTCCCGCCGGGCTACTACGAGGACACCCCCTGGACCTACCCGGTGCTGATGGCCGCCGGGTCGATCGCCGTGCTCGACACCGTCTGCGTCGGCTACCGCCAGCGGCGCCGCGGCAACATCCTCTCCACCACGACCCGGCGGCACTTCGACGTCTTCGACCAGTACGACCGCGTCTTCGCCTTCATCGACGCGCGCCCCGAACTCGCCGTCTGGCGCCCGGTGATGTTCCGCAGGATGCTCGACCACTTCTCGACCCTCTTCACCTCCAGGGACCGGCTGCCGCGCGGGACCCGCGTCGAGTTCTTCCGGCGGGCCCGCGCGCACTGCCGCCGCTACCGCACGCCGGGCGCCCCCGTGCCCCGCAGGGCGCGGCTGCGGCACGCGCTGTTCCGTCTGGGCGCCCACCGCACCTACCGCGCCCTGTGGACCGCCCAGCGGCTGCGCGGCCGGCTCGGGCGCACCGCCACGTCCGTGAACCGAACGGTGCGCGCTGCGGCGCTGCAGCTGCACTACCGCGTCCAGTTGCTGCTGCCCGTCCGAAGCGGTGACGCGGTCTTCGCCGCGTACTGGCACCGGGGCTACACCTGCAGCCCCGCCGCGCTGGAGGCCACGGCCAGGGCCCTCGTGCCCGGGCTGCGCACCTCGTGGATCTGCCGTCCCGAGGACGCGCACACCGTGCCGGACACGACCCGTGTGCTGCACCCGGGGACGGCCGCGTACTGGACGGCCCTGGCGCGTTCCAAGTACCTCGTGAACAACGTCAACTTCGACCGCAGACTCGTCAAGAGACGAGGGCAGGTCCTCCTGCAGACCCATCACGGCACGCCGTTGAAGACGATGGGCACCGACCTCGTGCACCACCCGGCGGCGGCCGGCGACATGGACTTCGAACAGCTCCTGCGGAACGTCGACAAGTGGGACTTCTCCCTGTCGGCCAACCAGCACTCCACCCTGGTGTGGGAACGCACCTACCCGTCGGGCTACACCACGCTGGAGTACGGCAGCCCGCGCAACGACGTCTTCCACCGCGCGGACCCCGGCAGGACCGCGCGGCTGCGCGACCGACTGGGCGTCCCGGAGGGGAGCACCGCCCTGCTGTACGCACCGACCCACCGCGACTACCGCCGAGCCCAGCAGCACTCCCTGGACCTCGGTCAGCTGGTCCGTGTCCTCGGCCCGCACTTCGTGATCCTGGCCCGCTCCCACTACCTCGACGCCGCGACCCGGGCCGCCGCCGGGCACACCCGGCACCCGAGGATCATCGACGTCAGCGCGCACCCTTCCGTCGAGGAGCTCTGCCTCGCCTCCGACGGACTGATCACGGACTACTCGTCGCTGATGTTCGACTACGTCAACCTGGACCGGCCGGTGGTCCTGCACCTGGAGGACGCGCAGGCGTACGAGGCGTCCCGGGGCACGTACTTCGACCCGGCGGCCTTCCCTCCCGGGGCGGTGGCCAGGGACCAGGAGGAGCTGCACGAGATCTTCGCCACCGATCACTGGCGCGGGCCCCGGGCGGCGCAGCGCCGGGCGGCGTTCCGCGCCCGGTTCTGTCCGTACGACGACGGGCACGCGGCGGAGCGGGTGGTGCGGCGGGTCTTCCTGGACGACACGTCGGACATGCCGCGGCCCGCCCAGCCCGCGGGCCGCGGACCCACCGGGGTACCGCGGCAGGTGCCGGTACGGGAGTACACCAACGGGTGACGCCCGGGCCCGCGCGTCCCCGGCACGGGCCCGGGGCGCCCGGGCCCGTGCCGGCGGCGCGGCGGCCGGGTCAGCGTTCCAGGAGGGCGAACAGCTCTTCCCAGCGGCCCATGGTCTCCGCCTCGGAGAACCGCTGGACACCGGTCCGCGCCCGGTCGCCCATCGCGTCCCGCATCCGGGGATTGCCGGTGAGCCGGAGCAGCCGGTCGGCGAGGGCCCCGATGTCACCGGCGGGCGCGAGCAGTCCGTCCTCGCCGTCGCGGATGATCTCCCGCACGCCCGGCGCGCAGTCGAACGCCGCGCACGGCACGCCGCTCGCCATGGCCTCCAGCAGCGCGAGCGGGAAGCCCTCGCCGCGCGAGGACTGGACGAAGACGGAGGAGTCCGCGAGCGCGCCGGGGACGTCGTCCGTGCGCCCCCGCCAGGTGACGGAGGCGTCGAGGCCCAGGGTGGTGCACTGCGCCCTGAGGTCCGCCTCGTCCTCTCCCGTGCCGTACACGTCCAGCCGCCAGTCGGGACGCCGCGGAGCCACGAGTGCCCAGGTGTCCAGGAGCATGTCGATGCCCTTCTGGTCGGTGAGCCGGCCGATGCTCGCCACCGACTTCTCGCTGCGCGGGGAGGGCACGTCGGGCAGCCCGGCCAGGGCGTTGGGCATGAAGCCGACGTTGTTCATCCCGTCGCCCGCCCACTTGTCGGCGTCCTCCTCCGTCAGGACGAGCCAGTGGTCGAGCGACGGATAGTGGTTCCTGATCCAGCGGTAGCGGTGGCTCGCCCGGGAGTAGTCGTAGGACTCGTGGCTCATCCCGACGACCCGGAGGCCTCCGGTGTCCGCCTCCGAGACCCATTCCATCGCCCAGACCTGGCTGACGATCACCACCCCACCGGGCCGGGCCGCCCGGAAGACCTGCGAGAGCTGGTCGACGGCACGCCGCTTGCGGACCACACGGCGGGCCTCGGCCCGCCGGGCTGCGATCCGGAAGCGGTCACGCGGGCCCTTGGGGGTCCAGGGCGTCGGGGGGTGCGCGGGGTAGAGGGCCGTCACCGGGTAGCCGGGCGGCTCGGGCAGGGCCATCTTCCGCTCGGCGGCGTGGACGCCGACGGTGTGCACCCGGTGGCCCGCCTCCTGGAACAGTTGGGCGGTCCGGTGCATCCAGCCCGTCACACCACCGAGTTCGTCGGTGCTGTTGGACACGATGAAGATGTCACGGCTGCGGCTCATCGGCCGGCCTCCCCGGCAGGGACGGTGCGGGACGGGGCGATGTGCCGGGCGAACACGGTGTCGACCACCGCACGGGCCGCGTCCCCGCGGTCGTAGGCGCCGAACTCCTCGGCGAAAGCCGCACGTCGCTCCTGGAACCCGGTGTCGGCGGTCTTCAGTCGTGACAGCACGGCGAACAGTTCCTCCTCGGTCGCCGTGACCGGTCCCGGCGCCTTCTCCCGCAGGTCGAAGTAGCTGCCCCGCTCGGCCGCGTAGGCATCGAGATCGGGGGCGAAGAGGACGATGGGGCGGTCCAGGAGGGCGTAGTCGAACATGATCGACGAGTAGTCCGTGACCAGCACGTCGGAGAGCGCGAGGAGTTCGCTGACGTCGTGGTGGCGCGAGACGTCCACGACCGTCCCCGGCGGACACGCGGGCAGACTCGCCGCCTCCAGGTAGTGCGCCCGCACCAGCAGCGTGCAGGTGTCGCCGAAGCGCTCCGCGAAGCGCGCCACGTCGAACAGCGGCCGCTGCCGCTTGCGCTTGCCCGGCCCGCCCCGGAAGGTCGGCGCGTACAGCACGACCTTGCGGTGGTCGGGCAGGCCGAGCTCCGCCGCGAGCGCCGGACGGGGCAGCCGCCCCTCGGTCTCGTCCCTGGCACGCGCGGCGAGCAGGGTGTCGTTGCGTGGGTAGCCGGTGCGCAGCAGCGTCCGCTCGGGCAGCCGGTAGGCGCGGGCCAGTGTGCGCTCGTCGTGCCCGGACCGTACGAGGAAGTGGTCGAAGCGGTGCACGGCCCGCTGGAGCCGTTCGCGCTGCGGGGTGTTCTGCAGACGCACCCGGGTCTCGTCGAAGCCCATGCGCTTGTACGCCGACCCGTGCCAGGTCTGGAGGTAGGTCGTGCCGGAGGGCTTGTCGAGGTTCTGCGGGAACCCCTGGTTGTCGACCCAGTACTCCGCCCGGGCGAGGGCCCACAGATAGCGCCAGGACCAGCGGCGCACGAGCCGGGCGTCCGTGGGGAAACCGTCCGTGGAATCGGCGTAGGCCCAGACGCTGCGCAGCCGGAGCCCCCGGGCGCGCACCTCCTCGTGGACGGCGCGGGGGCTGTCGCCGTAGCAGGTGCCCATGTGGCTCTCGAAGACCACGGACCCCTTGCGCACGGGCAGCCGGAGCAGCCAGGAGCGGTAGACCGCGGCCTTGAAACCCCGCGATCGCAGTCGGTCCCGGCGCCTGCCCAGGGCGCGCAGCACCAGCCTCATCCGGCGTGCGGGACGGAAGTGGGTGGCGTAGTGGACGAGCCTGCGGGCCGTACGGGCGGGAGGCAGGCGTGCTTCGAGCCTGAGTGCCAGATGGTCCCTGAGGGTGATGTAGGGCTGCCAGGTGTCCCCGGTCGTCCTGCCCAGCCGCGGCCGGGCGGGGGAACGGTCCCCGGGCCCGACGAGGTCGTGCGGCGCGAAGAGGTCGCTCACCGAGCGGGTCCGGCCGTCCTCGAGCACCATCCGCGCGTCCCACACCGTGTCGCGCGGACCGAAGGGGCGCAGCAGACGGGTCACGTCGATGCCGGTGGACCAGCTGATCCCGGTGGCGTCGGGCCTCAGTGAATCGACCGGGGCGCGGAAGGTGCGGGAGCCGTCGCGTACGCGGAACTCCAGACGGGCGGTGAGGGTGCCGTCCGGGCCGGGCCCGGTGTGCGAGGGCAGGACGAGCCGGCCCGCGAGCAGGACCCGGCTGCCGCGGGCCTCGTAGCGGGTGACCCTGTTCATCAGTTTCAGCTCGTCGAACGGCCGGTACTGATGGCCGAGTTCGGTGACGTCCAGCACGGGGTCGGGCCCGCCCGGCCAGAACACCCGGCCGTCGTCCCGCACGGAGAGTGCCGCTGCCACGACGTTCCGCCGCCGCAGCGCGTACGCCGCCGTGAGCACCCCGTCCGCGTCGCCCCGCTCCAGCAGCCGGACGCCGACGCGCTCGACGGGCGGCAGGGTCAGCAGGACCGGCTCGGGGACGACCTCGGGCAGCACCCGGGCCGCCGTCGCCGCGACGTTTTCGCGTGCGGCGGCGGGCCGTTCGGGGAAGGTCCGCACGAGCGGCACGAGGTGGTCCAGCAGGAAGGCCCGGTCCCTCTCCTCGCGCAGTTCCGTCAGCCCCTGGGCCACCAGCACATGGCTCACCCGCCGGTGCGCCTCGACGAGCCCGGCGAGGTCCCGGCCGGCGTCGGGCAGCGCCCGCCCCGAGACGATCCGGCGGCGTACGAGTGCGATCCGGCCGACCACGGCCGCCACCAGGGGGCCGAACAGGACCTCGCTGCGGGTCAGGTCCTCGTCGTAGCGCAGGGCACGACGTTCCAGAGCCGCGCGGCGGACGCAGAATCCGGTCAGCAGGGCGTCGCGCACGGCCAGTTCGGGGGCTTCGGTGAACCGGGCGACGGTGCGGGAGCGTGCGAACAGCGTTTGCTGCCAGGAGGGTTCGCGTTCCTTCGTCCCGTCACCGGTGAGCCGGCTCCAGCCTCCGGCGACGAGGTCGGCACGGGTACGGGTCCCGGCCTCCCAGAGGTTGCGGCAGGCGTGGCGTTGGAGACGTTCACCGGCGTCGAGCACGACGACGTACGTGCCGCGCGCCGCGTCCAGGCCCGTGTTGCGCAGCGAGGCGACGCGGTCCGTGCCGGGGTCGAGCACCCGGACCCGGTCCGGGAAGCGCCCGGCCTGTGTTCCGGCCGCCGTCCGCAGTGCGGCGGGGGCCCCGGCGGGCAGCACGACGAGGGCCTCGACGGCGCGCAGGCTCTGGTCCAGCACGGACTCCAGGGACGCGGCCAGGGCCTCCTCCCCGCCCTCGCCGGCGGTGATCACGCAGCTGAAGTCGGGCGTGTTCATGCCTGTGCCCCCTTCAGCATCAGGTCCACGACCCGGGCGGCGGCGGTCCCGTCGTCGAAGTCGCAGAACGACTCCCGGAAGCGGGCGTACGCCTCACGGTGGCAGGCGGTCGCGGCGTCCGGGTCGCGCAGTGCCTCGACGACCGCCGCCGAGTCGGTGATCAGCGGGCCGGGCGCCCGGTCCTCGAAGTCGAAGCAGAAGCCGCGCAGGGTGTCGCGGTAGTGCTCCAGGTCGTAGGTGTGGAACAGCATCGGCCGGCCCGTATGGGCGAAGTCGAACATCAGGGACGAGTAGTCCGTGACCAGCACATCGCTGATCAGCATCAGTTCGGCGACGTCGGGGTGGCGCGACACGTCGCGGACGAAGTCGCTCTCCGGGACGCTCCCGCCGACCAGGTAGTGGCGGCGGACCAGCAGGACGTGGTCCTCGCCGAGCGCCTTCCGGGCTTCCTCCAGGTCCAGTTGGAGGTCGAGCCCGTAGCGTCCGCCGCGCTTGGGCCGGTCCTCGCGCCAGGTCGGTGCGTACAGGACGACCCGTTTCCCGTCGGGCACGGCGAGGGACCGCCGGACCGCGTCGGCCGTCTTCGCCCGGTCGGGGGCGTACAGCAGGTCGTTGCGCGGGTAGCCGCACTCGAGCACCTCGCCCGTGTGGCCGAAGGCGCGGCGCAGGACGGGTGTGGAGAAGCTGTTGGGCGACACGAGCACGCTCCACTGGGCGGCCCGCCGCGGCATGGACTCCATGTACGCGGTGTCCGCGAAGGCGGTGCCCGCCAGGTCGCGTCCGATGCGCTTGAGCGGGGTGCCGTGCCAGGTCTGGACGACGAACTGGCCCTCCGCGCGTTCGAACCACTCGGGCAGCTGGGTGTTGGTGACGATCCACCGGCTCGTGGCCAGCGCCTCGTGCCACTCCGCGCTGTGCAGGGCGACGGCGCGCACCCCGGCGGGCACGGCGGCCTGCTGGTCCCGGACCACCCAGAGGTGTTCGACGCCGGTGCCGCGCCGGGCCAGCTCCTCGTGGACGGCGCGGGGCGAGTCGGAGTACTGCCGCCCGTCGAAGCTGGAGTACAGCACGGCGTCGCGGAGCTCCTCCCCGCGCGCGCCCGCCCGGCGCTCACGCAGCAGCCGCTGCCCGTACGCACCCCGCTCCGCCGGCGCCAGGGCGCTGCCGGACCGCAGGGAG
Organism: Streptomyces sp. JH34; assembly: GCF_029428875.1. Taxonomy (NCBI): domain Bacteria; kingdom Bacillati; phylum Actinomycetota; class Actinomycetes; order Kitasatosporales; family Streptomycetaceae; genus Streptomyces; species Streptomyces sp. JH34. The sequence goes on along the minus strand of NZ_JAJSOO010000001.1, from coordinate 4,456,956 downwards.
AGCCGGTCGTGGAAGCGCCGCTCCAGGGTGAAGCGGCGGCCTCCCGCCTCCCGCCACAGCGGCAGCCCGGCGTGCAACTGGGGCACCACCCGCAGCGGGAGGTATCGCTCCGGGTCGGTCTCGCCCACTTCCCTGAGGAAGGGGTACCACCGGCCCTCGGCGAGCGGCAGCACACCCCCGGCCCCGTCGACGGCCCCGGGGGACAGCGCCGCACGGAACCGGGCGCCCGTGCGTTCCACGGCGAAGGTGTGCTCCTCCTGGTGGCCGCTGTGCCGCAGGACCAGCTCGTCGGTGTGGTACCGCACCGCCGGGAAGGTCCCTTCGAGGACCAGGCCCGTGTCGTCGGCCCAGGACGTGCCGGTGACGACGGGCCGCACGTCCCGGTCGGTGAGCACCAGGTCACCGGACGGGTTCGCGGCGGCGTAGACCTCACGGCCGCCGGGCAGCGGGTACCGCGCGGCGTCGGTCTCCGGGCGGGCGGCGACCGGAAGCCGGCGCGTCCCGCCGGTGAGCTGGACACCCCAGTCGCCGTCGGAGCCCCGGAACGTCATCAGCGGCACCTCGGCGACGACGGTGCGGCCGTCCGAGCCCTCGTCCGCCGTCAGGGGGAACTCGCGGACCTCCTTCGTACGCCACTCCTGGAGCCTCAGGGCCGTCGGCGCGTCGTCCCCGCACAGCAGCCGCACCGCGATCCGGATCCCGTCACCGGCGTCCGTCGGCCCGTGGCCGGCGAGCACGGCGTCGATCCGCTCGGCGCGCAGCTCCAGCTTGTTCCCGGAGAGCAGCGGGACGACCCGGGTGCGCTCGTCGACGTACCGCACGGCGGGCGCGGCCGGATTGCCGAGCAGCCGCATCGGCCCACGGCGCGGCCGTCCGGCGCCGACGACGACGGCTTCCAGCTTCCACAGGGTCCGCGTGCCCCGGGTGGTCGCCCGGGTGACGAGCCGTCGCGGGTCGAGGACCGTCTGGAAACCGGAGCGTTCGTAGCCGTGCAGCGAGCGGCCCGATCCGGCGGCCGCGTCGTCCGTCACCGTCCTGCGCAGCCGGAGCGGGACCAGCCGCCGGCCCGACCTCAGCCAGCCCGCCGCCACCGGCCCGCCCGGGGCATTGCGGACGTACGCGTAGCCCTCGAGGTGCAGCAGCCCGTCCCGCCACACCGCCTCGGTGAGGTGCGCGTGCACGGGGAGGTCCGCGGCGGACAGCGCGGCGACCTTGCGAGGGAGGGGGCCGGCGACGCCCGGGTACTGGGCCCGTGGCCGCAGCAGCCCCCGGACGTGGAAGGTGTCGCGGTCCGTGGACTCGTGGGCCAGGAGTGCGAGCAGCTCCGCGGTCCTGCGCTCGCGGATCAGCTGCCACTTGACCCTGAGGTGCAGGGGCAGCCCGTCGAGGACGGCGGGGTCGACCGTGTCGGCGAAGGCGTTGGTGTGGGTGAGGAAGGCCTCGTGGAAGTCCTCGTCGCCGTCCGGGAGTGCCTCGATGAACAGCCACAGGTCGCCCGAGAGCGCGTGCTCGTCGTAGCGCCGCTTCCCTTCGGTCATGCCCCGGTCCGCGAGGAAGCGGCTCACCGTGGACACCGCCGTGACCCGGTCGCGGATGCCCCGGGCCACCGCGCGCCGGGTGGTGATCGAGCCGGCGCGGTCCCGCCAGTGGTAGACCGGCTCCTCCACGACGTCGACGCTCCGCGCCAGGAAGTGGGCGGGCAGGACCACCGCGATGTCCTCGTACAGGACACCCGTCGGGAAGGTGAAGGCGTGCTGGTCCCAGAAGGACCTGCGGAACACCTTGTTGCACGCGATGCGGTCGCCCAGCAGGATCCAGTCCCGGGTGACGTGGGTGGCCCGGCGGGGCTTCTCCATCGGCCTGCGGAACATCGGGGACTGTTCGAGCAGTCCGTCCGCCCGGAGCCTGAGGACGTTGCCCGTCGCGAAGTCCGAGCCGGAGGCGTCGAGTTCGCCGAGCATCCTGGCGAAGGCGCCCGGCGGCACGACGTCGTCGCTGTCCACGAACGTCAGGAACCCGCCGTCCGGGTGTGCCTGGGCGGCCCCCGCGTTGCGCGCGGCCCCCAGCCCCTCGTTCCTCTGCCGGATCAGCCGGAATCGTGGGTCCCGCCGGGAGAACTCCATGGCCACATCGGCACTCCGGTCCGTCGACCCGTCGTCGACCATGACGACCTCCAGGTCGGCCATGGTCTGCCCGGCGAGCGATTCCAGGCAGGCTCCGAGGTACTCCTCGACGTTGTAGAGCGGGACGACGACGGTGAGACGGGGTGCCATGGCGCTGCGCACGATCCTTCCGGGCGGACGAACATACTTCCTCTGGTGGAACGAGCCCCGTGCCGGAGAGGCACGGGGCTCGCGACGGGGCACCGCCCGCTCAGGGTTTGACGGCGATGCGGCCCTCGTCCATGCGCAGCAGCAGGAGCTGCTCGCCGGTCTCCTCCAGGAACTCGTCCACGGCCTGGCGCGATCCCTGCCAGTAGCCGTAGTCGTCGATCAGCAGCACCCCGCCGCTCACCAGGCGTCCGTACAGGTGCTGCAGTTCGTGCTTGGTCGACGCGTACCAGTCGGTGTCCAGCCGGAGGATGGAGATCCGCTCCGGCGCACGCTCCGGGACGGTGTCCTCGACCTTCCCCTGCACGTAGTGGACGCGGTCCTTCGGGTACGGGACCTGCTCGAACCCGGTCCGTACGTCCTCGAGGGAGGCCACGGCCCAGATCGGCCGGTCCTTGCCCTGCGCGTCCAGCAGTTCCCTGGCCGGCCTGCCGTCCCGCCGCAGGTCCTCCGCGGTGGGCGGGGTCATGCCCTCGTAGGTGTCGAAGAGGTAGAGGTCCCGGTCGGTCTCGCCGAGCGACAGGAGCGTCTTCGCGCAGGCCTGCATGGAACCGCCGCGCCAGACACCGCACTCGACGATGTCTCCCGGGATGCCGTGCCTGACGATGTGCCGGGTCGCGAGGACGAAGGCGTTGAGGCGTTCCGGCGAGGTCATCGTGTACGGCTTGACCGCGCGGATGATGTCCTTGGCCTCGTCGTCGTAGTCCGCGGGGAGGGCCGGTTTCCTCGCCACGACGGGCTTCACCACGGGCGGGGCCTGTGCGGCCGCGGGGGCGGACCGGGGAGCGGGTACGGTCGCACGCCTGAGCTGGTATCCGGTGAGTTGCTGAAGGACGCCGTTGACGGCGTTGCGCCAAGCCATGGGGCCGGACAGTACGCACGTTTTGCGGCTCATGTCATCTTTCGTCAACCTGTAGTTGATGGAACCGTACGGCTGTCCGGGCGCCCGCAGCGCTCCCGCCCGTCCAGCGGGCGCGGCAGCGGGACCCGGTCCACTCCCCCGGCCCGGTTGGCCCACCACACCGCCGTCTCGCGCACGGCGAAGTCGGCCACCACGTTCTTCAGCCGGGTCACCGGCCGCCGGTGGGGCCGCGGGCGGCGGAAGACGCCCACCGAGTCGCCCCAGTAGGCGGCCTTGGAGTCGATGGCGGCGTAGTCGTGCCAGATGCCCTTGGCCGGAGGGAAGTCCGTGTACGCCTCGCAGAGTTCGAGACGCGAGTGGGCTGCCATCGCGCGGAAGCCGTCGGGGTAGTAGCGCCAGCAGTCCTGCGCGTCGTGGGCGTGCCCGCGCGAGGGCGCGGTGATGAAGGCGTAACCGCCGGGCCTGAGCACGCGGGCGATCTCCATCATCGACACCCAGAAGAAGGGGATGTGCTCGAACGCCTGCCCGGACAGCACCACGTCGGCGCTCCGCGACTTCGCGGGGATCCGGTAGGGGCGGGTCATGACCGCGTCCACGTTGGGTCCTTCGAGGACGTCGACCCCGAAGTAGTCGATGTCGTGGTCCGCCAGCAGCCCCCGATGCGTGCGGGTCTGCTTCCCGGAGATGCGTGAGCCGAGGTCCACGACGCGGTGCCTGCGCGCCCTGGGCAGGTACTCCTCGATGCAGAGCTGCATCTGCTCGTAGGCGGACCGGTGCATGAGCTTCTCCCAACGTTGCCTGTTGCGCGCGCTGTTGAGCACAACGACGGCGGGGTTCGGAGGAATCGCCCCGTACGGGTGACCCCGCGGTTCAGCCCGGACCCACCGGGAAGATCCGCCGCACCACCCGCTCCGCCGCGCGCCCGTCGTCGTACGGGCAGAAGCGGTCGCGGAACGCCGCGCGCAGCGCCTCTGCCTCCGGGGACCTCCAGGTGCCGCCGCGCAGTACGCCGACGAGCTCGTCCTCGGTGGTGGCGACCGCCCCCGGGGTGTCGCCTGGACGGCCGGACAGCAGGTCTATGTACGTGCCGCGAGCGGCGCGGTAGGCCTGCCAGTCGGGGACGTAGGCGATGATCGGGCGGTCCAGGCAGGCGTAGTCGAACATCAGGGACGAGTAGTCGGTGATCAGCCCGTCGGCCGCCAGGAAGAGGTCCTCGACGGCGGGGTGGGCGGTGACGTCGATGACCCGGTCCCCCGCAGCCGTCCCGGCCGGACGCCCGTAGAAGTAGTGGGCGCGTACCAGCAGCGTGAAGCCGGGGCCCAGTTCGCGGCTGAGGCGCTCCAGGTCGAGCCGGGGGACGAAACCCCTGCGGTAGTCGCGGTGGGTGGGCGCGTACAGCAGGACGGTCGATCCGGGCGCGACACCGAGTTCCGCCCGGATCTTGCCGGCCCGCTCGGGGCCGGCCGTGCACAGGACGTCGTTGCGCGGGTAGCCGTACGGCAGTTGCTCGTAGGAGGAGGGGTAGACCCGGTCCCAGACCTCGGTGCTGTGCGGGTTGGCGGAGAGGCTGAAGTCCCACTGGTCGGCGTGGGCGACGATCCGCTCGAAGCTGACGCCGCCGGTGAGGGCGGGGTACGGGAGCTGGTCCAGGCCCATGGTCTTCAGCGGGGTCCCGTGATGGGTCTGGAGGTAGGTCTGGCCCGGCCGTTTGGTGAAGCCGCCGGGGAAGCTGGAGTTGTTGACGAGGTACGTCGCGGTGGCCATGGTCCGCCAGTAGGCGCGGGAGCCCTCGATGACGTACGGCACTCCGGGCGGCATCCGCTCGCGGTGGCGGGAGGAGACGACCCAGACACCCCGGACGTGCGGGACCAGTTCGCGGGCCTTGGCGTAGACGGCGGCCGGATTGCAGGCGACGCCTCTGTTCCAGTAGGCCCCGTAGACGGCGAGGCGGGGATCCAGCGGCCGGAGCAGGTCGGCGCGGTAGAGGACCTTCAGCACGCGGGCGCGCAGCGATTTCCTGCCCGCGCGCGCGACGGCTCGCGCCCGGGCACGTCCGGCGCGCAGCACCGTCCGGACCAGGTGCGCGGTGTAGCGGCCGGGGAGCCGCGCCGCCCGGAAGAAGGCGGCGCGGTCGCCCGGGGCGATGCGGGCCGGGTCGTCGAGCACGGCCGTGAGGTGCGCGGCGCGAGCGGCCCGGATCCGCGGGTCCCCGCCGGTCTCGGCGGCCAGCCGTTCGTAGGCGTGGACGACGGCGAAGTGCGTGCGGCCCGGTGGCGCGGCGGAGGTGCCCGTGCGGCGCAGCCGGTGGCGTACGCAGATCCGGTCGAGCTCGGCGAGGGTTCCCGCGTCGGACGCGAGGAGGGCCGCGCGGTGGACGGGCACGACGTCGTCGTAGGGGCCCTCGGTGAAGCGGAGTCCGTGGGCCTCCCAGAAGGCGCGGCGGAAGAGCTGGTTGCGGGCCGCCGGCAGGGTGGCGTCGCCCGGCCGGACCGTGCCCCACCAGTCGACCCGGTCGTGGCCCAGGCGCACCACGTCGGGCGGGTCCTGCGGCAGGCGCGCGCCGGGCGGGTCCTCCGGCGCCCGCCCGTCCGGCCGGTCCTCCCCCGGCCGCGCCTCGGACCGGTCGTCCGACAGGCGCTCGGAGATCTCCGCCACCGCTCCGGGAAGGAGCAGGTCGTCCCCGTCGAGGAAGAGCAGATAGGTCCCGCGCGCCGCCGCCGCACCTGCGTTACGGGCCGCACCCGTGTCCCAGGGGCGGTCGAGGACCAGCACCCGCACCCGGGGGTCCCGCCCGGCGGCCTCCCGCGCGACGTCGAGCTCCAGCGGGCTGTCGGGCGTGCAGACGGCGATCAGCTCCGGCTCGGCCCGGCCGTCCCCGGCCGGCGCCTGCCCGGTCACGGACTCCAGGGCCGCTCTCAGGTACCCCTGAACACGGTGGGCGGGTACGACGACACTGAGGAGCATGGCAGCCGAGCGTAACGGGGACCCCGGCGCCCGCCCTAGCGATCTTCACCCGTTCGGGTCAGCCGCGTGACCCGGGGCGCTCCCCCGGGTTGATCAGTACATGAAGCCACTCCTCAGTGTCGTAGTCCCGGTGCACAACGTCGAGGACTACCTGGCGGAGTGCCTCGAATCGCTGGCCCGGCAGTCCCTCGACGCCCTCGAGGTGGTGATGGTCGACGACGGTTCGACCGACGGGAGCCGCCGGATCGCCGAGGAGTTCGCCGCCCGGGACGACCGCTTCCGCTGCGTCCACCAGCCCAACGCGGGCCTGAGCGCCGCACGGAACACGGGGATCGCCCGCACCACCCCCGGCGTCCCGTACCTGGCGTTCGCCGACAGCGACGACGTCCTCGTCCTCGACGCGTACGAACGGATGCTGGCCTCACTGGAGTCGACCGGCTCCGACCTGGTGACGGGCAACGTGTGGCGGCTCGACGAGCAGGGACGGCGACAGGCCTGGCAGTACCGCTGGCTGACCGGCGACCGCCTCCGCACCCACATCACCCGCGACGCCCGGCTGCTCGCGGACCGCGTCGCGTGGAACAAGGTGTTCAGGCGCTCCTTCTGGGACCGGCACGCCTTCTCCTTCCCGGTGGGCAAGCTCTACGAGGACACCCCGGTGATGATCCCCGCCCACTACCTCGCCAAATCGGTGGACGTACTGCACGAGCACGTCTACCACTGGCGCGTCAGGGAGGGTTCGATCACCCGGCGGCGTACGGACGTGCGGGGGGTAAGGGACCGGATCGCCGCCTGTGAGCAGGTCAGCGCGTTCCTCTCGGACCGCGGCGCGGGGCAGCGGCTGCGCTACGACGCTTCGTGCCTGCGCGACGACTTCGTGTACTTCCTGGAGGGCCTGCCGATGGGCGGTCCCGCCTACCGCTCCGCGTTCATGGCGGACGCCGGCGCGTTCCTCGACCGGGCGGGCGACGCGGCCCTGGCCGGGCTGCCGGCCGAGGCACGCATCCGCTGGCAGCTGGTGCGGGAGCGCAGGGTCCACGAACTGCTGGCCGTCCTGGAGTTCGAACGGGCCAACGGGACAGGCACGTTCGCCGTCGCGGGCCCCCCGGGCCGGCGGCGGGCCGTGCACCCCCGGGTGGCGGACGGCAGGAGCGTCTCGGCACGCCTGGGCAAGGGCGACCTCCCGGTCGTGGCGCGGCTGGTGGAATCGTCGTGGGCCGACGACGGCACGCTGCGGCTGCGCGGATACGCGTACGTCCGCAACCTGCCGGCCGAGTCGGCCCGGCAGTCGCTCAAGGGCGGTCTGGTGCGGGAGGCGGGGGGCGGGAGGATGCGGCCCGTTCCCGTGCGCACGGTCAGGACCGACCGGGCCACCGCCGACTCCGGTCAGGAGCTGCACCGTTACGACCACGCGGGCTTCGAGATGGTCCTCGACCCTGGACGGCTCGGCCCGGGCAGCTGGCTGGTGGGTGTGGTGGTCGCCGGCCACGGCGTCGTCCGGCGGGCGGCCCTGCGTGCGGTGGAGGCGGCCGCGGCGCAGCCGCTGGTGCGCGACCTGGGCGGGGGACTGCGCGCGGTGCTCGGCTACCGGGACGGCCGGCTGGAGCTGACGGTGACCAGGCTGTCCGCGATGGCCACCGGTCACGACCGCGGACCGGACACCCTGGAGCTGACCGGGCGGCTGTACGGGGGCGCCGGGCCGACCGCCCTCGTGCTGTCCCGCGACGGGTCCGAGGAGCGAGTCTGCCCGGTGCGGTGCGGGGAGGGCGGGGAGGGTTTCGGCGTGCGGCTCCCGCTCGCCGCTCTCGCGGCCGGGTCCGGGCCGGGGCGGGAGGGCCGGTGGCGGGCGGCGCTCCTCGCGGACGGCGTCCGCGTGCCGCTCGCCGCGGCGCCGGACCTGCCCGCGCCGGCCTTCGCCGACGCCGGGGGCCACCTGGTCGTGGACCTGTCCGGCGAACCGTGTGTGGACCGTGCCGGGGCCGCTCCCGGCGGCGGGCTGCGCATCGACGGGACCGGGGCCGGCGTGCTCGAACTGCGGCACAGCACCCTGGGCGGGCGGGTGACCGTCCCCGTCTCGCGGCAGAAGTCCGTCGAGCGGCACGAGCCCGCAGGACGGCGGGAGCAGCGCTTCGCCGCGGTGCTCGCCCGGCCTCCCCGCGAGGGCGACTGGGAGGTGTTCCTGGGCGGCCGGCCCGTGCGCGTGGAGGCGGCGCTCGCCGCCCGCCTGCCGCTGGGCGCCGCCGGGTCCGGGTTCCGCCTCGACCGCCGCCACGGCGACCGGCTGACCGTGCGCTGCGCGCCTCCGCTCGGCGACGCGGAGCGGAGCGCGTACCACCAGAGCCGTCTGCGGACGGGGCACCACCCGGCGCAGCGCCGGCTTCCCCTCCGGGACGCCGTGCTCCACACCGGGGACGGCCCCGTGCGCGCCGTGCACACCGAGCTCGTGCGCCGGAGCACCGATGCCGAGCACCTCTGGGTCACCGACGGGTCCGAGGGCACCGCCTCCGGCGTCCCGTCCACCGCCGTCCCCGTCGTGACGCACAGCGCCGCCTGGTACGAGGCGCTGGCACGGTCGCGTTGGATCGTCGCGGCCGGCCACCTGCCCGCGTGGTTCGAGCGCCGTCCGGGCCAGACGGTCGTACAGACCTGGCACGGCTCCCCGCTCGGCCGGTTCGGCCTGGACCTCTCCGGCTCCCTGTACGCCGACCACCAGGACCTCGCCACGCTGGCCCACCGCTCCGCGCAGTGGTCGGTCCTGGTCTCCCCCGGCGCGTTCGCCACACCGCACCTCCGCCGGGCCCTGGCCTACCGCGGCGAGGTGCTGGAGGCGGGTTCGCCGGCCGACGACCTGCTGTTCGCCCCCGGCCGGGACAAGACGGCGGAACGGGTACGCCGGCAGCTGGGCGTCCCCGACGGCCACCGGGTGGTGCTGTACGCGCCGACGTACCGCGACCATCTCGCGCACCCGCCGGAGGACGTCCCCCTCGGCTCCGCGCCGCTGTACCGCTGGGACCCCGCGCTCGACCTGGCCGCGCTGACACGTTCGCTGGACCGGCGCACCACCGTGCTGGTCCGGAGGCACCCGCGGGTGACGGGCAGCGTCCCGGTCCACCCCGCGCTGCGCGACGTGTCCGCGCACCCGGACGCCACCGAGCTCCTGCTGATCGCCGATGTGCTGCTCACCGACTACTCGGGCCTGGTGTTCGGCTTCGCGCACACGGGCCGCCCGGTGCTCTTCCACACCTACGACCTGGAGCACTACCGGGACACGGTGCGCGGCTTCTGCCTGGACTTCGAGACCCGGGCCCCCGGGCCCCTGCTCGTCACCACCCAGGAGGTGGCTCAGGCCCTGCGGACGACTCCGGCCTCCGCGGCTCTCCACGCCGAGGCGTACGAGAGCTTCCGGCGGGACCACTGCGGGCCTGCCGGCGGCGGGGCGGCCCGTCGCGTGGTGGACCGGCTGCTCTGCGGGGACCCCGGTCCCGGGGAGCGCGTCAGGCCTTGAGAGCGCGGACCGCCGACGCCGCGAGGTCGTCGAGGTACCCCTTGGGGAGATCGCCGCGGACCACGACGAGGCGCCAGTAGAGCGGTCCGACGATCAGGTCCAGCGCCCGGTCGGGGTCGCTGCCCTCGGGCAGTTCGCCCCGCGCCACCGCGGCCCGTACGACCACGGCGGCCACCCCCTGCTGCTGGTCGAGCAGGGCGGCCTTGATGGCGTCGGAGATCTCCGGGTTGCGGGCCGCCTCGACCAGCAGGTCGGGGATCACCTGCGAGGCCACGGGGTGGCGGAGGGCGTACGCGGCCAGTTCCAGGACGGCGCGCACGTCCCCGTACAGCGAACCCGTCACGGGCGCGGGCATGCCCTGCGCGGCGACCGCCGCGACCAGGTCGAGGACGAGGTGGAGCTTGGACTTCCAGCGGCGGTAGACGGCGGTCTTGCCCACCCCCGCGCGCCGGGCGATGCCCTCGATCGACATCCGCGCGAATCCCACGGCGGCCAGCTCCTCGAAGACGGCGCCGCGGATCGCGTCGGTGACGTCCTCGCGCAGCACCGCGGCACCTGCCGGGGTGCGGCGCCCGGTTCGCCGTTCGGTGGTCATGGCCCGAATGATAGACCGTAACGACGAAACGGTTGCGTTGCGACGCACAAACGTCCTATCGTCTGCGTTGCGACGATACGGTGCCGTCCCATCGACCCGGATCTCCGCGCACCGACATCCCCGACCCCCCGTCGAAAGCGATCGTGGTGAGTCAGACAGCAGCGCCGCCGGCCCAGGCGGACACCGCATCACCCGCCCTCCTCCCCGTGTACGAACCCGGCGAGCTGGCCGCGCTCGCGGCCCGGCACGGTCTGACCGTCAGCGGGGCACGGCCGACGCTCGGTGAGTACGTCCGGCAGCTCTGGGGGCGCAGGCACTTCATCACGGCCTTCGCCACGGCGAAGCTGACCGCGCAGTACAGCCAGGCGAAGCTGGGCCAGATCTGGCAGATCATGACCCCGCTGCTCAACGCGACGGTCTACTACTTCATCTTCGGCGTCCTGATGAACACCAAGCACGGGGTGGCCGACTTCGTGCCCTTCCTCGTCACCGGCGTCTTCATCTGGACCTTCACCGCCAGCTCGATCACGGCCGGAACCCGGGCCATCAGCGGCAACACCGGACTCGTCCGGGCCCTGCACTTCCCCCGGGCGTCCCTGCCGATCGCCCTGGCCATCCAGCAGCTCCAGCAACTGCTGTTCTCCCTGGGCGCGCTGGTCCTGATCCTGCTGGTGTTCGGCCAGTACCCGCAGCCCTCCTGGCTGCTGGCGATCCCCGCGCTCATGCTCCAGGCCCTGTTCAACACCGGGCTCTCGATGGTCATGGCCAGGCTGGCGGCCAAGACCCCCGACATCGCCCAGCTGACCCCCTTCATCCTGCGCACCTGGATGTACGCGTCCGGCGTCATGTGGAGCCTGGACACCCTGCTCTCCGCCGACCGCGTCCCGCGGCTCGTCCTGCTGGCCCTGGAGTGCAACCCGGCAGCCGTGTACATCGACCTGATGCGCTACGCCCTGATCGACAGCTTCTCCGGCACGCAGCTGCCCCCGCACGTGTGGGCCGTCGCGACGGGCTGGGCACTCGTCTGCGGCATCGGCGGATTCGTGTACTTCTGGAAGGCCGAGGAGAGGTACGGACGTGGCTGACACCCCCGACACCCGGGTACCCACCGTCGTCGTCGACGACGTCCACATCACCTACACGGTGAACGGCGCGCGCACCGGAAGGGGCAGCGCCACCTCCGCCCTGAACAGGATCGTGTCGCGCCGGCAGCCCCGGGGCGCCCGCCAGGTGCACGCGGTGAAGGGCGTCAGCTTCGCCGCGTACAAGGGCGAGGCCATCGGCCTGATCGGCTCCAACGGGTCCGGGAAGTCGACGCTCCTCAAGGCGATCGCCGGACTTCTCCCCCCGTCGAAGGGCCGGGTCCACACCCAGGGCCAGCCCTCGCTGCTCGGCGTGAACGCCGCCCTGATGAGCGACCTGACCGGGGAGCGCAACGTCGTGCTCGGCGGCCTGGCCATGGGCATGACTCGCGAGCAGATCCGAGAGCGCTACCAGGACATCGTCGACTTCTCCGGCATCAACGAGAAGGGCGACTTCATCACCCTGCCCATGCGGACCTACTCCTCCGGCATGGGTGCCAGGCTGCGTTTCTCCATCGCGGCCGCCAAGAGCCATGACGTCCTGCTGATCGACGAGGCGCTGTCCACCGGCGACGCGAAGTTCCAGCGGCGCAGCAAGGACCGGATCATGGAGCTCCGCGAGGAGGCCGGCACGGTCTTCCTGGTCAGCCACAGCAACCGGTCGATCACCGAGACCTGCGACCGGGCGATCTGGCTGGAGGCGGGCACCCTGCGGATGGACGGCCCGGCCAAGGACGTCGTCGCCGCGTACGAGGAGTTCACCGGGCCCGCGAAGCCCGGGAAGCCCGGGAAGCCCGCGAAGAAATGACGCCGTGACGTCATGAAGCCGTCCGCCGGACGGGCCGGTGGGCCCGTCCGGCGGACGGCTCTCGTCGCGGCCCGTCCGGCCGCGCCGGGTCAGGCGTGCGTACGCAGCAGGGTCCGCATCGTCCGCATGGCCACCGACAGGTTCGCCAGGTCGAAGGACTCCGACCCCCGGATCTCCTCCAGGGTGGCGCGCGAACGGGCCAGGATCGCCGCGTTCTTGTCCTCCCAGTCCGTGAACCGCTGCTCGGGCGACGCGGTCCCGTTGCCGACGGACAGCACGTCGGACGTGAGCGCCGCGTGCGCGGCGTACAGGTCCTCACGGATGGAGGCGCGGGCCATGGACTGCCAGCGGTCGGCCCGCGGCAGCTCGATGATCCGGTCCATCAGCTGGGTGATCCCCAGCCGGTCCGCGAGGTCGTAGTACACCTCGGCGACGGCCAGCGGGTCCTTGTCCGTGCGGTCCGCGATCGCCACGATGTCCAGCGCCGGGAAGGCCGACGAGAATCCGGCCACCCGCACCGCCAGCTCGTCCGGCACACCCACCGAGGTGAGCTCGTCGAGGATCGACCGGTACCACTCGGCGTCCGCGCCCTTGAGCAGCTTGGGCAGCTCGTTCCAGACGCGTTCGACGCCCTCGCGGAAGAACCCGATGGTCTCCGCGATCTCGACGGGCTGCGGCCGGTTGCCGAGCAGCCAGCGCGAACCGCGCTCGACGAGCCGGCGCGAGTGCAGCCGGATCCGGGTCTGCACATCGGCCGCCACCGTGTTGTCGAGCGCCTCCACGGCGTCCCACACGGCGGACAGGCCGAAGATCTCACGGGCGGCGAACTGGGCCCGCACGATCTCCTCGAGCGACGCCCCGGTCTCCTCGCGCAACCGGTGCAGGAACGTCGAACCGGCGGTGTTGACCGTGTCGTTGACCAGGACCGTCGTGATGATCTCGCGACGCAGCGCGTGTCCGTCGACCGCCTCCGGGAAGCGCTCGCCGAGCTGCTTCGGGAAGTAGGCGTGGACCAGCTTCTGCAGGTGCGGGTCGTCCGGCAGGACGGTGGAGACCAGCTCCTCCGCCGCCGTGATCTTCGTGTAGGCGATCAGCACGGCCAGTTCCGGCTGGCTGAGGCCCTTGCCGTGGTTCAGCAGTTCACGGATCTGGCGGTCGTTCGGCAGGAACTCCAGGGCCCGGTCCAGGTGCCCGTCGCGGCCGAGCCTGCGCATGAAGCGCTGGTGGGCGTGGAGGAGCGACGGCGCCTGGGTGCAGGCGTTGGCGAGCGCGGTGTTCTGCGCGTAGTTGTTGCGCAGCACCATCTGACCGACCTCGTCGGTCATCTCCGCCAGCACCTTGTTGCGCTGCTTCACGGTCATGTCGCCGTCCCGGACGAGACCGTTGAGCAGGATCTTGATGTTCACCTCGTGGTCGGAGGTGTCCACACCGGCGCTGTTGTCGATCGCGTCGGTGTTGATCCGCCCGCCGGCCCGGGCGAACTCGATCCGGCCGAGCTGGGTGGCCCCGAGGTTGCCGCCCTCTCCGACGACACGGGCGCGCAGGTCCGCGCCGTCGACCCGGATCGAGTCGTTGGCCTTGTCGCCGACGTCGGCGTTCGACTCGGCCGACGACTTGATGTACGTGCCGATGCCGCCGTTCCACACGAGGTCGACCGACGCCTTGAGGATGTTCTGCATCAGCTCGGCGGGCGTCATCTTCGTGACCTTCGCGTCGATGCCGAGCGCCGCGCGGATCTGCGCGTTGACCGGGATCGACTTGGCGGAACGCGGGTGGATGCCACCGCCCGCGGACAGCAGGTCCTTGTCGTAGTCCGCCCAGGAGCTGCGCGGCAGGTCGAACAGCCGTCGCCGCTCGGCGTACGAGGTCGCCGCGTCCGGGGTCGGGTCGATGAAGATGTGCCGGTGGTCGAAGGCGGCGACCAGCCGGATGTGCTCGGAGAGCAGCATCCCGTTGCCGAAGACGTCACCGGACATGTCACCGACGCCGACGACGGTGAAGTCCTCGGTCTGGGTGTCGTGGCCCAGTTCGCGGAAGTGCCGCTTGACGGACTCCCAGGCGCCGCGGGCGGTGATGCCCATGCCCTTGTGGTCGTAACCGGCGGAGCCGCCGGAGGCGAAGGCGTCACCGAGCCAGAAGCCGTACGCGACGGCCACGTCGTTGGCGATGTCGGAGAAGCTCGCGGTCCCCTTGTCGGCGGCGACGACGAGGTAGGTGTCGTCCCCGTCGTGACGGACGACCTCCGTGGGGTGCACGACCTCGCCGACCACCATGTTGTCGGTGATGTCGAGGAGCGCCGAGATGAAGATCCTGTAGCAGGCGATCCCCTCGGCGAGCCAGGCGTCACGGTCCACCGCCGGATCCGGCAGCTGCTTGGCGACGAACCCGCCCTTGGCACCCACCGGCACGATCACGGTGTTCTTGACCATCTGCGCCTTGACCAGGCCGAGGATCTCCGTACGGAAGTCCTCCCGGCGGTCCGACCAGCGCAGCCCGCCGCGGGCGACCTTGCCGAAGCGCAGGTGGACGCCTTCGACGCGCGGCGAGTAGACCCAGATCTCGTACGCCGGGCGGGGCGCCGGAAGATCCGGGATGGCCTGCGGATCGAACTTCATCGAGACGTAGTTGTGCGGCTCGTGGTCGTCGGCCAGCTGGAAGTAGTTGGTCCGCAGCGTGGCCTTGATGACCGTGAGGAAGGACCGCAGGATCCGGTCCTCGTCCAGCGAGGCGACCTGGTCCAGGGCTCCGTCCAGCTCCTCCAGCAGCCCGTCCGTCAGCTCCGTGCCGGCCTTCTGACGGGTCGGGGACATCCGGGCCTCGAAGAGGGAGACCAGGAGCCGGGTGGTGTGGACGTTGTTGCGGAGGGTGTCCTCCATGTAGTCCTGGCTGAAGGTCGAACCCGCCTGGCGCAGGTACTTCGCGTAGGCGCGCAGCACCATCGCCTGGCGCCAGTCGAGCCCGGCGCCCAGGACGAGCGAGTTGAAGCCGTCGTTCTCGGCCTCGCCGGTCCAGATGGCGGCGAACGCCTCCTGGAAGCGCTGGCGGGCGTCGTCGGCGAGGTGGTCGCCGTTGCCCGTGGCTTGGGGCAGGCGCAGCCCGAAGTCGTAGATCCAGGCGTGCGTGCGGTCCGCGCAGCGCAGTTCGTACGGACGCTCGTCGACGACCTCGACACCGAGACGCTGGAGCGCGGGCAGGACCGCCGAGAGCGAGACCTGCTCCCCGGTCCGGTAGATCTTGAAGCGGCGCTCGGCGGGGCCGGCGCCGACCGGCTCGTACAGGCTGAGCGCGAAGTCCTCGCGCTCGCTCTTGAGCTCTTCGAGGTGGACCAGGTCGGCCACCGCGGCACGCGGCGAGTGGTCGGCCTTGTAGCCCTCGGGGAAGGACTGCCCGTAACGCCGCAGCAGCTCGGCGGCACGCTCCTCGCCGCACTCGGCGTTCAGCGCCTCCTGGAAGCCGTCGGCCCAGGAGCGGGCGGCCTCGACGAGGCGGGCCTCGATGCGGTCGGCGTCCGCGTCGGTGAGGTGCGGGAGCTCGGTGCCCGGCGGGACCCGGACGACGAAGTGCAGCCGGGAGAGGATCGACTCCGTGTTCCAGGCCGTGAAGTCGACGCTGGTGCCGCCCAGTTCCTCCTTGAGGATGTCGATCAGGCGGAGCCGCACGCCGGTGGTGTAGCGGTCCCGCGGCAGGTAGACGAGGGCGGAGTAGTAGCGCCCGTACTCGTCCTGGCGCAGGTAGAGCCGCAGCCGGCGCCGCTCCTGGAGGTACAGCACGGAGGTCACGATGGAACGCAGCTGGTCGACGGGCGTCTGGAAGAGCTCGTCGCGCGGGTACGTCTCGAGGATCTGGAGCAGGTCCCGGCCGTCGTGGCTGTTGGGCGTGAAGCCCGCGCTCTCCAGGACCTCGGCGACCTTACGGCGCACCACGGGCACCCGGCGCACCGACTCGGTGTAGGCGGCGGAGGAGAACAGGCCGAGGAAGCGCCGTTCACCGATGACGTTGCCGTCGGTGTCGAACTTCTTCACCCCGACGTAGTCCAGGTAGCTGGGGCGGTGCACGGTCGCCCTGCTGTTCGCCTTCGTCAGGACGAGGAGCTTGTGCTCCCTGGCCTTGGCCCGGGCGTCCGCCGGCAGCCGGTCGAAGGACGGGCTCACCGGGTGCGCCTCGTCCTCGCTGTGCTGCGGGTCGGAGCGCAGGACGCCGAGACCGGAGCCGGGGACGGCCGTCAGGGCGTCGGAGTCACGGAGTTCGTACTCGCGGAACCCGAGGAAGGTGAAGTGGTCGGCGGCGAGCCAGCGGAGCAGCTCGCGGGCCTCCTCCACCTCCTCGTCGGCCAGCTCGTCGAGCGGCTCGGAGGGGAGGTCGTCGGCGATCCGCAGGGCGGTGTCGCGCATCTTGTCCCAGTCCTCGACGGTCTCCCGCACGTCGGACAGGACACGGAGGAGGTCGGCGGTGATCTGCTTCAGGTCCGCGCGGTCGGTCTCCCGGTCGATCTCGACGTGGATCCAGGACTCGACGAGGGCGTCGTGCGGCAGTTCGGCCCCGGAGTCCTTGCGGGCACGCTTCGCGCCGTTGCCCCTGGCCCGGTCGTCGGCCAGCACCTCGATCAGCTTGCCCGCGACGTCGCGGCGCACGACGACCTGCGGGTGGATCACCAGGTGGATGCCGCGGCCCTGCCGGGACAGCTCGTTGGTCACGGAGTCGACCAGGAAGGGCATGTCGTCGGTGACGACCTCGACGACGGAGTGGCTGCTCGTCCAGCCGTTCTCGTCGACCGTCGGGGTGTGCACCCGGACGTTCGCGGTGCCCTGCGGGCGGTCCTCGGCGAGACGGTAGTGGGAGCAGGCAGCGCCGAAGATGTCGACCGGGTCGCGGTCGGTGATGTCCTCCGGAGCGGTGTGCAGGTAGTAGCGCTGGAGATAGGCGAGCAGCGTCTCCCGGCCCGACCGCTCGTCCTGGCCGGTCTCCGCTTCGGTACCGGTTGCTCCGGCGAGGTGCACCCGGAGGCCGCCTCCCGGGCCACCGACACCACCGCCCGGACTGTTGTCAGCTACCCGGGCCGCCCGTGCGAGCAACTCGGCCTTGGCTTCGTCCAGCTTGGTCTGCATGTCCTCTGGCTCCTGTCGCGCGCCGTTGCGTGACGTAGGTGAGAAAGACGACGTACCGCCACGACGCGGGGTTTCCGGTCTGGTTCGACGCTATGCCGCCTGGGGAGATGCCCGGGACCGTATCGGCCATGTTCGGCGGACGGCCCGGGACGCGGAGATCGCGCATGGCCCGGGTGCTGTGGCACTCCGGGCGCAGGCCGGGGGCTTCGCTGCCCCCGAGGCATATCGCGCTGATCACGGGACCAGGCTATCCCTCCCGTACCCACAACCGTCATGAGCCGCTTATGTACAAAAGAACGCCTCGAACTTTGACACTCTGGACATCGCACGGGATCACCTCTGCGCGTAAAGGCGCGTATGCGTACAGACGCGCCCGTCCCGTTGCCCGCGCGGACCTTCGGCTCGATCCGCCCGGTCGCCCCCGGCCCGGCCGGCCCTCAGTCCGCCATCAGTTCGGCCAGCGCCACAGCCTCGGCCAGGGTGTCCACCACGGGCACACCGGCCGCCTCCAGACTGCTGCGGCTGTGCGAACCGCCGGTGTAGAGCACGGCGCGCGCGCCGACGTGCGCCGCGGCCACGGCGTCGTCCACCGCGTCACCGATGACCACCGCGGATTCGGGGGCGATGCCCCCGAGCACCTCGAAGTGGCGCTCCATGTGCAGCGCCTTGCTGCCACCGGAGGGACCGGTCCGCCCGTCGACACGGACGAAATGACCCTCGATGCCGTATCCCCGCACCACCGGGACCAGGTGCTCGTGCCCGTACATGCTGAGCAGCGACTGGCTGCGGCCGCCGCGCAGCCACCGGGCCAGCAGCTCCTCGACGCCCTCGGTCAGCCCGCAGGCGGCCCGCTGCTCGGTGTAGTGGCGGTGGAAGAGGCCGTCCATGCGCTCCCACTCGGCGGGGGTGGGGAGCCTGCCCATGAGCCGCTCGTAGAACTTGGGTATCGGCACGCAGTACGTCTCGCGGTACTGCTCCAGCGTGAGCGGCGCCAGGTCGACCTCCGCGAAGGCGGCGTTCGTGGCCCCGAGGACGGCATGGATGTCGTCGAGCAGTGTGCCGTTCCAGTCCCAGACCAGATGCGTGCGGTGCTTCCCCGTTGTCGCCATGCAGAAAAAATACCCGGCCGCTACGACAGTCACCCCGGCGCAGCCTCCGCGGGGCCAGGACCTCAGGCGATGAGACCGGGGATCTCCTGGATCCCGAACCACAGCAGCTCGTGGTCCTCCGCCCCGTCCACGGTGGACCGGGCGTCGTCGTCTCCGAGGTCCGCCGCGCCCAGAGCCGCGGCCGCCGCGGCGACGTCCTTCCCGGCGTCGTCGGCGTCCACGTGCACCGCGGCGGCCCTCGACAGCGCCACCGCGTCCGCGACGCGCACCTCGCCGAGCGAAGACGCGTCCAGGACGTGGTCCGGATCGGCGACGACCGCCCCGTCCGGCACGTCGAGGGCGACGACGACCCGGCGCCGGGCCTCCTCCGGCCTGCCGGCGATCAGCCGCAGCGAGGCGGAGGCGGCACGGGTGAGCGCCGCGTACTCCAGTTCCTCGATGTCGTCGGAGACGTACCACTCACGCAGGCCGGGCGTCACGGCATAGGCGGTGAGCGGCCCCGGACCGATCTCGCCCGCCCCGTGCACCGTGGCGAGACCGGAGAGGGTCAGAGGGACGTACACACGCATGGATGACCGCTTCCGTAGTCGATGGCGCCCTCAGGATACGTGCGACGTCCCCCTTCGGGGTTGCCCATCCGCCCTCCCCCGTCCACCGCGCGAGGCCCGTCACCCTCGCCGTTCCCTTGCGGCGCCGGGCCCGCCACCCGGATAGGTGATCCCGTCGGATGCCCGGCCGGCCCACACGGCCGGTTGCGGGGCCTGCGACCGGCCCCGTAGAAGATCCCCAGCAGAAGTTACCGCCCGGTATCGCCCGGGCTCCGGACAGCAGCCACGGGGGCTATGAGCATGAGCACGGACAGGACGAGGCCGACCGGACGACACGACCGCAGCAGGCCGGGCACGGTGCCCCCGCAACGGCCCCGGCGGCCGCTGCGCCCGCACCAGTGGTTCGCGGAACGCCTGCTCACCGTCCTCAGCGGCCAGCGCCCGGTGCACTGGATGCTCGGCCACACGATCGGCGAGGCGTACGACCAGCTCGCCCAACTCGCGCCCGACGCCCCGCTCGGCGCCGGCGGCAGGCGCCCGGTCGTGCGCGCCTGCCGCGGCACCCAGCCGGCCAACGGCGTGGTCGAGGCCTTCGCCAGCATCGCCGCCGGCGAACAGGTCCGCGCCATGGCCTTCCGCCTGGAGCAGGGCCCCGACCTCCGCTGGCGCTGCGCGGCGGTCGACCTGGGCGGCGAGCGCCTCCCGGCGGTCAGATGACGGGACCTCGTCCGGCCGGATGACGGGACCTCGTGCGGCCCTCGCGAGGACGAACCCCCACGAGGACCGTACGAGGGCTCCAGCGGGCCGCGGACCCTGCCCGCCCGCAACAGGTCCGGAGCGGTCCGGAAGGGCCGCGCAAGGGGCCTGGGGAGGGGCGTGAGAGGGATCTGGGAAGGGGCGTGAGACGGGCAAGAGAAAGGGGGCGTGCGAGGGGGCCTGGGAGCGCTGCGGGCCCCTCACCGCCCCCGGGAAAGGCCCCGCACGACGCTCCGGCCCGGACACCGAGCGGTGTCCGGGCCGGAGCGTCGTCCTACGACGGCGTGCGCGCTACTTCTTGCGGCGACGGCCACCCGTGCTCTTCTGCGCCTTGCGGCGCTCCGCACGCGTCATCCCGTCCGCCTCGGACCGCGCACCGTCACCGTTGGAGAAGTCGCCCTCGACGACGCCGCCCTCCCCGTCCACGGTGGGAGCGGAGAAGTGGAGCCGGTCCGGACGCTGCGGCGCGTCCAGGCCCTTGGCCCGGATCTCCGGCCGCCCGCCCGCGGCGGCCGCCACCGGCGCGTCCTGCTTGTCGAGCGAGGGGCGCTCCGCGCCCTCCGCCACAGGAACCTCTTCGACCTGCTGCTCGACCTGGACCTCCAGGTTGAACAGGTAGCCGACGGACTCCTCCTTGATGCCCTCCATCATGGCGTTGAACATGTCGAAGCCCTCGCGCTGGTACTCGACCAGCGGGTCCTTCTGCGCCATGGCCCGCAGGCCGATGCCCTCCTGGAGATAGTCCATCTCGTAGAGGTGCTCACGCCACTTGCGGTCCAGGACGGACAGCACCACGCGCCGCTCCAGCTCGCGCATGATGTCCGAGCCGAGCGTCTTCTCCCGCTCCGCGTACTGCTCGTGGATGTCGTCCTTGACGGAGTCCGCGATGAAGTCCGCGGTCACGCCGGCCAGGTCGCCGGCGGCCTCCTCGAGCTCCTCGACCGTGACCTTCACCGGGTAGAGCTGCTTGAAGGCGCCCCACAGCCGGTCGAGGTCCCACTCCTCGGCGAAGCCCTCGGCCGTCTCCTGACGGATGTAGTCGTCGATCGTGTCGTCCATGAAGTGGCGGATCTGGTCCTGCAGATCCTCGCCTTCCAGGACACGGCGACGCTCGCCGTAGATCACCTCGCGCTGCCGGTTGAGCACCTCGTCGTACTTCAGGACGTTCTTACGCGTCTCGAAGTTCTGCTGCTCCACCTGCGACTGCGCGGAGGCGATCGCGCGGGTCACCATCTTGTTCTCGATCGGCACGTCGTCGGGAACGTTGGCCATCGACATGACGCGCTCGACCATCTGCGCCTTGAACAGCCGCATCAGGTCGTCGCCCAGCGACAGGTAGAACCGGGACTCGCCCGGGTCGCCCTGACGGCCGGAACGGCCGCGGAGCTGGTTGTCGATGCGCCGCGACTCGTGCCGCTCCGTGCCCAGCACGTACAGCCCGCCGAGATCCTTGACCTCTTCGAACTCCGCCTTCACGGCCTGCTCGGCCTTCTCCAGCGCGGCGGGCAGGGCGGCCGCCCACTCCTCGACGTGGTCGACGGGGTCGAGACCGCGCTGACGCAGCTCCGCCTCGGCGAGGTCGTCCGGGTTGCCGCCGAGCTTGATGTCGGTGCCTCGGCCGGCCATGTTCGTGGCGACCGTGACCGCGCCCTTGCGGCCGGCCTGGGCGACGATCGTCGCCTCACGGTCGTGCTGCTTGGCGTTGAGGACCTCGTGCTGGACACCACGCTTGGAGAGCTGCTGCGAGAGGTACTCGGACTTCTCGACCGAGGTGGTGCCGACCAGGATCGGCTGCCCCTTCTCGTGCTTCTCGGCGATGTCGTCGACGACGGCGGCGAACTTCGCCACCTCGGTGCGGTAGATCAGGTCCGACTGGTCGGCGCGGACCATGGGCCGGTTCGTCGGGATCGGGACGACACCGAGCTTGTAGATCTGGTGGAACTCGGCGGCCTCGGTCATCGCCGTACCGGTCATGCCGGAGAGCTTGCCGTACAGGCGGAAGAAGTTCTGCAGGGTGATCGTGGCGAGCGTCTGGTTCTCGTCCTTGATGTCCACCCCTTCCTTCGCCTCGATGGCCTGGTGCATGCCCTCGTTGTAACGGCGGCCGGCGAGGATACGGCCGGTGTGCTCGTCGACGATCATGACCTCGCCGTCGATGACGACGTAGTCCTTGTCCTTCTTGAAGAGTTCCTTGGCCTTGATCGCGTTGTTCAGGTAACCGACGAGCGGGGTGTTCACCGACTCGTAGAGGTTGTCGATCCCGAGCCAGTCCTCGACCTTGGAGACACCGGGCTCGTGGATGGCCACGGTCCGCTTCTTCTCGTCGACCTCGTAGTCGCCGGTCTCCTCGATGCCCTTCAGCGGGTTGCCCGCCTCACCCCTGGTGAGACGCGTGACCAGCTTCGCGAAGTCGCCGTACCACTTCGTGGCCTGGTCGGCCGGGCCGGAGATGATCAGCGGGGTACGGGCCTCGTCGACGAGGATCGAGTCGACCTCGTCGACGATGGCGAAGTTGTGGCCGCGCTGGACGAGCTCGTCCTGGGACCACGCCATGTTGTCGCGGAGGTAGTCGAAACCGAACTCGTTGTTCGTGCCGTACGTGATGTCGCAGGCGTACTGCTCGCGGCGCTGCGCCGGCGTCATGTTGGCGATGATGCAGCCGACCTCGAGACCGAGGAACTTGTGGACGCGCCCCATCAGCTCGGAGTCGCGCTCGGCGAGGTAGTCGTTGACCGTGATCAGGTGCACGCCCTTGCCCGAGAGCGCGTTGAGATACGCGGGCAGGGTGCCGACGAGGGTCTTGCCCTCACCGGTCTTCATCTCGGCCACGTAGCCGAGGTGCAGGGCTGCACCGCCCATCATCTGGACGTCGTAGTGGCGCTGTCCGAGGACACGCTTGGCGGCCTCACGGACCGTCGCGAACGCTTCGGGAAGCAGGTCGTCCAGGCTCTCGCCGTCCGCGTACCGTTCCTTGTACTCGTCGGTGAGCGCCCGCAGCTCGGCGTCGGAGAGGTTGACGAAGTCCTCTTCGATGGAGCTGACCTGGTCCGCGATGCGGTGCAGTTTGCGCAGGATCTTGCCTTCGCCTGCACGCATGAGCTTGTTGAAGACGGACACTGAGGCTGGTCTCCTTGCCGGTCGGGCCTGGCACTGGGTCGTTTTATGGACTCTGGCGCGGGCACGGCAGGTAGGCCCCACCGCAACGGCCATCGTAAGCGAGGACCACGCCGCGCCGGGAGGGCTGCCGCCGCGTTGCCCCCACCGCACCCTCACAGGACAACGGCCGGAGGGTGCGGAAGGTGCCGGGAAGCCCGAAAAGTGCTCGCATCCCACGCACGGGATCCCCAGAATCCCTGCATGGAGCCGATCACCCTCACCACCGAACGCCTGCTGGTGCGTCCCTTCCTTCCGCAGGACGCCGAAGCCGTGTACCTGGCCTGCCAGGACCCCGACATCCAGCGCTGGACCGTCGTCCCCTCCCCGTACTCCCGCGCCGACGCGGAGCTGTGGACGGAGAAGCTGGCACCCGCGGGCTGGCAGGAGGACACGATGTACAACTTCGCGGTGGTGGGCCGGGACGGCGGGCCGCTCCTCGGCGCGCTCGGTGTCAACCGCTGCAACCTGCCGGGCACCTTCGAAGTGGGTTTCTGGACCGCGAAGCAGCACCGCGGCGCCGGTTACACGACGGAGGCGGTGCTCGCGGCGGCCCGCTGGGCCTTCACCGCCCTCGCCGCCGACCGTCTCGAGTGGCGGGCGGAGACCGGCAACGGCCCGTCCAGGGCGGTGGCCCTGCGTGCCGGCTTCCGCATGGAGGGTGAGCAGCGGTCGGCGCTGTTCAACAAGGGAACACGGCGTGACACCTGGACCGGCGCGCTGCTCCCGGCCGATCTGGGCCTGCCCGGCACGTATCCGCACCGGCCGTCCCCGGGTGTCAGTGGCGCGCTCTAGGGTTCCACGCATGACGTCTGTGCCGCCCCCCGTCCTGGAACTCTCCGCCGACCAGGCACGCCGTATCGCCCTGCGCGCCCAGGGCCTTCTCGGTGCCCCGGACCGCCGGGGCGGGGTCCCGGGCGTCCTGCGCGGCCTGGGGGCCGTCCAGCTCGACACCATCTCGGTCCTCGCCAGGTCGCACGAGCTCGTGCCGTACGCCCGCCTGGGCGCGCTCGGCCGCCGCACGGTCGACGACGCCTACTGGTCCAGGGGCCGCTCGTTCGAGTACTGGTCGCACGCCGCGTGCATCCTGCCGGTCGAGGAGTGGCCGCACTTCGCGTTCCGCCGCCGCGCCTACCGGTCCCGGCCGCACTGGAACCACGACCTGCCCGACGGGGCCTACGAGACGGTGATCAAGCAGCTGCGCACCGAGGGCCCGCTGACGGCGACGGAGCTCGGCGGCGCGAAGAACGGCGGCGAGTGGTGGGACTGGTCCGCCTCCAAGGTCGCCGTCGAGCGGGCCCTGATGTACGGCGAGGTGGTGTGCACCGAGCGGCGCGGCTGGAAGCGGGTCTACGACCTGGCCGAGCGCGCGATCCCGGAGGCCGTGCTCCACGACGACCTGGACGACACGGAGTGCCTGCGCCGGCTCGTGGCCCTGGCGGGGCGTTCGCTGGGCGTCGGCACCCGTGCCGACATCGCCGACTACCACCGGCTCAAGGCCGAGCAGTTCGACGCCGTCGTGGCGGACTCCGGACTGGTCCCGGTGTCGGTGCGGGGCTGGGCGAAGCCCGCCTGGGCACACCCCGGGGCCCTGGCCTCGGAGCCGCGCGGACGGCACCGCACGACGCTGCTGTCGCCGTTCGACTCACTGATCTGGGAACGGGCGCGCACGGAGCGGATCTTCGGTTTCACCCATCGGCTGGAGGCATACGTCCCCAGGCACAAGCGGATCCACGGCTATTTCGCCATGCCCCTGCTGGCGGGGGGCCGGCTGCGGGGCCGCGTCGACCCGGCCCGGGAAGGAACCACCCTGGTCGCCCGCCAGGTGTCCCTGGACGGCGGGAAGTCCGTTCCGCCGATGGCCGAGGCCCTCGTGGAGGCGGCGTCCTGGGTCGGTTGCACGGACGTACGGCTGGAGCGCGTGGACGCACCGGAACTGCGTGAGCCGCTCATGGCGGAGATCGCCCGCGCCCTTCCCTGACGGTGTCCCCGGTCGCGGGTCGGACCGTGGCCGCTCGGCGGGCGCGCCGCGTCACCTGATCTCGAGGATCTTCTCCCGCATGGCATAGACCACCGCTTCCATCCGGGAGTGCAGCTGGAGCTTCTCCAGGATATTGCGGACGTGGTTCTTCACCGTGTTCTCGGAGATGAACAATTCCTTGGCGATATCACGGTTGTTCATGCCCGTGGCGACGAGCTTGAGCACTTCGAGCTCGCGGTCGGTGAGCCGCGGCGCGGGTACCAGCCTGCGCTCGTCGGTCCTCTGGATCATCGACTTGAACTCGGTGAGCAGCTTGGAGGCCATCGACGGGCTGATCTGGGACTGGCCGTCCGCGACCGCGCGAATGGCCGTGGCCACCTCGTCCGTCGAGATCTCCTTGAGCAGATAGCCCGTGGCGCCCGCCTTGATCGCCTCGTAGAGGTCGGCCTCCTCGTCGCTGATCGTCAGCATGATGATCTTCGCGCTGGGGGCCACCTCCTTGATGGAGGTGCAGGCCTCGATGCCACCACGTTTCGGCATCCGGACGTCCATCAGAACGATGTCGGGCAGCAGGTCCGCGGCCTTGTCGACCGCCTCGGCCCCGTCCCCCGCCTCACCGACGACCTGGATGTCCTCCTCCTGCGCGAGGACGATCTCCAGGCCCCTGCGGAACAGGGCGTGGTCATCGACCACGAGAACCCTGATGGGCTCCTTGCGGGGGCTGTCGTCGTCCTCGACGGGTTCCGCACCGGCAGCCTTGCCGGCGTCGCGCGTCCCGCGCACGGGCCCGAAGGTGTCCGCCATCGTTCCTCCCCCTGAAGCCACTGCCTGAGGTCACAGGCTGCCCGCCAACAGCAGTGCGCACAGCACTGGTTGGCATGGAACGCCCATGCTTTCATGCCTGGCCGCCGAAGCGGTGCCCCTGAGGTCGCACAGACACTTCAGGGGCACCGCGCACCGGCTGTGGCGGGTGGGTGTCAGCCGCCGAGAGCGCCGCCCGCGCCGCCCGCCTCGTCGGAGGCCAGCGGGTCGGTCCTCAGGTGGATGACACCGTAGTCGTAGGCGTGCCGTCGGTAGACGACGCTGGGCTCCTTGGTCTCGGAGTCCACGAACAGGTAGAAGTCGTGCCCGACCAACTCCATCTCGTAGAGCGCCTGGTCGAGTGTCATCGGCGCTGCGACGTGCATCTTCTCGCGCACCACGAGCGGTCCTTCACCCTGGACCTCGAGCGAACCGATCCTGGTGGTGGGCACGGACGGTGCGGTCTCCTCGGGGATGAGTTCACCGTCCCCGTTGAAGGAGGCGGCCCCAGGCACCACCTCCGCCACCTCGGACGCCGACAGCCGGCCGTTGCCGCGCCTGCTGTAGCGCTTGTCGTGCTCCTTGCGCAGCCTCGCATCCAGCTTGTCGGTGGCCAGGTCCAGCGCTGCGTACGGGTCGCCTGCCGCCGCTTCCGCCCGGATGACCGGCCCACGCGAGCGGAGCGTGATCTCCACCCTTGCCGCACGGTCCGCCTGACGGGGATTCGGCTCCTTGGACACCTCGACGTCGAGGCTGATCACCTTGCCGTCGAACTTCTGGATCTTGTCCAGCTTCAGCTTCTCGGCCACGTGCTTGCGGAACCGCTCGGGCACCTCGGTCTTGCGGCCCTTGACGACGATGTCCACGCAGAACTCCGTTCCCGGATCGCTCCGCTTCGGCGGCGGAGCATCTCCCTTTTGCACCAGGCTCCGGTGATCGCCGGAGCCGCGGACTCGGTGGCTTTCACCTCCTCCTCCCCCGTCGGTGGGGACTCCACCCCACCGAATTCCAAGCTTCTGGCCTACCGGTGAGTTACCTGCCCGAAACCTGGTGGTGCATTCGTCGAGGTGCGGAATTCACCGCCCCTCACAACCGAACATAGCCTGCCCACCACCGTGTCGGCACCCGCTACTCGCGCGTACCTCCGACCGGGGCCCTTTACCCACTCACTACCTGCAACGATGCAAGTTATCTGTCAGTTCCGGTTTATTTCGAAAGCACTCGGAGAAGCCGCGACAACCGCGGCCCGGAGGCTCTCCGCGGTGGCGCGGCCGGCCGCGCCGACCGCGCGTGCGGCCTCCGCCAGCGTCGACCCCGTCGTCAGGAGGTCGTCGACGAGCACGACCCCGCCCCCGTCGAGCAGCCTCCGGGCGCCGTCCGCCACCACGAGCGCGCCCGCCAGATTCGCCCGCCGGTCCCTGGCCCCCAGCCCCGCCTGGTCCGCCACCGCGCGCCGCTGCCGCAGCGCCACGAGCACCCGGGCCCGCGTGCCTCCTCGCCGCAGTTCCGCCGCGGCCGCGGCGGCGATCCTGCGCGCCGGATCATGCCCGCGCCGCGCCGTGGCCCGCCGTGCGGAGGGTACGGGTACCAGGAGCAGTGGCCCCTCGTCGCCCGCATGCCCCGCTCCGGCCCGCACAGCCGCCGCCAGCGCCCCGCCGAGTGCCCCGGCCAAGCCAAGCGCCCCACGCTCCTTGTGGGCCAGCAGCATCGCGCGTACGGCGTTCTCGTACGCCGCCGCCGCGTGGACGACGGGGAGTCCCGCGGGCTCGGGCGCGGGTCTCACACGGCGCGGCCCGGCCTCCAGCACGCGGGCGCACTCCTCGCACAGCTCTGTCCGCGGACTGCCGCAGCCCCCACAGGCCACGGGCAGCACCAGCCCGACGATCTCCCGCCACCAACTCCGCACCGTCCCACTGTGCCCGGGCGTCGGGGCACCCGGCCACCCCTGTGGAAAACCCCTGTGGGCAACCGGAGGACACGCACCGACGGGCGGCCCCGTGCCCCGTGGAGGCCCCCACCGGGCGTCTCCACGGGGCAGCACGGGCCGCCCGTCGGTTCAGCCCGGGTAGACCAGCGAGGTGCCCCCCTTGAGGACCGTCTGCCAGTTGTCCCCCGGCGACAGCTTCACGATCCCGTCACCCTCGGTGTCCGCCATCAGCGGCAGCTGCTCGTCGTCCGCAGCGGCGACGGCCGTCACCTGGTTCACGCCCGGCAGGACCCCGGAGGACGAGGTGGAACCGTCCGCCTGCACATAGCGCACCTGCTGCACACTGCCCTCCTCCTTGCCCACCACCACGAGACGGCTGCGGCCCGACCAGGAAACAGCCGTCACATCGGCCAGCTGAGGTGCGGCCTGGCGCAGGTCCTCCACCGAGACTCGCTCGGCATCCCCCGAGCCGTCCCGCTCGACCCGGCCGATGTTCAGAGTCGTGTGCCCGTCCCTCGACACCCGCAGGGCGATCCGGACCCCGTCGGCCGACATCCGCAGGGACTCGATCCGGCCCCCGTTCAAGCCCGGCACCGAGACCTCCTGCGGATCACCGGCACCGTCCACCAGACGCAGCAGCCGGGGATCCGACGGATCGCGGTCGGCGACCCACAGGTCGCCCCCGCCGTCCCAGCTCGGTGCCGACAGCCGGTCCGCAGTCCGCTTCGCCCGGCTGGTCACCACGGGGGCAGCGGGCTCGCTCTCCTCGACCAGGGAGGACACGTAGAGGTGCGTCTGATCAGCAGAGACCGCGGCAGCCTTCTGCTCGTCCCGGGCCACGCCCACGGCGCCCATGGCCACCGTCCCGCTGCCCAGCGGACCGGTCACCGGCTCCGGAGCACCGCTGCCCTTGCTGCTTCCGGGGATCCGCTGCACATGCCCCTCGTCGTCGACGAAGTACTGGCTGGCGGGGCTCTGCGACTCGTGGTCCGAGGCGAACTCCTCGGCCTCATCGGTCCCCAGCGAACACAGCGGTCCGCGCTCCCCCTGCAGCTCCACCTGCCCCACCCGGGCGGACGTCAGGTCCCGAAGGGTGAAGAGCACCTGGGCGGCCATCATCCGGCAGGTGCTCTGCCCGGCCTTGTCGGCCTTCTTGTTGAGCGGCACCTTCAGCACGTTCTGGTCGTCCGGCGCCAGCGAGGTGACCCCGGCCTTCAGCGCCGTGCCTGTGGGGAAGCGCGAGTCCACCACCGGCCGCAGCCAGTCCGAAGGGCCTTCCAGCAGCGTCCGCACGGTCTGGGTGGCCGTGTCCATCCGCGTGACGGGATCCGTGCGGTTCCGCACGTAGACGGGGTCTGCGACCAGCGCGGACTCGTCGTCCGCCCGCCCGGCGGCGAAGTAGTACTTGTTCACGGACCGGTAGAGGCGCTTGAAGTCGGACTGCCCGAGCACCAGGCCGTCCGGCACGATGTCGATGCGCCATTCCTGCTTGCCGTCCGCCCCCTTCTCACGGACCAGATGAAGCATCTGGGAGTACTCCGACGGGGCGAGGGGCCGGTAGGAACTCTGCGCGTCGACCGCCGCCACCTGTTCGCCGGTCAGCGTGTAGGTGGTCTCGGTGGTCCTGCGCTCCTTGTCGTGGATCGTGGGCCCGTTGCGGTTGGGCGCCTTCGCGAGCACCGTGGTGCCCTCGGTCGGCTGCCAGGTGTGGGCAGCCTCCGCGGTCAGGTACTTGCGGGTGGTCCGGAAGTCGGGGTCGTCGCTGGTCATCGACTCCAGGAAGCCGTCGACGACCTCGATCGGCGAGGCGCCCTCCCTCGGAGCCACGGCGTACACCTGGACCTGTGAATCGCCCGGCTGCGAGGCGTCGACCGCCTTGACGTCGCCGGTGACCGGCATCGCTCCGCACCCGGCGAGCACCAGGACGCCGCAGCCCAGCAGCACGGACAACCGCACCGTCCGGCCGCGGCCGCCCCGTCGGCGGTCAGTGTCCACGAGTGGTGCCCTCCTGCTCCGGATCCTGTGTCCCGGGGTCGTTGCCCGTGTCCGCCCGGTCCACCGCGGGACGCGACACCACACGTGCCCCGTTGCCAGGCAGCGCCGCCGGATGGACCGACACCGGCGTCCGCGCCGCTGCCGGACCGTGTGCCGGCACACCCAGGTGGGAGCGTCCGGTGGAACCCGTCTGGTTCGGTACGGACATCAGCCTGTGCTCGTCCGCCGCCGGCACCGCCTGCTCACGCTCGCGGTTCTCACGGTTACGCCGGGAGTCCTCGGGCTCCAGCGGTATCGGCGACCCGCGCAGCGGCTCGTCCGCCGTCCTCGGCAGGGTCAGCCGGAACTGCGATCCCCCTCCGGGCTCGCCCCAGGCCTGCAGCCAGCCCCCGTGGAGACGGGCGTCCTCGACCGCGATCGACAGCCCCAGGCCTGTGCCGCCCGTGGTCCGGGCACGGGCCGGGTCCGCCCGCCAGAAGCGGTTGAAGACCCGGGTCGCCTCGCCCGGCTTGAGCCCCACGCCGTAGTCCCTGACCGCCACGGCCACGGCTCCCTGCGCGACACCCATACTCACGACGACGTCCCGGCCCTCGCCGTGTTCGACGGCGTTGACGACGAGATTGCGCAGGACCCGCTCGACACGGCGCGCGTCGGCCTCCGCGACCACGGGCTGTTCGTCACCCACCACACGGATCCGGGTGCCCTTGCGCTCCGCCAGCGGCTCGGCGCCGCCGATCACCCGCCGGACGACCGTGCGCAGATCTATCGGTTCGGCTTCCAGCGCCGCGGCCCCCGCGTCGAACCTGCTGATCTCCAGCAGATCGGAGAGGAGCGACTCGAAGCGGTCGAGCTGGTCACCCAGCAGCTCCGCGGAACGGGCCGTGACCGGGTCGAAGTCGACACGTGCCTCATGGATCACGTCGGCGGCCATCCGCACGGTCGTCAACGGGGTGCGAAGCTCATGGCTGACGTCCGAGACGAAACGCCGCTGCATGCGGGAGAGCTCCTCCAGCTGCTGGATCTTCAGCTGCAGGTTCTGCGCCATCTTGTTGAACGCCTCGCCGAGGCGCGCGATGTCGTCCTCACCTGTGACCTTCATCCGCTCCTGGAGCCGGCCGGCGGAAAGCCTCTCGGCGATCCCCGCCGCCATCCGTACGGGCGTGACGACCTGGCGCACCACGAACCAGGCGATGGCACCGAGCAGCACGACCACGAACAGACCGGCCGTGGCCAGCGTCGTCGTGACCAGGGTCAGGGACTTCTCCTCCTGCGTGAGCGGGAAGAGGTAGTACAGCTCGTACGGGTTGTGGTCGATGTCGTAGAGCCTCTTGCCGACGACCAGCCCGGGCTCCGGGTCCTTCCCGTACGAGTACCGGATCAGCGAGTACGTCTGGAAGGCGCCTGCACCCTTGCCGACGTCGTCCCGCAGCCTCTGGGGAATGCTCGACGCCTCCACGCTGCCCGAACCGCGGGGGGCGCGGCTCGTGGTGTCGTGGCCGACCGAGTCGGCGCTGAGCGCCACCACGTTGAACGCGTTCGTGCCACCACTGGCGAGCTGATCGACGAGCTCCGTGCGCCAGGAGGTGTTGGCCGTCATCCCGTCGGCGCTCTCCTCGCTCTGGTCCCCGGGGACCAGAGGCGCGTTCGCGTTCGTCTGCGCGGCCGCGAAACCGCCGGCCGCCTGTGTCTGCGCGGCCTTGCCCTTCGCCTCGAGCAGGCCGTTGCGGACCTGACCGATCACGACGAAGCCGAGGAGGAGCACCACGGCGATCGACATCAGCAGCGTTCCCGCCACGACACGCAGCTGGAGATTCCGCCGCCACAGCCGGACAGCCGGCAGCAGCGGCCCGCTGATCCACCGCATCAGCAGCCGCGGCACGGGCCCGCCGGGCGTCCGGTCACGGAACAACCGGCCACCCAGCGGGACCCTGCCGAAACGGGGAGTGCTCCGCGCCGGACCGGCAGCCCGCTCCGTACGGGCCCCGGGCACCCCGGGTGGCGGAGCAGCGCTGCCAAGGGTCATGTCAGCTCGGCCCGGCCTTGTAACCGACACCGCGGACGGTGACGACGATCTCCGGCCGCTCAGGGTCCTTCTCGACCTTCGAGCGAAGCCGCTGGACATGCACGTTCACCAGGCGGGTGTCGGCGGCGTGGCGGTAGCCCCACACCTGCTCGAGCAGCACCTCACGGGTGAAGACCTGCCACGGCTTGCGGGCGAGGGCGACCAGCAGGTCGAACTCCAGCGGGGTGAGGGCGATGGACTGCCCCTCCCGCTTCACCGAGTGACCCGCCACATCGATGACGAGGTCCCCGATCGCCAGCTGCTCGGGCGCGGGCTCCTCGGACCTCCGCAGACGTGCCCTGATCCGGGCGACCAACTCCTTCGGTTTGAACGGCTTGACGATGTAGTCGTCGGCCCCGGATTCCAGGCCCACCACCACATCCACCGTGTCGCTCTTGGCAGTGAGCATGACGATCGGCACTCCGGACTCGGCCCTGATCAGCCGGCAGACCTCGATGCCGTCCCTTCCGGGCAGCATGAGGTCAAGCAGCACCAGGTCCGGCTTGGCCTCACGAAATGCAGCCAGTGCCTTGTCACCGTCCGCTACGAACGACGGCTCGAAACCTTCTCCACGCAGCACGATGCCGAGCATCTCGGCCAGTGCGGTGTCGTCGTCGACGACAAGGACGCGTCCCTTCATAAACGACATCATCCCATTAGCTAATCGTTACCTGCGATGACCTGGCACACAGCTCTGCCAGTCCGACCCCCGTGACCGGGGAAATGACACCCTCCTCCGTGACGATCGCCGTGACCAGTTCGGGCGGCGTGATGTCGAATGCGGGGTTGTACGCCTTGGCTCCCGGTGGTGCGACGGCAGTGCCGCCACCCCCGCCTCCCACCGGCACACCCGGTTTCGGTGTGATCTCCGTCACCTCCGTCGCGGAGCGCTGCTCCACGACGATCGATGTACCGTCCACCGTCTCCAGATCCACCGTGGTCGTCGGCGCCACGACGAGGAACGGCACATGGTGGTACTTCGCGAGCACCGCCAGCGGATAGCTCCCGACCTTGTTGGCCACCGAGCCGTCGGCGGCGATGCGGTCCGCACCGATGAGTACGGCATCCACCTCCCCCGCCGCGAACAGGGAACCCGCGGCGTTGTCCGTGAGCAAGCTGTACGGCATCCCGTTGCGATCCGCCTCGTAGGCCGTCAGCCGGGCACCCTGGAGCAGCGGCCGTGTCTCGTCCACCCACAGCTGCCCCAGGCGTCCCTCCCGGTGCGCCCGGAGAGCCACCGCGAAGGCCGTCCCCGAACCGCCGGACACGAGGGCTCCGGTGTTGCAGTGGGTCAGCAACCGGTGTCCGCCTCCTTCCGGCAGGAGTTCCGCCAGCAGCTCCAGACCGTACTGCGCCATGCGCCCACTGGCCGCCGCGTCCTCGCGGTGCAGAGCCCGCGCCTCGGCGAGTGCCACCGCCGCGGAGGCCTCCCGGCCGACCCCGCTCTCCACAGCCGCCTGATACCCCCGGGCCACCCGACGTGCGCCGTACCCGAGGTTCACCGCGGTGGGCCGCGCCCGCTCCAGCAGCTCCGCGGCCAGTGCGACGTCCTCGCCCCGCACCGCGGCCAGTGCCACTCCGTACCCCCCGGCGATACCCAGCAGAGGCGCCCCGCGTACCGCAAGCGTCCGGATCGCCCGCACCAGCGACGGCACATCGGCACACACGAGCTCAGTCTCCTCGGCGGGCAGCCGCGTCTGGTCGAGGAGCACCACCGCGGGACCGTCCGGCGACTCGTCCCAGCGGAGTACGGAGAGGGCCGGAGGCTCGATACCCACCGGCGTTTGCGCGTCCTGATCAGCCATCTGCCCAGTCTGCCCGCTGAACCGCCCGCGCACGAAGGAGAGAAGGAGATACGACCCCCGACCCGCGCCGCACGGCCGCGTGGCACGATGGCTGGCAACCTGCCGCCCCGATGAGCGGGCAGGACTGTGAAGGAGCGACGATGAACGACTCTCCGGGCTGGGCTTCGCCCGGATCCGCCCCCTCCGACGGCCAGGAGACGGGCATCCCCAAACCCTCCTCGCCCGTTGACGGAAGCGGACAGTGGTCTCCCGCACAGCCGCCGCCGGGCCAGTGGTCCCCTCCGAGCGCCCCGGGCAGCGGGCCGGGCGCACCGCCACCGGCTCCCGGCTGGGGCGGCGTGCCCCAGGGCCCCGGCTGGGGCCGTCCGCCCATGGCCGCCAAGCCCGGCGTCATTCCGCTCCGCCCTCTGGGCGTCGGCGAGATCCTCGACGGCGCCGTGTCCACCATGCGCACCCACTGGCGCACGGTGCTCGGCATCAGCCTTACCGTCTCCGTGATCGCCGAGATCGCGATCATCCTTCTGCAGCGTTACCTCCTGCCCGAACAGGAATCCCTCGACCCGAACGCGACCGGCTCGGAGGCCATCCGTCAGGCCACCGACTCCGCACAGTCGCAGCTGATCAACAGCACCCCGGGCACGGTCATCGCGATGATCGCCACGCTCTTCACCACCTCGATCCTCACCGTCGTGATCAGCCGCTCCGTGCTGGGCCGTGGAGTGACGC
The DNA here is from genome assembly GCF_029428875.1 of Streptomyces sp. JH34. NCBI lineage: Bacteria > Bacillati > Actinomycetota > Actinomycetes > Kitasatosporales > Streptomycetaceae > Streptomyces > Streptomyces sp. JH34. The sequence goes on along the minus strand of NZ_JAJSOO010000001.1, from coordinate 4,422,842 downwards.
TCTCCGAAGCGTGGTCCGAGGCCCGCCCCCGCCTCCTTCCACTGCTCGGACTCACCCTTCTGCTCAGCCTGATGAGCGCCGGGATCATGGCGGTGGGCCTGCTTCCGGGCCTCGCCCTGGGCAGCGGAGCGGGCGGGCTCGCCCTGACCTTCCTCGGCTTCCTCGCCTCCGTCCTCGTCGCGCTCTGGCTGATGATCCGCTTCACGCTGGCAGCGCCGGCCCTGATGCTGGAACGGCAGCCCGTACTCACCTCGCTCCGCCGGTCCGCCAAGCTGGTCAAGGGCAACTGGTGGCGGACCTTCGGCATCCTGGCCCTCACCTACCTGCTGGTCATCGTCCTGGCCCTGATCATCACGATCCCGTTCGGCATCATCGCGGTGACGCTGGACAGCGGCGGCCTGAGCGAGTTCCTCGACAACAACCCGACGAACTTCGGCTGGCCCTTCCTGATCGTCACGGGCATCGGTGAAGTGATCGTCTCGACGCTCGCCTACCCCTTCATGGCGGGTGTGATGGCACTGCTCTACGTCGACCAGCGCATCCGCCGCGAGGCACTCGACCTGGACCTCGCCCGGGCGGCGGGCGTGCCCGGTTACGACACCCCCAGGAGCTGATGCGGTGACGGGGGCAGGGGGAACCGCGGCGATACGGCTCATCCGGTCGGGCGAGGACATACCCGTGGACACCCCACGCGTCCCCGCCCGTGAGGCAGCGCGGGACGAACTGTCCGACCCGATGTACCACGAGCACGATCCGAACCTTCTCGAACGCGGCCTCGACCGCTTCTGGGACTGGATCGGCGATCTCTTCGCCGGGGCCGCCGGGGCCGCTCCCGGCGGCCCGCTCGGCCTCGTGGTGCTCGTCCTGGCCGTCGGCGGGCTGACGGCCGCGCTGTGGTGGCGGCTCGGCACACCGCGGCGCACCGCCCGCTCCCCGGAGACGCTCTTCGGCAGCACCACCCGCGGCGCGGCGGACCACCGCGCCGCAGCCTCCGCGCACGCCGAGGCCCACCTCTGGACCGAAGCCGTCCAGGAACGGATGCGCGCCCTCGTGCGCGCCCTGGAGGACCGGGCCGTACTCGACCCACGCCCCGGACGCACCGCGGACGAGGCAGCCGCCGAGGCCGGACAGGTGATGTCGGCGCACGCCGACCGTCTCCGCGCGGCCGCCCGGGTCTTCGACGACGTCACCTACGGCGGCCGCGCCGCGAACGAGGCCACGTACCTGACTCTTCGCACGCTCGACCTGGACCTCGAGGCGACCAAGCCGACACCCGCCGCAGGCACAGCCCGGGAGGACGCCGGATGACCGCCACCGCGGCCGATCCCACCACCGCGGAATCCCGCACTCCCCAGCAGGTCTGGCAACGCGTGCGAGGACTGCTGCTCGCCGTCCTCATCCTCGTCGTCGCCGGGGTCGCCCTCGCCGCCGTGCGCACCGGTGGTCAGCACGGCCGGCTCGATCCCCGCTCCGCAGACCCCTACGGCAGCCGGGCCGTCGCAGAACTCCTCAAGGACCGCGGCGTATCCGTCGACGTCGTCACCACCCTGGACGAGGCCACCGCGGCGGCAGACCCCGGCACGACCCTGCTCGTCACCGGCCCCAACATGCTGACCGCGCACCAGCAGCGGCTCCTCCACATCGCGACCTCCGGCTCCGCGGGCCGTACCGTCCTCGTCTCCCCCGCCGGCCCCTCCGTGGCCCGCCTCGCCCCCGGGGCACGCCCGGAAGCACACGGTCCTGTGACGGCACGCGCCCCACGCTGCGCGCTTCCCGCAGCCCGCGTCGCCGGAAGCGCCGACATGGGCGGGGTCCACTACGGGACGGACGAACGGGATGCCACCGCCTGCTATCCGGACGGCGGACTCGCCTCGCTGCTCGTCCTGCCGGAACAGGGAACCGAAACCGGCGACACCGTGCTGCTCGGATCCCCCGACATCCTCCACAACGACCGTCTCGACCAGCAGGGCAATGCCTCGCTGGCGCTGCAACTCCTCGGCTCCCGGCCGCATCTCGTCTGGTACCTCCCCTCGCTCGATGATCCTTCCGCAGCCGGAGGCCGGGACGGCGGCACCGACCGCCGGGACGGAACCGGTGGCGAAGAAGGCGGAGAGAGCGACTTCGTCGGCCTCATCCCTCAGGGGTGGCTCTGGGGCACCCTCCAACTCGCTCTGGCCGCCGTGCTCGCCGCCATCTGGCGCGGGCGCCGCTTCGGACCTCTGGTCACCGAACAGCTGCCTGTGGCTGTCAGGGCGTCCGAATCCACCGAGGGACGCGCACGCCTCTACCGGAAGTCCGACGCCCGCGACCATGCAGCCGCCGCACTGCGGTCCGCCACACGCATCCGCATCTCCTCCGTCCTCGGCATGTCCGCACGCGACGCCGACTCACCCGCCGCACTTCTTCCTGCCGTCGCCGCACGGCTCGGCACGCCTGGCAGCGACCCCGGCGTCCTTCTCTTCGGCCCGGCTCCTGCCGATGACGCAGCGCTAGTCCTTCTGACCGATCAACTCGACGCCCTCGAAAGAGAGATACGTACCTCATGAGCGCCCCGACACCGGAGACCGCCGAGCGTGCGGCAGCCGCCGATGCCCCTGTGGCCGACGCGAACTCCGACAGCGCCCGCGCATCCCTGGAAACTCTGCGTTCCGAGATCGCGAAGGCCGTGGTCGGCCAGGACCCGGCAGTCACCGGACTGGTCGTCGCGCTCCTGTGCCGGGGCCACGTGCTCCTGGAAGGCGTCCCCGGAGTCGCGAAAACTCTCCTCGTCCGCGCACTGGCCGCCTCCCTGGAACTCGACACCAAACGTGTCCAGTTCACCCCCGACCTGATGCCGAGTGATGTCACGGGCTCACTCGTCTACGACGCCCGCACGGCAGAGTTCTCCTTCCAGCCCGGGCCGGTGTTCACCAATCTCCTGCTCGCCGACGAGATCAACCGCACGCCTCCCAAGACCCAGTCGTCCCTGCTGGAGGCCATGGAGGAGCGTCAGGTCACCATCGACGGGTCACCTCGGCCGCTGCCCGACCCCTTCCTGGTCGCGGCCACGCAGAACCCTGTCGAGTACGAGGGCACCTACCCGCTGCCCGAAGCCCAGCTGGATCGCTTCCTTCTCAAGCTGACCGTCCCCCTGCCCTCGCGCGAGGACGAGATCAACGTGCTCACTCGCCACGCGAGCGGATTCAACCCCCGTGATCTGAAGGCAGCAGGCATTCGGCCTGTCGCAGGCCCGGCCGACCTCGAAGCTGCGCGAAACGCGGTAGCCAGGACTTCCGTCTCCCCCGAGATCGCCGCCTATGTAGTGGATATCTGCCGCGCCACGCGTGAATCCCCCTCACTCACCATGGGTGCCTCTCCCCGAGGCGCCACCGCACTGCTTTCCACCGCACGAGCTTGGGCCTGGCTCACGGGCCGGGACTATGTCACCCCGGACGATGTGAAAGCCCTTGCTCTTCCCACGCTCCGTCATCGCATACAGCTGCGAGCTGAAGCGGAGATGGAAGGAGTCACTGCAGACTCCGTCATCACTGCTGTTCTCGCCCACGTCCCCGTCCCCCGGTGAGGCGGTGACCATGGCCCTCACCGGACGGGCCGCCTTGGTGGCGGCTCTGGGGTCACTCCCCGTAGGCATTCTGGCCCCGAGCTGGACGGGCATGCTCGCGGTCAATGTCCCGCTGTCATTGGCAATTCTGTGCGACTACGCCCTGGCCGCGCCAGTGCGTAGCCTGCGGTTCACCCGAACCGGTGATACATCCGTTCGACTCGGTGACACCGCATCCGTGCAACTCACCGTGACCAACCCGTCCAGACGCAGGCTCCGCGTCCACCTACGAGACGCCTGGCCACCCAGCAGTTGGACGTCGGAGACCGAACAGGCCTCGTCCAGGCACCGGTTCGACCTGTCCGGCGGGGAGCGCAGACGCCTCACGACACTCCTCCGTCCGTCGCGTCGGGGAGACCGCCAAGCGGACCGCGTCACCGTCCGGTCGTACGGCCCCCTCGGTCTCGCGGCCCGTCAGGGGTACCACCGTGTCCCCTGGACGGTCCGGGTCCTGCCCCCGTTCACCAGCCGAAAGCACCTGCCGTCACGGCTCGCCCGGCTGCGTGACCTGGACGGCCGAACCAGTGTGCTCACCCGCGGCGAAGGCACGGAATTCGACAGCTTGCGCGCCTACGTACCGGGGGACGACACCCGCTCCATCGACTGGCGTGCCACCGCGCGCCAGTCCGCTGTCGCTGTCCGCACCTGGCGCCCCGAACGCGATCGCCACATCCTCGTAGTACTGGACACCGGGCGTACATCAGCGGGCCGGGTCGGCGATGTGCCGCGACTCGACGCCGCCATGGATGCCACCCTGCTTCTCACGGCTCTCGCGACCCGCGCCGGCGACCGTGTGAACCTGATCGCCTACGACCGGCGTCTCCGAGCCCAGGTGCAGGGCAGGACGGCGGCAGGAAACGTCCTGTCGACGCTGGTCGCTGCCCTGGCCACTCTGGAGCCCGAGCTGGTGGAGACCGACGCGCGAGGTCTTGCCACAGCCGCCCTGGCCAACGCCCCTGGCGGTTCCCTGATCGTCCTGCTCACCGGTCTGGATGCCGCGCCCGTAGAAGAGGGCCTGCTGCCGGTCCTCCCGCAACTCACCCGGCGCCACACCGTACTGGTCGCGGCTGTCGCGGACCCACACGTGGAGGTAATGACCCAGGCACGGGGCACGGTGGACGCGGTCTACGAGGCGGCGGCCGCCACTCAAGCGCAGATTCAGCGCCGTCGCACAGCGGACCAGCTTCGACGTCATGGCGTCACGGTCGTCGATGCCTCACCCCAGAGCCTGGCCCCTGCACTGGCCGACGCCTACCTCGCGCTGAAGGCAGCTGGCCGGCTGTAGATGTCCGTCGGACCGTGACCGGGGCCTTGCGCGCACCGGTCCCGCGCTCCTCCGCTTCGAGGGGGGCCGCAGTCCCGCGCCGGCTGTCCGGGAGACGAGGGCGTTTCAAGGCGTCGACATGGTTCGTGTGCCCGGCTCGGCCGGGGTGCTGTCAGCACCGGATCGAGGGCCGGCCACGGATGCGCCACGCGATCCGCGCTGCTGAACCCGCGTGGCTCCTCGCCTGCCCAGGGAATCGGATCAATCGGATCACATCTCCCGTGAACGCAGAAAAGCCCCGTGCCACAAAGGCACGGGGCTTTCCCGGAATAATTGTTCGGCGGCGTCCTACTCTCCCACAGGGTCCCCCCTGCAGTACCATCGGCGCTGAAAGGCTTAGCTTCCGGGTTCGGAATGTAACCGGGCGTTTCCCTAACGCAATGACCACCGAAACACTATGAAATTAACCAACACCGGGCAAAAACACGGCCGTTCGTTATTTCAGAACTAACACAGTGGACGCGAGCAACTGAGGACAAGCCCTCGGCCTATTAGTACCAGTCAGCTCCACCCGTTACCGGGCTTCCACATCTGGCCTATCAACCCAGTCGTCTACTGGGAGCCTTAACCACTCAAGGTGGTGGGAATACTCATCTCGAAGCAGGCTTCCCGCTTAGATGCTTTCAGCGGTTATCCTTTCCGAACGTAGCCAACCAGCCATGCCCTTGGCAGGACAACTGGCACACCAGAGGTTCGTCCGTCCCGGTCCTCTCGTACTAGGGACAGCCCTTCTCAATATTCCTACGCGCACAGCGGATAGGGACCGAACTGTCTCACGACGTTCTAAACCCAGCTCGCGTACCGCTTTAATGGGCGAACAGCCCAACCCTTGGGACCGACTCCAGCCCCAGGATGCGACGAGCCGACATCGAGGTGCCAAACCATCCCGTCGATATGGACTCTTGGGGAAGATCAGCCTGTTATCCCCGGGGTACCTTTTATCCGTTGAGCGACAGCGCTTCCACAAGCCACTGCCGGATCACTAGTCCCGACTTTCGTCCCTGCTCGACCCGTCGGTCTCACAGTCAAGCTCCCTTGTGCACTTACACTCAACACCTGATTGCCAACCAGGCTGAGGGAACCTTTGGGCGCCTCCGTTACTCTTTAGGAGGCAACCGCCCCAGTTAAACTACCCATCAGACACTGTCCCTGATCCGGATCACGGACCCAGGTTAGACATCCAGCACGACCAGAGTGGTATTTCAACGGCGACTCCACAACCACTGGCGTGGCTGCTTCAAAGTCTCCCACCTATCCTACACAAGCCGAACCGAACACCAATATCAAACTATAGTAAAGGTCCCGGGGTCTTTCCGTCCTGCTGCGCGAAACGAGCATCTTTACTCGTAGTGCAATTTCACCGGGCCTATGGTTGAGACAGTCGAGAAGTCGTTACGCCATTCGTGCAGGTCGGAACTTACCCGACAAGGAATTTCGCTACCTTAGGATGGTTATAGTTACCACCGCCGTTTACTGGCGCTTAAGTTCTCAGCTTCGCCGACCCGAAAGTCAGCTAACCGGTCCCCTTAACGTTCCAGCACCGGGCAGGCGTCAGTCCGTATACATCGCCTTACGGCTTCGCACGGACCTGTGTTTTTAGTAAACAGTCGCTTCTCGCTGGTCTCTGCGGCCACCCCCAGCTCAGGAAGCAAGTTCCCTCACCAGTGATGGCCCCCCTTCTCCCGAAGTTACGGGGGCATTTTGCCGAGTTCCTTAACCATAGTTCACCCGAACGCCTCGGTATTCTCTACCTGACTACCTGAGTCGGTTTAGGGTACGGGCCGCCATGAAACTCGCTAGAGGCTTTTCTCGACAGCATAGGATCATCCACTTCACCACAATCGGCTCGGCATCAGGTCTCAGACTTATATGCACGACGGATTTGCCTACCGTGCGTCCTACACCCTTACCCCGGGACAACCACCGCCCGGGCTGGACTACCTTCCTGCGTCACCCCATCGCTTACCTAGTACAAGTCTGGTTCGTCGGCTCCACCACTACCCTCAACTCCGAAGAGATCGGGCCGGCTTCACGGACTTAGCATCGCCTGATTCAGTATTGGGCGTTTCAAAGCGGGTACCGGAATATCAACCGGTTGTCCATCGACTACGCCTGTCGGCCTCGCCTTAGGTCCCGACTTACCCTGGGCAGATCAGCTTGACCCAGGAACCCTTAGTCAATCGGCGCACACGTTTCTCACGTGTGTATCGCTACTCATGCCTGCATTCTCACTCGTGAACCGTCCACAACTCGCTTCCGCGGCTGCTTCACCCGGCACACGACGCTCCCCTACCCATCCACACAGGCGTTGGCCCTATATGTGTGAATGACACGACTTCGGCGGTACGCTTGAGCCCCGCTACATTGTCGGCGCGGAATCACTTGACCAGTGAGCTATTACGCACTCTTTCAAGGGTGGCTGCTTCTAAGCCAACCTCCTGGTTGTCTCTGCGACTCCACATCCTTTCCCACTTAGCGTACGCTTAGGGGCCTTAGTCGATGCTCTGGGCTGTTTCCCTCTCGACCATGGAGCTTATCCCCCACAGTCTCACTGCCGCGCTCTCACTTACCGGCATTCGGAGTTTGGCTAAGGTCAGTAACCCGGTAGGGCCCATCGCCTATCCAGTGCTCTACCTCCGGCAAGAAACACACGACGCTGCACCTAAATGCATTTCGGGGAGAACCAGCTATCACGGAGTTTGATTGGCCTTTCACCCCTAACCACAGGTCATCCCCCAGGTTTTCAACCCTGGTGGGTTCGGTCCTCCACGAAGTCTTACCTCCGCTTCAACCTGCCCATGGCTAGATCACTCCGCTTCGGGTCTAGAGCGTGCAACTCAATCGCCCTATTCGGACTCGCTTTCGCTACGGCTTCCCCACACGGGTTAACCTCGCTACACACCGCTAACTCGCAGGCTCATTCTTCAAAAGGCACGCAGTCACGACTGTTGCTCCGAAGAACAACAGCGACGCTCCCACGGCTTGTAGGCACACGGTTTCAGGTACTATTTCACTCCGCTCCCGCGGTACTTTTCACCATTCCCTCACGGTACTATCCGCTATCGGTCACCAGGGAATATTTAGGCTTAGCGGGTGGTCCCGCCAGATTCACACGGGATTTCTCGGGCCCCGTGCTACTTGGGTGTCTCTCAAACGAGCCGTTGATGTTTCAGCTACGGGGGTCTTACCCTCTACGCCGGACCTTTCGCATGTCCTTCGCCTACATCAACGGTTTCTGACTCGCCTCACAGCCGGCAGACTGTGAAAAAGAGATCCCACAACCCCGCATGCGCAACCCCTGCCGGGTATCACACGCATACGGTTTGGCCTGATCCAGTTTCGCTCGCCACTACTCCCGGAATCACGGTTGTTTTCTCTTCCTGAGGGTACTGAGATGTTTCACTTCCCCTCGTTCCCTCCACACTGCCTATGTGTTCAGCAGCGGGTGACAGCCCATGACGGCTGCCGGGTTTCCCCATTCGGAAACCCCCGGATCAAAGCTTGGTTGACAGCTCCCCGGGGACTATCGTGGCCTCCCACGTCCTTCATCGGTTCCTGGTGCCAAGGCATCCACCGTGCGCCCTTAAAAACTTGGCCACAGATGCTCGCGTCCACTGTGCAGTTCTCAAACAACGACCAGCCACCCATCACCCCACCCTTACAGGTGAGTGCACTGGGGCCGGCAACCGAAGGCGACCATAACCGGCCGTACCTTCAGATACCCAACAGCGTGCCCGACCCGATCAACCCAATCCTGTGTTCCACGCCGAAGCAGTACTAACAAAACCGTGCTCATCGTGCCGAATAGTCAACGTTCCACCCTTGAGCAACCACCGTCGAACATTTGCCGACGAAATGGCCTCTGGACTCCCCGAAGAGAATCTAGATGCTCCTTAGAAAGGAGGTGATCCAGCCGCACCTTCCGGTACGGCTACCTTGTTACGACTTCGTCCCAATCGCCAGTCCCACCTTCGACAGCTCCCTCCCACAAGGGGTTGGGCCACCGGCTTCGGGTGTTACCGACTTTCGTGACGTGACGGGCGGTGTGTACAAGGCCCGGGAACGTATTCACCGCAGCAATGCTGATCTGCGATTACTAGCAACTCCGACTTCATGGGGTCGAGTTGCAGACCCCAATCCGAACTGAGACCGGCTTTTTGAGATTCGCTCCGCCTCGCGGCATCGCAGCTCATTGTACCGGCCATTGTAGCACGTGTGCAGCCCAAGACATAAGGGGCATGATGACTTGACGTCGTCCCCACCTTCCTCCGAGTTGACCCCGGCAGTCTCCTGTGAGTCCCCATCACCCCGAAGGGCATGCTGGCAACACAGAACAAGGGTTGCGCTCGTTGCGGGACTTAACCCAACATCTCACGACACGAGCTGACGACAGCCATGCACCACCTGTATACCGACCACAAGGGGGGCACCATCTCTGATGCTTTCCGGTATATGTCAAGCCTTGGTAAGGTTCTTCGCGTTGCGTCGAATTAAGCCACATGCTCCGCTGCTTGTGCGGGCCCCCGTCAATTCCTTTGAGTTTTAGCCTTGCGGCCGTACTCCCCAGGCGGGGAACTTAATGCGTTAGCTGCGGCACCGACGACGTGGAATGTCGCCAACACCTAGTTCCCAACGTTTACGGCGTGGACTACCAGGGTATCTAATCCTGTTCGCTCCCCACGCTTTCGCTCCTCAGCGTCAGTAATGGCCCAGAGATCCGCCTTCGCCACCGGTGTTCCTCCTGATATCTGCGCATTTCACCGCTACACCAGGAATTCCGATCTCCCCTACCACACTCTAGCTAGCCCGTATCGAATGCAGACTCGGGGTTAAGCCCCGAGCTTTCACATCCGACGTGACAAGCCGCCTACGAGCTCTTTACGCCCAATAATTCCGGACAACGCTCGCACCCTACGTATTACCGCGGCTGCTGGCACGTAGTTAGCCGGTGCTTCTTCTGCAGGTACCGTCACTTGCGCTTCTTCCCTGCTGAAAGAGGTTTACAACCCGAAGGCCGTCATCCCTCACGCGGCGTCGCTGCATCAGGCTTTCGCCCATTGTGCAATATTCCCCACTGCTGCCTCCCGTAGGAGTCTGGGCCGTGTCTCAGTCCCAGTGTGGCCGGTCGCCCTCTCAGGCCGGCTACCCGTCGTCGCCTTGGTAGGCCATTACCCCACCAACAAGCTGATAGGCCGCGGGCTCATCCTTCACCGCCGGAGCTTTTAACCCCGCCCCATGAGGGACAGAGTGTTATCCGGTATTAGACCCCGTTTCCAGGGCTTGTCCCAGAGTGAAGGGCAGATTGCCCACGTGTTACTCACCCGTTCGCCACTAATCCACCCCGAAGGGCTTCATCGTTCGACTTGCATGTGTTAAGCACGCCGCCAGCGTTCGTCCTGAGCCAGGATCAAACTCTCCGTGAATGTTTTCCCGTAATCGGGATCACAACACGAGAGCGGAACAACCAGGTCGGAATATGACCGGTTGTTCACAGCGTCCTCGCTGTTGTTGCCTACCCGACCCGAAGATCGTGCAGGACTTTTCAAAGGAACCACCAACCTGCGTGATGCAGGCCGGGGTATCAACATATCTGGCGTTGACTTTTGGCACGCTGTTGAGTTCTCAAGGAACGGACGCTTCCTTCGGTCCCGTTTCACCGGGGCCCTCCGGGCGCTTCCCTTCGTTCTTGCGTTTCCGACTCTATCAGACTCTTTCGTGTCCGATTCCCGGTCGAAGCGGGTTACTGCTTGGCGGTTGATTTACCACCGTGCTTTCCAGTTCTTCGCTTTCGCGTTTCCCTTTCCGGCGAGTCCGACTTTACCAGACTCTTTTCCGTTCCGTTTCCGGTCCGGATTTAGATTCCAGCGGCCTTTGGAGTGGCCTTTGCCTTTCGGCTGACTCGACTTTATCAGAAGCATTTCGGCCGAAGCGAATCCGGCTGTCTGCTCGAAAGAGAAGAATCGATCGGCTCGGCGAAGATCACGTCCTCTGCACGAGCGAGTTGAACTTTAGACGTTCCCGTGCGAGCTGTCCAGCTCGTTGGAACCGTTAAAATCTACCTCCCCACGCGGACTGTGTCAACAGTTTTTGTGGGCGACCAGGAGACTAGCAGGTCAGCGCCCTCTGACGCACATCGGCTCTCAGGCAGCGGCGGGAAGTTCCGCGCTTCGCCCCTCGGCTTCGAGGTCTCCGGTGTCCCCTGCCCTGGCGGCCCGGCCTCCGAGGACGTAGACGTAGGCAAGAAATGCCAGCTCAGCCGCTATCCCGATGGTGATGCGCGCCCAGGTGGGAAGGTCCGAGGGCGTCACGAAGCCTTCGATGACGCCGGAGACGAACAGGACCAGCGCCAGACCGATGGCCATACCTAGCGCTGCTCGGCCCTGCTGAGCCAGCGCCGAGCGCCGGGTCCGTGGGCCCGGGTCGATGACCGTCCAGCCCAGCCGGAGGCCTGTTCCCGCTGCGACGAAGACGGCGGTGAGTTCGAGCAGTCCGTGCGGTAGTACGAGCCCGAGGAAGGTGTCCAGGCGGCCGGCGGAGGACATCAACCCGATCCCGACGGCCAGGTTGAGTACGTTGACGAAGAGGATCCAGATGACCGGTACGCAGAGGAACGCGCCCAGCACCAGGCACATGGCTGCCGCCTGGGCGTTGTTCGTCCAGACCTGCGCGGCGAAGGACGCTGCCGGGTGGCTGGAGTAGTACGTCTCGTACTCACCTCCTGGCCGGGTCAGGGCGCGCAGGTCCTCGGGGGCGGCGATCGATGCCTGGACCTCAGGATGCGTGCCGATCCACCAGCCGAGGACGGCCGCCAGCAGGGTGGAGAGCACGGCCGTGGGTATCCACCAGTGCCGCGAACGGTAGACCGCCGCAGGGAAGCCGGCGGTCAGGAACTGGGCGGCGTCACGCCAGGAGGCACGGCGCGTGCCCGTCACCGTGGAGCGCGCACGGGCCACGAGCTGGGTGAGGCGGGCGGTCAGCACGGGGTCCGGCGTGCTGGACCGGATCAAGGACAGGTGTGTGGCTGTGCGCTGGTACAGGGCGACGAGTTCGTCCGCCTCCTCACCGGTCAAGCGCCGTCCTCGGTGCAGAAGATGGTCCAGGCGGTCCCACTCGATGCGGTGGGTGGTCACGAAGACGTCGAGATCCATGGTCGGCTGCTGCTCCAGGCATGGTGCGTACGGGTCCGTACTACGGCGGTGCGCTGCGGGTCAGCTTGGCAGACTGTGCCTTCGAGGGGCAGTGAAGGGCGGCGAGGGGTGGGTGGCGATGGATGAGCTCGTGACCGGGGACGCGGTCGTACTGGGGTTGCAGCCGGCGAGGCTGCCCAGCCGGGCGTTGGCGATCGCCATCGACCTCGCGGTACTTCTGGCTGTCTTCGTACTGATTTCCATCGGTCTTGCCGTGGCGGCCGCGACGCTCGACGAGGCGGCCGCTGCCGCGATCGCCGTCGCCTCGTTCCTTCTTGTGCTGGTAGGCGGGCCGATCGCTGTCGAGACGCTCAGCCACGGCCGTTCGCTCGGAAAGCTGGCATGCGGGCTCCGCGTGGTGCGGGACGACGGCGGCCCGATCCGCTTCCGTCACGCACTCGTGCGGGGAGCGATGGGAGTGGTCGAGATCCTGGGCACGTTCGGCGTGGTGGGCTGTGTCGCCTCACTGGTCTCCGCCCGTGGCCGGCGGCTCGGTGACGTGTTCGCCGGCACGCTCGTCGTGCGTGAGCGGGTGCCGGCCGGGCGTGCTGCGGCCGCGCCCCCGCCCCCGCCCTGGCTCGTGGGACGCTTCGCCCAGTTGGACCTCTCGGGTGTCCCGGACGGTCTGTGGCTGGCGATACGGCAGTACTTGACGCGGATGAACCAGCTGGATGCGACGGTGCGGGGAGTCATGGCCGAACGGCTCTCCGCGGACCTCGCGGCGTGCACCGGCGCTCCGGCGCCTCAGGAGGTGCCTGCGGCTGCCTACCTGGCGGCCGTGGTGCACGAGCGCCAGGTGCGCGACGTCCGGCGGGTGACCGCGGCCGTGGGCCGGGGCAGCCGCCCCTCGGCACCCTGGCCCGCACCCGTGCGCCGGGAGGTCGTCGCCGACCGTCCGACAGAGCTGCGGAAGCCGGATCCCGGCCTGCCGACGGCGGCCGCCCCGGGCGGGAGTCGGGCCGAGGTGCAGGCCGCCACCGGGTTCGCACCACCGGCCTGAGCGTGAGCACGGGCTCCGGACCGGCTGAGCGTGACCCGGGATGCTGAGCGTGCCCCGGCCTGAGTGGCACCGGCTGAGCCACCGGGCGGCCCGGCCCCGCCGTCCTTGTCGCTGCTAGGCGCCGTCCGTCGCCCGGGGCATGGCCGAGGGCGGGGATTCGAGGTGCTCGAGTTCGATGCCCGGAGCCGCCAGCACCACGTCACCCGCGATGTGCACGGCGTGCTGTTCTCCGGTGTCCAGCGCGTTGACCTGGTACTCGTCCACGATCAGAGGACCGTTGTCAGTGGCGTGCGCTTCACTGTTCAGCAGCGACCAGGACTGGTCGACGGTGCGGGGGGCGAGAACCGGGTCCGTGAAGGTGACCACACGGACGCGGGTCGAGGGGGAATCGGGGGTGAGGCGCAGGAGCCGGGCGGTGGCGACCAGAAAGGCGGGGGACGTGCCGGAGAAGGTGTGGGCGCGGACATTGCCTTCGGTGGCGTGAGCTCCGGTCGGGTCGTTACGTACCCAGGTGACCCCGTCGAGGGCGGCGCCGCGGACCTGCCAGCTGGCGGCGTGCAGTTCGAGGCGGATGGGGCGGCCGAGTTCGTCCAGCGCCAGATCGACGGATCCCAGGTGGGCGCCCGAGGGCCCGGTCGTCTGGGAGACATAGCGCCAGCCGGAGGGGCCGGGCGCGCAGTGGAAGTGTTCTTCGCCGAGGGGGGTGTGGTCGTGGACATCGTGGAGCGAATAACGGCCGCGGGGCATGGGGTCCTTCGGGTTCCTCGGGCTGTGCGGGTGCGGTACGGGGCAGGCCCCCGACACGGGGGTGCGGGGGCCTGCGCTCGGACCTGCTGCTGAGAGCTGTGCCGGCCGTCGGCCGACGGCCGGCTCAGTAGCGGTAGAGGTCGGACTTGTACGGGCCTTCGACCGGGACACCGATGTAGTCGGCCTGCTCCTGGCGCAGGGTCGTGAGCTTCACGCCCAGCGCGTCGAGGTGGAGGCGGGCGACCTTCTCGTCCAGGTGCTTCGGCAGCACGTAGACATCCGTCGGGTACGCCTCGGGCTTGGTGAACAGCTCGATCTGGGCCAGGGTCTGGTCCGCGAACGAGTTGGACATGACGAACGAGGGGTGGCCGGTGGCGTTGCCGAGGTTCAGCAGACGGCCCTCGGACAGCACGATCAGGACCTTGCCGTCCGGGAACGTCCAGGTGTGGACCTGCGGCTTGACCTCGTCCTTGACGACGCCGTCGATCTTGGCCAGGCCGGCCATGTCGATCTCGTTGTCGAAGTGGCCGATGTTGCCGACGATGGCCTGGTGCTTCATCCGGGCCATGTCGGAGGCCATGATGATGTCCTTGTTGCCCGTCGTCGTGACGAAGATGTCCGCGGTCTCCACCACGTCGTCCAGCGTCGCGACCTGGTAGCCGTCCATCGCGGCCTGAAGTGCGCAGATGGGGTCGATCTCCGTGATGATCACCCGGGCGCCCTGGCCGCGGAGCGACTCCGCGCAGCCCTTGCCCACGTCGCCGTAGCCGCAGACGACGGCGGTCTTGCCGCCGATCAGGACGTCGGTGGCGCGGTTGATGCCGTCGATCAGCGAGTGACGGCAGCCGTACTTGTTGTCGAACTTCGACTTGGTGACGGCGTCGTTGACGTTGATCGCCGGGAACAGGAGGGTGCCGTCACGGTGCATCTCGTACAGCCGGTGCACACCGGTGGTGGTCTCCTCGGTCACGCCGCGGATCTCGGACGCCAGCTGGGTCCACTTCTGCGGGGACTCGCCGAGGGTGCGGTTCAGCAGGGTGAGGATGTACGCGTACTCCTCGCTGTCCGCGGTCGACGGGTCCGGGGCCTCGCCGGCCTTCTCGAACTCGACGCCCTTGTGGACGAGGAGAGTGGCGTCGCCACCGTCGTCGAGGATCATGTTCGGGCCGCCGGTGGGCGTGTTGGGCCAGGTCAGAGCCTGCTCCGTGCACCACCAGTACTCCTCCAGGGTCTCGCCCTTCCAGGCGAAGACCGGGACGCCGGCGGGGGCGTCCGGAGTGCCGTTCGGGCCGACCGCGATGGCGGCCGCGGCGTGGTCCTGGGTGGAGAAGATGTTGCAGGAGGCCCAGCGGACCTCGGCGCCCAGGGCGACGAGGGTCTCGATGAGCACCGCGGTCTGCACGGTCATGTGCAGCGAGCCGGTGATCCGGGCGCCGGCCAGCGGCTGCGCGGCGGCGTATTCCTTGCGGATCGACATCAGGCCGGGCATCTCGTGCTCGGCGAGGGTGATCTCCTTGCGCCCGAAGGGGGCGAGGGAGAGGTCGGCGACCTTGTAGTCCTGGCGATTGGCGGCCGTCGTCATAACGGGCTGCTCCTCGTAGTGGGTCGAGGGTGGGCTGGCTGGCTCTGCGGCGGCCACGGGGCACACGAATGCCCGGGCGATCCGCAGTGCAGTCCGTCGGAGGCCCTCTCTCCCTCGGCCGGCCCGCTTCCGCGAACCGATCGACCGCCATCAGCAGCGACGTCTGGTACTCCCCCGAATCTACACCGAACGGCCCAGCGTGCCCCAGTCCGCCTGGGCGGCGGTGTGGGTCGCGGGGCCGTTCGGGGCTGATCCTCAGTGGGTCAGTGGCCTGATCACTTCGGTGTGTCGCCGGGGGACGAGCTGCCGTCGGGAGCAGCGGTGCCGTCCGGAGACGAGCTGCCGTCGGGAGAGGCGGGGCCGCCCGGGGTCTTGCCGGGGTTCGCGCCGGCCGCGGCGGCGGCCTCGTCGTAGATGTCGGGCTCGAGGTAGATGACACGGGCGATCGGGACGGCCTCGCGGATCCGCTTCTCGGCGTCGTTGATCGCGTCCGCGACCTCTGCGGCGGACTCCTCCGCCCGCACCGCGATCTTCGCCGCCACCAGCAGTTCCTCCGGACCGAGGTGGAGGGTCCGCATGTGGATGATGCGGGTGACGGTGTCGCCGTCGACCACCGCGGTCCGGATCTTCTCGACGTCCTCGACTCCGGCGGCCTCACCGAGCAGCAGCGACTTCGTCTCGGCGGCGAGAACGATCGCGATCACGATCAGCAGGATGCCGATGCACAGGGTGCCGATGCCGTCCCACACCCCGTTGCCGGTGCCCAGCGCCAGGCCGACGCCTGCGAGGGCCAGGACCAGGCCGACGAGCGCGCCGAGGTCCTCGAGGAGGACGACGGGGAGCTCAGGTGCCTTGGCACGGCGGACGAACTGCGTCCAGGACAGCTTGCCGCGGGTCTGGTTGGACTCCGCGATGGCCGTACGGAAGGAGAAGCCCTCGGCGATGATCGCGAAGACCAGTACGCCGACCGGCCAGTACCAGGCCTCGATCTCGTGCGGGTGCTTGATCTTCTCGTAGCCCTCGTAGATGGCGAACATGCCACCGACGGAGAACAGCACGATGGAGACGAGGAAGGCGTAGATGTAACGCTCGCGCCCGTATCCGAAGGGGTGCTGCGGGGTCGCCTCGCGCTGGGCCTTCTTGCCGCCGAGCAGCAGGAGACCCTGGTTGCCCGAGTCCGCCAGCGAGTGGACGCTCTCCGCCAGCATCGATGACGAGCCGCTGAAGAGGAACGCCACGAATTTGGCCACTGCGATCGCGAGGTTGGCGGCGAGTGCCGCCACGATCGCCTTGGTTCCGCCTGACGCGCTCATGGGTGCCTGGTGTCCCTTCCTCGGTGCTGCGGCACGGGCGCCGCGTTACGGCCGGACATTGTTGCAGCCGCCGGTGGGGACCGTACGTCAGACCACCACGGTCGCGCGGAAGAGTGTTCCCGTACCGGCCACTTCGACTCCTTCGTCCGCCGGGACGAACACGGATTCGCCGGGTGCGAGGTCGATCCGGCCCGCCCGTGGGGCGCCTGCCGTGCAGAGCAGGATCTGCGGGGTGGCTGCCGTGAGGTCGACGGGTGCGCCGCCGGGCGGCAGGACGTAGCGGGAGAGCCGGAACTCGTCGACCGGCGTCTCGTACAGCTCCTCGCCGGTGGGCGCGGCCTCGGGGCGCAGGACGGCGGGCTCGGTGGCCTCGAAGCGCACGATGCGCAGCAGTTCGGGTACGTCGACGTGCTTGGGGGTCAGACCGCAGCGCAGCACGTTGTCGGAGTTGGCCATGATTTCGACGCCCAGACCGCCGAGATAGGCGTGCGGCACGCCGGCGCCGAGGAACATGGCTTCGCCGGGCTGGAGTTGTACGTAGTTCAGCAGCATGGCCGCGATGACGCCCGGGTCGCCGGGGTAGTGGTGGGCGATCTGGGCGTACGGGGCGTGCGCGCCGCCGAGGCGTTCCGCGGCCTCGGCCGCCTCGGCGACCGTGTGCGTCATCTCGTCGGGGTCCGCGGTGAGGATCGCCGTGAGGACCTCGCGCAGGGCCCTGTCCTCGGGGCTCGCCCGGAGGAGGTCCACGTACGGCTTGAGGGAGTCGACGCCGAGAGCCGCGATGAGGTCGGCGGCCTCCGCGGGCCTGCGGAACCCGCACAGTCCGTCGAAGGGCGTGAGCGCGCAGATGAGTTCGGGCTTGTGGTTCGCGTCCTTGTAGGTGCGGTGGGGTGCGTCGAGCGGGACGCCCCGGCGCTCCTCGTCGGCGTAGCCCTGCTGTGCCTGTTCGAGGTCGGGGTGGACCTGGAGCGACAGGGGTGCGCCGGCCGCGAGCAGCTTGAGCAGGAAGGGGAGGCGGGGTCCGAAGGTGCGGACCGTGGCGGAGCCGAGTTCGCGTTCGGGGTCGGCGTCGATGACGTCCGTGAGGGTCTGTTCACCGGTCGCGGGGCCCGCGGAGCCGGTCGCGGGGCCCGCGGAGCCGGTCGCGGGGCCCGCGGAGCCGCTCTCGGCGGGGCGGGTGAGGCGTGAGGGGGCGCCCGGGTGGGCTCCCATCCACATCTCGGCCTGCGGTTCGCCGGTCGGGGCTGTTCCGAGCAGTTCGGGTATGGCCGTGGTGGACCCCCAGGCGTAGGGGCGCACGGTGTTGGAGAGCCGGTCCATGGAGATGTGTCCTCGTGTGGTGCGCGGGGCTGGGTGCCCGGGGGATTGCGGGCCGTCAGGCCCGGTTGTCGGAGGCCAGGGAGGCGTAGACGGCGGCGAAGTCGGTGACCGCGAGCAGTTCGGCGAGGGCTTCGAGCTCGCTGCCCTCCTCCGGTTCGAGTTCGCTGATGGCCGTGTCGTGGCTCAGGGCCAGTTCACGGGCGGCCGGGCCGGCGGTCAGGCCACCGGTCGGGCGGTCGCGGAGGAGGACGACGCGGGCCCGCATGGCCTCGGGCTCCTCCACCCGGTCCCGGAAGAAGTCGTCGGGGTCGGCCCCCGCGGCGAACGCCCCGGCGAGCAGCCCGCCGTGGGAGGGCAGCGCCTCCGGCAGCTCGGCCACCAGGGCGGGGCGGCCGGCGAGCTCGGCCAGGACGGCGGCGAACCGGCGCCCGACGGGGCCCGCGGCGTCTCCTTCCGTCCAGAGGAGGGGCAGGCTGTCGGCGAGTTCCGAGGCGAGGGTCTTGGCCGGGTTGCTGTACGTGGCGATGGCCGGTCCGCAGCGCTCGGCGGTGCGGTCGAGGCGGTCGGCGACCTTCTGCAGCATGTCCGGGGACGCTTCGATCAGCCCGACCCGGTCCAGGAGGGCGAGCAGCGGGGTCAGCAGGGCCCAGAGCGTTCCGGGGCCGGCGGCGGAGGTCTCGGCGTCGTACTCACCGTGCGGGGCGGCCGCCATGGGCACGACGAGCCCGTGGACCCCGTCGACGGCTTCGCGCAGGGGCGACCGGACGGGGGCGACGGCGACGACCGTGCAGCCACGGCGGTATGCCTGCTCGGCGAGGAGCGCGAGACCGGGTTCCGATCCGTCGGCCGTGGCGATGAGCAGCAGGTCCACGGAGCCTGCCCATCCGGGCAGCGTCCAGCGCAGTGCTCCGGCGGCCGCCGCGACGCCGGTGGGGCGGATCGCGGTGACGGGGGCGGAGGCACCGGCGAGGGCACCGACCAGGTCGGCGACTCCGGCCGCGGCGGTGCCCGGGCCCGCGACGAGGACGGCGCGTGGCCGGCCCTCGGGTGCCAGCGCGCCGATTCCGGCCTCGGCAGCGTGCCGGGCGGCGGTGCGCACGCGGGCCCCGGCCTCGGCGGCACCGCGCAGCAGACCTCGGCGGTCTGCTCGGGCCAGGGCGTCCGGTGCGTCGAGCAGCGACTCGTCGAGCATGGTGGTGGGCCTCCGATCGCCGTGCTGATCAGGGTGCGGGTCAGGCGGGGCGGCGGGCCTCGTCGACGAGGAGCACCGGGATGCCGTCCCGGACCGGGTAGGCGAGACCGCAGTCGGTGCCGGTGCAGACCAGCTCGGGGCTTTCGGCCGCGGACCGGTCGTCGAGCCCTGCGTGGCAGGCCGGGCAGGCGAGGATCTCCAGGAGGCCGGCTTCGAGCGGCATGGGGTGGGTCCCTTCAGGCATGCGGTGCGGTTCCGGTCCGGACCCGGTCGGGTCCGCGGAGCTTGGGGCGTGGTCAGCCTACCGCCGGGCCGAGAGGGTCGCGGCCCGGCAGGCCCCGCGCGACGGGGCATGCGTCGGGCGGCATGCTCGCGGCGGGCGGTACACGCACCGTGGCGCTCATGAGCACCAGGGGCCCACACGGTGCCTGTGCCACGGGTGCGTGTGCCCCGGTGCGCGCCGGTGACACGCGGAGGACGGGTGCGGGGCACCCCGGACCCGCCGTGCACGGAGACGAGGAACGGGAGCGAGGCCCCCTGCACCCCGCGTGACCGGGAGTGAGACCCCTCGCACCCCGGGTGCGCGGGAGCGAGGCGCCTCGGGCCGTCACGCCCGGACGACTGCGAGGACCTCGTCGCGGACGGCCGTCATCGTCTTCTCGTCCCTGGCCTCGACGTTCAGGCGCAGCAGCGGCTCGGTGTTGGACGCGCGGAGGTTGAACCACCAGTCGGGGCCGGTCACCGTGAGTCCGTCGAGCTCGTCGAACCGCACGTCGTCGCGACCCTCGTACGCCGCCCTGATCGCGGTGAGCCTGGCCGTCTGGTCGGCCACGGTGGAGTTGATCTCGCCGGAGCCCGTGTAGCGGTCGTACCGGTCGAGGAGCCCTGAGAGCGGGCCGTCCTGGCCGCCGAGGGCGGCGAGGACGTGGAGGGCGGCGAGCATCCCCGTGTCGGCGTTCCAGAAGTCGCGGAAGTAGTAGTGCGCGGAGTGCTCGCCTCCGAAGATCGCGCCGTGCTCGGCCATCTCCGCCTTGATGAAGGAGTGGCCGACACGGGTGCGGACGGGGGTTCCGCCGTTCTCGCGGACGACCTCGGGGACGGACCAGGAGGTGATCAGGTTGTGGATGACGGTGCCCTCGCCGCCGTTGCGGGCCAGCTCCCGGGCGGCGACCAGCGCCGTGATCGCGGAGGGGGAGACGCCTTCGCCGCGCTCGTCGACG
The DNA here is from genome assembly GCF_029428875.1 of Streptomyces sp. JH34. Taxonomy (NCBI): domain Bacteria; kingdom Bacillati; phylum Actinomycetota; class Actinomycetes; order Kitasatosporales; family Streptomycetaceae; genus Streptomyces; species Streptomyces sp. JH34. Next base: position 4,402,356 of record NZ_JAJSOO010000001.1, on the reverse strand, counting down.
ACGAAGCAGCGGTCCGCGTCGCCGTCGAAGGCGAGGCCGAGGTCGGCGCCCTCGGCGAGGACGCGGGCCCGGAGGTCGACGATGTTCTTCGGGTCGAGGGGGTTCGCCTCGTGGTTGGGGAAGGTGCCGTCGAGCTCGAAGTACATGGGCACGAGGTCGAGGGGGAGGCCCGCGAAGACGGTGGGGACGGTGTGGCCGCCCATGCCGTTGCCCGCGTCCACGACGACCTTGAGCGGCCGGATCCCGTCGAGGCCGACGAGGCCCAGCAGGTGGGCGGCGTAGTCGGTGAGGGTGTCGCGTTCGGTGACCGTGCCCGGGGTGGTCGCGGTCACGGCGGGGAGGCCGTGTTCGGACCACTGTTCGACGAGCGTGCGGATCTCGGTCAGGCCGGTGTCCTGGCCGACCGGCGCGGCACCGGCGCGGCACAGCTTGATGCCGTTGTACCGCGCCGGGTTGTGCGAGGCCGTGAACATCGCTCCGGGCAGGTCCAGCGCCCCGGACGCGTAGTACAGCTGGTCCGTGGAGCAGAGCCCGATGAGGGTGACGTCGGCGCCGCGTGCCGTGGCCCCCCGGGCGAAGGCGGCGGCCAGACCGGGCGAGGACGGCCGCATGTCGTGACCGATCACGATCGCGTCCGCCGCGGTGACCTGCACGAAGGCGGCGCCGAACAGTTCCGCGAGCGGCTCGTCCCACTGGTCGGGCACGACTCCGCGCACGTCGTACGCCTTCACGAGCTGCGACAGGTCAGCAACCACGGCCGGTCCTCCTGGGGTCTTTACGGACCGCCCAAACTACCCGGCGGCGCGGAGCCCCCGGTCAGGGGAGCATCCAGCCCAGCACCGCCGTGCTCTGAGCCATCACGACCAGGCACATCACCAGCAGCAGGCCGAGGCTCCAGGGCAGGACCTTGCGCAGCAGATCGCCCTCGCGGCCGGCGAGGCCGACGGCCGCGCAGGCGATCGTCAGGTTCTGCGGGGAGATCATCTTGCCCAGTACTCCCCCGGAGCTGTTGGCGGCGGCGAGGAGCTCCGGCGAGAGGCCGGACTCCCTCGCGGCGGACACCTGGAGGGCACCGAAGAGGGCGTTGGCGGAGGTGTCGGAGCCGGATACGGCGACGCCGAACCAGCCGAGCACCGGGGAGAGGAACGCGAGTCCGGCGCCGGCCGCCGCGACGGACTGGCCGATGGTGGCGGCCTGCCCGGAGAGGTTCATTACGTAGGCGAGGGCGAGGACGGACGTCACGGTGAGGATCGCGTACCGCAGTTCGTACACGGTGGCCGCCCATTCCCGTGCCGCGGCCCCGGCCCGTACGCCGATCACGGCGGCGGTGACGAGGCCGGCGAGCAGGACGAGGGTGCCGCCGGTACCGAGGAGCGGGAGGGTGAACACGTTGGCTCCGACCGGTTCGCCGTCGGGGCCCGCGACGTCGAGGAACGGCCAGTCGAAGACCTGCGTCGCCTCGGCCAGCAGCCGCTTGACGGGCGGGATCTGGGCGATCGAGAACACCGCGACGATCAGTGCGTAAGGGGCGTAGGCGCGCAGCACCTCACGGCGCGGGTCCTCCTGGTCGAGGTCCTCGCTGCGGGCGCCGGTCAGCACGGCCGCGCGTACGGGTTCGTCGGCGGGCCTGCGGGCGCCGGGGACGGCGATCAGCGCGCCCGCGCCGACGAGCGCGGCGGCGATGTCGGCGAGCTGCGCGGAGACGTAGTTGGACGCGGCGAACTGCGCGACGGCGAAGGCCACTCCGCACACGAGGGCGGGCATCCAGGTCTCCCGCAGCCCTCTCCTGCCGTCCACCAGGAAGACCAGGATCAGCGGGACGACGAGTGCGAGCAGCGGGGTCTGCCGGCCGACGACCGTGGCGACGTCGTCCAGCGGCAGGCCGGTGACCTGAGCGAGTGTCACCACGGGTGTGCCCATGGCGCCGAAGGCGACGGGCGCGGTGTTGGCGACCAGCGAGACGACGGCGGCCTTCACCGGGTCGAAGCCGAGAGCGACGAGCATGACCGAGCAGATCGCGACGGGCGCGCCGAAGCCGGCCAGCGCCTCCAGGAGCGCGCCGAAGCAGAAGGCGATGACCAGCGCCTGGATGCGGGGGTCGTCGGAGACCCGGCCGAAGGACCGCCGCAGGATGTCGAAGTGCTGCGTGCGGACGGTCATCCGGTACACCCAGAGGGCGTTGACGACGATCCACATGATGGGGAAGAGCCCGAAGAGGACGCCTTGGGCCCCCGCGGACAGGGTCTGCCCGAGAGGCATGCCGAATGCCAGCCAGCCGACGAGCACGGCGACGGCGAGCCCGATGAGCCCGGCGCGGTGGGCCTTCATGCGTACGGCGCCGAGCAGGATCAGAACGGTCACCAGGGGCAGGGAAGCGACAAGGGCGGACAGGGCGAGCGAATCGGCTACGGGTTCGAGTTGCTGGACAAACACACAGACCTCCCCGGATTCCGTGATGCGGAAGCGATCTCTCACGGGTGGGGGAATGGTCGTGTCCGCGACAAGCCGACGTCAATGCTCCGTACCGGAAAACTTCCCGCGGGCGGCAAGCGGGCGGAGGGAGGGCAGGCGTGAGACGGGTGGGACGGACGAGACTGAAGGTGCGTCAGGAATCCGGGGAGCGCAGCACCCGGAGATGTCCGCGGCGCGCGACCTCCACAGGGTCCGCCGCTCGCGGTCCTCTGCCGCCCTGCTGCCGGTCCTGGGGACGGGCCGCCTCGCGTACGGCGTTGGCGAGTGCTTCGAGATCGTCACCGCTCGGGCGGGTGGGAGCCGAGGGGTCGGAGAGCCGGACGACTTCCCAGCCGCGTGGCGCGGTGAGCCGCTCGCCGTGCTCGGCGCAGAGGTCGTAGCAGTGGGGCTCGGCATAGGTGGCGAGCGGGCCGAGGACCGCGGTCGAGTCGGCATAGACGTACGTCAGTGTCGCGACGGCGGGACGGCCGCACGCGGTTCGCGAACAGCGACGTACAGGGCTCACGATGTTGGACGGTACCGCACTCTTGAGCGGGCTGCGACGACTCTCCCCCGGCCCACCCCTCGTGTCGCCCCTCGGGCGGGCCCCCGCACGCCTGCCGCACAACCGTTCCGACCTGCGCGGAAGCCGTTGGGAGCGGGTGCGCGCGGGCGGGTTCGCGGTCGCCGGGAAGAACATGAGCGGTCACTCGGCGCGCGCTCCGCGATCGGAGCAGGGCCCGAAATGGCACTCGACCATGGCCTGAATGCTCATCTCGGGTCATCCGGCGGGCCGGAGGAGAAGCCGTGATCGTCGCGCCCCGAGGAGCGTTACGCTGCGTCGGTGATGGACAGTTCCGTACCGCCCCACCTGCCCGAGCCGCGGCCCCGCCGCCGCGACCGCCACGGCCGCGGTATGCGCGGACCGCTCGCGCCGCCCCAGGTACCGCTGTCCGTGAGCAGAGCCGAGAGCTTCCGCGATCTCGTCCAGGACTCGGTGGAACGGCTGGAGCGGCGCTGGCCGCAGCTGGCGGAAGTCGACTTCCTGGTCCTCGACGTACCCGGGTCGCTGGAGGACACCGTGCCCCTGGGGCGCGCGCTGTCCGCCGTGAAGGGGCAGCCCGCGCAGATCGTCGTCTACCGGCGGCCCGTCGAGATCCGCACCAAGAGCCGCGACGAGCGGGCCCTGCTGGTGCACGAGGTCGTGGTGGAGCAGGTCGCGGAGCTGCTCGGTCTCGCCCCCGAGTCGGTCGACCCGCGCTACGGGCAGGACTGAGCCGCCCGCAGCGCCCGCCCTCAGTCGTCCAGGACCGTCAGGTCCTGCTCCACCGCGGGCACCTCGACCGTGCCCCCGTCGTCCGGCAGCGTCTGCACGGTGAACATGTCGATCCCGCCCTCCTTCAGCGTGAGCGTGCGGGCGGCGTGCACCGGCCCGCCCGACTCGCTCTCCACCGTCAGCGCGTAGCCGCCCTTCAGACCGGCGGGGACCTCGGGGGTGACCTCGAGCGTCGTACCGCTCTTGACGGTGTACGTCTTGACGGCGGCCTCGCCGCCCTCGCTGCCCGCCGACGCCGTGACCTTGACCTCGGCCGTTTCGCCCGGGGCGGTCAGGGAGAGCACCGAACCCTTCGCCCGGTTGTCGGCGACGGTCGCGCGTTCGCCCACGGGTCCGGTCGCGGGAATGAACGCGACCTCCTGCTTGGCGCCGGTGCCGCGCACCACGCGCAGCGCGGCGACCACCGGAGTTCTGCTGCCGTCGGCGGGGGACAGCCGGAGCGATCCGGGCTCGCCCCGTGTGACGTCCTTGAGGTCGACGCTCGCGGTCATCCGGGACTTGATGTGCAGGGTGTCGTTCCCCGCCGGGGAGAACGTCGCGTTCTTGCCCATGAGCTGCACCTTCACATCGGCGTCGTCCTCCCCCGGCGCGAAGGCCACCAGGCGCACCGAGGTGGCGTCGGCCGGGATGCCGGGCAGGACCTGGGTGCTCGCGGGGTCGGCGGAGGCGGCCAGCCAGTCGCTGCCCACCTCGTCCTCCGCGGCGCTCACCACCGCGCCGACACGTCCTGTCCTGGTGGTGACGTGGACGGTGACGTTCTCGGCTGCCTCGCTGGTCAGCGTCGAGATCAGCATGGGGACACTCGACCTCGCCGGGACCGTGATGCCCTCCCCGACGTCGGACTTGAGGGCACCCTCGGCGCCGTACAGCTCGATGTCGGCGACGGCGGCGGTGTCGTCGGGGTTGGTCAGGTGGACGTAGTCCTGACGGGACGCCCCGGTGCTCGCGCCGGGGAACCAGAAGTCCGTGTCGGGGGCGGTGCAGCTGACACCGAGCAGGCCGCGGGCACCGCCCGCCTCGGCGACGGTGGTCTGCTGTGCGGCCCAGCCGGGGGCGAAGCTGCCGGTGGCGGTGCCGACCAGGGCGGGGGCGTCGGACTTCGAGGTGTCGGCGGTGGACGGCTTCCCGAGCTCCTTGAGGGAGATGACGGGCTTGGTGTCCGCCGCCTCGTCCTTGTCCGCGTCGTCCTGGTCCTTCTTCTTGCCGGCGTCCTCGTCCGCCGGGAGGGGCTCCGCCGGCGTCAGCTCGGCCGCGCCGGCCTCCCCGCCGCCCTCCCCCGCCGGGGTGAAGGACGTGTACGTCGTCTCCGCGAGGTCGGATGTGCTCGGCGCCGGGCAGAGCAGGCTGGAGCGCTCGACGGGAAGCCGGGCAGCCGCCTTCGCCTCCGTCACGCCCTCGTCGCCGGGCGCGGTGAGCGCGGCGAAGCCGGTGACGGCGGCGAGGGCGACGACGCCCGCGATGAGGGACAGGGGGGTGGACTTCACTCGGACTCGCCTCGCGATGCGTTGCCGTTGCCGTTCGGCCACGGGCCCTGGCCCTGGCCCGGGGTCGTGTTCTCGTCGTGCCCGTCATGCCCGTCATGCCCGTCGTACGGGGCGGCTTCGCCCGTCCCCGTGGCGTAGGGCTGCTGCTGGGGGTAGCCGTACGGGTCGTAGGCGCCCTGCTGCTGGTACGGGTCCTGCTGGTACTGGCCTTGCTGGTACTGGCCCTGCTGGTAGGGATCGGCCTGGTAGTACTGGCCGGCGTCCTGCCCGCCCTGGTACTGGCCGTAGTCGGCGCCCTGGTACTGCTGGGCGTCCCACTCCCCGTAGTTCTGCTGCGGCACCGCGGCGTACGTGCCGGTGCCGTCCTGATCCTGCGGGACGGCGGCGTAGGTGTCCGTCGCGTCCTGATCCTGCGGGACGGCGGCGTAGGTGTCCGTCGCGTCCTGATCCCCCGGAGCCGCCGCGTACGGGTCGGTGTTCTGCTGGGCCGGGATGTACTCCCCCGGCGCCTGCTCCCCGGCGCCGTCGGCCTCGTCGCCGTGCCCCGGAACCGTGCCGTCCTCGGTGTGGGCCGCCCCCGCCGGGTCGTCGCCCGTCGCGGCGGCTTCGGCCTGGGCGGCCGCGCGCAGCCTGCGTGCCCGGCGGCCCTCACCGGCGACCGGTTCGGCCGGAACGGTCTCGGGCTCCTCGGGCAGGTCGTCGTCGATGTCCCGGCGGCGGCCCGGCAGGGCCATGACCACCAGGACGACGCCGAGTGCCACCTGCGCCCAGATCCACGCGGTGTGCGTGAGGGGCGCGTCGTAGGTCAGGTCCAGGGTGCCGCCCTCGGTGGGGAGCTCGAAGCCCTGTGCCCAGCCGTCCACCGTCTTCGGGGTCAGCGCCCGGCCGTCGAGCGTGGCCTGCCAGCCCGGGTCGGCCGCGTCGGCGACGCGCAGGATCCGGCCGGTGTCTCCCTCGGGGATCTCGGTGTGCGCCTCGACGGCCAGCGAGCCGACGGGCACCGGTTCGGCACCCTTGCCCGAGGGGACGATCGCGAGCCTGGAGACCTGGCGGTCGACCCGCCACAGGGCGCTCCCGTCCAGCTGGCTGAGCCTGCTCAGGCCCGGGGTCGAGTCCAGCACCCTGCTCATCTGCCGGGGCGCCCCGTCCCGTACGAGGACGTAACGGATCGCGAAGCCGCTCAGCTGGCTCCCCTGGTCGGCGCCGGAGCCCGCGACCAGGTTGGCGACGACCTTGTCGAGGTGGCTGTTGCCGCCGCCCGTCTCGGTCAGCTCGGCATCGCCCAGACGGGCGCCCGAGCCGCGGACCAGGGTGTAGGAGACGGCTTCCGGTGACGTGCCCCCGAGCACCAGCGTGCGCGCCTGGTCGCGGGTGCTGCTCTCCTCCGCGACGAACGCGGGCACCTGCACGGGGTCACGGCGTTCGACCGGGCCGGCCGCGCCGCCGATCATCCAGCCGATCGCGGCCAGGGCGGGCGCGAGCCCGGCGGCCAGGGCGATCAGCGCGGCGACGGGCTGACGCCAGCCGAAGCTCAGGGCGGCGACCCGGACCCGGGCGCCGTCGGCGCCGAGCAGTGCGGCCGCCAGCAGCGCGATGCCGTAGACGAGGGTGGCGGGACCCGCCCAGGTGGAGCCGTTGGAGATCGCCGCGAAGAGCAGCGAGACCAGCACCACGACCCAGGCGGTACGGATCGCGAACTGCCGCTCCCCGCGCAGCAGCGCGGCCAGCGCCGCCAGCACGATGCCCAGCAGCAGGACGCCGCCCGCGGCCTTGGGGCCGCCGGGGCTGACGCCGAGCAGGTCGAGGGCGGAGGCGGTGCCCGCACCCATGTCGAGCCCCGCCTCCCTCAGGAAGTCGGACGGGCTCGACAGCAGGGACAGCGACCAGGGTGCGAGGACCAGCATCGGGGTCGCGACGGTGGCCAGGAAACGCAGTCCGTACGCGGTGATGTCGCCCCTGCGCAGCACGAGTACCCCGATACCGAGGACCACCGCGAGCGGCCAGACGACCGGCGTGAAGGCGGTCGTGAGGGTGAGCAGCAGGGTGTAGGCCCAGGTGGCGCGCCAGCTGCCGCGTGCGGTGGAGTCGTCGCCCCGCAGCCCGTGCGCGGCGACGGCGGCGCGGGCGATCAGCGGGAGCAGGACGGCCAGGACGGCTGTGCCGAGGCGGCCGGTGGCGAGCGCGCCGGTGGCGGCGGGCAGGAAGGCGTACGCGACGCTCGCCCAGGCCCGCAGCAGCCGGGACTCGATCAGCGGCCGGGAGGCGAAGTACGCGGTGAGCCCGGCGAGGGGGACCGAGCAGACGAGCAGGAGGGTCAGCGCGAAGCCCGTGGAGCCGAGGAACAGCGCCGACAGGGCGGCGAGGACACCGAGGTAGGGGGGTGCCGTCTGGGTTCCGCCGGTACCGACGGTGTGCCAGCCGTCCGCGTAACGGCCCCAGAGGTCGGAGACGTCGGCGGGGGCGGGCAGCAGCGCACCGCCCGCGAGGGCTCCGCCGGCCAGAAGGTCCCGGCAGGCGACCAGCGAGACGACGAGGAGGAGGGCGAAGAGCACGGGGCCGGGCTTGCGGCCGACCTTCTTGAGCCGTGCGAACTGTTCGACCTCCAGGAAGTCGGCGTCGTCACCGCCCGGCCCTGACTCGACCGCCCCGTGCCGCGAGCCGCCGGCGTCGGAGTCGGTGCGGCTGCCGAAGTTGCCCGCGACCTGCTCGGCGGTGGCGCGGACCGTGGCCCCGGGCGGCGGGAAGAGCGACCTCAGTTCGGACGCGTCCACCGTGCCTCTGCCGCGCGCGCGGCGGGCGGCGAGGATCCGACCGGGGCGCAGCAGTGTCCCGAAGAGCCCCGCGACCTCGTCGAGCGCCTGGCCGGGCACCTTTCCGACGAGGTAGGCGAGGGTGCGGAGCAGGGTGCCGACGAGAAGGCGCACGAGGGCCCACGGCAGCTGTTTGCCGCGGGCGTTGACGAGCATCGTGTAGACGGCACCGGCCTTGTCGACACGGTGCGGGCTGGCGACCGAGCGTCCGGCGCAGTCGATGGGGCGGCGTTCCCTGGCGGAGGCCTCGGCGTGCCGGAGGACGGCGTCGGGGGCGACGAGCACCCGGTGGCCGGCCATGTGGGCACGCCAGCAGAGGTCCACGTCGTCACGCATCAGCGGGAGCCTGCGGTCGAAGCCGCCGAGCTCGTCCCAGACGTCGCGGCGCACCAGCATGCCCGCGGAGGAGACGGAGAGAACGGTACGGACCTGGTCGTGCTGGCCCTGGTCCTGCTCGCGACGGTCCAGTCCGGTCCAGCGGCGTCCGCTGTTCGCGATGGAGACGCCGACCTCGAGGAGCTGCTTGCGGTCGTACCAGCCGCGCAGCTTGGGTCCGACGATCGCGGCGTGCTTGTCGTTGTCGACGACGCGGAGCATCTCGGCGAGCGCGTCCGGCTCCGGGGCGCTGTCGTCGTGCAGCAGCCAGAGCCACTGGACGGGTTCACCGTGCGGGAGTTCGGGCAGGTCGTACGCGTCGTCGCGCCAGCTGCGGGTGACCGGGTCCCAGCCGCTGGGGCGCTTCAGGTAGGGCAGGTCGTCGGGGGTGAGGACACCTGCCGAGCGAATCGCCTCGTCGACGGCGGTGCCGAAGCTCGTACGCCGTGCCAGGTGGAGGACGCGCTCACCGCCGAGCGCCTCGGTCACCAGGTGGGCGGAGTCGTCGGCGCTGCCGGTGTCGGCGGCGACGACGTTCTGTACGGGGCGCTCCTGCCCGAGCAGTCCGCCGAGCACGTGGGGCAGCCAGCGTGCGCCGTCATGGGAGACGAGCACTGCGGTGACGACGTGCCGGGGGAACTCTGGGGCGGCGGCGGCCTCGTTCGGCGCCGCCGGGTGGCTGTGCACGGACATCGGGGTTCGGGCCCTCCGGCCGGGTCCGGAGGGGGTTCCCCCGGGGGCTGCATCGGTGTACACGCGCGCCGCGGCGGGGCGTTGGCGCGTCTCTCGGACGGGGCCCCACACTAACGGTACGGATGTCCGCCCCGCGCCGAGCGGTTGACCAGCGGGAACCGGGGGCCGCCGGAGATGCCGGAGATGGCCGGACATGCCGATGGCCTGGGGGCCGCGCCCTGCGTACGGGGTGCGGCCCCCAGGCCATCGGGGTCCTGGCGTCGTCGTGCGGCGTCAGATGGCCGCCTTCTTCAGGCGCCGCCGCTCCCGCTCGGAGAGGCCGCCCCAGATCCCGAACCGTTCGTCGTTGTTGAGGGCGTACTCGAGGCATTCGGAGCGCACTTCGCAGGCGAGGCAGACCTTCTTGGCCTCCCGGGTGGAGCCGCCCTTCTCAGGGAAGAAGGACTCGGGGTCGGTCTGGGCGCACAGCGCGCGCTCCTGCCAGCCGAGCTCCTCGTCCGCGTCCTCGACCAGCAGTTGCTGGAACAGCTCGGTCATGTGCGCCCCTCGTCTGTCTCTTGCGTCCCCGTGATCCGGCCGTTATCGAAGCGGCCGAACGACACGAGTGAAATTACAAGTGTGTAGCTTCGGGCCAGTCAAGCGAAGATCTGCTATTGGCCTGGGTATTCACTCTGTGGAACCAAGCGTATGCGGAAAGTGTCTAAATCGCCAAAAACCTGACATATGCCACGGGTGTCGGCGCCTGCCGCCCCACACTCGGCGAGACGGGCGGGCTTGCTTCGATGTTTCGATTCGATCACTGAAGCGACCAAGATCACAGTAGGGTCACGGCCCCGAACCGCGTTTCGGCACACGGTTGATGCGCCACCTTGCCGCTCCGACGGCAGGTAAAACCTTTCTCCACCCCCTTCAACCGGATGGGGTGAAACATTGCCGCCAAACCGGGCATTGAGTTGACAGAACGCGCATCGGGCCGGTCTCCTTGACATCATGCAAGCGACCGCAGCGATGTACACGACCCACGTCCGTGGGTTCCGTACCGCTGTCCAGGCCCGCTGTTGCTGTTCCAGCTGTCACAGCTGTTGAAGCCGTAGCGCTCCAGCTCTGATCCAGCCTTCTCCACCGCATTCCGGTCTTCGCGACACCCTCACGTACGCGCTTCCACATGCCGAGGAACCACCGCACCCATGAACAGCGACAGCGACCTCTCCATCGCCGGCGACATCCTCGAGGTCCAGCACCTTCTCCAGCCGGCCCGCCCCCACCCGTCCACCGTCTCCGAGTTCGTCGGACTCGCCCGCTCCATCGCCGCCGACCGTGACCTCTGGGCGCCGCTCGTCCGGTACGACACCACCACCCGCTGGTACCACCGGCTCCGGGCAGTTCCCCAGGACCTCGGCTCCGCCGGATCCGGGGAGGCCCCGATCGGCTACGAGGTGTGGCTGCTGAGCTGGGTCCCCGGCCAGGGCAGCGGACGCCATGACCACGGCCTCTCCTCCGGTGTACTCACGGTCCTGGAGGGCGAGTTGACCGAGCGGACGGCACGCGGAGCACACTCCCTGGGCTCCGGCTCCCAGCGCGTCTTCGCCCCCGGGTACGTCCACGAGGTCGTCAACGACTCCCTGGAGCCCGCGGTCAGCCTGCACGTCTACTTCCCCGGCCTGACCGAGATGCCGATGCACGCGGCCCGGTGCGCCCCGGCCGCCCACAACCCGGTACCGGCCTGACCGGCAGGCTCCGCCTGACAGACTGTTGTGCATGCGCATTGTGGTTCTGGCCGGCGGTATCGGTGGTGCTCGTTTCCTGCGTGGCCTCAAACAGGCCGCGCCCGACGCGGACATCACGGTGATCGGCAACACCGGCGACGACATCCATCTGTTCGGGCTGAAGGTCTGCCCCGACCTCGACACCGTGATGTACACCCTCGGTGGTGGCATCAACGAGGAGCAGGGCTGGGGGCGTACCGACGAGAGTTTCCAGGTCAAGGACGAGCTCGCGGCGTACGGCGTGGGGCCCGAGTGGTTCGGGCTGGGCGACCGTGACTTCGCGACCCACATCGTCCGTACGCAGATGCTCGGCGCCGGCTATCCGCTGAGCGCGGTCACCGAGGCCCTCTGCGCACGCTGGAAACCGGGGGTCCGGCTGATCCCCATGTCCGACGACCGGGTCGAGACGCACGTGGCGGTGGACGCCGACGGCGAGAGCAGGGCCGTCCACTTCCAGGAGTACTGGGTGAAGCTGCGTGCCTCCGTACCGGCGCAGGCGATCGTGCCGGTCGGCGCCGACCAGGCCAAGCCCGCGCCCGGCGTGCTGGAGGCCATCGCCGAGGCCGACGTCATCGTCTTCCCGCCGTCCAACCCCGTCGTCTCCGTCGGCACCATCCTCGCCGTGCCCGGTATCCGTGAGGCGATCGCCGAGGCCGGGGTCCCCGTCGTCGGGCTCTCCCCCATCGTCGGCGACGCGCCCGTGCGGGGCATGGCCGACAAGGTGCTGGCCGCGGTGGGCGTCGAGTCCACCGCCGCGGCCGTGGCCCAGCACTACGGGTCCGGGCTGCTCGACGGCTGGCTCGTCGACACCGTGGACGCCGGAGCGGTCGACGAGGTCGAGGCGGCGGGCATCCGCTGCCGCGCCGTCCCGCTGATGATGACGGACGTGGACGCAACCGCGGAGATGGCCCGCCAGGCCCTGGCCCTGGCCGAGGAGGTACGGGCATGAGCGGCGGACCCACCGAGGGGGCGCCCTCGTACCGGGTGTGGGCGCTGCCCGGGATGCCCGAGGTGCGGGAGGGCGACGACCTCGCGAAGCTCATCGCCGCGGCGGAACCGGGCCTGGTGGACGGTGACGTCCTGCTGGTCACGTCGAAGATCGTCTCCAAGGCGGAGGGCCGGATCGTCGAGGCCGGGGACCGGGAGGCGGCGATCGACGCCGAGACCGTCCGGGTGGTCGCCCGGCGCGGGACGCTCAGGATCGTGGAGAACCGGCAGGGGCTCGTGATGGCCGCCGCCGGGGTCGACGCCTCGAACACCCCGGCGGGGACGGTCCTGCTGCTGCCCGAGGACCCGGACGCCTCGGCCCGGACGATCCGCGACGGTCTGCGGGCCGCACTCGGGGTCGAGGTCGGCGTCGTGGTCACCGACACCTTCGGCCGTCCCTGGCGCAACGGCCTGACGGACGTGGCGATCGGAGCCGCCGGGGTCAGGGTGCTGGACGACCTCCGGGGCGGCACCGACGGATACGGCAATCCGCTGAGCGCCACCGTCGTGGCCACGGCCGACGAACTGGCCTCGGCCGGTGACCTCGTGAAGGGCAAGGCGTCCGGGCTGCCGGTCGCGGTCGTGCGCGGCCTCCCCCATGTGGTGGCGGACACCGGCACGTCCGGGGACGACGGTGCCCGGGCGATGGTGCGGGTCGCGGCCGACGACATGTTCCGGCTGGGCACGTCCGAGGCGGTGCGGGAAGCGCTGAGCCTCCGGCGCACCGTGCGGGAGTTCACCGACGAACCGGTCGACCCCGGCGCCGTACGCCGTGCGGTGGCGGCGGCGGTCACGGCCCCCGCGCCCCACCACACGACACCGTGGCGGTTCGTGCTGCTGGAGTCGAAGGACGCGCGGACCCGGCTGCTGGACGCCATGCGCGACGCGTGGACCGCGGACCTGCGCCGGGACGGCCGAAGCGAGGAGTCGGTCGCGAAGCGGGTGCGACGCGGCGACGTGCTGCGCGACGCCCCGTATCTGGCGGTGCCGTGTCTCGTCATGGACGGCTCGCACACCTACGGGGACGAGCGCCGGGACACCGCGGAGCGCGAGATGTTCGTGGTCGCGGCCGGCGCCGGCGTGCAGAACTTCCTGGTGGCGCTGGCGGGTGAGCGGCTCGGTTCCGCGTGGGTGTCATCGACGATGTTCTGCCGGTCCGTGGTGCGCGAGGTACTGGACCTTCCGGACACCTGGGATCCGCTGGGCGCGGTGGCCGTGGGACACCCGAAGGGCACGGCGCCGCCGCGGGCCGCACGCGACGCCGAGGCGTTCCTCACCGTGCGCTGAGGACGAACCGCGCGCCGGGACCGGGCCGGCCCTGAGGAGAACGGGCCCGGTCCGGAGGCGGCCGTCTACAGCCGGGCGATGTCGCGCGGCGTCATCTTGGGGGCCCGGCGGGCCGGGGTGTGCCCCGAGAGCATGATCAGGCGGGTCGCGCGGTGGCGCTGGCCCTCGTACGGGGCGAGGAGCTCCAGCATCTCCTCGTCGTCGGCGTTCCGGTTGCCCGCGAGCGCGTGGCCGACGATCCCCGGCAGGTGGAGGTCCCCGACCGTGACCGCGTCGGCCGCGCCGTTCGAGCGCTGGAGGGTCTCCGCCGCCGTCCAGGGACCGATGCCCGGGATCAGCTGGAGCCTGGCCATCGCCTCGGGGAGCTCCATCGCGGCCGCCTCCTCCATGCGCCGGGCCACCCGGACCGCGCGGAGGATCGTGGCGGAACGCTTGGAGTCCACACCCGCGCGGTGCCACTCCCAGGACGGGATGAGCGACCAGGTCCTGGCGTCGGGCATGACGTACAGGCCGTACGTGCCGAACGTGGTGCCGGACGGGCCGGGCGCGGGGGTGCCGTGGGTGCGGACCAGCAGTCGCCAGGCGCGGTACGCCTCGTCGGTGGTGACCTTCTGTTCCAGGATCGACGGGATCAGGGACTCCATGACCAGCCCGGTGCGCAGCAGGCGCAGACCGGGCCGCCGGTGCCGGGTCAGGGCGAGCAGCCGGTGGCGCGGCCGGAATTCGTCCGGGGTGTCGCCCGCGCCCAGCAGCGCGGGGAGTCCGTCGAGGAGCCACTGTGCGCCCGGGCCCCAGGCCGTGGCCGAGACGGTGCCGTCGTGGGCCGCCGAGACGCGCAGGGTGCCGGGGCCGGCCGGGGTGCGGGTCGCCCGCCAGAAGGTCCCGTCGGGCAGGGCGCGGTAGGCGGGGTCCGCCGGGCCGCGCCGCAGCGGGCTGAGCACCAGCCGCAGGTCGAGCGGCCCCGGCGGGGTCCAGGTCCGGGTCCGCGACGCGTCGGAAGCGCGACCGGCACCGGCACCGGGCTCCTGTCGGGGCACGGCGGCGGTGCGGGGTACGAAGCGTCCTGCCACGGCTGGGGTCCTCGGTCGTCGGGGGTGCCTATCGAGGGTAAGGCCGACGGGACCCGTACACCGTCCGGTGGGACACCCGCACGCGCGGAAGGTGCCCGTTCACTGGTCGGACGAGAAGCGGACCGAGGCGTCCGGCAGGACCGCGCCGCACCAGATCCGGATCCCGTCACGCAGTTCGTTGTCGGCGCCGACGTGGGCGCCGTCACCGATGACCGCGCCGGTGAGGACCGAACGGCTGCCGATCCGGGCCCCCGCGCCGACCAGCGAGTCCGTGACCACCGCGCCGGGTTCGACGACGGCGCCGTCCAGCACGGTGGATCCGGTGATCCTGGCGCCCTCCCCGATCAGCGCGCCCTCGCCGACGACCGTGCCGCCGGTGAGCTTGGCGTCGGCGGCGACGGACGCGGTGGGCAGGACGAGCCGGTCGCCGCAGCGGCCGGGGACCGCGGGGGACGGTGCCCGGCCGAGGACAAGGTCGGCCGAGCCGCGGACGAACGCCTGCGGGGTGCCGAGGTCCAGCCAGTACGTGGAGTCCACCATGCCCTGGAGATGGGCTCCGGAGTCCAGCAGCCCGGGGAATGTCTCCCGCTCCACGGAGACCGGCCGGCCGGCCGGGATCGTGTCGATGACCGACCGTCGGAAGACGTACGCCCCCGCGTTGATCTGGTCGGTGACTATCTCCTCGGGTGTCTGCGGCTTCTCCAGGAAGGCCGTCACCCGGCCCGTGTCGTCGGTCGGCACGAGACCGAAGGCACGCGGGTCCTCCACCCTGGTGAGGTGCAGGGAGACGTCCGCCCCGGAGGTGGCGTGCGCCGCGACCAGGGCCCGGATGTCGAGGCCCGTGAGGATGTCACCGTTGAACACGATGACGGGTTCGTCCGGGCCCGAGGCCAGCCGCGACGCCACGTTCCGGATGGCACCGCCGGTGCCGAGGGGTTCGTCCTCGGTGACGTACTCGATCGAGAGGCCGAGCGACGAGCCGTCACCGAAGTACGGCTCGAACACCTCCGCGAGGTAGGACGTCGCGAGCACGATGTGCTCCACCCCGGCGGCCCTCGCACGCGCCAGCTGGTGCGTGAGGAACGGCACGCCCGCCGCCGGAACCATCGGCTTGGGGGTGTGCACCGTGAGCGGACGCAGCCGGGTGCCCTTGCCACCGACCAGGAGGATCGCTTCTCTTGCCTCTGTCACAGCACCGTCTCTGCTTCCTGCTGGGGCCGGGCCTCGTATCGGCTGGCCAGTGTATGCAGACCGTTCGGAGCCTCCCGGTCAGCGGCCCTGCAGCTTCGCCGAACTGGTCCGGGCCGTGCCGAGCTTCTTGTAGAGACGGATTCCAGGGCATTCGGTTGCGAACCCGTCGCGGTGCCCGGAGATGACGTTGAGTTTGGCCTTCGCACCCTTCTTGTACTTACCGCTGCCGCCGGAGACAAGCGTGACCTTGCCCTTGGGGTTGCGGCCGAACAGACCGAGCTTCCAGGCGGTGAGCTTGGCGATGGCGGTGACCGCCGCGGCGGGCGGGTTCTTCGAGCTGTACGACCCGAGTACCGCGATGCCCATGCTGTTGGTGTTGAAACCGAGGGTGTGGGCCCCGAGGACCGCCTTCGTCACACCTCCGGCGCGGCCTTCGTAGATGTTCCCGCACTTGTCGACGGCGAAGTTGTAGCCGAAGTCCCGCCAGCCGCTGCTCTTGACGTGGTAGCGGTAGATACTGCGCAGGACGGAGGGCGCCTGGGCGCAGGTGTAGTTGTTGCCGGTGGCGCTGTGATGGATGAACGCGGCCTTGACGGTCGAGGTGTAGGCGAAGGCGCGCTCGCGCAGGCTCTCGTCGGCACCCCAGCCCTTGCGGGTGACGATGCGCGGGCGCGGTCCCACGAACGGCTTGGCGCCCGCCGCGACGACCGCCTGCTCCTCCGACTCGGCCTTGCTCAGGGCGGGGATCTCGGCGGCGCCCGGCGGCGCGAGGTCGGCGTTCACCGCGGAGCTCTCGGCAGCGGCCGCGGTGAGTCCGGCGCCGTCCGGGAGCGCTCCCGGCTGGGCCGCCGTGGCGGGCGTCGCGATGCCCGCCGACGGGGTACCTGTGGCGGGGGTGGCCTCGGCTCGCGGCTGTACCGGGTCGTCGCCCGGGTCGACGAGCTCCACCTGGAGGCCGGCCGGAAGAGGGGCGGAGTCCACGGGACCGCTTCGCGGTCCGGCGTTCTCGGAACGGACGCGCACCTCGACGCCGTCCGAGTCTCCGACCCAGAGGGGGGCGGTGGAACCGCGCACCGTGCCGGACTCGCGCTCGGGGCTGCCCGCGTCGGCGCCGTGGTCGGTGTTGTGGGTCTCGAGGGACTGCCAGCCGGACCACTGGGTGGTGCCGGCCGCGCGGGTGCGGACCTGGACGGTGCCGTGGAGTTCGGCGTCGGCGTCGTCCCAGACCACGCCGACGAGGGAGAAGCGGTGGGCGTCGCGGCGCAGGAGCCCCCGTGCGGAGTCGGGGTGCATGGACTCGGTGGGTTCACCGGTGGCCCGCGGGAGTGCGCCGAGCGGCCGCAGGGGCAGTGACTGGGTCGAACCCGCGGGTTCTCCGGGAGCTGCCGCGGGCGTCTGTGCGACCGGGGCCCGGGCGTGGGCAGGGGCGGCGGGGGCGGGCGCGGCGAGCGGAAGGGTGAGCGCCGTCGCGCAGGTTACGCCGATCGAGGTTGCAAGAAGTGCACGCATACAGAAAATACTTGGCAGAGTCGGGCATTTCCGGCTACTGGAGTAAAGCCACCACCAGTTGACGCACCGTCTGCCGACCGGTGTACGGGGCACCCGTCGCGCCCGTCGGCCCGGCGCCCGCCGCGTACCCTTGCGCGGATGAACGCCAGTGATCGCACCCCCGCCGACCTGCTGCGATCCGCGCTCGCCGCGGACCCCGCCCGACCTCTGGTCACTTTCTACGACGACGCAACCGGAGAGCGCGTCGAACTGTCGGTGGCCACCTTCGCCAATTGGGTGGCGAAGACCGCCAACCTGCTCCAGGGCGACCTGGCCGCGGAGCCGGGTGACCGGCTCGCTCTGCTGCTCCCCGCTCACTGGCAGTCGGCCGTCTGGCTGCTCGCCTGTTCGTCGGTGGGTGTCGTCGCCGAGGTACAGGGCGACCCGGCCGGCGCCGATCTGGTCGTCAGCGGACCGGACACGCTCGACCGGGCCCGCGCCTGCCGGGGCGAGCGCATCGCCCTGGCCCTGCGCCCGCTGGGCGGCCGCTTCCCGCAGCCTCCCGAGGGGTTCGCGGACTACGCGGTGGAGGTCCCCGGCCAGGGCGACCGCTTCGCCCCGTACGCCCCGGTGGATCCGGCGGCCCCCGCGCTGACCGTGGGCGGGGTGGGCCTGACGGCGGACCAGCTGGTCTCGCGGGCCCGCGCGGACGCGGCGGAGCTGGGACTCGGCCCGGGGTCCAGGCTGCTGACGGGACGTACGTACGACACCTGGGAAGGACTGTCCGCCGGCCTCTTCGCGCCGTTGGCGGCCGGGGGCTCCGTGGTCCTGTGCCGTCACTTGGACCGACTGGACGCGGACGGGCTGGCCAAGCGCGCCGAAAGCGAGCGGATCACCGGTACAGCGGTATGACAAGCGCTCCGAAGGCCACCCGTCCGGCCCATGGCGGGCCGAGTCCCCGGGACTGAGCCCCGGTGGCGGTACATGATCGGGCGGTACGGGGCATCGTCGAGAACGCGGCCTGAATGCACAACCAAGCGTGAGGTTCAGCCGTCTACTTCTGCGACCGGCGGCCCCTCGCGCCGCCGAACGTGAAGGATGGACGCAGACGTGAGCGACAGCCCCGGCACCCCGGCCGAACCGGACCGCCCGGACCACCCGGCCGGGGGCGAGCCGGCCGAGGGGTCGGGGGACGCGTCCGGTCCGGCCCCCCAGGACGGGACGTCCGCCGGGCCCCCCGACGCCTCCGCGACGGGGGACACCGCCGAGGAAGCGGGCGGGACCGACGACGCTTCGGGGCCGGGCGGGAGCGGTGACGGGCCTGCCCCCGGGACCTGGGGTGAACGGCCCGGGCGCGGGCCGCAGGACGGCAGACGCCACTGGCTCCGCTGGACCGCCCTCGCCGCCTCGTTCCTCGTCCTGGTCGCCGCAGGGGTCGGCTGGTGGCTGTACAAGAAGCTCGACGGCAACATCACGACCGACACGAGCGCGGCCGCCGAGCTCAAGGCGTACGAGAAGGACCGCCCGCAGCCGATCGCGCGGAACGCCCAGAACATCCTGCTCATCGGCTCCGACACCCGCTCCGGCGACAACAGCGCGTACGGGCGCGACGACGGCGGCAGCCAGCGTTCGGACACCACGATCCTGCTGCACCTCGCCGCGGACCGCGGGAGCGCGACGGCGGTGTCGATCCCGCGCGACCTGATGACCCGGATCCCCAGCTGCCACACGGACGAAGGCAAGGCGACCGAGGAGCAGTTCGCCCAGTTCAACTGGGCCTTCGAGCTCGGTGGCACGGCCTGCACGATCCGTACGGTCGAGAAGATGACCGGCGTCCGCGTCGACCACCACATGGTGGTCGACTTCAACGGCTTCAAGGACATGGTCGACGCCGTGGACGGTGTCGAGGTCTGCCTCAAGGAGCCGGTCGACGACGCCGATGCCCACCTCAAGCTCCCCGCGGGCCGTCAGGAGCTCGACGGGGAGGACGCCCTGGGATACGTCAGGGCCCGTAAGTCGATCGGCAACGGCAGCGACACCGAACGCATGGACCGTCAGCAGAAGTTCCTGGGTGCGCTGGTCAACAAGATGCAGAGCAACGGGGTGCTGCTGAACCCGACGCGGCTCTACCCGGTGCTGGACGCGGCGACCAAGTCGCTCACCACGGACCCGGGCCTGGACTCGCTGAGGGACCTGTACGACCTGGTGCGCGGAATGCGGAACGTGCCGACGGAGAAGGTGCAGTTCCTGACCGTCCCCCGGACCGAGTACCGCGCCGACCCGAACCGCGACGAGCTCGTACAGCCCGACGCGAACCAGCTGTTCACGCGGTTGCGCAAGGACGAACCCGTCGCCGTGGTCCCCGCCGACAAAGCCGGTTCAGCGGATTCACAGGCGGACCACAGCTCCGAGAAGGATCCGTCGGGCCGGGAGCCCGGCGGTACGAGCGGGAGCCCGACCCCCGCCCCCACCTATTCGGGGTCGAATGCCGCGGACGACCCGTGCGGCTCGTAAAACAATGGCCAAGCCATGGACAGTAATCGGAGCGGAACAGGCGGAATGCCCGGTTGTAAGGAGCGTGGAATGTGTCACGCGCGTCCCCTCTGGCCGATTCCGCCGGATAGTGTGACGCGATCCGGTGCTCGCGGCCATCAGGCCGCGCACAGCCGGACCGAGCGACCGAGCGCCCGGCCGGGGAAGGCGCTTCGCGTGGCACCGACGGAGGATCCAGGAAACCGTGGACGGGAATAGCCGTGGGCGGGCGGACGAAATCGATCCCGCCGACCAGTGGGTGCTCAACCGGCGGACCGGCAATTACGAATTGCGACTGAACCACTCCGGAACAGAGTCGTCGGACCCTTCGCGTGCACGGGACCGCTCCGGCAGCCGGAGGGAATCCTCTTCGCGCCGCGGTGAGGTGCCCGCCCAGCGGAGCCGCAGGCAGACGGGGCGCGGCCAGCAGCCGCCGCCCGGCAGCCCGGGCCGCAGGCCGGTCCCGTCGCGGCGGAAGAAGGCCCTGCTGTGGACCGGCGGGGTCACGGCCTTCGTGCTCGTGGCCGGATCGACGGGCGCCTACGCGCTCTACCAGAAGTTCGACGGCAACCTGGACACCGTCGACGTCGGTGACGCGGGCAGCAAGAGCGTCGCCGCCGACGGACCGCTCGACATCCTGGTCATCGGCACGGACAGGCGGACCGGCGAGGGCAACGAGGGCTACGGCGACAAGGGCAGCTCGGGCCACGCCGACACCAACATCCTGTTCCACGTCTCCGCCGACCGGACCAACGCGACGGCGATGAGCATCCCCAGGGACCTGATAACGGACATCCCGGACTGCACCACCAAGCAGGCGGACGGTTCCGGGAAGGTCGTACCCGGCACGCGGAACGTGCGCTTCAACGTCAGCCTCGGCCAGGAGGGGCGCGACCCGGGCTGCACCATGCGGACGGTCAAGAAGATCACCGGCCTGTCGGTGGACCACTTCATGATGGTCGACTTCAACGCGGTGAAGACCCTCTCCACGGCCGTCGGCGGGGTCAAGGTCTGCCTGGACAAGGCGGTCAAGGACCCGGACTCGCACCTCGACCTGCCGGCGGGCGAGTCCACGGTCGAGGGCGAGGACGCGCTGGCCTTCGTCCGCACCCGGCACAGCTTCGGGAACCAGAGCGACCTCGACCGGATCAAGGTCCAGCAGCAGTTCATCGGCTCGATGATCCGTCAGATGAAGTCCGACGACACGCTCACCGACCCGGGCAAGCTCTTCGAGCTCGCCGACGCGGCGACCAAGGCGCTGACCGTGGACTCCGGGATCGGGTCGATCAAGAAGCTGACCTCGCTCGCCCAGGAGCTGGGCAGGATCGACACGAAGAACATCACCTTCGTCACCCTGCCGGTGAAGGACAACCCGGCCGAGCCGACACCGGTCACCGTGGTCGTCGAGCCGCAGAAGGCCGCACAGCTGTTCGCCATGATGCGCTCCGACACCTCACTCACCGAGGTGAAGAAGAAGGAGAAGGCGGCCGAGAGCAAGCAGCAGGCGGTCCTCGAGGGCAGCAGGGCCGCCGCGGCCGGCATACGCGTCGACGTCCTCAACGGCGGGGACATCACCGGCGCGGCGGGCGCGACCGTCGAATGGCTGCGGAGCGAGCACGGTGTCACACGGTCCACGAACAAGGCGAACGCCCCGGCGAAGATCGACACCACGACGCTGGCGTACACGCCCGGCCAGGCGGACCAGGCCCGCGCGCTCGCGGACATCATGGGCCTGCCCGCCACCGCACTCAAGCAGGGAGCATCCGACGCCGAAGGCTTGCAGGCGATGGTGCTGACCCTGGGAGCGGACTTCGAAGGGGCGGGAGTCCCTGTCACGGGTCCGGCGAAGGCGCCGGAGGACATGCAGAGGGCCGACGCCGACAAGGCGGTATGCGCGAAGTGACGACGGGTCGTCGCGCCACATCGGAATTCAGAGGAGCAGGGGGCCCTGGTGGGACGAAGCAGCATGCGCGGGGAGGGAACGCGGTCGCGCGGACGGCACGACGGGCCGCGCGGCGACGGCGGAACCGGCACGTCCGGCGGCCGGGCAGCCGCACGCGCCGGTCGCGGCCGGCGGGAGCGGTCCGCCCCACCGGAGGACGGGGACAGGCCGTCGGGGACCGACCGGCGGGCACGCCGGACGCCCAAAGGCGGTAAGCGACGCATACTGCGCTGGGTGGCGTCGGTCCTCGCGCTGCTGATACTCGGCACCGGCGGCGCCGGTTACCTCTACTACCGCCACCTCAACGGCAACATCAAGAAGGAGGACCTGACCCTCGGCGACAAGGAGATGGCCGACCACAAGGCCAACGCCGCCGGGCAGACCCCCCTGAACATCCTGATCATCGGCTCCGACGCCCGGGACTCCAAGGAGAACCAGAAGCTCGGCGGCGCCAAGGAGACCTTCGGCGGCACGCCGCTCGCGGACGTGCAGATGCTGCTCCACCTGTCCGCGGACCGCAGCAACATCTCCGTGGTGAGCATGCCGCGCGACACGATGCTCACGATGCCGAAGTGCACGGACCCGGACTCGAAGAAGGTGTACGCGGCGAGCACGACGCGCGTCCAGACGAACGAGAGCCTCGGCCGCGGCGGGCCCGGCTGCACCGTGGCCGCCTGGTACGAACTCACCGGGATCACGATCGACCACTTCATGATGATCGACTTCGCGGGTGTGGTCTCGATGGCCGACGCGGTCGGCGGCGTACCGGTGTGTGTCGACGCCAACGTGTACTCCCACGGCGCCGACGGCAAGGGGTCCGGACTGAAGCTGAAGGAGGGCACCACACCCGTCAAGGGCGAGCAGGCCCTCCAGTGGCTGCGCACCCGGTACGGATTCGAGGACAACACCGACCTGGGGCGGGCGAAGGCCCAGCACCAGTACCTGAACTCGATGGTGCGTGAGCTGCGCAAGGGCACGAAGCTCACCGACCCCGGCAAGCTGATGAACCTCGCCGAGGCCGCCACGAACGCGCTGACCGTCGACGAGGGGCTCGACACGGTCAAGAAGCTGTACGACCTGGCCGAGGAGCTGAAGAAGGCCCCGACGAACCGCATCACCATGACGACGATGCCGAACGTCTACGGAACGGGTGTTCTCGACGGCCGGGTGCTGCCCAAGCCCGGCGAGGCCGAGCAGCTGTTCCGGATGGTCCGGGAGGACATTCCGCTGGACGGCAAGGCCTCCAAGCGCAAGGCCCCGGTCGCCAAGGACGCCTCCGCCCCCGCGGGCGAGATCGCGATCACCGTGCGCAACGCGACCGGCACGGACGCCCAGGGTCCCGCCCAGGGCAGGGCGAGCACGGTCCAGGGACTGCTGGCCGACGCGGGCTTCACCAAGACGGGCATCGACTCCCAGAACATCGAACCCGCGGCCACGACGGGGGTCCTCTACCCCAGCGCGGAGCTGGAGGGCGACGCCCAGGCTGCCGCCAAGGCTCTCGGGATCCCGGTCTCGCAGGTCAAGAAGTCGGCCGAGGTCTCGGGCATCGTGCTGGCGGTCGGTGCCGACTGGCGTGCGGACGGGGCCTACCCGGCCAAGACGGGCGAGGAGAAGACGCCCGAGTCGGCGGGTGCGCTCAACGGCGCCAACGAGGAGGCGTGCATGCACGTCAACCCGAACTACACCTGGTAGACCACGAACGAGGAGGGCCCCGCCGTTCACGGCGGGGCCCTCCTCGTTCTCCCGGCGCGGTCAGGCCGTCTGCTCCCGCACGGCCGGACGGCGGCTGGCGATGACCTTCCTCGCCAGCGAGCGGGGGCTCGTCAGGAAGCCGTATCCCCACGACATGTGCATGGTGGCCAGCGCCACCGGGATCTGCGCCCGTGCCTTCACCGGCAGGCCCTTGCCGGCGGGCAGCGATCCGACGGCGATCGCCGCGGCGTACCCGGCGGGCACGACGAACGCCCACGGGGTGACGGTGGCGCCCACGACGATGCCGGCCGCTATCGCGCAGACGGCGGTCGGGGGGGGCCAGGTAGCGCAGGTTGATCGAGCCGGAGTGGTAGCGGGCCACGACGTGGCGCCAGCGGCCGTACTCCTTGTACTGCTTGGAGAGGGCGCGGATGCTGGGCCGCGGACGGTACTGGACCTTCAGCTCGGGCGAGAACCAGATCAGGCCGCCCGCCTCGCGGATGCGGAAGTTCAGCTCCCAGTCCTGGGCGCGGATGAACTCCACGTTGTAACCGTCGGCGCGCTCCAGCGCCTCGCGGCGGAAGACCCCGAGATACACGGTCTCGGCCGGGCCCGCCTTCCCGCCTGTGTGGAAGGCCGCGTTGCCGACACCGATCTTCGACGTCATCGCGGCGGCGACGGCGTCCTCCCAGGCGTTCTCGCCCTCGGCGTGCATGATGCCGCCCACGTTCTGCGCGCCGGTCTCCTCCAGGAGCCGCACCGCCGTCGCGATGTAGTTCGGCGAGAGCATGCCGTGGCCGTCCACGCGTACCACGATCGGGTGATGTGACGCCTTGATCGCGGCGTTGAGCGCGGCAGGGGTGCGGCCGGTCGGATTGGGGACCGTGTGGACCCGGGAGTCCTCCCGGACCAGCTCGGCGGCGATCTCGTCCGTACGGTCGTCCGACGGGCCGAGGGCGATCACCACCTCCATCTCGCCGGCGTACTCCTGCTCCAGGATGTGCCGGACCGAGTTCCTGAGATGGCGTTCCTCGTTGAGCACCGGCATGATCACGGAGACGGCGGGGTACTGCGCGGCAGACATGTGGTCCTCGGGGGGTCCTCGGGGGCGCCGGGGTTCCGGGGGATTTCGCACCCCAGGAGGCGGCGTGATTCGGCCGCCACGTTACCGCGAACGGGGGACAGCGGCGCGCGCCGCCGGTTCTCCTCCCGGTCTGCAAGTCGTATGGGCCTACCGTGCGAAAGTCCCACTCGCTCGCGCGGAGGTGTCCCTCGTGCCCACGCCGCACCGATCGCCCCGTCCACCACACCCCCGCACCGCTCCACCGCAGCGCAGGTCCTCACGGCAGCAGGTTCCGCCCGGCGGTCGCCCCGCCGGGCGGAACCGGAACGGGAAGCGCAAGCCGCCGCCCCGGTGGGGCATGCGGATCGTCACCGGGCTGTCCGTGCTGGTGCTCGGCGCCGGCGGGATCGGCCATGCCGTGGTGAGCGGTCTGGAGACGGGGATCGACCGGGTCGACCCCTTCAAGGACATGAAGAACCGTCCCGCGGGCGGTCACGGCATGAACTTCCTACTCGTCGGCACCGACGGCCGCGACAGGATCAGCCCCGCGGAGAAGAAGAAGTACAAGCTGGGCGGCGCGCCCTGCCACTGCACCGACACCCTCATGCTCGTACACGTCTCGGCCGACAAGCAGCGCGCCAGTGTCGTCAGCCTGCCGCGCGACAGCTACGCCGAGCTCCCGGAGCACACCGACGGCACGACCGGCAAGGAGCACTCCGCCCATCCGGTGAAGCTGAACGCCGCCTACGCCGAGGGCGGACCCCATCTCACGGTGCGGACCGTCGAGCAGATGACGGGCGTGAAGATCGACCACTATCTGGAGGTCGACTTCACCAGCTTCATGAAGACGGTCGACACCCTGGGCGGGGTGGAGATCTGCACGGCCAAGCCGCTCAAGGACTCCTACACCGGCCTGGACCTGACGGCGGGCACCCACGAGCTGGACGGCGGGCAGGCCCTTCAGTACGTACGCTCCCGGCACCTCGACGGGGCTGCCGACCTGGGGCGGATGCAGCGGCAGCAGAAGTTCATGGCCGCGTTGATCAAGCAGACGACCAGCAGCGGTGTGCTGATGAACCCGGTGAAGTTCCAGGAGGTCGCCTCGTCGATGCTCGAGTCGGTCCGCGCGGACAAGGGCTTCGGCACGGAACAGATGCTGGAGCTCGGCAAGGCCATGCGCGGCTTCACCCCGTCCTCGTCCGAGTTCGCCTCGGTGCCCCTGGAGGAGGAGGGCTTCCAGGTGAAGGGCATCGGCTCCACCGTGAAGTGGGACGCCGAGAAGTCGCAGAAGATGTTCCGAGCCCTGCGCGAGGACCGGCCGCTCGCCCCGCACGTGCCGAAGCAGCCCAAGGCGACGCTCGTCGACGTGGCCCCGGAGCAGATCCGGGTGCAGGTCTACAACGGGACGCCGAAGGACGGGCTCGGGCAGGACGTCGACGAGGCGCTGCGCTCCACCGGTTTCGACACCACGCGCTCCCCGCTGGGCGGCGCGTCGGGCGATCTGAAGCGGACGGTGGTCTCCTACGACCCGCGCTGGGACCGGTCGGCGAAGTCCCTGGCCACCGCACTGCCCGGGTGCGAGCTCCGGGCGGTGAAGGGGCAGGGCGGGACCATGAAGGTGACGGCGGGTTCGGACTTCACCGAGGTGCGGCGGGTGAAGGCGGAGGACCCGCAGCGGGGTGAGTTCGGCACGGTCACGGGTGACCAGGTCGTCTGCCCCTGACCGTGCCTCCGGGGGTCACGCCTCGCGGCGCCGTGAGGACACGGCCGCCGCGAGGGCGATGACCGCCGAGGCCGCCGGCCTGGGAGCGGTGTGGCCACCCTCGTCCGTTCGCCGGCCCGCCGGCCGGAGCGGCAGGACGGTCCTCGCGCGGCGTCCTCAGTCGCCGATGCCCTCGGCAACGCGCTGTTCCCGCAGCTCCTTGATCGCACGCCGCCTGGCGAGACGGTGGGTGCGCCGGATCTGCGCCTCCTGGTAGCGCCGCTTGTCGCGCTCCGTCTCCGGCACGACCTGCGGCACCTGCCGCGGTTTGCCGTCCTCGTCGACCGCCGCGAACACCAGGTAGGCGCTGCCGACCTGCTGGGCCGGGGTCGACTCGTTCCACCGTTCCGCCATGACGCGGACGCCGACCTCCATGGAGGAGCGGCCGGTCCAGTTCACCTGGGCCCGGACGTGAACAAGGTCACCGACGCGGACCGGCTCCAGGAAGACCATCTCGTCCATCGAGGCCGTCACGGCCGGGCCGCCGGAGTGCCGGCCCGCGACCGCCCCGGCCGCGTCGTCGACCAGCTTCATGATCACGCCGCCGTGCACCGTACCCAGGAGATTGGTGTCGTTGCCGGTCATGATGTGGCTGAGGGTGGTCCGGGAGGCCGAGGTCGGCTTGGCCGGAATCTCACCCTCCGGTGGCTGGGGCTGATCTGTCATACGGTCCACCTTATGCGGGGGCTTGCCCCCGGTTGCATTGCATCAGCTTCGCAACAGCCGTGACCCGATCCCCGGTACACCCTGTAAGAGGCACAGGTCGAGACGGCACACTGGTCGGCATGAGCGAATGGCCCGAAGGACGGAACGGCCGACCCGACGAGCGCTACGGGCGGGGCAGTGCGAGCCCGCGGCCCGAGAGCGCCCGCGCCATGCCGCACGTCCGGCGGCGCCCCGCGCCGCCACAGTCCCCGCCCCACATCCCAGCGCAGCAGGGTCAGGGGTACGACAGTCACGGCGAGGCACCCGGCTACGACAGCGGCTACAACACGGGCCAGGTCTACGGAGGCGGCCAGCGCGGCGGCGGCCAGGGCGGTGGTCACGGCGGTGGCGGCTTCGGCGGCGACGGCGGCTACGTCCGGCCCCGCCCCGCCCCGAACTGGGGCCGGCGCCTCAAGGTCGGCACCCTGACGCTCGTGGTCGCGCTGCTCGCGGTCTCCATCGGCACGTACTTCTGGGCCGACGGCAAGCTCAAGCGCGAGGTGGACCTCTCCAAGGTCATCGAGCGCCCCTCCGAGGGCGACGGCACGAACTACCTCATCGTCGGCTCCGACAGCCGTGAGGGCATGACGGCCGAGGACAAGAAGAAGCTGCACACCGGCTCCGCCGAGGGCAAGCGGACCGACTCGATGATGATCCTGCACGACGGGTCCAACGGCCCGACGATGATCTCCCTGCCCCGCGACTCCAACGTGGAGATCCCCTCGTTCGTCGGCTCCGAGTCCGGCAAGAAGTTCGCGGGCACGGGCCGGACGACGAAGCTGAACGCCGCGTACGCCGAGGACGGCCCGGAGCTGCTGGTCCGCACGGTCGAGTTCAACACCGGACTGCGCATCGACCACTACGTCGAGATCGGCTTCGGCGGCTTCGCCAACATCGTGGACGCCATCGGCGGCGTCGAGATGGACATCCCGAAGGCCTTCAAGGACAAGAAGTCCGGCGCCGACTTCCAGGCGGGCAAGCAGACGCTGAACGGTGAGCAGTCCCTCGCCTTCGTCCGCACCCGGTACGCCTTCGCGGGCAGCGACCTGGACCGCACGAAGAACCAGCAGAAGTTCCTCGCGGCCCTGGCCTCCCAGACGGCGACCCCCTCGACGGTCCTCAACCCGTTCAAGCTGTACCCGACCATGGGCGCGGGCCTGGACACACTGATCGTGGACAAGGACATGTCGCTCTGGTCCCTCGGCAACATGTTCTTCGCGATGAAGGGCGTCACGGGCGGCGAGGGCAAGTCGATGAACATCCCGCTCTCCGGCCAGAGCGTGAACGGCAACCTGGTCTGGGACAAGGACCAGGTCAAGAAGCTCGTGGAGCAGCTCAAGAACGACGAGCCGGTGACGGTCAAGGGCAGCTGACCCGCGACACCCAGTAGGTCCGGACGGTCCGCCGTCCGGACCTTTCCGTTTCTCCGGCTCCCAGGCTGCCGCAGCCCTCGGAGGCGTACGTCACAAAGGCCGCCGAGCCGGTCGGCGTGAAGCCGCGGTCGTCGCCGTCGCTGCGGCTACCAGCCGGAGGCACCACCCCGACCGACGGCTCCCCCGGACCCCGAGGCGCCCGCGCGCGGTGAGGTCGACGGGCCCGGCAGCGGCCGACGGACGGATACGACTACGTCGTCCAGGGGACGCCGCCTCCCATCAGGGGTCATTCTCCGGAACCGCGGTAACCATCCACAGCGCTCCCCCGTGTCGGCACCCAGGACGTTGCCGGCGGGAGCTCCGCGTTTCCGGACTACAGGAAGTCAGAAGTCACCCATGTTCACCCGCAGATCATCCATGCTCGCGGCGCAGGCCCTCTGCACCGCCGCTCTCGCGACCGTACTGGCCACCGCCACGCCGGCCTCGGCTCAGACAGTCGTCGTCTGCAGCGAGACCGCTCTGTCCACCGCGATCGCCGACGCCAACTCCTCCGGAGGCGACACCCTCCTCCTCACGCGGGGCTGCACCTACGCGTTGACCACGCCGCTGCCGGCCATCAGCAGCGATGTCGTCATCGTCGGCAACCGCGCCACCCTCACCCGCTCGTCCGCCGCGAGCTTCGGCATCCTCACCGTGAGCGCGAGCGGTGCTCTCACCGTCCGGGACGCGGTCATCACGAACGGAGACGCACCCGACTTCGGCGGCGGCATCGCGAACTTCGGCCGGCTGACCGTTTCCGGCAGCACCGTCCGTGGCAACCACGCCAACTATTCAGGCGGCATCGGAGGGGCGTCGGGGTCGACGACACGCATCGAGAGCACCGGCATCATGGGTAACACCGCCAATGTCAACGGCGGTGGCGTCGCCAACGACGGCAGCATGACCATCGCCAACAGCCGTGTCATCGGCAACACCGCCGTCAACGGCGTCGGGGGAGCCGCGGCCAACGACGGCACCCTGCAGATCGTCCGGAGCAATGTCAACGAGAACCGGGCCCATCGTGCCGGGGGCGTCGCCAACGTCGGCGGAGGCAGCACCACCATCTCGGAGAGCAACGTCAACACCAACACCGCGTCCGTGGCGCCCGGCGGCGTCCTGAACACCGGCGGATCCGTCGTACTGCTCTCCAGCCGGGTCAGGAACAACCAGCCCACCAACTGCGCCGGCAGCGACATCCCCGTTCCGGGTTGCACGGGCTGACAACCACGAGCCCCGGTCCGCTGGGGGCCGCCCGGCCAGGTGGCCCGTCGCCAGCCACCCGGCCAGGTGGCCCGCCGCCCCGCCGCCCGCCGCCCGCCGCCCGCCGCCCGCCGCCCGCGAAGAGGGTGACCTGGAGTGGGCCGTGGGTGCCGCGCGGGGGCCGGGTGGCCACCGCGACCGACGCCCTCCGTCATTTCGCTGTCGAGCCCGCCCCCTCGTCCGCGCTGTCGGCAGGCCTGGGCTGGGGCACCGCAGAGGGCTCGGGCGGGACAGGCCTCCCCGCCTGCCGACCGGCGGGCGCAATCCGCCCTGCCCGCAGTGCTTCCGGTGCGAACACGCGCAACCGAGCCCCGAGACGCACGCCGAGCGCGCTCAACGCGAGAAGGAACGGGGTGGGAAGGAACACCATGTCGCAGACGATCATGGCCATGGACAGGAAGGGGATGCCGAGCAGGACCGCGATGCCGAGGTGTTCCAGGATCATCAGGGCCAGGAGCGCGTTCTTGATCTTCCGGTGTGTGAGCGTGAACGGAAAGGCCACCTGCACGATCACGGTTCCGTAGGTGAGGGCCAGAACGAGCAGGGTCTGCTCCGCCACGAAGCCCGAGAGCGCCGGCCACGGGCTGAAGTAGTCCAGGTGCAAGGCGTAGTAGAGGGCGGTGCCGTCCTGCCACCGGCTGCCCTGGATCTTGTACCAGCCGGCGGTCGCGTAGATCAGGCACACCTGCGCGGCGATCACCAGCATCGCAGTGTTGTGGAGCATCGAGGCTGCCGCGTCGAGAACGGCTCTCGCCTCGTGGCGGGGGAACCAGCGCGTGGCCGCGTACCAGATACCCTGCGCGGCCCATGCGGTCCAGAAGACGGGCAGCCAGCCGGCGGTGGGGAAGGCGGAGAGCGCGGCCAGTGGCAGCAGGGCGGCGGCCCACAGGGCCGGCCCCAGGAGACCGGCGGTCTCCCCCGTCGGAGAAGTTTCCGTCCGTTGCCTCTGGCGAGCTCTGCGCCGGGCGTCGAGGGACCACACCGTGGCGCAACGGGTGAGGACCAGGTAGATGACCATGATCTTGACGACGTTGTCGCCGCCGTCGCCCACCAGGGTGTTGCGGTTGATCACCGACAGGACGCCGGCCATGAGCACCATGGACGTGCCTCTGGTGTGCCAGCCGAGCAGGACGGCGAGGGCGGCACCGATGGTGAGGAGGTAGACGGTCTCGAACCACAGGTTCCCGTCGCTCCACATCAGGACGGTGAACGTGCCCTCCTCACGGACGAGGATCTGCGCGAGGTCGAAGGAGAGCGCGCTGCTGTTCCCGTACAGCTCGTGGCGGTGCGGCCATTCGCGTAGGAGGAAGGCGAGCAGGACGGCGCCGAGGCCGATCCTGAAGACCGCCGCCTGGTACGGGGCCCTGACGGTGGTGATCCTGGGCAGGATCCGCGCGATGAGCCCGGTGGCACGAACCGCGATGGTGCTACTCACGTCACAGCCCCCTGTGATCCTGCTGCGTTACCGGCCACCAGCGCAGCAGCCGGTAGTCCGTGGTGTCGGAGGGTTCTTCAGGGCTCCACGCAGGCGGGTCGACCAGGGCGAAGCGTCCGGCGACCTGGATGGAGACGATCGGCCGGCCGTCCCACGTGGGGCCGGTGCGCTGGAGGACCACGCGCTTGAGGTAGTCGGCGGCGAGCCTGCCGCGGGCGCCCTTGGGGATGTCGTTCTTGAGGCTGTGGTTGGCCACGTACGCGTCCCAGGCACGGCGCAGCATGTTCTGGTTCAGGTGGCTGGGTGCCGGATTGCCCCGCACCGTCTCGACATCCTGCGCGGTGAGGTTGACCCACTCGCCGACCTGGTAGCCGCCGGCCTCGCCGCGCGTCCTCATCCGGACCCCCACAGCCTCGTTGCGCTGCATCGGGTTCGGTGCGAACAGCTTCCAGTCCTGGCCGAACGCGGGTTGTACGTAACCGTCGACAGTCTCGCGGTGCCTGGCGCTTGCGGCATTGGCCGGCGCGATGCTCAGAAAGACGAGCGCCAGGTGGACGAGAAGGGCGCCGGCCAGAACCAGCGCCGTCGCCATGAGCGCGGCCACGGCTTTGCCGGACCACCCGTCGGGCATCGTCGTTGCTCCCATCGTGCTCCTTACGTGGACGGACCGTGCGGTCGGCCGACCGCACGGTCCGTCGGAGGGTTCAGCTGGTGGACGGGCCGGCCATGCGGAGCGCTTGCCCGGACGGCACTAGAGCGGGCAGTTGTCCACCCGGGCGCCCGTGAAGTTGAGGCCCGCCTGGATGCTCAGGTAGTCGGCGATCTGGTTCGTGTCGTCACCGCCGTAGTACTGCGGGTGCTCGAGGGCGTAGAGGAGAGTCGGATCCGTCGGGGCACCGTTGGCGATGCCGGACGGGGTGCGCGTGGGGGCTCCTCCCAGGGCGCTGCTCCACAGCGTCGTCGTGGGTACCGGCCAGTCCTCCGGGTGGTTTCTCCAGAAGCCGGGCGAGCACCACTCGGCGTCACCGGGGGGAGTGGTGGTCCCTGTGGTGCCCGTGGTGCCCGTCGTCCCCGTGGTCCCGGTCGTGCCCGTAGTCCCCGTGGTCCCGGTCGTACCCGTGGTCCCCGTCGTCCCGGTCGTACCCGTGGTCCCGGTCGTGCCCGTCACACCGATGAGGCCGGTGGTGCCGATGAGGGCGACGGGGCCGAGCAGTTGGGGCGCGAAGTTGACGTTCTGGGTGCAGTAGCCGAACGTCCCGCCCTTGCAGCTGTGGCCGATGGAGTGCTTCGACTTGTCGACAACGATGTTGTCGCCCGCCTTGCCGTGGCCGTGGCCCTTGTCGTGGCCGTCGCCGCCGCGCGCCATGGCCGAGACAGGAACGGATGTACCGGTGATGGCCTCGGAGGTACTGACGGCCCCCAAGGTCAGCGCACCCACGGAGAACGCGACAAGCAGACCGCGCGTGTAACGCATGAGTCGTCCTTTCTCGCCGGCGGGGTCGAACCCCCGCTCTCGAGGCCGCTCAACCGAGTGCACGTGTCACTGGTTACGAGGCGGAGTTCCGATCGCCCCGAACGGAGCAGACGTATCACCCGGACCCCACGAAAACCGGGAAACATTCCGTGCTCAGCTCCGCGCAATTTCTCGTTCCGGCCATAATCTCGCAGCCGAGTCATCCATGAATCGGCATGGAGAGCAATCGAGTTCGAATAAATGACTCCCGGAAAGCTGACGAAAAAAATATGATGAAGTCGCCTACGGTGGAATTCCGGTGCGCGCCGGCCGACAGGGCCGACGGCCCGGAGGTCCGCCGATGAGCCAGGAGCCGGCCCTGCTGTTCGACGGTGACTGCGGTTTCTGTACCGCTGCGGTGCACCTGGCCCGCACCCGAGTGGCCCCGCACGTACGCTTCGTCCCCTGGCAGCTCGCCGACCTGGACAGCCTCGGCGTGACAGAGGCACAAGCCGATCACGAGATCATCTGGATCGGCCCTGGGGGCGACGTCCGAGGAGGCGCACGAGCGGCGGCTCTCGTGCTGATGCAGGGGTCCGCGCCCTGGCACCTCACCGGCCGGCTGCTCAGCCTGCCACCGTTCAACTGGGCCGCTCACGCCGCCTACCGCACCGTCGCCCGCAACCGCCACCGTCTGCCCGGCGGTACGGCCGCCTGCTCCCTGCCGGCCCACCGGCGCGGATCAGCCCCCTCCACTCCGTGACGGGAACATCCGCACCCTCGGGCTCTTCTGCACCACCGCGACCGACTTGGCCGCACGCGGGCCGTTCGCGGGGTCGCGGACCTCAGGCAGGGAGTGTCCGGCGATCGCGTGAATTCGGAGGTACCGCGTTCGCGGGACTTCGGAAGTACGCGTGGGAGCAGTTCACCAGGACAACGCCGGACAAGCACAGGACGAACCGCACCGTGTCGGCGCGCACCGGGTCGCGGAAATCCACGACCCGGTGGGCCACGACCTGGTGGACCGCGACGCATCACCGGCTGCCGCGACCTCGACCTCCTGCGCCAGTGGCTTCGCCGGGCCGCCACCGCCGACGAGATCCTTGACGGGGACCGCCCCGCCTGAGCCGGCCGATCACTCCTGGGCGCAACGGAAAAGGAGCCCCCGCCGAAGCGGGGGCCCTTCGTCCGAGGCGCGGGCGGAACTCCGGGTCGAAGCTGGGCAATGTCGCCACTATAGGGACCAAACTTAAAGGAACCATCCCTGTATGCGCCGCCGCTATTCGTTCGAACTCCGTCTCTTCCTGATCGGGCCAGAAGTCCGGCGACGGGTCCCATGTCTCGTCATCAGCCGCCTCCAGCAGCACATCCGCGCACCGCTCCAACTCAGCCTGTAGGCGTTCGCCCGACGGCGGGATTGTGTTATTCACGTGGCCCCTTCAGGAAACAAAAAAGCCCCCGGTTGCCTCGGGGGCGTCGTTCTGGTCGCTGTCCAGTTGTTTCGGTCTAGCCACTTCTCCAAGTCAGCCGGACGGCACCGAAGGGACTGACCCACCTTCCGGAAGGGGATCTGTTCATCCCTCCAGTTTCCGTACACCCACGACCGTGGCTTGTTCAGGTAATCGGCTACATCGTCAACAGTCATCAGCTTGGCGAGCGCCATTCGTCCTCCAAGAAACAAGGAAGCCCCCGAAGACCCTCGGGGGCTCAATGCGCATGAAGCGCTGGGGAGTTCAGCCTCGTTGGCTACCTGCTTCAGCCATTTCCTCAAGTATCGCTTTGGTCTTGTCCGTCAACTCTCCTCCCGCCTTACCGGCAACTGTGGTCAGGAACCCGTCCCTTCTGGCCCGCTTCAGGTGATCCTTCACCGTCTCAGGCCGGCGACCGATGAGGCGGGACAGCCATGGGACAGGCGCATGAGCCCCGAAATCCGCCATGGCGGTGTACGTAGCGACAAGCAAGGTCAAGCGGAACAGGAACTCGACGCCGGGACCTACCTGGACGACCGGTTGGGCAAGCAGCCCGTGACGGCTGTCTGGGAGCAGTGGACGAACCAAAGGAAGCTGGAGAACAGCACCAAGAAGCAGTACCGGTCCATCCAGAAGACAACCCTTGAGCCGTTCTTCACGGCCCGTTCCATCGTGTCCCTGAAGGTCGCTGACATTGAGCAGTGGCTCTTGTGGATGGAGCAGGACCGGAAGCTCTCGGCCCGCACTCGGCGTCAGCGGTTCTCGTTCTTCTCCGGAATGATGGACTGGGCCGTCGTCAACGAGATCATCGGCCGGAACCCGTGCAAGAAGGTCAAGGGCGCCGGGAGCCGCGCCAAGGAGATCAGGGAGCACAAGAGCACCGCGCGGCGACTCACGACGCGGGAAGTCCTGGCGATGCTGGATGCCGCTCCTCCGCGATACCGGGCAATGCTGTGGCTCATGGCCGGGTGCGGTCTACAGCTGGGTGAGGCCATGGCGGTATCCCGCGATCAGATCGACTTCAAGGCCGAGACGCTTCGCGTCGACTTCCAGATTGCGGAGGACGGAGACACCGAGTCGGGGAAGAACAGCGCCATCCAGCGTCGGCACATCAAGGCTCGTGACGAAGGGGAGCCAGGGCGAACCGTCCCCCTCCCGCCGAACGTCGCCTTCGAGCTTCGACGGCACATCAGAAACCACGGCGTATGGGGGCCGGAACGACTCCTCTTCCCCAACGTGACGCGGACCGGGTACCTCTACGCGTCGTACTTCTACCCGAAGATCTGGATGGAGGCTCTGGGCAAGGGCCAGGTGAAGTACTGCAAGGCCCACTCGCTGCGGCACTACTACGGGTCGCGACTGCTGTACGCCGGAGTCCCCGAGAACGACGTGGCCGACTGGATGGGCCACGGCAGCACGGACGTACTGAGGGAGTACTACCACTACATCTTCGAAGGGGCCGAGCAGCGCGGCCGGGCCGCCATCGCGACGATGTTGACGCCCGGCGCCGACGACCCTACGGAGGCGACAGAGGTCGCCTGACCCGTGTACGACAACAGCCCCCGACATCACGCCGGGGGCTGCGTTGTTTGTGCAGGTCAGTGGCCATTTTCAACCCGGCGCCCACCCAGGATTCCCCCAGCATGACGCTCAGGAACGGGCCTGATCGGGCCGCAACGGACAGAAGGCCAACGATGCCCCATCGAACCCTCGAAACATCCTCTGACCTGCAAAAACCCTGCTACGGCAGGTTCCTGGCCATCACGATCCGCTGCACCTGATTCGTGCCTTCATAAATCTGGGTGATCTTGGCGTCGCGCATCATACGCTCGACCGGGTAGTCCCGCGTGTAGCCGTAGCCGCCGAGCAGCTGCACGGCGTCCGTGGTGACCTCCATCGCGACGTCGGAGGCGAAGCACTTGGCCGCGGCACCGAAGAAGGTCAGGTCGCCGTCGACGCGCTGGGACTTGGCGGCCGCCGAGTAGGTGAGCTGACGGGCCGCCTCCAGCTTCATCGCCATGTCGGCGAGCATGAACTGGATGCCCTGGAAGTCGGCGATCGGCTTGCCGAACTGCTTGCGCTCCTGGACGTAGCCCTTGGCGTAGTCGAGGGCGCCCTGCGCGATGCCGAGGGCCTGGGCCGCGATCGTGATGCGGGTGTGGTCCAGGGTCTTCATCGCGGTGGCGAAGCCGGTGCCCTCCTCGCCGATCATGCGGTCGGCGGGGATGCGGACGTTGTCGAGGTAGACCTCGCGCGTCGGGGAGCCCTTGATGCCGAGCTTCTTCTCCGGGGCGCCGAAGGAGACGCCCTCGTCGGACTTCTCGACGACGAACGCCGAGATGCCCTTGGAGCGCTTCTCCGGGTCGGTCACGGCCATGACCGTGTAGTACTCGGACTCGCCCGCGTTGGTGATCCAGCGCTTCACACCGTTGAGGACCCAGAAGTCGCCGTCGCGGACGGCCTTGGTCTTCATGCCCGCGGCGTCGGAACCGGCGTCCGGCTCCGACAGGGCGTACGAGAACATCGCGTCGCCCTTGGCCAGCGGGCCCAGATACTTCTTCTTGAGGTCCTCGGAGCCGGAGAGGATCACCGGGAGCGAGCCCAGCTTGTTCACGGCCGGGATGAGGGAGGAGGACGCGCAGACGCGGGCCACCTCCTCGATCACGATGACCGTGGCCAGCGCGTCGGCGCCCGCGCCGCCGTACTCCTCCGGGACGTGGACCGCGTGCAGGTCGGAGGCGACGAGGGCGTCCAGCGCCTCCTGCGGGAAGCGCGCCTCCTCGTCCACCGCGGCGGCGTGCGGGGCGATCTTCGCCTCGGCGAGCGAACGGATCGTCTCGCGGAGCATGTCGTGCTCCTCGGCCGGACGGTACAGGTCGAAATCGGTCGAACCCGCCAAGACGTTCACTCCCCAAGGATGCTAACTACCGTTAAGTAACCCAATTTTAATGGCCTGGTCGAGCCGAGGCATACGGGCGCGGCACGTGAGCTTGCCGACAGCCCCGGCGGCGGCCGGAAACCGGCGTTCCGCCCGCCCGGATATGCTCGGCTCCGCACGTCTGTCCGCATCGTTCAGGAGCACCCATGGCCCTCAGGATCACCGTGATCGGCACCGGCTACCTCGGCGCCACCCATGCCGCGGCCATGGCGGAGCTGGGCTTCGAAGTGCTCGGGCTCGACGTGGTGCCCGAGAAGATCGAGATGCTCTCGGCCGGCCGGGTGCCGATGTACGAACCGGGGCTCGAGGAGATCCTGCAGAAGCACGTGGCGGGCATCGAGGGGTCCACCGGACGCCTGCGGTTCACCACCTCCTGGGAAGAGATCGGCGCGTTCGGCGATGTCCACTTCGTCTGCGTGAACACCCCGCAGAAGCACGGCGAGTACGCCTGTGACATGAGCTACGTGGACAGCGCCTTCGAGTCGCTCGCCCCGCAGCTGACCCGTCCCGCGCTGGTCGTGGGCAAGTCGACCGTCCCGGTGGGCTCCGCCGCGCGGCTCGCGGCGCGGCTGGCCGAGCTGGCACCGGCGGGCACCGACGCGGAACTGGCCTGGAACCCCGAGTTCCTCCGCGAGGGCTTCGCGGTGAAGGACACCCTGCACCCGGACCGGATCGTGGTCGGGGTCGAGAGCGAGCGGGCCGAGAAGCTGCTGCGCGAGGTCTACGCCGGACCGGTCGCCGAGGGCTCGCCCTTCGTCGTGACGGACTTCCCGACCGCCGAGCTGGTGAAGACCTCCGCGAACTCCTTCCTGGCGACCAAGATCTCCTTCATCAACGCCATGGCCGAGGTCTGCGAGGCCGCCGACGGCGACGTGGTGAAGCTCGCCGAGGCCATAGGGCACGACGAGCGCATCGGGAAGAAGTTCCTGCGGGCCGGGATCGGCTTCGGCGGGGGCTGCCTGCCCAAGGACATCCGGGCCTTCATGGCGCGCGCCGGTGAGCTGGGCGCCGACCAGGCGCTGACCTTCCTGCGGGAGGTCGACTCCATCAACATGCGACGCCGGGGCCACATGGTGGAGCTGGCCCGCGAGGCCGTGGGCGGTGGGTCCTTCCTGGGCACGCGCGTCGCCGTGCTGGGCGCCACCTTCAAGCCGGACTCCGACGACGTACGCGACTCGCCCGCCCTGAACGTCGCCGGGCAGATCCATCTGCAGGGCGGCCAGGTGACGGTCTTCGACCCGAAGGGCATGGACAACGCCCGTCGGCTCTTCCCGACCCTCGGCTACGCGGACACGGCGCTGGACGCGGTGCGGGGTGCGGACGTGGTGCTGCACCTGACGGAGTGGCGTGAGTTCCGGGAGCTGGACGCCGCGGAGCTGGGCGAGGTCACGGGGCGGCGGATCATCCTCGACGGACGCAACGCCCTCGACCCGGCGGTGTGGCGCGAGGCCGGCTGGACCTACCGGGCCATGGGCCGGCCGAAGGCCTGAGGCGAGGAGGCGGTGGCCACCGGGCCACCGCCTCCTCCGCGGTACCGTGCGGGACTCAGTTCGCCGGACCGTCCAGCTCGTCGATCGTCGCGTGGGACGGGCCGACGCGGGCGCTCAGGTCACGGGACACCGCTTCCGCGTCACGCAGGACGCGCACGGCGTTCTGCCACGTCAGCTTGGCCAGGTCGGTCTCCGACCAGCCGCGGGTGAGCAGCTCCGCGATCAGGTGCGGATAGCCCGAGACGTCCTCCAGCCCCAGCGGGAGGAAGGCCGTGCCGTCGTAGTCGCCGCCGACACCGATGTGGTCGATCCCGGCGATCTCACGCATGTGGTCGAGGTGGTCGGCGATCGTCGCCACGGTGGCCATCGGGCGCGGGTTGACCGCTTCGAAGTCCGCGTGGATCCGCATGGCGGCCGGGGTGGTGTCCAGGTGGTGCAGGCCGTGCTCCCGCATGTTGCGGTCGGCGGCGAGCGTCCACTCGACGGCCGCGGGCAGGACGAACTTCGGCACGAAGGTCGCCATGGCCACGCCGCCGTTGGCGGCGAGCATCCGCAGCACGTCGTCGGGGATGTTGCGCGGGTGGTCGCAGACCGCCCGGGCGGAGGAGTGCGAGAAGATCACCGGCGCGACGGAGGTCGCGAGCACGTCGCGCATCGTGGTGGCCGCCACGTGGGAGAGGTCGACCAGCATCCCGACGCGGTTCATCTCGCGCACGACCTCGCGGCCGAACTCCGACAGCCCGCCGACGCGCGGGGAGTCGGTCGCCGAGTCCGCCCAGTCGGTGTTGTCGTTGTGGGTGAGTGTCATGTAGCGGACGCCCAGGGTGTGCAGGGCCCGGAGGGTCGCCAGGGAGTTGTTGATGGAGTGGCCGCCCTCGGCCCCCATCAGGGAGGCGATACGGCCCTCGGCGCGGGCCTTCTCCATGTCGTCCGCGGTCAGGGCGCGGCGCAGGTCGTCCGGGTAGCGGGCCAGCATCTCCCCGACGACGTCGATCTGCTCCAGCGTGGCGCTCACCGCGTCGTCACCGGCCAGATGGGAGGCGACGTAGACGGACCAGAACTGCGCGCCGACACCGCCGGCCCGCAGCCGCGGGATGTCGGTGTGCAGGGTGCCGGTCTGGTCCCGGGAGATGTCGCGGGCGTCGAGGTCGTAGCCGACCTGCTCGCGCAGGGCCCAGGGGAGGTCGTTGTGGCCGTCGACGACGGGGTGGCCGGCGAGGAGCAGCCGGGCGCGGTCCAGGTTGTCCATCGCCTGCCTACTTCCCGAAGCCGAAGTGGTCCGCGCCCTGGGTCTTGGCGCGCAGCCGCTTGCCCTTCTCCGTCGCCTGGTCCTTGAGCTCCTGCTGGAAGTCCTTCATCCGTGCGAGGAGCTCGCCGTCGTGGGCGGCGAGGATGCGGGCGGCGAGCAGCCCGGCGTTGCGGGCGCCGCCGACGGACACGGTGGCCACGGGGACACCGGCCGGCATCTGGACGATGGACAGCAGGCTGTCCATGCCGTCGAGGTACTTCAGCGGGACCGGGACGCCGATCACGGGCAGCGGGGTGACGGAGGCGAGCATGCCGGGCAGGTGGGCCGCGCCTCCCGCTCCCGCGATGACCGCCTTGAGACCGCGGTCCGCCGCCGACTCGCCGTACGCGATCATCTCGTGCGGCATGCGGTGGGCGGAGACGACGTCGACCTCGTACGGGATCTCGAACTCGCCGAGGGCCTTGGCGGCCGCTTCCATCACGGGCCAGTCGGAGTCCGAGCCCATGACGATGCCGACGACGGGGGCGGAGCCTGGTGCGGTCATTCGGTGATCGTTCCTCGCAGGTAGTCGGCCGCGTGCCGGGCGCGCTCACGCACGTCCGCCAGATCGTCGCCGTAGGTGTTGACGTGGCCCACCTTGCGGCCGGGCTTCACGTCCTTTCCGTACATGTGGATCTTGAGCTGCGGGTCGCGGGCCATGCAGTGCAGGTACGCCTGGTACATGTCCGGGTAGTCGCCGCCGAGGACGTTGGACATGACCGTCCAGGTGGCGCGCGGGCGGGGGTCGCCGAGCGGGAGGTCCAGGACGGCCCGCACGTGGTTGGCGAACTGCGAGGTGACCGCGCCGTCCTGGGTCCAGTGCCCGGAGTTGTGCGGGCGCATCGCGAGCTCGTTGACGAGGATGCGCCCATCGCGCGTCTCGAAGAGCTCGACCGCGAGGTGGCCCACCACGCCGAGCTCGGCGGCGATCCGCAGGGCGAGCTGCTGGGCCTCGCCCGCGAGGCGTTCGTCCAGGTCGGGCGCCGGGGCGATGACGGTGTCGCAGACCCCGTCGACCTGGATGGACTCCACGACGGGGTAGGCGACGGCCTGGCCGTGCGGCGAGCGGACGATGTTGGCCGCGAGCTCGCGGGTAAAGTCGACCTTCTCCTCGGCGAGCACGGGGACACCGGCGCGGAAGGGCTCGGCTGCGTCCGCCTCGGAGCGGACCACCCAGACGCCCTTGCCGTCGTAGCCCCCGCGGACCGTCTTGAGGATGACGGGGAAGCCCCCCACCTCGTCGGCGAAGGCCGCGGCGTCCGCCGGGTCGGCGACGATGCGGTGGCGGGGGCAGGGTGCGCCGATCTCCGTGAGCTTGGCGCGCATGACCCCCTTGTCCTGGGCGTGCACCAGGGCGTCGGGGCCGGGGCGCACGGGAATGCCGTCCGCCTCCAGGGCCCGCAGGTGCTCGGTCGGCACGTGCTCGTGGTCGAAGGTGATCACATCGCAGCCGCGGGCGAAGGCGCGCAGCGTCTCCAGGTCGCGGTAGTCGCCGACGACGACCTCTCCGACCACCTGGGCGGCCGAATCCTGGGGTGTGTCACTGAGGAGCTTGAATTTCAGGCCGAGGGGGATGCCCGCCTCATGGGTCATACGGGCGAGCTGACCGCCGCCGACCATGCCGACTACAGGGAACGTCACGCGTACCAGGGTATCGGGCGTGCGGAAGGTCCCCCTCACCCTCTCCTTCCGGGACCCGGCCGACTCCCTCGTCACGCGGTCCCCAGGGCTCACAGGCATCACACGGGAGGGCTGGTTAGCATGGCCGGGTTGACGGAAACGACCGGACGGGGCTGAGCGATCACCATGAGCGAACGGGGCGCACTGCGGGCCCGGCTTGATCTGCTGGCACGGGAGGTCGCCAAGTTCGGCGCGGTCGGCGCCCTCGGGCTGGTCGTGAACATCGCCGTCTCCAACCTGATCTGGCGCACCACGGATATCCCGGTGGTGCGGGCCGGTCTGATGGGGACGGTCGTCGCCATCCTCTTCAACTACGTCGGCTTCCGCTACTGGACCTACCGGGACCGCGACAAGACCGGCCGGACCCGGGAGCTGACGCTGTTCCTGCTGTTCAGCGCCGTCGGTGCGGTGATCGAGACGGGCGTGCTCTACGCGGCGACGTACGGCTTCGGGTGGAACAGCCCGGTCCAGAGCAACGTGTTCAAGATCCTCGGCATCGGCATCGCCACGCTGTTCCGGTTCTGGTCCTACCGCACCTGGGTGTTCCGGGCGCTGCCCGCCAAGGAGGCCGTGCTCGACGCGGAGCGGTTTCTGGAGCAGCGACGACCCTCCGACGAGGTAGCGCCCGGCCCGGTGCCACACTGACGACGGCGCCTGCCACCGCGCCTGCGCCCGGAGGGCTCAGCGCACGGGACGCACGTACTCCTTGCGGCTGGGCACGACGCGGCTGAGGAAGAGGGCGAAGACCGGTGGCTGCTGCTGGAGCAGTTCGAGCCGGCCGCCGTCGGCCTCGGCGAGGTCCCGGGCCACCGCGAGGCCGATCCCGGTGGAGTTCCGGCCGCTGATGGTGCGCTCGAAGATCCGCGCCCCGAGGTCGGCGGGGACGCCGGGGCCCTCGTCGGTGACCTCCACGACGACCTGGTTGCCGGTGACACGGGTGCGCAGCGCGACCGTGCCACCGCCGTGCATCAGCGAGTTCTCGATCAGGGCGGCGAGCACCTGGGCCACGGCGCCGGGCGTCCCGACGGCCTCCAGTCCTTGCTTGCCCGAGCAGACGACGGCGCGGCCCGCACTGCGGTAGGCCGGGCGCCACTCCTCGATCTGCTGCTTGACGATCTCGTCGAGGTCGAAGACGACGGCGGAGCCGGTACGCGGGTCACGGGCGTTGGTCAGGAGCCGCTGCACCACGTCGGTCAGCCGCTCGACCTGGGTGAGCGCGATGTTCGCCTCCTCCTTCACCGTGTCGGGGTCGTCGGTGACCGAGATCTCCTCGATCCGCATGGAGAGGGCCGTCAGGGGCGTACGGAGCTGGTGCGAGGCGTCCGCGGCCAGGCGCCGCTCCGCCGTCAGCATCCGGGCGATCCGTTCGGCGGAGGAGTCCAGGACGTCGGCGACCCGGTCCAGCTCCGCCACCCCGTACCGCTTGTGCCGCGGACGCGGGTCGCCCGATCCGAGGCGCTCGGCTGTCTCGGCGAGGTCGGTGAGCGGGGAGGTCAGCCGGTCGGCCTGGCGCACGGCGAGGAGCACGGCGGAGATGATGGCGAGCAGGGCCACCGCCCCGATGATCAGCAGGGTCCGGCCGACCTCCCGCGTCACGGTGGAGCGGGACTCCTCGACGGTGACCTTCTCGCCCTGTTCCCCCGTCTCCGTACTGCGGATCGAGTCGCCGTCCGCGGGGCGCTCGCCGACCTCGATCGGGGACCGCCCCGGGATCTCGACGCGGGCGTAGCGGCTGGGGTCCACCTGCTCGGCGAGGACCTGGGGGGTGATCCGCTCGGCACCGAGCAGCCGGCTCTCGACGACGCTGATCAGCCGGAAGGCCTCCGCGTCGACGCTCTCCTGGGCGCTGTTGCTGATGGTGCGGGTCTCGACGATGACGAGGGACACGCCGAAGACGGCGATCACGACGAGCACCACGGCGAGCGTGGAGTTGATCAGTCGGCGGCGCATGAGTGTTCTGTACGTCAGCTCTTCTCGAACCGGAAGCCGACGCCCCGGACGGTGGCGATGTACCGCGGATTGGCCGCGTCGTCGCCGAGCTTCTTGCGCAGCCAGGAGATGTGCATGTCGAGGGTCTTGGTGGAGGACCACCAGGTGGTGTCCCAGACCTCGCGCATCAGCTGGTCGCGGGTGACGACCCGGCCGGCGTCCCGGACGAGGACCCGGAGCAGGTCGAACTCCTTGGCGGTGAGCTGGAGTTCCTCGTCGCCCATCCAGGCCCGGTGCGACTCGACGTCGATCCTGACACCGTGCGTCGCGGGCTGCGGGGCCGGCTCGACCGCTCCGCGGCGGAGCAGGGCCCGGACCCGGGCGAGGAGCTCGGCGAGGCGGAAGGGCTTGGTCACGTAGTCGTCGGCGCCGGCGTCCAGGCCGACCACGGTGTCGAC
Organism: Streptomyces sp. JH34; assembly: GCF_029428875.1. NCBI lineage: Bacteria > Bacillati > Actinomycetota > Actinomycetes > Kitasatosporales > Streptomycetaceae > Streptomyces > Streptomyces sp. JH34. The sequence continues at coordinate 4,358,910 of NZ_JAJSOO010000001.1, read as the reverse complement.
CTCGTCGGCGCGTGCGGTCAGCACCAGGATCGGCACTGCGTGGCCGTCGGCCCGCAGTCGCCTGGCGACCTCCAGGCCGTCCATGCCGGGAAGCCCCAGGTCGAGGACGACCAGGTCGACGCCTCCCTGGAGTCCGGCGTCGAGTGCGGTCGGACCGTCCTCACGGACCTCGACCTCGTAACCCTCACGACGCAGGGCGCGGGCCAGTGGCTCCGAGATGGATGCGTCGTCCTCGGCGAGCAGTACACGGGTCATGCAGTGATGGTAGTCCGCGCGGGACCGCCGGGGTGAGGCACTGGCGAGGCCCTGCGGGTCCGGTCCACGAATCGGTCATCCTCCTTCGAATATGGGACTGTGGTTCCACCTGGACCTGTGATCCATGTCTCAAGTCCTTCCATATCCCCGCGTGTCGTGTCGTATGGTTGCTCGACGCCTGTTGCACCGTCGAATGACCTTTGGGCAGCTTTTAGCGCCAAGGGTCGCTTTTGTGTACGGGCCGGATTCTTGCCGGCCCCGACCAGTGAATGACCTGTGGGCCGGGCCCGGAGCGTGAGACACGCGCCGGGCGTGGATCCCGGAGCGGTCTGTCCCGCGATACCGCCCCCGAACTCCCTTCGGAGCCGGTGGCCGGATCGAATCCCCTCGAGGCGTCAGGGGTGGGGCGTTCCCGCACCGGTGCCGGCTACCCCCCACCGGGCGCGTACCGCTCACGAGGCGACGCGTCCCGACCAGCAAGGATCGACCATGGCGTCCAGCCTGACGAAGGACTCGGCCAGCACTCCTGGTTCGGAGAAGACCTTCTTCGGCCACCCCCGCGGCCTGGCCACTCTCTTCATGACGGAGATGTGGGAGCGCTTCAGCTACTACGGCATGCGCGCCCTTCTCCCGCTCTACCTGATCGCTCCCAACGGGCTTCACATGAACCCCGCCACGGCCACGGCGATCTACTCGGTCTACCTGTCGCTGGTGTACCTGCTCGCCATGCCCGGCGGTTGGTTCGGCGACCGCGTCTGGGGCCCCCGCAAGACCGTCGCCATCGCAGGCGGCGTGATCATGCTCGGCCACCTGACGCTGGCACTGCCCACCGAGGGGACCTTCTTCGCCGGGCTCGGGCTGGTGGCCATCGGCTCCGGTCTGCTGAAGTCCAACATCTCGACGATGGTGGGCCACCTCTACGACGGCCCGGACGACCCGCGCCGTGACGGTGGCTTCACGATCTTCTACATGGGCATCAACATGGGTGCCTTCGCGGCACCGCTGGTGATCGGCACCGTCGGCGAGAACGTCAACTGGCACCTGGGCTTCGCCCTGGCCGCGCTCGGCATGGGACTCGGCGTCGTCCAGTTCCTGCTCGGCACCCGCCACCTGAACGAGCGCAGCCTCGTCGTGCCGAAGCCGCTCTCCGCGGACGAGCGCGCGGCCACCCTGCGCAAGTCGATGATCTGGCTCGGCATCGCGGCCGTGTTCTACATCGGCACCGTCGTCACCGGCGTCTACACGCTGAACTGGCTGCTGGTCCCGATCACGATCGCCGGCCTGGTCATCCCGGTCATGGTCCTGACGCGCATCAAGCGCGACAAGGAGCTCAGCGAGACCGAGCAGAAGAAGATGTCCGGCTACATCTGGTTCTTCGTTGCTGCCGCCATCTTCTGGATGATCTACGACCAGGGCGGTTCGACCCTGGCGATCTTCGCCGACTCCTCCGCGGAGAACTCGGTCCTCGGCTGGGACTTCCCGGTCTCCTGGTACCAGTCGGTCAACCCGGTCCTGATCATGGCGCTGGCTCCGGTCTTCGCCGCCTTCTGGATGGCGCTGAACCGGCGGGGCAAGGAGCCGAGCACGGTCGTGAAGTTCAGCTCCGGTCTGGTGCTGGTCGGCGCGTCGTTCTTCCTCTTCCTGGCGCCGCTGACCATCGCGGGCGACGGCCACAAGGCCGCCGCGATGTGGCTGGTCGCGATCTACTTCGTGCAGACCGTCGGCGAGCTGACGCTGTCCCCGGTCGGCCTTTCGGTCACCACGAAGATGGCCCCGGCGAAGTACGCCAGCCAGATGATGGGTGTCTGGTTCCTGGCCGTGACCGCCGGTGACTGCACCACTGGCCTGCTCTCCCTCGCGGGTGTCGAGCTCAACGGCACCGGGGTCGTCGCGCTCCAGGCCGCGCTCGCCGTCCTCGCGGGTGTCGCGGTCTTCATGTACCGCGGCAAGGTCAAGGAACTCATGGGCGACGTCCGCTGACGCGGCCCCGGCCGTACGGCAGAGGCCCCGCACCGGTCGGTGCGGGGCCTCTGCCGTACGCGTGGAGCGGAGAGCCGGGTCACGCCGGTGCCGCGAGCTCCGCCCAGACGGTCTTGCCGGGCTCGTCCGGGGTGCGCGACACACCCCAGTCGAGGCAGAGCCGCTGCACGATGAACATGCCGTGCCCGCCGGGCCGCCCCGCGCGGTGCGGGGTACGCGGCGCCGGCTGTCCCGCGCCGCCGTCCACGACCTCGACCCGCAGGCTCTTGGGCGAGCAGGCGATGCGGAGCTCCTCGGGGCCCTCCGCGTGCAGGCAGGCGTTCGTGACGAGCTCGGAGACGACCAGCAGGACGTCCTCGGCCGCAGCCCGCCTGTCGGCGCCCGACGCGGGCAGCCAGCCCCAGTCGTGGAGCGCCTGCCGGGCGAAGTCACGGGCCATCGGCACGATGCCGGTGGCGTCCCTCAGCGAGAGCGTGCGCCACTGCCGGTCGGCCGGTACGGCAGAGGCGGTGCCCTTGCCGTCCGGCTCGCGGCCGAGGCCGCCCGGCGGATGCTGCCGGGTGGTGCTCATCAGCGCTTCACCTCACCGATTCACCGTGTGTTGCCATCGAACAGATATTGATCAGATACAGAGTGTGCGGGCTTCATGACCCCGACGGGATCTCTCCTGCCCGGCCGAATGGTGACGACACCCACTTCCGCTACGCCAACAGCGTGACGCGCGCGATAGTCGGGGCACCGGGTGCCGGGCAGACGCATGGGATGCGCCGCTGTCAGGTGCTCAGAGCGTCTTCGAGCGAGGCGTGGACGGTGAAGACCGCCTCCGCACCCGTGATCTCGAAGACGCGAGCCACCACGGGCTGCATGCCGGCCAGGTGCACCGCTCCGCCGGCCGCCTCGGCCTTCAGGCGGGCACCGAGCAGCACGTTGAGCCCGGTGGAGTCACAGAAGTCGAGTTGCGAACAGTCCACCACCAGGCGCGTACGCCCTTGCTCGACGGCGCGCTCCAGTGGTTCGCGCAGCAGATCGGCGGTGTGGTGATCGAGCTCACCCGCCGGTGTCACGACTTCGCTTCGGCCCTCGGTCCGGACCTCGACCTGTAGCCGACCCCGGTTCGCACTGCCGACCGTCCCGCGGTCCATGCCGTCCCTCTTCGCCGTCCGTCACTACCCGCGTCCCTGTGTACGCGGCTTCATCGTGGCTGCCCCCGACGTGCGTAAAACATTACGCGTTTCCCTCGCCACACGGTAGTCGGAGAACTCCACAAAGCGGACATACAGGCGCATTTGGCGCTTGTAACTCATGGCTGGAACCGGGTAAGGGTAGAAGGGACATCTGCACGAGGAATCCCGATCGGCTACGGAGGCGCCGCTTCACCGCAGGAACACGTATGGGCATCGGCAGCCATATGCCGAGAACGATGGAGGAGAACCATGTCACCCCGGCTCGACGTATCGCGTACCCACATCGCGACGTCGGCATGTCCTCAGGGACCGACCGATTCCGACTCCGCTGCCGCGAGCGCCGTGCCCGGCCCGCGCATCAGCACCAGCACCACCGGCCCGACCACCGACGACCACTTCGCGGTCGAGGAGTTCGAGGGCCTCGAAGGGCTTCCCGAGATCCCGCACTACGCCGGAATCGGCGCGCTGGACGCCAGGGCCCTGTCGAAGACGCTCTTCGCGCGGCTCGAAGCCCTCGAGGAGGGAACCCACGAGTACGCGTACGTCCGCAACACCCTCGTCGAGCTGAACCTGGCCCTCGTCAAGTTCGCCGCCGCCCGGTTCCGCACCCGCAGCGAGCCCATGGAGGACATCGTCCAGGTCGGCACCATCGGCCTGATCAAGGCGATCGACCGCTTCGAGCTCAGCCGGGGCGTCGAGTTCCCGACGTTCGCGATGCCCACCATCGTCGGCGAGATCAAGCGCTTCTTCCGTGACACCAGCTGGTCCGTGCGCGTCCCGCGCCGGCTCCAGGAGCTGCGTCTGGAACTGGCCAAGGCGGGCGACGAGCTGTCCCAGCAGCTGGACCGCGCCCCCACGGTCGTCGAACTCGCCGACCGCCTCGGCCTCACCAGGGACGAGGTCGTCGAGGGCATGGCCGCGAGCAACGCGTACACCGCGAGCTCGCTGGACGCCAAGCCCGACGACAACGGCGACAGCGGCGAGGGCGCCCTCGCGGACCGCCTCGGCTACGAGGACAACGGACTCGAGGGCATCGAGTACGTCGAATCCCTCAAGCCGCTCATCGCCTCGCTCCCCCTGCGCGACCGCACGATCCTCTCCATGCGGTTCGTCTCCAACATGACGCAGTCCGAGATCGGCGAGGAGCTCGGCATCTCCCAGATGCACGTGTCCCGGCTGCTCTCCCGGACCCTGGTCAAGCTCAGGAAGGGCCTGACCGTGGAGGAGTGACCCGGCGTCACCGGAACCCCCCGGTACACCTTGCGGAAGGACCTGCCCCGGACAATGGGCGGGTCCTTCCGCATTGTTGACGAAGTGCCACGGACTGGGCCACATTGGGCGGGGTTCTGGGGGGAACACATGGCTCATGGGGAAAACGGTCCGGCGGACCGTGCCGTGGCGGGAGCGCTGGAAGCGGCGATGCGCACCCGGCTCGGCCGGGAGTGCCTGTACGTCCCGTCCTGCAGGCTCGGCCTCTACGTGGCGCTGCGCCACTGGTGCGAGCCCGGCGGGAAGATCCTCATGTCCCCGGTCAACGACGACGTCATCCTCTTCGTCGTCCTCGCCGCCGGTCTGCGTCCCGTCCAGGCCCCGCTGTCCGCCTCCGACGGTTCGATCGACGTGGACGCCGTGCCCGATTCCGTGTGGAACGGCCTCTCGGGTGTCCTCACCACCAACCTGTACGGAAACCCCGACCCGGCCCGGCGGCTGCGCGAGCGCTGCGACCGGCTCGGCGTCCCGCTGATCGAGGACGCCGCACACGCCATCGGCAGCTTCACCGACGGCGCTCCCGTCGGCTCGTTCGGCGACGCCGCAGTCTTCAGCCTCTCCAAACACGTCGGCGCCAAGGCCGGAGGCTTCCTCGCCGTCGCCGACCCGGCCCTGCGCACCCCGCTGGAGCAGGCCCGGGACGCCCTGCTCGACCCGGCCCGCCTCACCGCCGAACTCGCCTACACCGTCCGCCCGTACGCGGAGGCGGCCGTGCGCGGGCTGCGGCTCGCCCCGGCGGCCTGGTGGGCCCTGCGGCTCCTCGGCCTCCAGGAACGGGAGGACATCCGGATGCCGTTACGGCCCGGGGAACTGCGGCGTGCCCTGGGCGCCGCACCCTCGCTCACCGCCCTCCACTCCTGGGTCCGCGTCGACATGCACGACTACCGCATCGCTCCCGGCCGAGCACGGCTGCGCCGCATCCAGCACCTGCTGGCCGGGCTCGACGGACGGCTCGCCGCGCACCGGGCGGGGACCGAGCGCCTCCTCGCGACCCGCTGGGCGCCTCGCGCCCTCACCGGCTCCCCCGTGCAGCCGCTGTTCCGGGTGCCGCTGCTGGTCGCCGACCGGGACGCCGCCGTCGCCGCGCTCGCCCGCCGCCGCGTCACCGTCGGCTACCTCTACGACCCGCCGCTCGACACCTACGCGGGCGAGCGGTTCACCGACCCCTCGCCGTCCCCCGCGGGAGCGGCCCGGTTCGCACGGCACGCCCTGCCCGTCGACCCGCTGCGGGCCGGCCCCGTCATCGAGACCCTCGCCTCGGCGGGCATACGCCCCCTGGCGGAGCAGCCCGGTGACTGACACGGCGAGAGCCCGCCCGCCGGAGGCCGGAGCGGTGCCCCCACCCGTCCCGGAGAGCGGTGCGAGCGGCGACTCCATGTTCCGCAACGCCTATGCCCTCATGCTCTCCACCGGTGTCTCCGCCGCTCTCGGTCTCGGGTTCTGGCTGGTCGCCGCCCGCTACTACACCGAGGAGGCCGTCGGACAGGGGTCCGCCGCCATCGCCGCGATGCGGCTCCTCGCCTCGGTCACCGCGACCACGATGATCGGCGCCGTCGTCCGCTACGTCCCCCGCGCCGGACGCGCCACCGCGTCCCTGGTCGCCCGCACCTATCTGGTCAGTTCCGCCGTCGTCACCCCGGCCTGCGTGGTCTTCCTGCTCACGCTGGACCTGTGGGGCGACTCCTACGCACCGCTCGGCACCCTGTCCGCCGGACTCGTCTTCACCGGTTCCTGCGTCGCCTGGGCGGTCCTCACCCTCCAGGACGGGGTGCTGACGGGACTGCGCAAGGCCGTGTGGGTGCCCGTCGGCAACGCGGTGTTCTCCGTCGGCAAGCTGCTGCTCCTCGCCGCGTTCGCGACCGCCCTGCCCGTCCTCGGCGTCTTCGTGTCCTGGGCGGCGGCCATCGCCCTGTCCGTCCTGCCGCTCGGCTGGCTGGTCTTCCGCCGGCTGATCCCCGGTCAGGCCGGAGCAGACCGGGACCGCGAACCGCCCAGGCCGCGCGAGATCGGCAGGTTCCTGGCCGGTGACTCGGTCGGCGCGCTCTTCAGCCTGGCGATGATCAACCTGCTGCCGGTGATGGTCGCCGTACGCTTCGACGCCGCGCACAACGGCTTCTTCTACATCGCCTACACCGTCGGCGGCACCATGGAGTTCATGGCCATCAACATGGCCTCCTCCCTCACCGCGCACGCCTCGCACAGCCCCGGCAGGCTGGCCGAGGGCGTGCGCGGGGCACTGCGCCGCATGGCCGTCCTGCTGGTCCCCGTCGTGCTCGTGCTGGTCCTCTTCGCCCCGCAGATCCTCCGGCCCTTCGGCGCCGACTACGCCGAGCACGGCACCCTGGTCCTGCGGCTGCTGGCCGCGGCTGCCCTGCCCCGGGTCGTCGTCGAGCTCCACATCGGTGTGCTGCGGGTGCAGGGCCGTACCGGCGCGCTGGCCGTCCTGCAGGGCGCGATGTGCGTCCTCGTCCTGGGTGGCGCGGCCCTGCTGCTCGGCCCCGCGGGGATCGCGGGGGCCGGCTGGGCGGTGCTGATCGCCATGACCGCGGTGGCGACGGTGTCCGCGCTGGGACTGGGCTCGGCCCTCGGCGGGCGGCCACCGCGCGGTCTTCGCCGCGGGCGGCGGGAGAGCGAGGGGTTCGGGACGAGCTGGGCCCGGCCGGCGGCGGGGCGGGCCTCCGACGTCCCGTACCCGGTGGCCCCCGGCCGGGACACGGGATCCGGCGGCGCGGCCTGGCTGTGGGGGCTGCTGGGGTTCGCGGCCGTGCTGTTCTGGGTGCCGCTGTCACGGGTGGCGTCCGACGGGCGCGGACGGATCACCGGCACCCAGCTGATCGACGCGCTGCCGCCGGCCACCGTGGCCTCCGGGATCCTGCTGGTCGTCGTCCACTGCGCGGCCGCCGCCCTGCGCCGCCCACGGCCCGTGCTGCTGGGCGTGACCCTGCTGCTGACCGTGACCGCCCTGCACTCCGCCCCGTTGTTCCTCGGTATCCGGCCGGCCGCCGCGTCGGGGGAGTGGCACGGGGCCCTGGCCCGGCTCCTCGCCGGGACGACGGGGACCGCCTCCCCCGCCGACGTGCTCCTCGCCCTGCCGTTCGCCCTCCAGCTGCTCTGTCTCGCTCTCGCCGCGGTCCTGCTGCGGACCGCCGGGGCCCACTGGCGTTTCACGGCCGCCTCGTTGTGGGTGCTCGCGGTCGCCGGATGGGTCGCGCAGGACGCCTTCGCCGCGGTCGGACTGCCCGTCCTGTGCGGCCTGTCCGCGGTCACGGCGGCGGCGTACGGCGTCCGGGCAAGGTTCAGCGGCCGGGCACCGGCTGCCTGAACCAGTCGTCCCGGCCCGCCGTGCGGTACCCCTCAAGGCCCGGCCCCTCGTCGACCGTGAGGTCGCAGCCCTTGCCGGGGACCGCCCGGTTCCAGTGCACCAGCGCCTTGGCCCCGGGCATGGTCCGGGCCACCTCCGGGATCGCCTCGTACCACTCGCGCTGGCGGTCCTCGTCCGCCGGGTCGGGCACCGTCGAGAACTCCGCGAACATCAGCGGCTTCCCCGCGCTGATGTGGGCGCGCAGCCATTCGTACGCCGGCCGCTGACTGCGGTCGAAGTCCTTCCAGTCCGTGGTGTCGTGGCAGGTGAAGTAGTTGTACTGGTCCATGCCGATCCAGTCGACGTAGTCGTCCCCCGGGTAGAGCCGTTCGAAGAGCCCGCCGTTGGCGAGGTAGCCGGAGACCGTCCACACCCACACCACGTTGTCCACTCCGAGCTCCTCGAAGCGGTCGTGGAGGTGGCGGTAGGCCGCGACGTACTCCTCGGGTGTGCCGGCGTCGCCGACCCGGGCGTCGGCCTCCTGGTCGAAGGAGAGGAACACCCGCTTCCCGTACGCCTTGACGCGCCGCGCCTGGGGATCGATGATCGCGCGGTCGTACGCCCCCGACGCGACCTCCGCCCAGCCGAGCTGGTCCTCGGTCCAGTCGGCGTGGTGGGGTTGCCGCCACACCGTGGACTCCCAGGCCAGCATCAGCATCCGGTCCCGGCCGAGGAGCTGCTCGTCGGGGGTCAGGAGCTGACCGTCGAGCTCGGTGTTCGACATGTCGTGGTACGTGTACAGGAGGTCGAGCCTCCGGCCGATCTTCTCCTCGAACGCGTGCACCGCGCTCTTGAGCGAGCCGTTCGCGGCGTACGGCACATAGGCGCCCCACCAGGCCCCGCACGGGGGCACGAGCGTGGCGGTCGGGGCGCACGTCCCCCCGGTCACCGGACCGGAGGCGGCGTCGGCGGGGAGGGCGCCGGCGGAGGGCGCCGCGTCGTCGTCCTCACCGGAGGAGGGCGTGCCGGCCCAGGCGAGGAGCCCGGTCAGCAGCGCCGCGACGGAGACCAGGGCGAGCACGAGGTACGTACGGGGACGACGCTCCTCCGGGAAGCGGCGGCGGGTCACCGCCGCCTCACCGACGTCGTCCGGCCCTTCTCGGCGGCACCCCGGCCGGCCGCGGGCAGCGGCAGTCCCGGGAGGACCGAGGCGAGGGTGGTCGTCGCGGCGAGCGACACCAGGAAGGCGGTCCCCGAGAAGCCCTTCACCAGGAACAGCGCGGTGGCCACGACGACGGCCAGGGAGAGCCCGAGAGGGGCGGCGAGCGCCACCGTTTCGAGCCTGGCACCCGGCCCGAGGAGTCCGGTCCGCGGATACAGCAGGGCGAGGCCGGGTCCGAAGCACACGAAGAGGAGCACGGGGGCCCAGCGCAGGGGCGCGCCCCCCGGCAGCGCGGTCGCGGCGAGCGCCGCCCACCCGGAGAGCGCGAGCACCGCTCTGAGGAGGGTCGGCCGGGCGGGGAGCGTCGGTTGCCGGTTCTCGGACACGTGGCTGCCTTCCTGGTCTGGGGTTCGGCGGACGCCCGGAGCGGGCCGGGCGGTGGGGCCTCAGGGGCTGTCGTAGCGCAGGACGACGCCGTGGTCCGTCCGCTCGACCACGTGGAAGAGCGGTGAGGCGGTGAGGTCCCGGGTGAGTGCGGCGAAGCCGCCGGGGGGCAGCAGCCCCTCACCGGCGGTGTAGACGTCCTGGGTGCGCGTGAGGATGACGAAGGCGGTGGTGCCGGGCGGCAGCCGGGTCGAGAGGTAGTGAGCCGGGTCCTTGAGCATCTCGACGTTCCCGGGCAGTTCCTGCTCGGCGAAGAACCAGTGCTCCAGGCGGTCGTAACGGTGCAGCGCCTGTGGGAAGGAGCCCGTCGTCGCGAGGATCAGGGCCCCTTCGGGTGCCCCGTCGATGGTGCGGGTGACGAGCGCGGTCTCGGCGGGCGGGGTGTAGTTCATCCGCTCCTTGCCGTAGTAGGAGGGCATGAATCCCGCCAGCAGCGCGGTCAGCACCACGGGGAGGGCGATCGCGCACGCTCTCCGGACGGCAGGCCGGACCCGGTGCTCCCCGACGTCGCCGGCAGCGGGGACGAGCGTCGCCGCGGCGAGGAACGCGGCGCCGGGGAGCGCGAACAGATAGACGCGGAAGAGCATCTCGCCGCCGTAGTCGTTGACCACGAACAGGGGCACGGGCGCGGCGGAGGCCAGCAGCAGCGGCAGGGCGCTGTGCACCAGGCGGCGGCGCAACAGGAGGGCCGCGCCCGCGAGACCGGCGACGGCCAGCACCATCAGGACGTTGGCACGGCCGGCGAGCTCGGGGCCCGCACCGGTGAGCTGTCCGGCGTATCCGGCCCGGGAGTTCCGGGTGAGCTGCCCCAGGGAGTCACGCAGGGTGCCCAGGGTCTCGGTGAACAGGGGCCTGCCCATGGTGAGGTCCCAGGCCAGCATGATCAGCACGGCCACGGCCAGGAGTCCGGGATTGCGGTAGCGGCGGGTGAGGTTGAGCGCGAGCAGGGTGACGCAGAGCATCACCGGGGTCAGCTGGTGCACCGCGTTGACCGCCACGATCAGGGGCACGAGGACGACGGCGCAGACCGCGCGCTGCCGGGTGGCTGTGGGTGGCGGGACGCCTGCCGCGGCAGGATCGAGCCATGCGCGCGAGCGCAGCCGGCCGGCCGAACCGGGGCGCACGAAGTGCCGTACGACGACGGCGAGTACGGCCAGATGGAGGAGGTAGGCCAGGCCCTGCGGAGCCAGGTAGTCCTGGCCCACCCAGTTGGCGAGCTGGAAGATCCAGACGGCGGTCCAGACCAGGCGCCAGTCGTCGCTGAAGGTGCGGTAGATCAGGACCAGGACGGGCATCATCAGCAGGCCGAGGACGACGGGCGCCCAGTTCAGGTAGGCGGCGGCGCCGTCCACACCGAACGCCCGGACGAGTCCGCCGTTCAGCGTGAAGAAACCGGGCCACTGGTCGTAGGCCGACATGTTGCCGGACAGGCCCTCCCCGGGGCGCAGTTCACCGTTCGCCAGCAGGTGGTCGATGACGGCGTCGTGCTTCGAGGCCCACGGGTAGCGCTCCGAGTCGTACAGGACGGCCGGGACGCCCTTGAGCGCCATCAGCAGTGAGGCGCAGTACAGCGCCGGCCACCACGGCGCCGTGCCCGCGCGGCGCAGACCGGCCAGGAAGCCCGCGGTCAGGACGAGCAGCGAGAGGTAGTAGGTGAGCGGCAGCCGGTCCAGGAGGCCGTACTCCCCCATCGAGCGGAAACCGACGTGCGGCAGCGAGGAGGTCCAGAGTCCGGCTGCCAGGGGTAACGGCAGCCAGGTGAGGAGCGTCCCGGGTCTCAGCGTGCCGGGGAGGCGACGGAGCGCTCCACGGGGTGCGGTGCCGGGCGGCGGCCCGGGGGGAGGCGCGGTCCCGGCGTCCCCCTCGACCGGTGCGGGCAGATGCTGCGGCACGGTGCGACTCCCCCCACGGATGTGGTCGCGGCCGTCACGCCGCTGCCCCTTCGGGCTGCCCCCCTCGGGGCTGTCCCGCCAAGTGAAGTATAGGAATGTACTTGGGTTTTGTGGCGCTCTGGTCCCTTTCTCCCCGCGCCACGCCTCACCCCGCGAACTCCGGTCCGCGCACCGCTGCCCGCGCCCGCCGGTACCAACGCCACCCCACGGTCGGCGGCGAGTCGGGGAACGGGGCCACGCGCGCGCCCTCGCCCGCCATCCAGCGCTCGACGTCCCGTACCGTGTGGCTGCGCCGCAGGATCAGCCGGGCGATCCGGTACGGCTCGTCCCGGCGGGAGCTCAGCGCGTGCCGTACGGCCACCGCACTCTCGTAACCGGCGTCCCGTGCGGCGCGGCGTACGCGCGCGCTGTTGTATCCGTGCGGATAGGCGAGGTGGGTCACCGGATGGCCCAGCACGTCCTCCAGCACGGCCTTGGAGTCGACGAGTTCGGCCCTCAGGCCGGCTCGGGGCAGCGTGTCCAGCTGGGCGTGTGTGACGGTGTGCCCGCCCACCTCCATGCCGTACCGCTCGAGCAGTGGCGCCTGGTCCAGCCTCATCATCGGCCCCGGCGGCAGCAGGCTGCCCCCTCCGGACCGTGTCAGCGCACCCGTCGTGAGATAGGCGGTCGCCGGCATCGCGTGCCCGGCGAGGGCTTCGGCCGTCGGCCCCGGCAGGTCCGCGAAGCCGTCGTCGAAGGTCAGTACGACCGGACGGTCCGGCAGCGGTCCACGCCCGGCGAGATGGTCGACGAGGGCTCCGACCGTGACCGCCGTGCGGCCACAGGCACCGATCGCGTCCAGCTGCGCGGCGAACGCCCCCGGTGTGACGGTGAACTCGGCGATCCAGCCGGGCGGTTCGTCCATCACCGCGTGGTACAGCAGCACGGGGATCCGGTTCTCCGCGCCCCGCCCCCCGGGCCCGCCGGGCGCGCTCATCCCCCCTCCCGGGGGCGTGACGCGCCGCGGAGCGCGAGCCGGGCGCGTACGTATCCGAGCGGACCGTACAGCAGACCCCTGCGCTCCAACCGGGACAGATGCCGGGGCCACGGGTAGGTGTACGTGCCGTGCGCGCCGGGAACACCGAAGCCTCCCGCCGCGCCGGTGTCACGCGGCGCCGTCATCGCGCGGGCATGGGCGAGGCCCCGTGGCAGCCGGGCCAGGAGGGACGGCACCAGGGCGGGCCTGCGGACCAGGAGCGCGGTGAGACAGGCGGTGAGCCCGGCACCGTAGCCGTACGCCTGTCCGCACAGGTCGCCCCAGCGCTCCCGGTGGTGGTGCCAGACGATCGCTTCGGGCGTGTAGTGCAGCGGGTACCCCTCGGCGAGGAGGCGTACGAAGGCGTAGAGGTCGTCGCCCCCTCTGGCCGGGGTGCCGGTACCGGTGGCGGGGTCGAAACCGCCGACCGCCCTCAGCGGACCGGCGCGGAAGGCCATGTTGGCTCCGGAGCCGAACCGTCCGGCGGTGAACGGGAAGAGCGGCTCGTCCGCGGGCGGGCGCGCGGGGTCGTGGTCGCGTGCCGTGAACCCCTTGGCGAATCCGCCGTGGCTCTCCAGCAGGACCTGCGCCGGGGTGGTCAGCCTGGCGGGCAGGATAAGGCCGGTGACGCAGGCCGTCCTGGGGTCCTCACCGAAGGGCCGGGTCAGGGCGGTGAGCCAGTGCGGGTCGGCGACGACGTCGTCGTCGGTGAAGGCGAGGACGCCGGACGTGGCGACGGCGACGCCCCGGTTGTGCGCGGCGGCCAGACCGGGCACCGGCTCCAGCACGTAGCGCACGCCACGGCCGGCGTAGACGGAGGTGACGAGCTCCCGGGTGGAGCCGGTGGCCGGGGCGTTGTCGACGACCACGAGCTCGAAGTCCGGGTGGTCCTGGGCCAGGAGTGAGTCGAGGGCGCGGGCGAGCCGGTCGGGCCGCTCCCGGGTGGCGACGACCACCGTGGCCCTGGGGATCTCCCCGGCCGGCGGCCGCCGCGGAGCGTCCGGGACGACGATCTCGTCCACCGCCTGCTTCGCGAGGACCGAGGCGGGGTCCTCGCCCGCCCGGACGCGCCCGACGACCGTGCCGACCGGGCGCCCGCGCAGCCGCACGAGGGCGAAGTACCGCCGCCCGTCGCCGTCGCGCGGTTCGGCGTCCAGGGGCGGCCCGCCGGGTACGGGCCCGATCCGCACGCCCGTACCGTCGGCCGCGTCGAGCTCCAGTTCGGCGACGGTCAGGCCGGCGAGCCGGCCGATGTCGGGTAAGGGCCGCGTGTGGCCCGCCCGTTCGTTCCGGTACGGCATCCGGTCCCCCCGGTCGTGACGTGTGGATGTTCCTGATTCGGCGCCGGTCGTCGTCGTGCTCAGGGACGTCTCGGTTCCCGCAGCCCTCCGGCCCGTCGGAGGCCGCGCTGCGCCAGGCCCGCCAGCCGGGGCCGGTCGCGTACGAAGCCGTGCGCGCGGCGGGAGGGCTCACGGCCGAGCCAGTGCAGGACCGCTCCGGCGCCCGGCCTGACGGTGGCGCCCTCGTACACCGTCAGTTCGCCGGTCCTCAGGGCGTCCTTGTACTCGGCCGCCCCGCGCCCCATGTCGAGCATCCCGATGCCGTCGTCCGCCGCGGCCCGCGCCATCCGCAGGTGCAGGACCAGGCCCGGCGAGAACTTCGCGAACTCCGGGTCGTACGCCGGGAACCAGCACGAGAGCACCGTCCGCGACCGCAGCCCGAAATGCGCGGCCACGGGCCGGTCTCCCGCGTAGAGGACGGAGAGCAGACCGGAGCATCCGGGGGCCCGGGTGTGGAAGAGGAACTCCACCAGGTCACGGATCCACCGCTTCGCGAAGCGGTCCCGGCGGCCCGTCCTGCGGTACTGGGCGGACTTCCACCCCATCAGGGTCCGCAGCGCCTCGGGATCCCGCTCGTCGAGGACGAACCGCACCTCCCCCGCCGTGCGGCCGAGCTTGCGCTCCTTGGCCAGAGTGGTCCTGAGGAACTTCGGCGACTGGGCGCGCAGCACCTTCTCGTAGCTCTCGTACCCGTGGCCGACGTCGATGACGTACGTGGCGTACGAGCGGGCCGCGGCCGGCTGGAAGAGAGCCTGACGCTCCTCCAGGTTGTCGAACTCCCAGGCGGACAGGCCGCAGGCACGCAGCAGGTCCCTCGCCTCCAGGGCCAGGCCCGGCCGGAGCACCGCGCCCTGGACGTCGGAGACCCCGAGGCCGATGGCCCGGCCGTGACCGAGCCGTCCCCGCTCGAAGGGGAGGAAGCCCGCCGTGCCCCCGCCCTCCTCACCGATCACCGCGACCCGCGCGCGCGGCCGGACACGGCCGACGGCGAGGGCGAACTCCGGTTCCATGAACGGGTGGGCCGGGGCACCGGACTCCGCCCGGAGCTCCCGCCACGTCTCGATGTCCCCCGTGCCCAGATCTCCGGGCCTGACCACACGTATGCGCCTGCCGCTCACAAGACCCCCCGGTCCTACCCCCCGAGCCACGCTGCCCCAGAACGGTACCGGGAGGAGTCACTCGGCGGTAGACAGCCGCGACATCGTGTGACCGACCGGTGGAAACCGGATCACACCCCTCCCCCGGCTCGGCGCGCCCGTCACACCGCCCTCTCCCCCGCTCGCCACACCTCGCCGATCAGCGGGACTCCCGGCCGGTAGGCGAGGTGGACGTGGCTCGGCGCGTCGAGGATCACCAGGTCGGCGCGGGCCCCGGGGGTGATGCGGCCGATGTCGGTGCGGCGCAGGGCGGCGGCGCCGCCGGCCGTGGCCGACCAGATCGCCTCGTCGGGGGTCATGCCCATGTCCCGTACGGCAAGGGCGATGCAGAACGGCATGGAGGAGGTGAACGACGAACCCGGGTTGCAGTCCGTGGACAACGCGACCGTGGCACCCGCGCCGAGGATGCGGCGGGCGTCGGGCCAGTCGGCGCGTGTGGAGAACTCGGCACCGGGGAGCAGGGTGGCGACGGTGGAACCCTGCCCGAGGGCGTCGAGGTCGGCGTCGTCCAGGTGGGTGCAGTGGTCGGCGGACGCGGCACCCAGCTCGACGGCGAGCCGGACACCGGGGCCGTGGCCGAGCTGGTTGGCGTGGACGCGGGGCTGCAGGCCCCTGGCCTGGCCGGCGGTGAGGATCGTGCGCGCCTGGTCCTCGTCGAACGCGCCCCGTTCGCAGAAGACGTCGATCCAGCGGGCGTGCGGGGCGCAGGCGTCCAGCATCGGACCGGTGACGAGGTCCACGTAGCCGGCGGGGTCGTCGGCGTAGTCGGGGGACACGATGTGGGCGCCGAGGAAGGTGACCTCGTCGGTGTGGCGGGCGGCGACGCGCAGGGCACGCGCCTCGTCCTCGACGGTGAGGCCGTAGCCGGACTTGGTCTCGAAGGTGGTGGTGCCCTGCCGGAGCGCCTCGGCCAGGTAGCGGGCGACGTTCGCGGACAGCTCCTCGTCGGAGGCGGCGCGGGTGGCGGCCACGGTCGTGCGGATGCCGCCCGCCGAGTAGGGGCGGCCGGACATGCGGGCGTTGAACTCGGCGGTGCGGTCGCCCGCGAACACGAGGTGGGAGTGGGAGTCGACGAAGCCGGGGATCACCGCGCGGCCGCCCGCGTCGACGGCGTTGTCGGTGGCGGGTGCTCTGCTGGATTCACCGGTCCACACGATGCGGTCGCCGTCGATGACGACGGCCGCGTCCCGGATCAGGCCCAGGGGGGTCCCGTCACCGAGGGAGGGGTCGTTGGTGACCAGGTTCGCGATGTGGGTGATGGCGGTCGTGGCGGTCGTCGTCATCCGGACACAGCTCTCTTCGGGTTCGCCCGGCGGGGCTGCCGGGGTGGTCGGCCGGGGGCACCGGCCCGGGCGGGCATCCGGTGCGCGGCCCGCCCGGGTGGCCGGCGGACGGGCCGGCACGGCGGTCAGCGGTGCAGGGCGGCGACGGCCGAGGCGAGTGCTCCGGGCACGTCCTCGATCCGGGTGTGCCGTCCGTCCCGCACGATGTGCCGCCCGGCCACCACGGTGTGCCGCACATCGGCGGCCGTGGCGGCGAATACGGCCGTTTCGGCTCCCAGCCGCGGTACCGGCCCCGCCGTCCTGACGGAGTCCAGGGCGACGGTGGTGAGGTCGGCGGGCGCACCCGGTTCCAGCGTCCCCCCGTCCGGGCGGCCGAGCGCGGCGTGGCCGTCGGCGGAGGCGGCCCTGAGCAGGGCGGAGGCGGTCCAGTGGCCGCGCACACGGGTGCGCAGGCGTTCGTTGAGCTCCATGGCCCGCGCCTCCTCGAAGAGGTCGATCACGGCGTGGCTGTCGCTGCCCAGCGAGAGGGGGGAACCCGCGGCCTGGAGCGCGGTGGCGGGGCCGATGCCGTCGGCGAGGTCGCGTTCCGTCGTGGGGCACATGCAGGTGCCCGTCCGGGAGGCGCCCAGCAGCTCGATGTCCTCGGCGGTGAGGTGCGTGTTGTGGATGCCGGTGGTGCCCGGGCCGAGGACCCCGTGGTCGGCGAGGAGCCGTGTGGGGGTGCGGCCGTGGGCGGCGCGGCAGGCGTCGTTCTCCGCGGTCTGCTCGGAGAGGTGGACGTGCAGCGGAACGGCCCGCTCCTGGGCCCACCGGGCGACGGTGGCCAGCTGGCCCGCCGGCACGGCGCGCACGGAATGGATCGCGGCGCCGATCACCACCAGGTCGTCGTCGCCCTTGAGGAGGGAGGCACGCTCGGCCCAGGCGTCGGCGGTGACGTCGGAGAAGCGCGTCTGGTGACGGTTGGGCCGCTCCCCGAACCCGGCGGCGAGGTAGGCGGTGTCGAGCAGGGTGATCCGGATGCCGGCCTCGGCCGCCGCGGCGATGAGCGCCTCGCCCATGGCGTTCGGGTCGTCGTAGGGCGTGCCGCCGGGCGCGTGGTGCAGGTAGTGGAATTCGCCGACCGCGGTGATCCCGGCCAGCGCCATCTCCGCGTACGTGGCGCGGGCCAGGTCGTAGTACGTGTCGGGGGTGAGACGGGACGCCGTCCGGTACATCGTCTCGCGCCATGTCCAGAAGGTGCCGGAGCCGACCTGCACGGTGGAGCGCAGCGCGCGGTGGAAGGCGTGCGAGTGGGTGTTGGCCAGGCCCGGTACGGTCAGCCCGTGCAGCGCCGTGGCGCCGGGCGGCGGTGCGTCGACGCCCGTCCGGACGCCGGCGACGCGCCCCCCGGACACGTCCAGGAGGACGCCCGGCTCGACATGGGTGCCGAGCCAGGCGTGCGACATCCAGTACGTCGCGGTGACCGGTGTGCCCGTCGGTTGCGTCGTCAGCTGCACGCGAGGCCCTCCAGTACGTCGGCGAGTGCCCGCACCCCGGCCACGCAGTCGTCCTCCGCGGCGTGTTCGGCGGGTGAGTGCGAGACCCCGGTGGGGTTCCGTACGAACAGCATGGCGGTCGGCACGGAGGCGGACAAAATACCCGCGTCGTGTCCCGCTCCCGTGCCGAGCACCGGCACGGGACGCCCCGCGGTACCCGCACCGCGCTCCTCCAGGACCCGGCGGATCTCGTCCCGCAGCGCGTGCTGGAAGTCCACCACCGGCGTGAACGACTCGCGTGCGACGTCGAGATCGACCCCGGCCCGCTCGGCGTGCTCCCGCGCGGCCCGTTCGACACCGCTCACCACGGCGTCGAGAGTGTCCTGGTCGGCGGCCCGCGAGTCGAGCCAGCCCCGTACGAGGGACGGGATCGCGTTGACCCCGTTCGGCTCGACGGCGATCTTGCCGAAGGTCGCGAGGCCCCCGGCGAGCTCCGCCTCCCGCCGGGCCGCGAGCACGGTCTCGGCGTACGGGAGCATCGGGTCCCGGCGGTCGGCGAGCCGAGTGGTTCCGGCGTGGTTGGCCTCGCCCCGGAAGTCGAAACGCCAGCGGCCGTGCGGCCAGATGGCCGAGGCGACCCCGACCGGGTCGCCGCTCAGGTCGAGGGCGCGCCCCTGTTCCACGTGGAGTTCGACGAACGCGCCGATCCGGGCGAGGCGTCCGGGATCGGGCCCGATGGCGTCCGGGTCGTACCCGGCCGCCTCCATGGCCCGGGGCAGGGAGACCCCGCTCCCGTCGGTGAGCCGGTGCGCGTCCTCGACGGTCAGCTGTCCCGCGGCGAGCCGGGAGCCGACGCAGGCGAGCCCGAAGCGGGCCCCCTCCTCGTCGCCGAAGTTGACGACGGCGAAGGGCCTGGTGAACTCGGCTCCCCTGCGGCGGAGTTCGTCCAGGGCCGCGAAGGAGGACACCACGCCGAGGGGGCCGTCGAAGGCCCCGCCGTCGGGCACCGAGTCGAGGTGGGACCCGGTGACCACGGCGTCCCCCGCGAGGGGATCGCCGTGCCAGGCCCACTGGTTGCCGTTGCGGTCGACCTCGTGGACGAGCCCGCGGGCCTCCGCCTGGGCGCGGAACCACTGCCGGCACTCAAGGTCGGCCCCGGTCCAGGCGTAGCGGCGGTAGCCGCCGCTCCCGGGGTCCAGCCCGAGGGGCGCGAGGCCGCGCCACATCTCCTGGAAGGACTCGGGCCCGCCGGCGCGGGGCGTGGGCGCGACCGGACCCGGGCCCCGCTGCCGACGGTCGTCCACGGTCCCGGTCACCGGGCGTCGCCCTCCGCCATCGGGACCCGCACGCCCTGGTCCGAGGCGACGGTCTCCGCGATGTCGTACCCGGCGTCGACGTGCCGGATGACGCCCATGCCGGGGTCGTTCGTGAGGACCCGCCGGATCTTCTCGCCCGCGAGCTCCGTGCCGTCGGCAACCGTGACCTGACCCGCGTGGATCGAGCGGCCCATGCCCACGCCGCCCCCGTGGTGCAGGGACACCCAGGACGCCCCCGACGCGACGTTGACCATGGCGTTGAGCAGGGGCCAGTCCGCGATGGCGTCGGAGCCGTCCAGCATGGCCTCGGTCTCGCGGTAGGGGGAGGCGACCGAACCGCAGTCCAGGTGGTCGCGCCCGATGGCCAGGGGCGCCGCGAGTTCGCCGCTCGCCACCATGTCGTTGAACCGCTCACCGGCCCGGTCGCGTTCGCCGTAGCCGAGCCAGCAGATCCGGGCCGGCAGCCCCTGGAAGTGGACCCGCTCGCCGGCCATCCTGATCCAGCGGTGCAGCGACTCGTTCTCCGGGAAGAGTTCGAGCAGGGCCTTGTCCGTCCTGTGGATGTCCGAGGCCTCGCCGGACAGCGCCGCCCACCGGAAGGGCCCCTTGCCCTCACAGAAGAGCGGCCGGATGTAGGCGGGCACGAAGCCCGGGAAGTCGAACGCCCGCGCGTATCCGGCGAGCTGGGCCTCGCCCCGGATCGAGTTGCCGTAGTCGAAGACCTCGGCCCCCGCGTCCATGAAGCCGACCATCGCCTCGACGTGCGCGGCCATCGACTCCCGGGCACGCCGGGTGAAGTCGGCGGGCTTCTCGGCGGCGTAGGAGGCCATGTCGTCGAAGTCGACGCCGACGGGGAGATAGGCGAGCGGGTCGTGCGCGCTGGTCTGGTCGGTGACGATGTCGACGGGTGCGCCCTCGGCGAGCATCCGGGGCAGCAGCTCCGCGGCGTTGCCCAGCAGGCCGATGGAGAGCGGACGTCGCGCGTCGCGGGCCTCGACGGCCAGCTGGAGCGCATGCTCGAGCGAATCGGCGCGCACGTCCAGGAAGCGGTGCTCGATCCGGCGCTCGATGGCGCGCGGGTCGCAGTCGACGCAGAGGGCGACACCGTCGTTCATCGTGACGGCCAGCGGCTGGGCGCCGCCCATGCCTCCGAGTCCGGCCGTCAGCGTGATGGTGCCGGCCAGCGTCCCGCCGAACCGCTTGGCGGCGACGGCCGCGAACGTCTCGTACGTGCCCTGGAGGATGCCCTGGGTCCCGATGTAGATCCAGGAACCCGCGGTCATCTGCCCGTACATGGTGAGCCCGAGGGCCTCCAGGCGGCGGAACTCCTCCCAGTTCGCCCAGTCGCCCACCAGGTTGGAGTTGGCGATCAGGACGCGCGGCGCCCACTCGTGGGTCTGCATGACACCGACCGGCCGCCCGGACTGGACGAGCATCGTCTCGTCCTGCTTGAGCGTCCGGAGGGTACGGACCATGGCGTCGAAGGACCGCCAGTCGCGGGCGGCCTTGCCCGTGCCGCCGTAGACGACGAGCTTGTCGGGGTGTTCGGCGACCTCGGGGTCCAGGTTGTTCTGCAGCATGCGGAGGGCGGCTTCCTGCTGCCATCCCAGGGCGCTCAGTTCCGTACCGCGCGGTGCCCGTACGGGGCGGGGTCCTGACATGGGGCTGCCTCCTCGCGAATGTGACTCACCTATTCACATCCTGTCCGCCTGAATAGTCCTAGTCAAGACGCCCGCCCGGCCGACGGGAAGGACCGACAGGGGGCACGGACGGATCGAATTGCGCCACGGTGCGACGACCGGCCGGACATCTTCGACCGGCTGCCACGCGCTCACCAGCGGCCCCTTACACGGCCGCTCGCATGTACCTCTGGAAAATGCCAGAACTCCCACCAGGAACGCACACGTTGCGTAGCCTCTCCACTACACCTGTACGTCACGTCGGGAGGGGAGTTGAGTTCGCGTTGCCCGGAATCGACGAGTGCCTGATCGAAGTCATGAGGCTGCCCGGTGCCCGGGGTGCCGCGGTGGTCGACTGGACCAGCGGTCTCGCGCTCGGCACCATCGGCGAGTCGCCCAACGGCGACCACGAGGCCACGGCCGCCGAGACGGCGGAGGTGGCGAGGATGGCCGCTGAACAGCCGGTCTTCGCCCAGGCCGACGCGTCCGTCGGATCGACGGGCCCGCCCGTCCCCTCGGTCGAGGACGTCATCGTGACCACCGCCCCCGGCTACCACATCCTCCGTTTCGTCGAGACGGCCTTCGACAGCAGCGTCTTCCTCCATCTCTGGCTGGACCGCGCGGAAGGCAATCTGGCGATGGCCCGGATACGGCTCGGCGAGATAGCGCAGCGGCTGGTCCTGGCATGACACCCACCGTCGCCGACCGGCCCGGCACACCGGAACGCGCCGCTCCCTCACCGATGTTGCAGCGGCTCGCGGCGGAGCGCGCAACGGGCGCACTGATGCGCGACCGCGGCACCCTGTATCTCGCCGACGGCCAGGTGGTCCACGCGGAGAGCCCCTCGACCCCCGGAATCGACGTCCTGCTCACCACGGGCGGCGCGCTGCGTTCCGAGGGCTGGTGGGACGCGGTCGCCCAGGCGGGGGCCGGACAGCGGGTCGGCCGCTACCTCGTGGACAGCGGACGGATCCCCGGCGGTGCTCTGGAACTCTGCCACCTGGGGGCGCTGTACGACGCGGCCTTCTTCGCCCTGGCCCCCACGCACACACCGGCCCGCTTCCGCTACGGGGTCTCCCACTGGATCGGGCCCGTCCGCCCCGTACCCGTGCACGCCGTCCAGCGTGAGACGCTCCGGCGCCGGGAGCTCCTGGACCGCATCTGGCCGGACGCGCTCACCGACAGCGCGCCGCTCGGGCCCACGGCCCACCCGGTCGACGCCCCGGTACCCGCACGCCAGCGGCACGTGCTGGCCCTGGTGAACGGCGAGCGCACGGCCACCGACATCGCCCGGGAACTGGGCCGCTCGGCCTTCCACACCCTGGTCGACCTGCGCCGACTGGCGGCCGCCGGGCTCGTCGAAGCGGTCCGCCCGGCCGCGTCCGGCTCCGCCGCGGTGTCCGGGCACAGCCGCGTCACGCTGCCGGAGGTCACGAACGACCCAGACGTCGCCCTGCTGCGCCGGCTCAGAGACGCATTGGAGGCCCTGTGATACGCGCGCTCAGACAGCGTGCCGGGAGGAGACAGCTGATGGTGCCCGAGGCAGAGGTCGAGGACGTCCTCGACGAGCTCCAGCGATTACGCGCCCGGGTGCCGCTCCTGACCGGCGCGCTGGCCGCCAGCACCGACGGCCTGATCCTCGCCCAGGACACCCCGGGCATCGAGGCCGAGGGCGTCGCAGCACTGACCGCCGCCGCACTGGGCGTCTCGGTCCGGATGTCCGACGCGACCGGCCGCGGCGGCTTCCGCGAACTCCTGATCCGCGGCGAGAACGGATACATCGCCACGTACGCGGCGGGGTCGTCCGCCGTCCTCACCCTGCTCGCCGAGGACCGCATCAACGTCGGACGCCTCCATCTGGAAGGCCGCCGCGCCGGCGCGCGCATCGGCGAGGTCGTCGACGCCTCGCAGGACCACGCCGACCGCCCCGTGCCGCCTCCGCGCCCGCAGCGGCCGGGCGCCCTGCCGCGCCGCAGCACCACACCGGACCCCACGTGACACCCGCACCAGCCAAGGACGGCCCCGGCCGTTCACGCACCGACCGGAAACGCGCCACCCAGTTACGGACCGGCCACCGGGCCGGCCAGGGAAAGGAAACGAGCACTATGGCCAACACCGAAGCGTCACTGAAGGATGCGATGGCGTCGATCGAGGGGACCCTCGGTGTCGCACTCGTCGACTACACCAGCGGCATGGCCCTCGGCACCCTCGGCGGTGGCAAGGACTTCAACCTGGAGGTCGCCGCGGCCGGCAACACGGACGTCGTACGGGCGAAGCTCCGGACCATGGAGCACCTGGGCATCAAGGACGAGATCGAGGACATCCTGATCACCCTCGGCACCCAGTACCACCTGATCCGGCTGCTCAAGACCCGCGGCAGCAACGGCCTGTTCCTCTACCTCGTGCTGGACGGCGGCAGAGCCAACCTCGCGATGGCCCGCCACCAGCTGCGGAAGATCGAGGCGGACCTGGAGGTCTGACCTCCGCCTCCTCACCGGCGGCGACGCCGCGCCCCTCCGGGTGCGGCGTCCCCCGCCACGGGCCCGGTCGTCCGGTGGCCCTTGACGTCCCTGCCCGCGGGCCGGCGCCGCTCGACCCGGTCGGTGCGCACCCGGTACAGGACGTCGTCCCGCCGCGCCCGCCACCCGAGCCGTACCGCCTTCACCACAGCCCGGCGCCGGCCCCTGCCAGCAGTCCGATCCGTCGCCCGGTGAGCCCCGGGACGAACGCCCGACGGCGGCCGCCGGCAGGCCCGGCCACCACAACGGCGCGGCCCCGGCCCGCACGACCACGGCCACCCTCGCCGACGACTGCGCTCCGCGCCCCACGTCCGTACCCCTCTCCCACGATTCGTTCAGGACCCTCTGGGCACGGAGATCGATAGGCACAGACGAGCGACGTCCGAGAACGGGGGAAGACGGGCCCCGAACTGCTCCAGGCGCCTCGGCTACTCGACGAACAGTCCGCGGGCGGCGGCCCTCGCGTCGAAGTCCTCCAGCCGGGCCTGCGCCTCGGGCAGCCCGTCGCACATCGCCTCCAGCAACGCACGGCCCAGCAGCATCGGTGCGCACGCGGTGTCGAAGGCCAGCCCGGTGCCGACGGCGGCCGGGATGAGCAGGTCGCTGTGGGCCGCCACCGGAGCGAACGCCGAGTCGGCCACGGTCACGACGGTCAGCCCCTGCTCGCGGGCGTATGCCAGCGCGTCCACCACCTCGCGCGGGTGCCTCGGCAGGGCGAAGCACATCAGCGCGGTCGCGCCCGCCCGCCTGGCGGCGTCGACACGGTCGTGCAGCATGCTGCCGCCCTCGTCGACGACCCGTACGTCCGGATGCACCTTGGCCGCGAAGTAGCCGAATCCCCGGGCCTGCGAGGAGGCCGCCCGCAGCCCGAGCACGAGGAGGGGCCTGGAGGCGGCGAGCAGCCGCCCCGCCCGCTCCACCGGCGCCGGGTCGGCGAGCAGTTCGGAGAGCTGACGCAGGTTCTCGATCTCCGCCCGCACGGCCTGCTGGTACTCGTTGAACGTGTCCTCCACGCCGTCCCCGGCGGCCGCGTCGGCGGGCGAGACCTCCCTCAGGTGCTTGCGCAGGGCGGGATAGCCGTCGAAGCCGAGGGCCACGGCGAAGCGGGTGACGGACGGCTGGCTCACTCCGGCCAGCTCGGCCAGTTCCACACTCGACAGGAAGGGGGCATCGGCGGCCCTGCGCACCATCGAGTGCGCGATCCGCCGCTGGGTGGGTGTGAGCCGCCGCCCCTCGAAGAGCCGCTGCAACCGCGCAGCCGGGCTGCTCCCGCTCATGCTGTCCCCTCCAGTGTTCCGCCGCACCGGTCCGGCGCCGAGGAATCCATTCAGCCAGCAAGCGGTCTGCATGTCCATATACAGCCCACGCTCCGGACACCGCCCGTGGGGTCCACCGATCCGCCGCTCGCATTGCGGGACCGCCCCACCCTGCCGACCCTGGGGTCATGATCCCAGCGAACACGAGAGGGCCGGGCGGCATCGTCGTCCGCTACGGCGACCCCGACGCCGCGCACGTGCTGAGCGTCTACGCCGATCTGCGCTGCCCCTACTGCAAGCGCATGGAGCTCGGCCTCGGAGCAGTGATGGAGCGGGCCGCCGACGAGGGCA
The DNA here is from genome assembly GCF_029428875.1 of Streptomyces sp. JH34. Taxonomy (NCBI): domain Bacteria; kingdom Bacillati; phylum Actinomycetota; class Actinomycetes; order Kitasatosporales; family Streptomycetaceae; genus Streptomyces; species Streptomyces sp. JH34. The sequence continues at coordinate 4,334,032 of NZ_JAJSOO010000001.1, read as the reverse complement.
GATTCGCGGTGGACCACCACTTCGGCACGTTCATCGACGACTCGGCGGGCGGCAGCGGCTCCCTGGAGGCGCTGGCCGCACTGGGAGCCGCGGCAGACGAGGGCCAGAAGCCGTTCATGCACTATCTCCGGGCTCTGTACGCCGATCAGCCCAGCGAGGACGTGGACGCCTTCGCCGATCACGACACCCTGCTCCGGCTGGCCGACGAGGTCCAGGCGCTGCACACCGACGCCTTCCGGCAGAAGGTCATGGAGCGCACCTACCTGCCCTGGGCGGCACAGGTCTCCGCGGCCTTCAAGACGAGCGGTGTCCGCTCCACCCCGACGGTCCTGATCGACGACGTCCCGATCGCCGTCATGAACCCCACGGGATACGCCGTGACGCCCGAGGCCTTCCTCGCCGGGGCGACTCCTCGGTGAACGTCTTCGGCGCCCGCCCGGACCGCGCGTGCGCCGAGGGCGTCAGAAGACGACGCGTGCCGCCGTCAGCGCGGCCCGCGCCCCGGGGTCGCCCTCCAGTTCCAGGGGGCCTCGCGTCTGCCGCCCGGACACGTGGCGGGCGAAGTCGACCGCGTCCGCGCGGAGCGTGGCCGCCGGGGTGCCGATGCCCAGCAGACGGCGTCCTCCCGCCGGGCCGTGGAGGTCGATCTCCACGGCCGGGCCCGTCCAGGTGAGGGCGAGGTCCAGCACCACCTGGTCGACGATCTCCCGGTCGTGGCCGTCGAGGACCAGATCGGCCCCGAGGGCGTCGCCGAGGTCAACCCGGTGCATCCAGGTGTCGCGGACCACGAGGACGCTGCCGAGGTAGTCCACCGAGTCGTCGGGCAGGGCCCTCGCCTCCGGGTAGAGGAGGCTCAGCCGGACCTTGCGGCGGACCGGGGCCGGGACGCGGCGCAGGGCGATGAGCGCCTGCGGCGCGAAGTGGGCGAGGGCGCCGATCAGTTCGCGCCCGGGAACGGCCTGCCGGTCCTCGATCTGGATCTCGTTGTGCCCGTCCAGCCGGCCGAGGTGCGGATGGGTCCGCGCGGCGCGCCGGATCCGGCGCACGGCGACCCAGGGGCGCGGCACCTCCTCGTACTGACCGACGGTGTGGGCCAGCATGTCCCGGACCGTCCAGCCGGTGCACCGGGTCGGCCGCTGCCAGTCCTCGTCGGAGAGCTCACGGAACGTCGAGAGCGTCGCCCTCAGCTCGGCCTCGTTGACCAGACGTGCCCTCGTCCCGGAGGTCCGGGGAATGGCGCGGGCGGACGATGTCGTGGTGGCCATGGGCGCGCCTCCCGTCTCCCGGCAACAACGCTACGCCGACCCGGCCCGGCCCGCCCTGCGCGGCGGACCGCCGGAACAGGGGGGCTGTCCCCACTGACGCGGGCGCCCCGGATTCGTACCGTGAGACGCATGGAAGCCCGTGACCCTGAGCTCCGACGAGAGCTCGACGCCACCCTGCAGGCCCGCGGTGAACTGGGCCCCGAGTACGAGTCCGTGCTCATCGACTCCTTCGTGGAGAAGGTCGAGCAGCGACTCGCCGGCTCCCAGGACCGGCGGACACGGCGGCTGTCGGCCGAAAGGCGGACGGCCGCCGCCCGGAGTGCCTCGCAGCCCGCCAGGCCGTTCGGGACCTTCGCGGAGCGGTTCGGCTTCGGGATCGTCTCGCTGGTCCTGGCCATCCCCCTGTCCGCGATCGGCGTCGCGAACGCCGGGATCGACGGGCTCGTCGTGGCCTGGCTGGGGATCTTCGGCGTGAACGCCGTCCACGCCGCCCGCACCTGGCCGTGGGCCCGGGGCGGGCGACGTTCCTCGTCCGACTGGGACGACTGAGGCACCGGAGGTGGCCGAGTACCCGCGAGACGCGTACCCGCGAGAACGGGGACGGCCGACGAGCCCGCGTGTCCGCGGACATGAGTAGTCGCGGGGACCGCCGCACCCCCGGTTGCCCGGAGGGCGGGACGACGGCGGTCCCCGCGAGGGACGCGATCCCGGGTCAGGGCCGGGCGTCACGTCCTGGCGACGGTGGAGGTCCGGGAGCCGCTCCGTAGTCCGTGTCGCCGTATGTGGTGTCGGCGGGTCTCCCTGCCGACACCCATCACTCTGCCGGAGCCGTGTTAAGCCGGTGCTGCGTCGACGTGTCGCGCTCGTACCGTTTTCGCGAACCCGGAGAACCGGCGGTCACTGCTTCGGGGCCGAGCCCTTCGCCAGGAAGGCCAGCAGGTCCTGCCTGCTCACGACGCCCGTCGGCTTGCCCTCGACGAGGACGATGGCCGCGTCGGCGCCGTTCGTACCGCTGAGCACGGCCATCAGGTCCTCGACCGGCTCTCCCGAGCCGACCTGCGGCAGCGGGGCCGACATGTGCTTCTCCAGCGGGTCGGAGAGCGTGGCCCGCTGGGCGAACAGCGCGTCCAGGAGCTCCCGCTCCACCACGGAGCCGATGACCTCGGCGGCCATGACGTCGGGGTGGCCGGCGCCCGGCTTCACGATCGGCATCTGCGAGACACCGTACTCCCGGAGCACGTCGATCGCCTCGCCGACCGTCTCCTCGGGGTGCATGTGGACGAGCGAGGGGAGGGGCCCCTCCTTGAAGTCGAGGACGGCGCCGACCCTGGCTGACGGGCCGGTGTCCTCGAGGAAGCCGTAGTCGGCCATCCATTCGTCGTTGAAGATCTTGCTCATGTAGCCGCGGCCGCTGTCCGGCAGCAGGACGACCACCACGTCGTCGGGGCCGAGGCGCTTCGCGACCTCCAGTGCCGCCACGACCGCCATGCCGCAGGAGCCGCCGACGAGGAGGCCCTCCTCCTTGGCGAGGCGCCGCGTCATCTGGAAGGAGTCCTTGTCGGAGACCGCGACGATCTCGTCCGTGACCGTGCGGTCGTAGGCGCTCGGCCAGAAGTCCTCGCCGACGCCCTCCACGAGGTAGGGCCGTCCCGAACCGCCGGAGTAGACGGAGCCCTCCGGGTCGGCGCCGATGACCTGCACGCGGTTATCGCTGATCTCCTTGAGATAGCGGCCGGTGCCACTGATCGTGCCGCCCGTGCCGACGCCCGCGACGAAGTGGGTGATCCTCCCCTCCGTCTGCTCCCAGAGCTCCGGGCCCGTGGTCTCGTAGTGCGAGCGCGGGTTGTTGGGGTTGGAGTACTGGTCGGGCTTCCATGCTCCCGGCGTCTCGCGGACCAGACGGTCCGAGACGTTGTAGTACGAGTCCGGGTGATCGGGGTCGACGGCCGTCGGGCAGACCACGACCTCCGCGCCGTACGCGCGCAGGACGTTGATCTTGTCCGTGGACACCTTGTCCGGGCAGACGAAGATGCACTTGTAGCCCTTCTGCTGGGCGACGATCGCGAGGCCCACACCGGTGTTGCCACTGGTGGGCTCGACGATCGTGCCGCCGGGCTCCAGCTCGCCACTCTGCTCGGCGGCCTCGATCATGCGCAGCGCGATGCGGTCCTTCACCGACCCGCCGGGGTTGAAGTACTCGACCTTGGCAAGGACCGTCGCCTGAATGCCTGCCGACACATTGCGCAGCCTGACGAGCGGGGTGTTGCCGACAAGACTGATCATCGAATCGTGGAATTGCACCGTGTACTCCGGGATCTCCGTAATGGTCAGGCAAGAGTATGCGTACGGGCAGGAGATTGGACTGCGCGATTGAGCTACGCCTCCCACGGGGCAGGTAGTGCTGTGTACGGCTGTACGGCACGGAGGAGGTGGACCGGACTGTGTCGAGAGCGAGGGTGGCACGGCGGATCGCAGCGGGTGCGGCCTACGGGGGCGGCAGCGTCGGGCTGATCGGCGCCGCGACGGTGGGCCTGGTGCTGGCCGAGGTCCAACTGGCGAAACGGCAGGTGGGCGGGGGAAAGGCGCCTGTACCGCCGAGCGCGGACGGACGGTACGGGGTGGCGTTCGCCGGACCCACCGATCCCTTGCGTTTCGTCATGCTGGGCGACTCGACGGCAGCCGGCCAGGGGGTGCGCAGAGCGGGCCAGACACCGGGGGCGCTGTTGGCTTCCGGACTCGCGGCGGTGGCCGAACGGCCGGTGGATCTTCGTAACGTGGCCCTGCCGGGTGCCCGGTCGGACGACCTGGAGCGCCAGGTGTCCCTGGTCCTGGCGGATCCGTCGGGGGTACCGGACGTCTGCGCGATCATGATCGGCGCGAACGACGTGACCCACCGGATGCCGGCGACGCAGTCGGTGCGCTGTCTGAGCACGGCGGTGCGGAGGCTGCGTACGGCCGGCGCGGAAGTGGTGGTGGGCACCTGCCCCGACCTGGGCACGATCGAGCCGGTCTACCAGCCCCTGCGGTGGCTGGCCCGGCGGGTGAGCCGACAGCTCGCGGCGGCCCAGACGATCGGCGCGGTGGAACAGGGCGGGCGGACGGTCTCGCTGGGCGACCTGCTCGGCCCGGAGTTCGAGGCGAACCCGCGGGAGCTCTTCGGCCCCGACAACTACCACCCCTCGGCCGAGGGGTACGCCACCGCCTCGATGGCGATGCTGCCGACCCTGTGCGCGTCCCTCGGCCTGTGGCCGGACTCCGATCGCCTGGACGGCTCGCGCCGGGAAGGCATTCTGCCGGTCGCCAAGGCGGCCTCCCGTGCCGCACGCGAAGCCGGCACGGAGGTGACGGCGGTGCGCGCACCCTGGGCCCTGCTCAAGCACCGCAGGCGCCGGCGTCTGCCGGCTCACACGGAGCCGGTGCCGCACGAGGACACGGACGCGGAAGGCGGGAAGGACGCGGGCGGCGGGCCGGCATCCTGGCTCGGGCCGGGGGCGGCCTGGCGGTGGGTGGATCGCGGACACCTCCATCGAGGGAACAACACGGGCGACTGAGCGGTTGCTTAGAAAAGAGGTCCGCATCACATCGTCTGTTTGGTGACCTCAGCCATACGTCCGGGTAACTTCCAAGGCAGCCCAGCCTTCCTGCCTTCCAGCCCTCATGGAGCCGCGTGATGCCCGAAGCTGTGATCGTCTCTGCTGCCCGTTCGCCCATCGGCCGGGCCTTCAAGGGGTCCCTCAAGGATGTGCGTGCGGACGACCTGACCGCGACCATCATCCAGACCGCACTGGCCAAGGTCCCCGAGCTGGACCCGAGGGACATCGACGATCTGATGCTCGGCTGCGGCCTTCCCGGCGGCGAGCAGGGCAACAACCTGGGCCGCGTCATCGCCGTGCAGATGGGGATGGACCACCTCCCCGGCTGCACGGTCACCCGCTACTGTTCGTCCTCGCTCCAGACCAGCCGCATGGCGCTGCACGCCATCAAGGCCGGCGAGGGCGACGTCTTCATCTCCGCCGGCGTCGAGATGGTGTCCCGCTTCGCGAAGGGGAACTCCGACAGCCTGCCGGACACGCACAACCCGCTCTTCGCCGAGGCCGAGGCCCGCACCGCGGCCCGCGCCGAGCAGGAGGGCACGAGCTGGACCGACCCGCGCGAGGAGGGTCTCGTCCCGGACGCCTACATCGCCATGGGGCAGACCGCCGAGAACCTGGCCCGGATCAAGGGCGTCACCCGCCAGGACATGGACGAGTTCGGCGTGCGGTCGCAGAACCTCGCCGAGGAAGCCATCAAGAACGGTTTCTGGGAGCGCGAGATCACCGCGGTCACCACGCCGGACGGCACGGTCGTCTCGAAGGACGACGGCCCCCGCGCGGGCGTCACCCTGGAGGGCGTGCAGGGCCTGAAGCCGGTGTTCCGCCCCGACGGCCTCGTCACCGCGGCCAACTGCTGCCCGCTCAACGACGGTGCCGCCGCGCTCGTCATCATGTCGGACACCAAGGCGCGCGAGCTGGGCCTGACCCCGCTGGCCCGCATCGTCTCGACCGGCGTCTCCGGCCTCTCGCCCGAGATCATGGGCTACGGACCGGTCGAGGCCAGCAAGCAGGCACTCAAGCGCGCGGGGCTCACCGTCGACGACATCGACCTGGCCGAGATCAACGAGGCGTTCGCCGCCCAGGTCATCCCGTCCTACCGTGACCTGGGCCTGCCGCTGGACAAGGTCAACGTCAACGGTGGCGCGATCGCCGTCGGCCACCCCTTCGGCATGACCGGTGCCCGCATCACCGGCACGCTGATCAACAGCCTGCAGTTCCACGACAAGCAGTTCGGCCTGGAGACGATGTGCGTGGGCGGCGGCCAGGGCATGGCCATGGTCATCGAGCGGCTGAGCTGAGCCGTAGCGGAGGGTCGGGGTCGCCCGAGGAACGAGGGCGGCACCTGCCCGCAGCGGAGGCGAAGCTCAGCGCGACCACGGACACGGAGCGGCTGAGCTGAGCCGTAGCGGAGGGTCGGGGTCGCCCGAGGAACGAGGGCGGCACCTGCCCGCAGCGGAGGCGAAGCTCAGCGCGACCACCGACACGGAGCGGCTGAGCTGAAGTGAGACGGTCCGGCGGGCCCTCGCGTCCCGCGCGGGGGCCCTCTTGAATCCTCCGAGCTCCGATCGTGACCGAATCTCCCCCAGGATGTGATCTGCGTCCCGGGGGAGAGTCGTTTCTGCAGGTCACACCAGCCACAGCACTAAACACCGGGCCCAAAGTCCTGTCCAATTCGTGACGTAATGCACTGACAGCAGGTGCCGGTACAAGACAAGCTGATGTAGGAAGTCGGGGGTGTCGATTGAAACCGGGAGTATGTCAGTGAGCGCCATGCCGTTTGCCCTGATGCTGACCACCGCCGCTGCCACGGCTGTCGGCGCCGCTGCTCTGCACGCTGCTCACGGGCTGCGCAAGCAGGTCACGGCCCTGCGCACGGAGCTGGCGGAAGGCCGGAGCCTTCACGCGTCGGTCCCCGAGCAGCAGAACCGGAGCACCGCCACATCCGCCGAGGAGATACGCGCGGCGGTCGCCGAAGCACTCGCCGAGGAGCGGGAGCGGGAGCTGGCCGAAGCCCGCGCCTTCTGGGCGGCCCAGGAGGCGCGTGATGCCGCCGACGCACCGTCCCTGCTGGGCGGCCTCGGCGACGACGTCCCGTTCTTCATGCCCCGGCAGACCGACTTCACGGGCCTGGAGGCGATGGGCCTCGACGCCGATGAGGCCCTGGACGAGCTGACGGAGCTGGCGGAGCTCACCGACCTGCCCGAGATCGCGGAGTACGCGGAGTTCGCCGAGGACTCACCCGAGCTGGCCGCGGCCCGCCGCCGCCACCCCTCGCACCCGGACTTCGTCCCCGTGCAGACACCGGTCGTGACCGACCACGAGCGCACCGTGAACCGCCTCGAGCAGCTCGCCGACACCGGTACGGAGCTGACCGACGTGCGTCCCGGCCCCCTGGGAACGCTCGATGTGTACGTCTTCGCCGACGGCACCACGCTCTGCATGACGCCGGGCCACCGGGAGACCGCCGAGCGGCTCGCCGACTCGCTGCGCTCCGGTGAACAGCCGGTGCTGCTGGGCGGTTCCGGGGTCTCCGGCGCCTACGCGCTGACGTTCTCCTGCGGCAAGGAGAACGTCTACATCCTCGCCGACCGCGTGATCGCCTCCTTCTAGCGCGCCCCGGGTGCGAACGCCCGCGCAGCCGCCTCCTCGACACACCGCACGGCCTCGTCCAGCTCCTGGGACGAGGCCGTTTCCAGTGCCACGGCCAGATCCCTGCCGGCGACCGCGAGCTGATCACCGACCGCGAATATCCCGGCGTCCGGCATGATCCTCGGCTCGCGGTCCGGCGCTTCGGCACGCTGGGCGCGGGCGGACAGCTCCCTGGCCGTCACCAGCCCTTCGGCGGCCACACCCTGTTGCAGCCGGCTCTGCGGAGCACTCCGCAGGCGGTCGGCGAATCGGTCCACGGCGTTGATCAGTGGGGTCGTATCGAGCACGCCGCGACCCTACGCGCCCCCACCGGATGGTTGCCAACGCGCCGACGCTCGGGCACGGTGTCGGGAAGGTTCAGCAACGCGTACTGCGTCGGAGGCGCCGATGTCTCAAGTCTTCTCCGAAGAAACCCATCGCAACCTGCTCTCCCGGATCCCCCGTTGCACCGGCCGCGACATCGCGGACTGGCTCCGCACCGTCGACGAGGGGCCCTCCCTCTTCCGGTTCGAGGAGAAGGTCAGCTGGCTGCGGAGCGAGCACGACCTCACCTACGGCCACGCCAAAGCGATCATCCACGAGTACGACCTGAGAAGGGCCGCACGAAAGCTCCTCTGAGGCACCCGCACCTCCCCGCGAAAGACGGAACGGCCCGCAGGCGGTGCCTGCGGGCCGTTCCGTCGTCGTCGCGCCTACGGGGTCAGTCGTCCCCGTTGAGGATGGAGAGCAGACGCAGCATCTCCAGGTAGATCCACACCAGGGTCATGGTGAGGCCGAAGGCCGCCAGCCAGGACTCCTCGCGCGGTGCGCCGAAGTTGACGCCGTCCTCGACCTGCTTGAAGTCCAGCGCCAGGAAGCACGCACCGAGGATGATGCCGATGACTCCGAAGAGGATGCCGAGGCCGCCGCTGCGGAAGCCCAGGCCGTCACCGCCGCCGAACACGGAGAACAGCAGGTTGACCATCATCAGGAGCACGAAGCCCATGGCAGCGGCCATCACGAAGCCGTAGAAACGGCGCGTGACGCGGATCCAGCGCATCTTGTACGCGATGAGGACGCCGGCGAAGACACACATGGTGCCCATCACCGCCTGCATCACCGTGCCGGGGCCGATGTAGGTGCTGACCGCGCTGGAGATCACTCCGAGGAAGACACCCTCGAAGGCCGCGTACGCGAGGATGATCGCCGGCGACGCCTTGCGCTTGAACGACTGGATCATCGCGAAGACGAAGGCCACCAGGGCCGCGCCGATGGCGATGCCGTAGGACTTGCCGAGGTTGGCCTCGTCGACCGGCAGCAGGGCCCAGGAGAGCGCGGCGGTGAGCACCACGGTGCCCAGCGTCATGGCCGTACGCGTGACGACGTCGTCGATCGTCATCGCGCCGGAGCGCGCGGGCGCCTGCGGGGCGCCGTACTGGGTGTCCTGCTGGGCGTAGGGGTTCGTGGCGTACGGGTTGGCGGTGCCCTGCGCGTACGGGTTGGCACCCGCTGCGGCGGCCCCGGCCTGCGGCGCCGCGTTGAAGCCCGCGTAGCCGTTGTCGCGGCTGAACCCCCGTCGCGAGAAGACCGGGTTGCTGCTCCTCATCTCACTCCTCCATGGCCACCGTGCGTGGCCTTCCCACAAGAGTAATGGGTAGGCAAAACAATGGCGCTAGTGCCAGAGGAGGATCTTTGAGAGAAGATCCATCCCCTGCGGGCCCGGATTTCCCCCGGATCCAGGCATGACCCGCCCGGATCCGGGAAGCGCGGTCAGACCGCGCGGACCAGCCGCCTTGTACGCACAGTGACAGCGCGACCGCGCGGCCGCTCCGCCGCAGGGGGCGGTCGCAGGCAGGTGACGCTCGCATCGGGACCGCGGAGCATTCGAGGTGACGGGAGGCCGGGCCGGCTCAGCCGACGGCGCGGGTGGTGCCCGGAGCCGGACTCGAACCGGCACGCCCCCGAGGAGGCAGCGAGGTTTAAGCTCGCCGTGTCTGCGTTCCACCACCCGGGCATGGGCGCGCGACTCCGCGTTTGGCACATGACCCTATCCGGGGGCATCCCTCGAACAGCGGAACACCCACTCGATGTTGTCTTATTTTATTGATCGTGTGAGGGTCCGTCAGATGCCGCCCACCCCGTCAGCACACGCCCCGCCCGGTGGAGCGGGACGAACCCCGGCAAACGGGAATGACGGAAACTCGCCGCACTCCTGCGGCTCATCCGCCACGGGGCGCGCCACCGTCCGCCGGAGGCCCGCCGCCTCACCCGTCGACGAGGTCGTTGACGCACCGGAGGACGGGCCGGGATCCCGGTGCTTCCGGGTCCTTCAGCACCGCCCCCGTCACGTGGAAGACGGCGCTCTCACCGGGCAGCAGGGTGACCAGCATGTCGTCCACCTCGGCCCCCCGGATCCAGCCGGTCGGGGAAGAGTGCGAGGTCGCGCAGCAGTGTCAGCGCCGTCACCGTGGCCCGGTACCCGACACCTTTTTCGTCACCCTGTGTGAGGGTGACGTCGTGCCGTGCCGGTGGCACTCCCGCGTCGTACGGTCCCCCGCTGACCGCGCTGAGCAGGGACATCCCCGCCTACGGCACCCATGCGGCCCGCACTCTGCTGACGACGGTCGCCGACGGCTCGGCCCCGGGCTTCGAGGACGCGGCGGCCCGCCTGGTCCCCCGCTGATCAACCGCCCCTCCCCGCTGGGGCCCGGGCGGACTCGGGGTCGGCCTCCTACCTCAGGACTACGCGACCGGTCGGCGGGTGCGACTCAAGAGGGCCCCGGGAACGGGCACGAGGACTGACGACCCGGCACGGCGCGGCGGCGAGGATGGAGGGGTCCCCGCGAACCTCTCGTCCGAACCTGGAGTACCCCTGTGACCACCACCACCGTTCACCGCACCACCGCGGTCGCCGCCCGCGCCACGGAGCTGTCGAAGGTCTACGGCCAGGGTGAGACCCAGGTCGTCGCCCTCGACCGGGTGACCGTGGACTTCCCGCAGGGCGAATTCACCGCGATCATGGGCCCGTCGGGCTCCGGCAAGTCCACGCTGATGCACTGCGTGGCCGGTCTCGACAGCTTCAGCAGCGGCTCCGTGCGCATCGGCGAGACCGAGCTGGGGACACTGAAGGACAAGCAGCTCACCCAGCTGCGCCGGGACAAGATCGGCTTCATCTTCCAGGCCTTCAACCTGCTCCCCACGCTGACCGCGCTGGAGAACATCACCCTGCCGATGGACATCGCGGGCCGTAAGCCGGACGCCGCCTGGCTGCAGAAGGTCATCGACATGGTGGGCCTCTCGGAGCGGCTGAAGCACCGTCCCACGGAGCTCTCCGGCGGCCAGCAGCAGCGCGTGGCGGTGGCACGCGCCCTGGCCTCGCAGCCGGAGATCATCTTCGGTGACGAGCCGACCGGCAACCTCGACTCCCGCTCCGGCGCCGAGGTCCTCGGTTTCCTGCGCAACTCGGTGCGCGAGCTCGGCCAGACCGTGGTGATGGTGACCCACGACCCGGTGGCCGCCTCCTACGCGGACCGCGTGGTCTTCCTCGCGGACGGCGCGGTCGTCGACCAGATGATGAACCCCACCGCCGACGGGGTCCTCGACCGGATGAAGGCGTTCGACGCGAAGGGCCGCACCAGCTGACGCGGCCCGCCGCCGCTCCCCTCCCCCCTTCCGGAACCCATCCCAGGACACACAGACATGTTCCGTACCGCCCTGCGCAATGTGCTCGCGCACAAGGCCAGGCTGCTGATGACCGTGCTCGCCGTCATGCTCGGCGTAGCGTTCGTCTCCGGCACCCTCGTCTTCACCGACACCCTCGGCAACGCCTTCCGCAACCAGTCCGCCAAGAGCTACGACGACGTCGCCGTCGCCGTCAAGACCTGGGCCCAGCGCGGCGACGACCAGGCCGACGGCATCGACGAGGCCACCCTCGAGAAGATCAAGGGCCTCGACGGGGTGGCCGGGGCCACCGGACGCGTCAACGGGTTCGCCGGCGTAGCCGACACCGGCGGCAAGCTCATCGGCGACGGCTGGTCCAACACCGGATCCAACTTCTCCCCCGGGGCCGGCGGCAAGGACCCCCAGTACGCGTTCACCGACGGCACGGGACCGGTGAAGGCCGGCCAGGTCGCCCTCGACAAGGAGACCGCCGCCAAGGGCGAGTACCGCGTGGGCGAGCCGGTGCGGGTCGCGACGAACGGACCGGTGAAGGAGTACTCCCTCTCCGGGATCTTCACCACCGAGGACGGCGCGGTCAACGCGGGCGGCAGCCTGGTCCTCTTCGACACCGAGGTCGCCCAGCGGCTGTACCTGCGGCCCGGCGAGTTCAGCGACGTCACCGTGTCGGCCGCGGCGGGTACGTCCGACCAGAAGCTCCTCGACGCCGTGAAGCCCCTCATCCCCAAGACCGCCGAGGCCAAGACGGGCGCGGACCTCGCGGACGAGGAGGCGAAGATGACCGAGTCCGGTCTCAAGAGCCTCAACGCGATGCTGCTCGCCTTCGCGGCCATCGCGCTCTTCGTCGGCGTGTTCCTGATCGCCAACACCTTCACCATGCTGATCGCCCAGCGCACCAAGGAACTCGCCCTGATGCGCGCCGTCGGCGCCTCCCGCAGGCAGGTCAAGCGGGCCATCCTGCTCGAAGCCGGTGTGGTCGGCCTGGTCGCCTCGGTGATCGGCTTCGTCCTCGGCGTGGGCCTCGCGGTGGGACTGCGCTCCGCGATGGGCATGTTCGGCGGGAAGATCCCGGCCGGCCCGCTGGTCGTGTCCCCCACCGCGGTCCTCTCCGCGTTCGCCGTCGGCGTGCTGATCACCGTGTTCGCCGCCTGGCTGCCCGCCCGCAGGGCCGCCAAGATCCCGCCGGTGGCGGCGATGAGCAGCGTGCACGCGGTGGCCACCACCAAGTCGCTGGTCGTACGCAACTCCTTCGGCGCCGTGCTCACCCTCCTCGGTTCCGCCCTGATCGTGGCCGGTGCCGCCCAGGGCGACGAGAACGGCCGGTGGCTCCTCGGCGGCGGCGCCTTCCTCACCCTCATCGGTGTCATCGTCCTCATCCCGCTGCTCTCCCGTCCGGTGATCGCCCTGGCGCGTCCGCTGCTGCGGAAGCTCTTCGGGGTATCCGGCAAGCTGGCGGCGCAGAACGCGGTCCGCAATCCGCGGCGTACCGGAGCCACCGCCTCCGCCCTGGCGATCGGGCTCACCCTGGTCACCGGTATCTCCGTGCTCGGTGTCACGCTCGGCCAGGCCATCGACAAGATGACCACGGACAACATCCGGGCCGACTACATGGTCTCGATGGCCAGCGGGGACTCGCTCGACGAGACGGCTCTCACCGCCCTGCGCAAGGCCGACGGCGTCGCGGCGGCCTCTCCCCAGCGGTCCGTCTGGCTCACCGTCGGCGGTAAGGGCGAGGAGGGCGTCTCGGCCTCCGGCGTCACCCCGGGCGACGTCGAGAAGGTCTTCGACCTGAAGACGGTCTCCGGGTCGCTGTCCTCGCTGAAGGACGGCGAGATCGCCGTCGACCGCAAGACCGCGAAGTCCCACGGCTGGAAGACCGGCGACAGCGTCCCCGTGACGTTCCAGGACGAGAAGAAGGAGACCCTGAAGGTCGGGGCGCTCTACGAGGGCAACGAGTTCCTCTCCCCGGTCCTGATCTCCGAGACCGTCGCCACCCCGCACGAGAGCGCCGCCGACATCCGCGAGGTGTGGCTGACCATGGAGGGCGGCCAGAGCGACGCCAACGAGGCAGCCGTGGTCAAGGCGCTCGGCGACAACCCCGCGATGAGCGTCATGGACCGCCAGGGCATCCGGGACATGTTCGGCGGGTTCATCAACACCGCGCTGAACATCATGTACGGCCTGCTGGCGATGGCCCTGGTGATCGCCGTCCTCGGTGTGGTCAACACGCTGGCCATGTCGGTCTTCGAACGCCAGCAGGAGATCGGCATGCTGCGGGCGATCGGCCTGGACCGGCGCAGGGTCAAGCGCATGATCCGCCTGGAGGCCGTCGTCATCTCGCTCTTCGGAGCGGTGGTCGGAGTCGCCCTCGGTACGTTCATCGGCTGGGCGATCGGCAAGAGCCTGTCCGCCTCCATCCCCGGCTACGCCCTGGTCATCCCCTGGGACCGGCTCGCGCTCTTCCTGGTGCTGGCAGGACTCGTGGGTGTGCTGGCCTCGCTGTGGCCGGCCCGTTCCGGCGCGAAGCTGAACATGCTGACCGCGATCAAGACGGAGTAGTCGCACAGGGGGCAGGGCCGGTACCCGCACCGCGGGTACCGGCCCTTCCGCTTTCCCTGATCAGCCGTTCGCCGACGCCGTCCAGTCACGGGCCCGCAGCGGCACACCGGCCGCTCCGCCCTCCCGCGGACGCACCGCGAGGATCTGGTTGACGCCGATCTTGTTGTGCTCGAAGGAGAGCGCGGAGGCGGCCATGTAGAGCCGCCACACCCTGGCCCGGCCGGGCGAGGTGGCCCGTACGGCTTCCTTCCAGTGCTTCTCCAGATTGGCCACCCACTGACGCAGGGTCAGTGCGTAGTGCTCGCGGATCGCCTCGACGTCCCGGGCCTCGAAACCGGCCTCCTCCAGGGTGGCGACGGTGCGGCCCACCGGGGCCAGTTCACCGTCGGGGAAGACGTAGGCGTCGATGAAGTCGTCGACGCGGTAGGCCGTCTCGTCCTTCTCCGGGCGGCGGGCGATCTGGTGGTTGAGCAGTCGGCCCCCCGGTCTGAGGAGTGCGTAGAGGTCGTCGGCGTACTCGCGGAAGCGGACCGACCCCACGTGCTCGGCCATGCCGATCGAGGAGATGGCGTCGTACGGGCCGTCCCTGACGTCCCGGTAGTCCTGGACGCGGATCTCGATGCGGTCGGTGAGGCCCTCCTCGGCGATGCGCTTGCGGGCGAAGGCGGCCTGTTCGGTGGAGAGGGTCACCCCGGTGACCCGGGCCCCGTACTCACGGGCGGCGTGGATCGCCATGGAGCCCCAGCCGCAGCCGACGTCGAGGAGGCGGTCGCCCTCCTTGAGGGCGAGCTTGCGGCAGACGAGGTCGAGCTTGTCGCGCTGGGCTTCCTCGAGCGTCGCGCCGTCCCGCCAGTAGGCGCAGGAGTAGACCATGGACGGGCCGAGGACCATGGCGTAGAAGTCGTTGCCCACGTCGTAGTGGTGGCTGATGGCTTCCTTGTCGCGGCGCCGGGTGTGCAGAGGGCCGGTCCGGCGGCGGACCTCCTCGGCGGGCGGGGGCGGCGGCGGCCAGGGTCCGGCCAGTTCGACGAGGCCGCGGCCGAACGCCCGCACCTTCGGATCGCGGACGGGGTGGACGCTGTCCTTGGCGTCGGCACCGCGTTCCCAGAGCAGGGACGCCATGGCGTCCAGGACCGCGTACAGGTCACCGTCGACGTCGATCTCGCCGGCCACCCAGGCGCGGGCCAGGCCCAGTTCGCCCGGCTTCCACAGCAGTCGGCGCAGGGCACGGCGGTGGCGCAGGACGAGGACGGGGGCACCCGGCGGACCGGATTCGCTGCCGTCCCAGGCCCGGATCCGGACCGGCAGGGGTTCTCCCAGCAACTCTTCGGCAAGAGCGGTCAGCCGCGACGCGGCGTCGGCCATGGCGCACACCTCCGTGGTGGTGTTTCCGAATGTGCCCAAATTCGCATATACGCACCCGAACCCGGCCGCGACACCTCGGGGCCGGGGCGAGGTACACCTCCAACAACACCGTCCGGCACCCGCGCCATCCCGCTCCAGGGCAACGGAACGGCAAAATGCCTGCACTGGCCATCTAGTTGGCGGCGTTCCCGGGCTCCCAGGAGCGCCCGGGAACGCCGAAGGGGCCGGGAACGCCGAAGGGGCCGTCCGCACCACGGATGGCGGACGACCCCTTCGGTGACGTACGGGCGCTAGGAGGCCTTGGCCTTCTCGCCGGACTTGCTCTTGTCGCCGTCGGCCTTGGCCGCGACGGGCGCGGGGCTCGGCTTGGCGGCCTCGTAGAACTCCTCGCGCGGAGTCTCCATGGCGCCGAGCGAGACGACCTCGCGCTTCAGGAACATCGCCAGCGTCCAGTCCGCGAAGATCCGGATCTTGCGGTTCCAGGTCGGCATGGCCATGCCGTGGTAGCCACGGTGCATGTACCAGGCGAGACGGCCCTTGACCTTGATCTTCACCTTGCCCATGACGATCATCGCGACGCCCTTGTGCAGGCCGAGACCGGCGACCGCACCCTTGTTGGCGTGGCTGTACTCCTTCTGCGGGAAGCCCCGCATACCGGAGATGACGTTGTCACCGAGGACCTTGGCCTGACGCAGCGCGTGCTGGGCGTTCGGCGGGCACCAGGCGTTCGGGTTGCCGGCGCGGCGGCCGACCATGTCGGGCACCTGGGCGTTGTCGCCCGCGGCCCAGATGTAGTCGGTGCCCTGGACCTGGAGCTTCTCGGAGGTGTCCACGTGACCACGCGGACCGAGCGGCAGCCCGAAGCGCGCCAGCGCCGGGTTCGGCTTCACGCCGGCCGTCCACACGATCGTGCTGGAGTCGACCTCGAGGCCGTTCTTCAGGACGACGTGACCGTCGACGCAGGAGTCCATGGAGGTCGAGAGGTAGACCTCGACACCACGGCTCTCCAGGTGCTCCTTGCCGTACGCGCCCAGCTTCGGGCCGACCTCGGGAAGGATCTTGTCGGCGGCGTCGACCAGGATGAAGCGCATGTCCTCGCGCTTCACGCTCGTGTAGTACTTCGCCGCGTCGCGCGCCATGTCCTCGACCTCGCCGATGGTCTCCGCGCCGGCGAAGCCGCCGCCCACGAAGACGAACGTCAGCGCCTTGCGGCGGACGTCCTCGTCGGTCGTCGAGTCGGCCTTGTCCAGCTGCTCGAGGACGTGGTTGCGCAGACCGATGGACTCCTCGATGCCCTTCATGCCGATGCCCTGCTCGGCGAGGCCGGGGATCGGGAAGGTACGGGAGACCGCGCCCATCGCGATGACCAGGTAGTCGAAGGGCAGCTCGTAGGCCTCGCCGACGAGCGGCGCGACCGTGGCGACCTTGCGGTCCTGATCGATGGTCGTGACTCGGCCGGTGAGGACCTCGGCCTTGGGCAGCACGCGTCGCAGCGGGACGACGACATGCCGAGGCGAGATGCTGCCGGCAGCAGCTTCGGGGAGGAAGGGCTGGTACGTCATGTACGAGCGCGGGTCGACGACCGTGACGGTCGCCTCTCCATACCGCATCTTCTTCAGAATGCGACGAGCTGCGTACAGGCCTACGTACCCACCGCCTACAACGAGGATCCTGGGACGCTCCGTGGTGCTCATGCCATCGAGTATCCACCCCACTCGGGGGGCATGCTCGTGAGCCCCTTCACAAGGTATGCGCCACCCTCTGCTACACTGCCCCGCCCACGTGACCCAGGTCATGATGCGGGTAGGGAACCACGAGGTTCCGGCGAACGTTGTTAACCACTTGTGAGCTGGCACTGGAGCCGCTGACGGGCATGAACCACCTGCCCGGGACGCCCGCGTGCCACACCCCCGAAACATCCCCGCACCACCCCCGCGCGGAACCGAGGACCGCCCGGACGGGCCCCCGGAGAAAGAACTTCGCCCAGTGGGGCCGAATTCCTTGTGAAGAAGTTCACGAACTTCGTCGCGGCACCTTGCGGGAGGCCTTCCCGGACGGGTCCGGGGAGGCCTCCCGCAAGCTCAGAAGTGCAGGCTGGAATGCGTTTGAGCATCAGCTCACCGCCCCCGCGGCGCTCCGGCGACCAGGCGGCCCGACCAGGCGGTCCCGTCGAGGATCGTGCGCGAACGCGACTCCCGACAGGCCCCACGTGTACACGTACACGCGTACACTGGCCGCATGACTGAGAACTCCGTGACCGTACGGGAAGCCCGCGCACACCTCGCCGACCACATCAACCGGGCCGAGGAGGGCGTCCCGACCGTCATCACACGCAATGGCGCCCCGGTGGCGGCCGTAGTGCCGATCTCGGACTTCGAAGCGTTGGAGGAAGCGGCCGATGTGATGCTGGCGCGCGAGGCCGAAGCGGTGCTGGCCGAGGGAGGCAGCACCGTGACCATGGCGGAACTGCTGGCGGACCTGTTCACCGAGCAGGACGGCGAGGCGGCGTGAAGTACGCCTTCCGCTTCACCACGGCGGCGCAGCGGCAACTGCGGGCCATCAGCCGCCCCGACGCCATGCGCATCCTGACCGCGCTGACCTCACTCGGTGACGACCCGTACCGCCAGGACGCCGACGTCAAGAGGTTCACCGGCCCGTCGGGCCTCTACCGGCTCCGGGTCGGAAGCTACCGAATCGCCTACCAGATCGACGATGGTGAACTCGTCATCCTCGTCGTCAAGGTGGGCGACCGGCGGGACGTCGACCGCAACCTGTGACGCCCCACCCGGCACCGGCACCGCCTCAGCGCGCCTCGGCTGCGCAGCTGTGAGCTATGCCGTCGAGGATGTCGTGTTCACTGACGACGACCTCGTGGGCCCCGGCCCGCTCCATCACGGCGAGCAGGACGACGGCCCCCGCGGCGATCACATCGACCCTCCCCGGGTGCATCGCGGGGATCGCGGCGCGTTCCTCGTGCGTCGAGGCGAGCAGCCGCTCCGTGATCTCCCGGACGCGCTCGACGGAGACCCGGGAGTGGTGGATCGCCTCGGAGTCGTACTCCTCCAGCCCGAGCGCCATCGCGGCCACGGTGGTGACCGTCCCCGCCAGGCCGACGAGCGTCGCCGCCGAGGAGATCGGCACGGTCTGCTCGGCGAGGTCCAGGGCGGCCCCGACGTCCGCGCGGATCGCGGCGATCCGGTCGGGCGTCGGCGGGTCCACCACGGCCCCGTCCACGACGAGATGACGCTCGGTCATCCGCACGCAGCCGATGTCGACGGACCGGGCGGCGCGGACACGGTCGTCGCCCACCACGAACTCCGTGGAACCGCCGCCGATGTCCACGACGAGGTACGGCTTCTCCAGGTGGTCGGCGCCCACCAGTTCCTTCGTGGCGCCGTCGAAGGAGAGCTGTGCCTCCCTGTCGCCCGTGACGACCTCGGGCTCGACGCCCAGGATCTCCAGGACACCGCGGACGAACGTGTCGCTGTTCTCCGCGTCCCGGGAGGCGGACGTGGCGACGAACCGGATCCGCTCGGCACCGAGCTCCTTGATCGCGGCCGCGTAGTCACGGCACGCGTCGAAGGTGCGCTCCAGCGCCTCGGGGGCCAGCCGGCCGGTGCGGTCGACACCCTGGCCGAGCCGGACGATCCGCATCCGGCGGTCGAGCTCGGTGAAGTCCCCGGTGGCGGGGTCCACGTCCGCCACGAGCAGGCGGATGGAGTTGGTACCGCAGTCGATGGCGGCAACGCGGGTCATGGGGCTCCTGTGGTCGTACGGGCGGTGCGGGAGGTCAGGACGCGTCGGGTCCGGCGTCGGAGCCGCACGGCGTGACGCACGGGCCCTTCGCCCACCACTCCGGCAGCATCGCGATGGCCTCGTCGCCCAGCGGGTTGACCCCGGGGCCCGCCACCAGCGAGTGGCCGACCAGGACGTGCAGGCACTTCACACGGTCCGGCATCCCGCCCGCGCTGGGGAAGCCCTCCAGCACCTCGATGGCGTCCCGGCGCGCGAGGTAGTCCTCGTGCGCGGCGCGGTAGGCGGCCGCCAGCTCTGGGTCCGTCGCCAGGCGCTCGGTCATCTCCTTCATGACCCCGTTGGCCTCCAGCGTGCCGATCGCCGACGCGGCACGCGGACAGGTCAGGTAGTACGTCGTCGGGAACGGCGTGCCGTCCTCCAGACGGGGCTGCGTCTCGACCACGTCCGGGTTGCCGCACGGGCAGCGGTGCGCGATGGCGCGCAGCCCACGCGGCGGCCGGCCGAGCTGGAGCTCGAACGCGGCGATGTCCGCAGCGGTGGGTGCGGTGGATTCGGTCTGCGGAGGGGGCGTGTCCATGCCTGCCTTGAATGTCATCGGTCGGACTGTATGAATCGGTGCGGGGACGGGGCACGGCCCGTGCCCCGGGTCCCGCACCGGTGCGGGGTCATTCCCGGTCGGCGCTGTCGACGCCGTCCCAGAGGTTCGAGTGCCAGGGCCGCCCCGTCGCCCCCGGCTCGCCGCGACGCACGTCGGCCGCGTCCGGGTCGACCACCGTATAGCCGGTCTCCCCGGGCAGCACGTAGTGCAGGTGCTGGCGCGCGAGACGGCGGACGTACGCGTCGTCCTTGAGCCGCGCCTTCTCGTCGCGCAGCTCCTCGGTCCGCCGGTGGGCCTCCTGCGAGAGCCTCTCCTGTTCCGCGATCTGGTCGCGCTGGGAGATGTACTGCCTCATGGGGTACGCCAGGGCGACCACGAGCGAGCAGACGATCAGCGCGAGGAACGCGGCCCGGCCGGTGAGCCGGGAGCGCCGTGCCTGGCGGCGGCTCTGGGACCGGTAGACGCGGGCCGCCGTCTGCTCCCCGAGCAGCCGCAGCCTGGTCGCGGTGGAGAACCGGTCGCGGTCCTTCCCGGCCATGTCTCACGCCTCCCCGTTACGCACGTCCGTCCCCGCACACGGTACGGGACCGGATGCGGGGACGGACGGAGGCTGGTGCTCCGGACTCGGGCTGTCAGCCCTCGAAGCGGAACCGCGGGAACGCCGAACGACCGGCGTACACCGCGGCGTCGTCGAGGATCTCCTCGATGCGCAGCAGCTGGTTGTACTTGGCGACGCGGTCCGAGCGGGCCGGGGCACCGGTCTTGATCTGGCCACAGTTCACGGCGACGGCGAGGTCGGCGATGGTGACGTCCTCGGTCTCACCGGAGCGGTGGGACATCATGCACTTGAAGCCGTTGCGCTGGGCCAGCTCGACGGCGTCGAGGGTCTCGGTCAGCGAGCCGATCTGGTTGACCTTGACCAGCAGGGCGTTGGCCGAGCCCTCCTCGATACCGCGGGCGAGACGCTCGGGGTTGGTGACGAACAGGTCGTCACCGACGATCTGCACCTTGGAGCCGAGCTTGTCGGTGATGACCTTCCAGCCCGCCCAGTCGTCCTCGTACAGCGGGTCCTCGATGGAGACCAGCGGGTACGCGGAGACGAGCTCCTCGTAGTACTCGGTCATCTCGGCGGCCGAGCGGGACTTGCCCTCGAACTCGTAGACGCCGTCCTTGTAGAACTCGGACGCGGCGACGTCGAGCGCGAGCGCGATGTCGCGGCCCGGGACGTAACCGGCCTCCTTGACGGCCTCGAGGATGAGGTCGAGGGCGGCGCGGTTGGACTCGAGGTTGGGGGCGAAGCCGCCCTCGTCACCGAGACCGGTGGACAGGCCCTTGGTCTTCAGGACCTTCTTCAGCGTGTGGTAGATCTCCGCGCCCCAGCGAAGGGCCTCGGAGAACGACTCGGCGCCGATCGGCGCGATCATGAACTCCTGGATGTCCACGTTGGAGTCGGCGTGCGAGCCGCCGTTCAGGATGTTCATCATCGGAACGGGCAGCAGGTGCGCGTTCGGGCCGCCGAGGTAGCGGAACAGCGGGAGGTCGGAGGCCTCGGACGCGGCGTGCGCCACGGCCAGCGAGACACCGAGGATGGCGTTGGCGCCGAGGGAGCCCTTGTTCTCGGTGGCGTCCAGGTCGAACATCGCCTGGTCGATGAGGCGCTGCTCGGTGGCGTCGTAGCCGACGAGCTCCGGGCCGATCTGCTCGATCACGGCGAGGACGGCCTTCTCGACGCCCTTGCCCTGGTAGCGGTTGGGGTCACCGTCGCGAAGCTCGATGGCCTCGAACGCGCCGGTGGAGGCTCCGGACGGGACAGCAGCACGTCCCGTGCTGCCGTCGTCGAGGCCAACCTCGACCTCGACCGTGGGGTTGCCCCGGGAGTCGAGGATTTCCCTGGCTACGACGACGTCGATGGACGGCACGAGGCATCTCCTTCTGGGATCTGACACTGGTTGTGCAGGGTCACTGTGGCCTTGCGCCACGAGCCTAACCGGCTCGGCCCGCTGCGTCGGCCGTCCGCCCGTCCCCTGGGACGAAAAAGGACCCAAGGGCCTGCATTACGGGCAAAGCTCCAGAATTCTACTGGCGAGTAACCACAAGAACTGAACGCGCGCCCTCGGGGCGGCCCTGCGGGCGCACCGGGATCACGCCCGCCGTGGAGCCCCTGACACGGCCGCGGCCCGGCGCGCGGGGGGTATGCGCGCCGGGCCGGGCCGGGCCGCCGGGGCAGGAGGGGGGACCCCGGACCGGTTGCGACTACTTCAGGTGGAGCTGCTGCCCCGGGAAGATCAGGTCCGCGTCGTCGACGATGTCGTCGTTCAGCTTGAAGAGCTTCTCCCAGCCGCCCTTGACCTTCTTGGCGTCGGCGATCTTGCCGAGGGTGTCGCCGGCCTTCACCTTGTACTCGCCGTCGCCCTTCTCGACCTTCTGGCCGGTCGGGGTGGTGACGGTCTTCTCGGGAGCCGTGCGCTTCTCGCTGCGCGTGGTGGGCTGCTCGGCCTTGCGCTCCGGCGCGGCCTGCGGGTCCGTGTCGCCGTTCTTGCCGGAGCCGGTGTCGACGCCCGGGTCCACACCGTCGTTCGTCAGGCCGCCGGCACCGGCGCAGGCCCAGGCTCCCGGGCCCTGCAGTTCGAGGAGCTTCTCGGCGGTGGCTATCTGCTGGCCCTTGGTGGCCAGGTCGGCGCGGGCGGCGTACTGCGTACCGCCGGCGGCGGCCCAGCTGGACGCCGAGAACTGCAGACCGCCGTAGTAGCCGTTGCCGGTGTTGATGGACCAGTTGCCACCGGACTCGCACTGGGCGACGGCGTCCCAGGTGTCGACGGAGGCGGCGGAGGCACCGGTCGCGCCCATCAGCGGGACGGCGACGGCGGCACCGGTGACACCGGCCAGGGTCGCGATGCGGACGGCCTTGGACGGGCGACGGTGCTTGCCCTTGCTGGAAAGCAGCATGGTTCTCCTCACCGACGCCTACGAGGTGAGCTGTCGGGTTCGGGCCTGTGAGTTGCCCGGCCACCCGCACTCGCGGACGGCTTCACCCCCAGCCGGTCCTCCAGCCGTCTTCCGACGGCCGGGTACCGGCACTTACCTGGGTCCCCCGCTCCTGCCTACGGCGCTTTACGCGTCGGTCCCCTTCGGCCGACGGCAGGATTCGGCGTGACGGTCGAAGGTGCCCGCGGTGCGAGCGGCTCCGACCGTAGACACACGCAACCCCCACATTCAAAGATGGACATAACGGCTAATCAGCACTTAACGGCTCCGCCCTGCGGTTTGTTTTCGCAGGTCATGGCCAAAATGGACGGACCGGACGGACCGAGCGCACCAGTTGACGCAAAGAGACCCATGTCTCACTTACGCATAAGTGGACATAGGTCTCTTAACTGCCCCCGCTTTCGGGGTGTTTTCCCGCTTTTGATCAGTTGGCCGCAGCGGTCTCCGGAGCCACCGGCTCCTGCGTGTCCGCCCCGAGTCCGAGTTCCAGGCTCTGGCCGGGCAGGATCAGGTCCGGGTCGGAACCCAGCTCGTCCTTGTTGGCCTCGTAGAGAGCGGTCCAGCCGCCGGCGAGCTCCTGCGTGTCGGCGATCGCCCAGAGGTTGTCGCCCTCGCGGACGGTGTACGTCCCCTCGGCGCCCTCACGGGCCCCGGAGTCACCGCGTGAGGCGTGCCGGCCGGACTCGCGCCCCTCGTCCAGCTCCGACCCGGCGCTGCCCTCGGCGCTGCCCTCGGGAGCCGGCGTGCCGCGGTGCTTCCCGCCCTTCGCCGCGTCACCCTTCGCCGCGTCGCCCTTCGCCGTGTCGTCCTTCGCCGCGCCGGAAGCCTCGGGGGACGGAGTGGCGGACTGCGACGCGCCGGTCCTGTCCGCTTCGTCGCTCTCGGCCGCCGTACCGCCGGAGGTGTTCCCCTTCGCCTCGCCCTTCGAGCCGGCGTCGTCCTGCCGGTCCGCGTCGTCCGCCGTGGACGACGGATCCGTCGCCTCGGCGGAGGGCGTCCCGGTGGCGGTGCCGGAGGCCTCGGCCGAAGGATCGCCGCCCGGGTCGATGCCCGGCAGGGTCCCGTCCAGGGCCAGCCCGGAGATCACGGCGCAGCTGGGCCACGCCTGCGGCCCCTTGTCGTCCAGCACCTTCTCGGCGACGGCTATCTGCTGCGAGCGGCTCGCGAGGTCGGCGCGAGAAGCGAAGTCCGTACCTCCGTAGGCCTTCCAGGTGTCCTGCGAGAACTGCAGGCCTCCGTAGTAGCCGTTGCCCAGGTCGGCACTCCACATGCCGCCGCTCTCGCATTCGGCGACCCGGTCCCAGGTCGACGCGTCGGCGGCTTGTGCGCCGCCCGCGCCGAGCAGCGGGATGGCGATGGCCGATCCGGTCACGCCTGCGGCGACGACGATGGCGGGTGCCTGGCGAGGGCGGCGGTGTCTGCCGGTCGCGGAGCCCATGGGATTGCCTTCCGTGTGACTGACATGTGACGGGTGAGTCGAACGGTGAACCTAGCCCTACTCGAACGTGTGTCACAAGTCGATG
Organism: Streptomyces sp. JH34; assembly: GCF_029428875.1. Lineage (NCBI taxonomy): Bacteria > Bacillati > Actinomycetota > Actinomycetes > Kitasatosporales > Streptomycetaceae > Streptomyces > Streptomyces sp. JH34. The sequence continues at coordinate 4,310,082 of NZ_JAJSOO010000001.1, read as the reverse complement.
CAGCGGAGATCACGTGAAAGTCACAGAGTTGACAGCGTGTCACCTTCCCCCGCCGGCCGTACGGGACCGAACTCCACGGGAAGGGTGCGTAGTCCACGCATGATGAGCCCGCCGCGCCAGCGCAAATCGGCAGGTTCCGCAGCGAGCCGCAGGTCGGGGAGGCGTCGCAGCAGTGTCGCCAGAGCCACCTGCCCCTCCAGGCGGGCCAGCGGAGCTCCCAGGCAGTAGTGGATTCCGTGCCCGTAGCCCAGGTGCTGGTTGTCACTCCGAGCGAGATCCAGGGTGTCCGCATTCTGGAATCTGTCCGGATCCCGATCCGCGGCGGCCAGAACCACGAGTACGGGGTCCCCGGCCGCGATGTCCTGTCCTCCCAGGGTCACGGGCTCGGTGGCGTAGCGCCATGTCGCGAGCTCCACCGGCCCGTCGTAGCGCAGCAGCTCCTCGATGCCCGTGGCGAGCAGTTCCGTCTCCCCCGCCGCCAGGGAGCGTTGCAGCCGCTCGCGCTGGGACGGATCGCGCAGCAGTGCGTAGGTGCCGTTGCCGATGAGGTTCACCGTCGTCTCGAAACCGGCGAACAACAAAATGAACGCCATGGCGGCTGCCTCGTTCTCGCTGAGGTGCTCGCCGTGGTCGCTCGCCCGGATCAGCCCCGAGATCAGGTCGTCACCCGGGCTCTCCCGCTTGCGGTGGATGAGCTCGGCGAGATAGCCGCGCATCTTCTTGACCGATCTGGCGACCCCGCCGCGCGGCCCCCCGCCGTGCCGGATCATCATGCCCGCCCAGTCACGGAAGTCGTCCTGGTCCTCGCGCGGCACGCCCAGCAGGTCGCAGATCGCGTAGATGGGCAGGGGGAACGCGAAGTCGTGGATGAGGTCCGCCTCCCCCTTCTCGGCGAAGCCGTCGATGAGGCGGTCCGTCAGCTCCTGCACGCGCGGCGCGAACTCCGCGACCCGGCGCGGGGTGAACGCCTTGGACACGAGCCGGCGCAGCCGGGTGTGGTCCGGCGGGTCGATGTTCAGCAGGTGCGTCGTCAGCTCCGCCTTGCGCTCCCCGGGGATGCCCGTCTTGCCCTTGGCGTTCGCGGACCCCGCGTGGTGGGCCGGGTTCTTGGAGAGCCGGGTGTCGGCGAGTGCCTGCCGGGCGTCGGCGTACCGGGTCACCAGCCAGGCCTCGACCCCGCTGGGCAGCGTCGTGCGGTGCACGGGGCTGTGTTCGCGGAGCCAGGCGTAGGCGGGGTACGGGTCGGTGGCGAACTCCCAGGTGAAGAGTTCGGGAGCTGCGTCCGGCGCGGAGGGCGTATCGGCCGCCGCGTCCGGCGCGGAGGGCGTATCGGGGCTGTCGTTCACCCCTCGACGCTATCCGGGCCGGCCCCGAGTCCCTCCGCCGCCCGGATCGCGTCCCGGTAGGCGCGGGCTGCGGCCCGCAGGGCGGCCTCCGGGTCCGTGCCGTCCTGCTCCGCCCGTACCGCTAGAGCCAGCAGGCGGTAGCCGACCCCCTCGCCCTCGGGGAGCGCGGTGCCGAGGCCCGCGGCGCGGGCCCTGCTGCCGAGCTTGGCCGCCAGCGCCAGGCCCGGCTGACCGAGCGGCACCCCGTCGGTGACCGACGCGCGCTGCTTCTCGATCGCCTTCGTGCGGAGCCAGTGGGCGTGGACGTCCTCCGGCGTCTCGGCGGTCTCGTCGCCGAACACATGGGGATGACGGTGGATCAGCTTCTCGACGATCGTGGCCGCGACGTCGTCGATGCCGAACGGCTCCTCCTCGTCCTCCTGCGCGATGCGCGCGTGGAAGACGACCTGCAGCAGGACGTCGCCGAGTTCCTCGCGCAGTTCCTCGCGGTCACCGTCCTCGATGGCCTCGACCAGTTCGTACGCCTCCTCGATGGCGTACTTCGCGAGGCCCTTGTGCGTCTTCTGCGAGGTCCACGGGCATTCGAGCCGGATCCGGTCCATCACCTGGACCAGATCCAGGAGCCGGGCGCCGGGCAGGTCGTACGAACCGGGCAGCAGCTCCAGGTCCGGCATCTGCACCCGGCCCGAACCGCCGAGACGGGCCAGTCCGTCGGTGAGCGGCTGGTTCCCCTCGCCGCCCACCAGCACCACCACGGTCCGGCCGCCCGCGCAGTCGTCCACCAGTTCCTCGGCCGTGGGCGCGACGTGCTCGACGGCGACCCCCGCCTCCTCCAGATACGGCAGCTGCGGATGGTCCCGCTCGGCGCACAGCACCCGGTCGGCGGCCCGCAGCGTCTGCCAGGCGGGCCAGGACAGCAGACCGGGGGCGACCCGGTGGCTGGCGGTGAGCAGGACGATGCGGCCGGGGTCTTCAGCGTTCACACCCCGAACCTACCCGTGGCCGGGCCGGGTCAGGCGCCTGCCTCCGGGTCCTGGCCCTGCACGGGCGTGACCTGGGTGATCCACGGCGCCTTGTACGTGCTGAGCTGGACCTTCTGGTTGTCCCAGCTGCCGTAGCGCGGGTTGACGTCGATGCGGAGCGCCTTCGACGCCTCGGTGAGCGCCTGTCCGACGGCCTGCACGCCGGCGGGGCTCTGCAGGTCGGCGCCGAGCGACCGGGCCAGCTTCTGGAGCTGGACCTCCTGGCGCAGGCTCGCCTCGATCTGGCCGGGCGCGACCCAGCGCTGCTCCAGCATCAGGGTCCGCACGCCCTCCTCGCCGCCGGACTGCTCGGCGGCGACGCCTCGGATCTGCTGGATCTCCTTGCGGCTGACGCTCACCCCGGCGTCCTTCGCGGCCCGGTCCAGGACCCGTCCGAAGATCAGCCCGGACAGCTTGACCCGGGTCAGCTGGCCCGACTTCGCGACCAGTTCCTCGGACTGCTCCGACTTCTGCTGCGCGGTCCGCACGTCGGCCGCCTGCGCCTGGACGGTGGCCACGTCGATCCGGTCGCCTCCGACCACGGCCGCGGCACCGGGGTGGGCCTCGCCGCCGCAGGCGGTCAGGAGGGGTGCCGCGAGGAGCGTTGCGGCGGAAAGGGCGAGCGCGGTGCGACGACGGCGGTGCAAAGGAGCCTCCCGGGGAGAGTTTGTGCATCAGTGCACAAAGCCTTGCGGTGATCGATGTTAGGCAGTGGACGTGATTCGGGCCACTGCTTCGACCAACGATTTCCTGACCGGTCAGTGTGGGGTCGGGGACGAAATCCCCTTCCGTCCCGCCGTTCCCGGCCGTCCTGGAGCTCACCTCGAGCCGCGCACCTCCTGGTGGTGGGTCAGTTGGCGGCGGAGCTCCGTGGGGAGCGGGTGGTGAGGGCCGTAGGCGCGTTCGGTGTCGTACAGGAGGGCCTGCAACTGCCCGCGGCCCGCCGTGTGGTCGCCCACCCCCAGCAGGAGATGGGCGATCCGCCTGCGGATGTCGAAGGCCCGGCCGGGACCGCTGGAGGTCGCGTAGCCGTTCTCGTAACAGGGGAGGACCGCGCGGTACTCGGCGAGCGCGGCGGCCGCCTCACCCAGCTGCTCCAGGCACAGCGCCGCGTCGTAACGGAACTGCAGGGTCTGGGGGTCGGCGGGCCCCGCCTCCGCCGTGCGGTCGTCGGCGAGGCGGCGGAGCTCCGGGAGGGCGCGGCGGTACTGGCCGTCGTCCATCAGCGTGGCCGCGTACTGCTTGCGCAGGATCCGTACGACCGGTGAGTGTTCGCCGTGCTCCTCGGCCGCGGCGGGCAGGATTCCCCCGAGGATGTCGACGGCCTGGGTGATGCGGCCCTCGCCGAGCAGTCGATTCACGTCGTCGACGGCCTGCGCCACGTCCGGCCGGGCGGGCGGCTCGTGAGGTGGGGCGGGGGCCTGCTGGACGGGGGCCGGCGCCGATGCCGGCACGGCCGCCCGGTCGGGCCAGGGGGCGTGCGGGCGGAGGAACGGGCGGGTCGGGTCGAGCGGGCCCGAGGGCGAGCCGGCGCCGGGCAGCAGGGGCCGCAGGGACTCGTAGACCTCCTGGGCGGAGGCGGGCCGGTGCTGCGGGTCCTTGGAGAGCAGCCGCAGGACGAGTGCTTCGAGCGCCTCGGGGACCTCGGGCCTGAGATGGCGGACCGGGAGCGGCGGCTCGTAGAGATGGCGGTGCAGGACACCCAGGGCGGTCGATCCGGCGAACGGAACGTCACCGCTGAGGAGCTCGTGGAGGAGCACACCGAGCGCGTACAGGTCGGTGTAGGGGCCGACCGCGCCGCCCATCGCCTGTTCCGGGGCCATGTAGGCCGGGGAACCGACCGGGGAGCCCGTGTGGGTCAGGCGGGTCGTGTCGGTGTCCATGACGGAGGCGATGCCGAGGTCGAGCACCGTGAGGGTGCCGTCGGGCTTCACCATCGCGTTTCGGGGCTTGAGGTCGCGGTGGACGATCGGCACCGCGTGCACCGCGGAGAGCACCGCGCACAGCTGGGCGGCGACCGCCACGGCCCAGGGCCACGGGTAGGGGTCGTGCTCGGCCAGGTGGTCGGCGAGGTCCGCTCCCTCGACGTACTGCATGACGAGGTAGAGGTCCTCGCCGTCGCTCCCCGCGTCATGGACGGTGACGAGACCGGGGTGGTCGACCTGCGCGGTGACCCGGCACTCGCGGACGAAGCGGCGGCGCAGATCGTCGGCGGCCTCACGGCCGGAGGGGCCCGCCACCCGGTCGGGACGCAGGAGCTTCACCGCGACCCTGCGGTCGAGCCGCTGGTCGTACGCCGTCCAGACCTGACCCATGCCGCCCTGGCCGAGAATCGTCGCCAGCGCGTAACGCCCGGCGATGACACGCCCGTTCACCGGCCGTCACCCTCCTTGCGGAGGTAGTGGCTCAGCTCGTCGAGCTCGGCCCGCACCTGGTCCAGGCGCTGGGGCGGACCGGCCGGCCTCGGCGGAACGGCCGGAGACGCGGGCGGGGGCACCGGGGCCTGCGGGGCCGGGGCGGGCGGGTAGCCGTAACCCGCCGGCGGCGGACCGGCGGCGGTCGGGTGCGGTACGTATGCGCCGTATCCCGGTGGGACGTGGGGCGAGGGAAGGTGGCCGGGGCGGGGACCGCCGTAGCGCCCGTACGGCTCCTCCGTGCCGAAGTGCCTCAGGTCCGTGTACAGGTAGTACGCGATCACACCGGCCACGACGCCGATCAGCCAGCCCATGCCTATCAGCGCCTGGGTGTCCGTCATCTTCTCCGGATCGTCGGGCGTGGCCAGGATGAAGACGAACAGCCCGACGTTGAGCACGAACACCACGGCCAGCAGGACCCAGTCCCGGCGCCTGCGGGTGACGATCGCGAGACGCAGCATCGCCCCCCAGGCGAGGAACCCGCAGCTCACCACGGTCAGCGTCACGAAGACCACGCGCAGCAGATTCAACGTCGCCGGGGACGGACGACGCTGCGGCGGCCACTCCGGCGGATAGCCGTAGCCATGCATGAGCTGCTCCTGGAAAGCACGTGGACGAAGTGTGCTGAGAGCGTATACACCCAGGCAGACAGTCGGTCCCCGTTGTGCACAACGTCTGTGGTCCGCACGGTCGTCAGTGTGGGGGCGCCGGGTCGACCGTGCCGTCCGTCAGGCCGTCGTACATCCCTTGGAGCAGCTGTCCGCCGAGCCGGCCCGCTGTGCGCAGGGCGTCCTCGAACGCGGCGAGGGTGCGGAACTGCCGTCCGTACCGCTGCTGTTCGGAAAGGGGAACCCGAGGCAGCTGGAGACGGCGCGCGTCGAGCCGGGCCGCCGTCGAGGCGTAGCTGCTGGCCTGGCGGTTGTTGGCGGTACCGCGCAGGAACCCGGCGAGGAACCAGGGGTCCAGTGCGGCCGGATCAGGGCGCAGCACCTGCAGGTTGCGGCCGAGCACCGCGCCGGCGGTGGCGTCGTCCACGACCCGGGAGAGCGTCCCACCGCCGAGCACGGGCAGCACGACGTCGCCGGGCTCCAGCAGGAGCGGTTCGTCCTCCGGGGCGGTCGTGCCGGTCGGGGTGCCGCTGGGGGCCGCCCCGGCGAGGACGTCCTGCTCGGTGAGGACGGGGGCGGCACCGCCGCCCGTGCCGGAGCCGGTGCGCAGTTGCAGGACCCCGGAGCGGACGAGTTCGCCGACCGTGGTCAGGGTGCGCCGGGACGGTTCGCGGGGTGAGGCGGGCGGCGGGGTGAGGCGGGCGGTGAGCTTCAGGGTCTCGTCAAGCCGTTCCCTCACCCGGTCGAGTTCGGCGGCACCACCCGCCGCGGGGGGCGGCAGATGGCGGGCGGGGGCGAGGTCGACGTCGTCGTCGAGCAGTTCGATGACGGGAACCACGCGGCTGACGCCGGGCCGGTCCACGGTGGCGTCCCCGCTGTCGGGGGCTCCCGGGCGGTCGAAGGCGCTCCAGGCGTCGAGTGCGGTGTTCCGTACGGCCGCCCAGTCCATCCGGTCACGGCCGACGGCCCCCGGGGCGGTCTCGGGGGACTCGGCGGTGTCCACGACGAGGAGTTCGGGCGTGGGCCTCCGGTCCGCCCCGGGCTTGCGCAGCACCCAGAGGTGGAGCGGGATGCCGTAGGGCGGCGCGGCACCCGCGGGGAGCGCGATGACGGCGCGCAGGGCGCCCCGGCGCAGCAGATCGGCCCGGATACGACGGCCGGACCGTCGGGACGCGGCGGCCGGCGGCATCAGCAGCACGGCGGTGCCGTCCTCGCGGAGATGGGCCAGCGCGTGCTGGACCCAGGCGAGTTCGGACTCCGTGCGGGCGGGGAGGCCGTATTCCCAGCGTGGGTCGTAGGCCAGCTCCTCGTGCCCCCAGTTGCGCTCGTTGAACGGCGGGTGGCAGAGGACGGCGTCCACGGCGAGGCCCGGGAAGGCGTCCGTGCGCAGGGTGTCCCCGGCCCGTACGGCGATCGCGCCCCGGGCCGCGTCAGGTTCCGTGGGTGCCCCGGCCTTCCCTGCGGCCTCTTCCGAGTGCAGGGCGAGGCGGAGCGCGGTGAGCGCGGCGAGATCGGCGTCGGCCTCCTGGGCGTACAGGGTCACCGGGCCGCCGACCGCGCGCAGCAGGGCGCCGGTCCCGGCCGCGGGGTCGAGGACGGTGCGGTCTGCCGTCCGCCCCCCGGCCGGTCCGCCGCCCGCCCCGCGCGTGACCTGCTCGGCCAGGTCCGCCATCAGGGCGGCGAGCCCCGGCGGGGTGAGTGTGTACTGGCGGGGATTGGCATCGAGCTGGCGGACGAACAGGAACTCGAAGGCGCGGCGTGCCCCCGTCCCGGCCGCGAGTTCGGCGGTGGCGCGCAGCAGGGGGACGGACGCCAGCAGCTCGGGTCCGGTCGGAGTGTGAACCGCGCGCTCGGGGCCCAGACGGGCCGTGAGCACCTCGTCCAGGGCGACCGGCAGGACCTCGGCCATCCGGGCGTCGGACACCGCGGTGATCTCCAGCCACGCCGTCGGCCTGTCCCTGACGAGCAGCAGGGCGCAGCCCGCGTGGACCAGCGCGGTGACGGCCCCGGCCGGATGCCCGGTCAGCTGCTGCCAGACCCGCTCGCGCAGAGGCACCTCGGCCAGTTTTCCCTGGTCGCGGAGCCACTGCTCGACCTCGGGCAGGGAGAAGGACGGGCTGGTGTCGGTGCCGCCGACCGGCCGGGGGAAGTCGGCGTGACGCCGGCGCCAGTTACTGACGGCCGCGCGCCCCACACCCGCGAGCCGGGCGATCCCGGCGGCGGTCACCTCTGTCGAGTTCTCGGGCACTGACTGTCTCCCCAGTAGATCCGTCGTGCCGGTGAGCATACCGACGACCGGCACGAAACCAATTCACAACGTACGACGCACGCTCGGGCATGTGCGGTGTTGACTCGGTTCACAGCGTCTGCTGTGATTGACCCACCGGAACAGCGAGCGGTGCACATCGCCGCTCACACACTCATGCTCCTCGGAGGGCACACCCATGTCCCAGTACTCGCAGCCGCCGCAGCCCCAGCCCCAGCAGCCCTACGCTCCCGTCCACGCTCCCGGGACACGTCCCGCCCGTAACGGACTCGGTATCGCGGCACTCGTCCTGGGCATCATCGGTTCCGTCTCCGGACTGATCCCGCTGCTCTTCTGGCTGGCCGGCATCCTCGGCCTCATCGCGCTGATCCTCGGCCTGTCGGGACGGGGCCGCGTCAAGCGCGGTGAGGCGACGAACAAGGGAGTGACCACCTTCGGCGCCGCACTCGGCCTTCTCGCGCTGATCCTGTCGGTGGTCGGCGCCGTCATCACGTTCAAGGCCGTGGACGACGCGGTGGACAGCATCGACAAGGAGCTCTCGGGGAGTTCGGCCTCCGCCAGACCGGGCGGAGCCGACAGGAGCACGAAGGGCGAGGCCGCGACGGACGTGGACGCCCCCGAGAAGGACCAGGCCCTGGCGGAAGGGGACGCGGCCGTGTACGACGACGGTCTCGAAGTGACGGTCAACGCCCCGGCCGCCTACACCGCGGGCGAATACGCGATCGGCCACACCAAGGGCAACAAGGCGTACACCGTCACGGTCGTCATCGAGAACAAGGGCAAGGAGAAGTTCGACGCGTCCCTCGTCAGCCTGGAGGCCCGCGCCGGCGAGGACGGGGTGGACGCGGAGCAGATCTTCGACGAGAAGATCGGGGAAGGCTTCGCCGGCACGGTCCTGCCGGGCAAGAAGATCACGGCCGAGTACGCCTTCGACGCCCCGGCGGACGCCGGCACCCTGAGCGTCGAGGTCAGTCCGGACTTCGACCTGGACGCGAGCCAGTGGGAGCTGAAGCTCTGACGTCCCTCTCGCACCGCGGACGCGCGAACCGGACCGCGCCCGCGGTGCCGGCGTCCCGCCGGGTTCCGGCCCGGGCGGGAGGGAGCAGACGCAGCGGCGGTCGACCGGGGGGCCTTGCTGCGTCTCTTCGCTCGGGGCAGGCACAACCGGAGCACGGGCCGTCGGAAATCCCGACGGCCCGTGCTCATGTCAAAACTCTCCGGAGAAGAACGCGTCGCGGTCAGAAGAAGGTCTTGTCCCACGTACCGGAGACAAAAGCCTTGACCGCCCGCTCGAAGCCGTTTCCGACACGCTGCATGCCGGCGTCGCCCGCGAACACGATGTCACCGTTCTCCACGAGCAGCACGTTCTCCTCGGTCTCCATGGCCACCCCGAAAGGCACTCCCGTGGGGTCAGGCCCGGCGCTGGACCCCGGCGAGCTGCTCCGCGCGGCTCCGCCGGGACGAGGACCGGACGTCCACCGCGGTACCGGCCCCCAGTCCGGGCGTTGTGTCCCAGTCGCGGAACCGCTCGCCGAGCGCCGCCACCCGCTCGTCGTCGGGACCGGCGTCGATGTAGAAGAGCGACTCGTCCACCTCGCTGTCGTCCCCGCCCCACCGCACCACGCCCTCGCAGTCGGCGAGGATGTCCCGGAGCACGATCTCCTGCTGCGGGAACAGCCCGCCCTTCGCGGCGGCGCCGGGCCGGATCCGCACCGCGGTACCGGACGCCAGATTCGATTCCGGCAGGCCCTTGCGGAGCGTGCCGGCCTGCCGCCAGCCGGCCAGGTCGACCGTGTGCAGCTGCTCGACCTCGTAGTGGAAGCGCCGGATCACATGGATGAGGACGGCCTCCACGTCGCCGATACGGAGGTCGACCTCCAGTCCCGTTCCGGCCACACGACGCGTCCACACCGTGGAGACGTGGTTCGCCTCCTTCTCGATCGGCCACCCGTTCGGTGAGACCGGGGCCTTCTTCGTCCGGACTCCCGTCGCCGCCGCAGCGGTACCCGGCACGAAGGAACCCACGGCGGCCGCGGCACCGATCACGGCCGCGCTCGTCACGACGGCCCGCCTCGATATGTCGTTTCGCACGCCTTCACTCCCTCTCAGAGAACCAACATGAGGATGAACGTCGGCACCAGCGCGATCAGGGCACCGGCCGGCCAGTACACCAGGGGGTCCAGCGCCATCCTGCGCCGGACGGGACGGTTCGCGAACCACCAGACGAGCAGGAACACGGCGTTCACCACCACTGCCGCCACCAGCCAGAAGAACAACCCGTCGTTCTCCGTCGGCTCACGCGAGGTCCAGCCCATGGAGGCGAGCGGCCCGTTCGACGCGTAGTACCAGAGCAGCCACACCGGGACGACACCGGGAACACCGAGCAGCACGTTCACACCCACGGCCACCGGCAGCCATTTCCACATGCGCCCAGTATTCACGCTCACGACCGCGCTCATGTGGTCCGCGAGAGCTGGTTGTAGTTCTCCAGCACGTTGTACAGCCCTATGAGCTCACGGCCGTACTTCGCGGCGTCGTCACCCGTCCCGTTGTACCGGGCGAGCAGCGCCTGGGTGTCGGCGGCGCTCGTGCTCAGCCCCGGTCTGGCGATCCCCAGCTGGTGCGCGTTGTAGACCGTCAGGTAGGAGACCGACCGGATGTTGTAGAGCGGGTCCTGGAGGTTGTCCCACACCCCCCGGGTGTCGGAGTCGGTCAGCGGCGTCCCGTTGATGATCCCCTGCTGCATGCAGTAGTTACGGGCGTCGATGGTGACCCAGGCGAAGATCTGGCCCCAGCCGGTGCTGGAGTCGTCCTTCAGCCCGTTCTTCACGGCCTCGTCCGCGACGAAGTCCAGGGGGTTCAGCTTGCGGAGCTCCCACAGCACCGGAGCCTGGATCAGCGCCTTGCGCAGTTTGAGCTGGCGCGCCAGCGACGTGAACAGCCAGTCCGCGCTCATCACGAGCTCGAACGCCTTGGTGGTGGAGATACCGCCCAGGGTGGCCCAGTCGCTGTCCGTCCAGCCGTCCCCGCCGGTCTCCGGGACACCGATCGACGTCAGGTAGTTCTTGACGTCCGTCAGCATCGGCGCCTCGTAGGCGGCCTTGTCCAGGTCGACGTCCAGGCCCTCGGTGTAGGCGCCGGGATCGAAGTCGCCCTGGCCGGTGTCACGGCCCGAGGCGATGTTCTTGTCGATCTCGATCGCGCCGGCCCCCGAGCCGACGGTGATGGTCACGATCTGGTCGAAGGCCCAGTTCGTCGGCATGGGGTAGCCGAGGTTCCCCGAGAACCCGCTCGACATGTCGGACACGAAGCTGGTCGCCGCGTATCCGGCGTCGGCCACCCGCTGGCACACGTTGCGCGGCCCGTAGACGCCCACGCCGTAGCTGGAGTTCTCCCCGATCGTGCGCATCACTCCGCGGAAGTGCGGGATGACGTACTGGCTGACCTCGGCGTCCATCGCGTCGTAGTCGACCGCGAAGTAGATGATGGTGCCCGGCTTGAACCCGTGGCGCTGCGCCCACTCGATCGCCATGAAGGCGTCGTTCGTGCCCTGGTTGTAGGTGAAGTAGTCCGCCGAGCGGCTCCACGTCTGGTAGATCGGGAAGCAGCGGAGCCCGTACTCCTTGATCGTGGCGAGCTCGCCCGGCTGGATCTGCTTCTCGGGCAGGCTCGTCGTGGACGCGCTGTAGAGGTAGCGGCCGATGTACCGGTAGCCGGCGTCCTTGAGGGTCTGGGCGCGCGCCGGCGTGATCTTCGTGACGCCGTCGCACGCCGTGCCCGGGCGGGACTGATCGCCGTAGGAGACGAGCAGCGAGGCCCACGTCTGGAAGTCGCCGTTCCCGGTGACCGGGAGCTTGATGAACGACTGGAAGCTCTCCACGCCGCTCTGGACGGTGGAGGTGAAGTTCCCGAAGGGGACGTCGCGCTTGTTGAGGATCATGGCGGCGGTGAACAGCTGCGCCCACGTGCCGGTGGTGCCGGTGGACACCGTGTGCGACCGGAGGCCGGACTGGGTGCCGGGGCCGAAGACGCCGTTGGCGGTCCCGTCGGCCATGCCCAGTTCGTACTGGATCGCGTACAGCATCGACTTGGCGACGTCGCGGGAGTGGTGGCCGTCGCAGGGGATGATGTAGAAGTCCTTGCGCAGGACGTACCGCCCGTTGAGCCACTGCTGGATGGAGCGGATCTGCTCCGAGCCGTCGCTGACGGTGACGTAGGCGTCCATGTTGAACAGACCCTTGACGACCTTCGGCCACAGCGAGCTGCCCGGATACGTGGAGCTCACGCCCATGTTCTGGTTCAGCTTCAGGACGGCGTCCTGGACGCGGGAGTTGTAGATGCCGTCGATCTCACCGCCGTCGTATCCCTTGCAGTACAGCGCGGACTGGATGACGCGACAGAAGTTCGCGGACGGGATGGTCGTGGCGTCGAGCTTCCCGTATTTCGAGGCGATGGTCGACAGGGTGGTCGGACCGAACGAGTCGGACAGAGCCGTGATACCCATCTCGTACTGGAGCGCCCGGGTGAGGGCGTACATCGTGGTCCAGCCGGTCTGACCGTTCTCGTCGAGCTTGGATATGCCGAGCGTCGCACCGTTGTTGTAGGTCGTGTTCACGAATCTCTGGGCGCGGCGCACCAACTCGTCAGCCATGAGCGGTCTCCTGACAACTGGATAGGGACGGGTCCGGGTGTGCGAGGGAGGAGCGGGCAGGGCCCGGGGGCGGTGTCGGGCGGGCGGCGGTGGTACCGGCGTGACGCGGCACCGCCCGGCCTACTCGTCCCGTTCCTCGTACGGGCCGCCGCCGGGCTTGTGCCGGACAGGCACGTCCCAGCCGTCGCAGAGTGATGTCAGAGCCCCCTCCGTAACACCCATGGCGTCATCATGACGGGGCCTCACCGAATCGACAGCCGATTTCCCGGCACATTTCAAGCCGTCGTCCGGAAAGCGACGAGGTAATCCCCCTGCCTCTGCCGCACCCTCGCCCCTTACGCTGATGCGTTGTGACTCCCTCCCCCGCCCCGCCCCGTGCCCGCCGTCTCCTTCCGCCCGCCGCCCTGACGTCGACGGGCGCGCTCGCCCTTCGCAGGAGGAGGGCCGTGGTCTCGGTCGCCGTGGCCGCCGTGCTCGTCGGGGGCTGTGACGGCCTGGAGCAGGGCGGAAGCTCCGCAGGCTCCGCACCGGACGCGGCGGCCGGCCGGGTGGTGAGCCCGCTGACGAATCCCGACGGGACGAAGCCGGGGCTCGCCGCGCTCACGTCGGAAGCGGACAAGGCCGACGCGCGCAAGCTCATCCAGGGACTCACCACGAAGGGGCGCGGGCCGAAGACGGGTTACGAGCGCGATGAGTTCGGCTACGCGTGGATGGACACGGCGGACGGGGTGCCGCTGGCGAGGAACGGTTGTGACACGCGGAACGACCTGTTGAAACTCCATGGGCGGCACGTGCGGTTCCGTTCGGGTTCCGACTGCGTGGTCGTTTCGATGGACCTGTACGACCCGTACACCGGCAAGGACATCGCCTGGAAGAAGGCCAAGGCCGCCGAGGTGCAGATAGACCACGTGGTCCCGCTGTCCTACAGCTGGCAGATGGGCGCCGCCCGATGGCCGGCCGACAAGCGCAGGCAGCTGGCGAACGACGTGCTCAATCTGCTTCCTGTCGAGGGGCGCGCCAACTCGGCGAAGCGGGACTCGGGGCCCGCGTCCTGGTTGCCGCCGGACAAGGAGATCCGGTGCTCGTACGCGGTGCGGTTCGCGCAGGTCGCCGAAAAGTACGAGCTCCCGGTGACGACGGCGGACAAGGCCACGATGCTGCGGCAGTGTCAGGACTGACAGCATCCCGCTGACGGGTCCCGCCCACGGAGTGCGGGGCCCATGTGGGACGCGGTGGCCAAGGTACGCAGCCATGGACGCCGCCGAGCTCGCCCGCCGGGCCCGGTCCTGGCCGGTCGCACCTGTCCGGGCCGGCTCGCTCTTCGGCGAGCCCCCGTTCTGACCGCGCCCCTCACGGCACCCGCGAGCGCGGCCTCCGGCCGGCGCGCCCGAGGACTGCCCCGTCTCACACCTTCCCGATGCCCAGCGTGTTCTCGGACGGCAGCAGGCCCGAGCTGATCACGTCCACCCACAGGGGACCGAGCAGCTCCACCAGTCGCTCCCGCTCCACCGTGTCCAGCGTGGTCCACGGGGCGGCGGCCAGTTCGTCCGTACGCCGTTCCACCTCGGCACGCAGCATGTGTCCTGCGTCCGTGGCCGTCCCGTCCTCCTCCTGCAGCCCGCGCTCCAGGAGACGGCCACCTCCCGCCGACCACTCCGCCCCGCTCCATCCCCGGCTCGCGAAGACCTCCGGGCGGGCGGCACCGACGGCCGCGAAGGAGACCAGCGACTCCACCGGGTCGAGGCCCGCCTCGACGAGCGCCGCAACATGGCCGTCCCCCCGGTGCTCCCGCAGGATCGTCGCCGCGTGCCAGAGCGCCAGGTGGGGTTCGTCCGGCCAGGACAGCGCGGCGGCGGCCCCGGCGAGGGGCCGCCCGGTCACGTCCGCCGCCGACACCACCCGCCGGGCGAGCGCGGCGGCTTCGGCGAGCTCCGGCCCGTCCACCCGGTCCCCGAACAGCGTCCGGTACGCCCGGTCCACCGCTCTCGCCCTGGCCGCGAGCACCGCGTCCGGGGAGGCGACGGACCAGACGGCCGGCACGTACGCCCGGATCATCCGGGGGCTGAAGCTGTGGAACGTCCCGGTCACCCGGTCCGCGCCCACCGCCCCGAGCGGCGCGGCACGCCAGGCGAAGTAGCCCGGCCATCGCTCCTCCGTGGTGTATCCCAGCGCGGCGGCCTCCTCCAGAGCCTCCGGCGCGTAGTAGACGACGGCGTGCAGGGGCTCCAGCAGATGCCACATCTGCCGCACGTGACCCCATTCGTCGGACATCTCCCGACCTCCGCTCTCCGGCCAATCTTGTCGGTGACTAGATACCCAGAGTGCGCGGCCCCCTCGAACTTGTCAATGACTAGATTGCGCGTACCGTACGTCCCATGACCAGCGAACGCGCCTACCACCACGGCGACCTGCGGCGGGCCCTGCTCACCGCCGCCCTCGACGTCATCGCCCAGGAAGGCCCCGACGCCCTGTCCCTGCGCGACCTGGCACGCCGCGCGGGCGTCTCGCACGCCGCACCGGCCCACCACTTCAAGGACCGCACCGGCCTGCTCACCGCCGTCGCGGCCGAGGGCTACGCACTCTTCGCGGACGCCCTCGCCGACGCCCCCGGCCTCCAGGAACGGGGCGTGGCCTACGTACGGTTCGCCGCCCAACACCCGGCGCACTTCCAGGTGATGTTCCGCCCCGAGCTGTACCGGCCCGACGACCCGGCGCTGCTCGCCGCGAAGGCCCGCGCGACGGAGGAACTACGCGCGGCCGTCGGCGAACTCCCCCGCACCGGCGACGACGCGAGAGCGGCCGGCATCGCGGCCTGGTCCCTCGCCCACGGCTTCGCCACCCTGCTGCTCAGCGGCAATCTGGACGGCCCGGTCGACGGCCGGGACCCCGCGGAACTGTTCCGGTCCGTCGCCGGATTCCTCTTCCGCTCCCCTACGACCCCAGAATCGTCGTGAGGAACTCCCCGGTCCACGAAAGGAGTTCGCGGCCCACGACCGGCTTCCCGCCGATCCGGCCCGCTGTCGGGCGCGGCACCAGGATCTGGCGCGTGGCCGGCTTGAAGATCGTCTTGGGGTGCAGCCGCTTCAGCCGCAGCTCCTGCGACTCGCGTAGCTCCACCGGCGCGAAGCGGATGTTCGGCCCCTGCAACACGATCTCGCCCACCCCGCAGGCCCGGGCCAGCATCCGCAGGCCCGCCACCAGCAGGAGGTTCTCCACCGGCTCCGGCAGCTTGCCGTAGCGGTCGGTGAGCTCCTCACGCACCGCCCGGATGTCGTCCTCCGAGTTCGCGGAGGCGATGGCGCGGTACGCCTGGAGACGCAGCCGCTCCCCCGGGGCGTAGTCGTGCGGGACGTGCGCGTCGACCGGCAGCTCGATCTTGACCTCCAGCGGCGGCTCCTCCTCGACGCCGCCGTCCACCGCCGCCCGGTAGTCCGCCACCGCCTCGCCGACCATCCGGATGTACAGGTCGAAGCCGACCCCCGCGATGTGGCCGGACTGCTCACCACCGAGCAGGTTCCCCGCGCCGCGGATCTCCAGGTCCTTCATCGCGACGTACATGCCCGCACCCATCTCGGTGTGCTGGGCGATGGTCGCCAGACGCTCGTGCGCGGTCTCCGTCAGCGGCTTCTCCGGCGGGTACAGGAAGTAGGAGTAGCCCCGGTCCCGGCCGCGGCCGACACGGCCACGCAGCTGGTGCAGCTGCGAGAGCCCGAAGTTGTCGCCGCGCTCCACGATCAGCGTGTTGGCGTTGGAGATGTCGATGCCGGACTCGACGATCGTCGTGGAGACCAGCACGTCGAACCTCTTCTCCCAGAAGTCGACGACGACCTGCTCCAGCTGACTCTCGCCCATCTGCCCGTGCGCCGTCGCGATCCGCGCCTCGGGCACGATCTCGCGCAGCCGCGCCGCGGCCCGGTCGATGGACTCGACCCGGTTGTGGATGTAGAAGACCTGGCCCTCACGCAGGAGTTCACGCCGCACCGCCGCGCCGATCTGCTTCTCCTCGTACGGCCCGACGAACGTGAGGACGGGGTGCCGCTCCTCGGGGGGCGTCGTGATCGTCGACATCTCGCGGATGCCCGTGACGGCCATCTCGAGCGTACGGGGGATGGGCGTCGCCGACATCGTCAGCACGTCCACGTTGGCCCGGAGCTTCTTCAGCTGCTCCTTGTGCTCGACACCGAAGCGCTGCTCCTCGTCGACGATGACCAGGCCCAGGTCCTTGAACTTCGTCTCCGACGAGAACAGCCGGTGCGTGCCGATGACCAGGTCCACGGACCCGTCCTTCAGCCCCTCCAGCGTCGCCTTCGACTCGGTGTCCGACTGGAAGCGGCTCAGCGCCCGGACGTTGACGGGGAACTGCGCGTACCGCTCGGTGAACGTCCCGAAGTGCTGCTGGACCAGCAGCGTCGTCGGCACGAGCACCGCGACCTGCTTGCCGTCCTGGACCGCCTTGAAGGCCGCGCGCACCGCGATCTCCGTCTTGCCGTACCCGACGTCACCGCAGATCAGCCGGTCCATCGGGACGGACTTCTCCATGTCCTCCTTGACCTCGGCGATCGTCGACAGCTGGTCGGGCGTCTCCGCGTACGGGAAGGCGTCCTCCAGCTCGCGCTGCCACGGGGTGTCCGGCCCGAAGGCGTGGCCGGGGGCCGCCATCCGCGCCGAGTACAGCTTGATCAGGTCGGCGGCGATCTCCTTGACCGCCTTCTTGGCGCGCTGCTTGGTCTTCGTCCAGTCGGCGCCCCCGAGCCGGTGCAGGGTCGGGGCCTCGCCGCCGACGTACTTGGTGACCTGCTCCAGCTGGTCGGTCGGGATGTACAGCCGGTCGCCGGGCTGGCCTCGCTTGGCGGGGGCGTACTCGACCAGGAGGTACTCACGGGTCGCGCCCTGCACCGTGCGCTGGACCATCTCGATGTAG
Source organism: Streptomyces sp. JH34 (assembly GCF_029428875.1). NCBI lineage: Bacteria > Bacillati > Actinomycetota > Actinomycetes > Kitasatosporales > Streptomycetaceae > Streptomyces > Streptomyces sp. JH34. The sequence goes on along the minus strand of NZ_JAJSOO010000001.1, from coordinate 4,292,854 downwards.
CGGCCCACCCCGTGCTGTTCGTGGACGATGTAGTCGCCCGCCTGAAGGGTGAGCGGATCGACGGACTTGCGGCGGCGGGCGGGCATCCGCCCCAGGTCCTTGCTCGCGGTGCGCTGCCCGGTCAGGTCCGTCTCGGTGAGCACGGCCAGCTTCAGCGCCGGGTCGACGAAGCCGTGGTCGATGGCTCCGCACGAGACGTGGACGAGCGACGGCGTGATCTCGGTCAGGTGCTGGTCGAGGCGGGCCGGGATGCCCTCGCCGCCGAGCACCTCGACCGTCCGGGAGGCCGGGCCCTGCCCCTCGGTGACGTACACCGTGCGCCAGCCCTCGGCCAGCCACCCCTTGGTGTCGGCGAGCGCCCGGGCGGTGTCGCCCCGGTAGGCCTCCGGGGCGTGCATCCCGAGCTTGAGGGTGTCCCCGTCCAGTTCCTCGTCGGCGGCGAACGGGGAGGTGGACCACCACATCATGCCCAGCTCACGGGCCCGGTCCCGGACATCGGCGATGCCCCACAGGGAGGCCGCGCCGACGTCGATCGGGGCCTCGCCGCCTCCCGCCGTGGCCGCCCAGGACGCCTGGAGGAACTCCTGGCTGGTCGCGACCAGGTCCGCCGCCCGGGTACGCACCCGCTCCGGGTCGCAGACCAGCGCCATCGAACCCTTCGGCAGGACGTCGAGCAGCAGCTCCATCTCGTCCACGAGCACCGGGGCCAGCGACTCCATGCCCTCGACGGCGATCCCCTCGGCGATCTTCCCCAGCAGCTCACCCAGCTCCGGGTGGGCCTCGGCGAGGGCCGCCGCCCGGGTGCGTACGTCCTCGGTGAGCAGCAGCTCACGGCAGGGCGGGGCCCACAGCCCGTGCTCGGCGACCTCCAGGGACCGCTGGTCGGCGATCTTGAAGTAGCGGATCTCCTCGACGTCGTCGCCCCAGAACTCCACCCGCAGGGGGTGCTCCTCGGTCGGCGGGAAGACGTCCAGGATCCCGCCGCGCACGGCGAACTCCCCGCGCTTCTCGACCAGCTCGACGCGGGCGTACGCCGCTGCCGCGAGCGCGTCCACGACCTCGCCCAGATCCGCGGTCTGCCCACTGCTCAGCGCGACGGGTTCCAGGTCGCCGAGGCCCTTGACCTGCGGCTGGAGCACGGAACGCACCGGTGCGACGACCACGCTGACCGGCCCGGTCTCCGGGTCGTCCTGTCGGGGGTGAGCCAGTCGGCGCAGCACGGCGAGGCGACGGCCCACGGTGTCGGAGCGGGGGGAGAGCCGCTCGTGGGGCAGGGTCTCCCAGGAGGGGAACTCCGCCACGGTGTCGGGCGGCAGCAGGGTCCGCAGCGCCGCGGCCAGCTCCTCGGCCTCGCGGCCGGTCGCGGTGACGGCCAGCACGGTGCGCCCGGCCTCGCGGGCCAGCGCGGCCACCGCGAAGGGGCGTGCGGCGGGCGGGCCGACCAGGTCGACGTGGGCCCGGTGGCCGTCGGATGCGGCCTTCACCGCTTCGGAGAGCGCCGGGTCGGTGACGACGACGTCCAGCAGACCGTGCAGGCTCATGAAGGGTTCCGTCCGGTGTGGCGAGTGGGCAACGCGAAGGACCCGACACGTGGGACGGGCCGGGGTCTCCAGCGTACGACGCCGGTGTGTCACTCGCGCGAGGGAACGCCGTTGTCCGTACGGCGGCAGCGGGGCTAGCCTTAGTCCACCAGCTAGTCCACTTCTGGTCCGAGCGAGGCGTCATGGAAGCAGCCCGGCAGTACAACGTGCACAAGGCCAAGACACACTTCTCGCGCATTCTGCAACAGGTCGAGACCGGCGAGGAGGTCGTGATCAGCCGGGCCGGGGAGCCCATCGCGAAGGTCGTGCCCCTTCATCCGAAGGTACGGCGGACCGGTCGCGGATCCCTCCGGGGACAGATCCACATCCCCGACGACTTCGACGAGTTTCCGGACGACATCGCCGACGCCTTCGGGATGCGCTGATGCGCCTCCTGCTCGACACCCACGTCGCCCTGTGGTGGCTCGACGACTCCCCTGAGCTCTCCGACGAGCTGAAGGACCTCATCGACACGGAGCCCGCCGTCTACCTCAGTGCCGCGACTCCGTGGGAGATCGCCATCAAACAGTCGGCCGGAAAGTTGGCTGGTCCCGATGACCTGGCCGAGCGGGTCCGCGACTGCCAGCTGACCAGTCTCGCGATCACCGCTGGGCACGGCGTCAAGGCGGGCCGCCTCCCCCCGCTCCACCATGATCCCTTCGACCGCATCCTCGTCGCCCAGGCCCAGACCGAAGGCCTGACGGTCGTCACCCGCGACAAGTGGATCCCCCAGTACGACGTACCGGTCATGCACGCCTGACGTCGGCGGCCCGGGACGCGAACCGGCCCCGGGCGCTCGGAGGAGCGCCCGGGGCCGGACCGGTCAACCTACGTCCGGCACCGTCACCCGTCCGTGGCGATCGCGTTCAGGACGTTCATCCGGCCGGCCCGGAAGGCCGGGACCAGCGCGGCGAACAGTCCGACGAAGGCCGAGGCGACGAACACGGTGATGATCGTCGGCCACGGGATCTCCAGGACACCGAGCCCTTCCAGGGCCAGCAGCTTCTGGGCCGAGGTGCCCCAGCCCATGCCCAGGCCGAGTCCGAGCAGCGCGCCGAACAGGGCGATCACCACCGACTCCAGCCTGATCATCCGGCGCAGCTGGCGGCGGGAGAGACCGATCGCCCGCATCAGGCCGATCTCGCGGGTCCGCTCGACGACCGACAGGGCCAGGGTGTTCACCACACCGAGCACCGCCACGACGATCGCCAGGGCGAGCAGGCCGTACACGATGTTCAGCAGCTGGCCGACCTGGTCCTTCAGGTCCTCCTTGAAGTCGGCCTGGTTCTGCACCTTGTACTGCGGGTAGGCGGCGAGCTCGCTCTTGAGGGCGGCGTACGCCTCCTTCTCCTTGCCGTCCTGCGCCGAGGCGAACATGATCATGTTCGTGGGCATCCTGTCGGCGGGGACGTAGCGCTCGGCGGTCGTGGTGTTGATGTACATCGCGCCCTGGTCGACGGTCGTGTCGTCCGAGGTGATCGCGGCGACCTTCAGCTTCGCGGTCCCGCCGGCCTTGAACGCGACGGTGATCTCGTCCCCCGCCTCGATCCCGTGCAGCGTGGCGTAGTCCGAGCCGACCGACATGGCGTTCTCGCCGTAGGCCTTCGCCAGGTCACCGGCCACGGTCGTGCGCCGCAGGTCCTGCGGGTAGGTCGGGTCGGCGGCGGTGACGTGCTCGTCGACGGTCGAGCCGTCGGGGTTGGTGAGCTTCGCGGCGAGGACCTTGTAGTCGGTGACGTGCTCGATGCCCGGCACCTTCCTGACGGCCTCGGCGGCCTGCGGCACGATCAGCTGGCCGGTGTTCGACTGGACGATGAAGTCCGTGCCGACCGACTTGTCGAGCTCGTCAGTGGCCGAGGCGACCATGGAGGAGCCGACGACCGAGAGGCACGCCACCAGGGCGAGGCCGATCATCAGGGCGGCACCGGTCGCCCCCGTCCGCCGCGGGTTGCGCAGCGCGTTGCGCTCCGCCAGGCGTCCGACGGGGCCGAACAGCCGCAGGACGACGAGGCCGAGGCCCCGCACGACCGCGCCGGCGAGCAGCGGGCCGATCACGATGAAGCCGATCAGGGTGAGGACCACGCCGAGGGCCAGGTAGAGCGAGCCCTCGCTCGCGTCGTCGACCCGGGTCGTCGCCCACAGGCCGGCGGCACCGGCCCCGGTGAGGACCAGGCCGAGCACCGCCCGGACCCAGCCGGACCTGGCGTCCGCCGGGGTGCCGGCGTCACGCAGGGCGGCCATCGGGGAGACCTTGCCGGCCCGGCGGGCCGGGACGTACGCGGCGAGGACGGTGACGACGATGCCGAGCGCCAGCCCGATCGCCGGGGTCGTCCAGGCGATGGTGAGGTCCCGGGTGGACAGTTCCATGCCGACGGCGCCCATGAGCTTCATCAGCCCCACGGCGAGACCGATGCCGGCGGTGACGCCCAGGACCGATCCGACGATGCCCAGCAGGACCGCCTCGACGAGCACGGACCGGTTGACCTGCTTGCGGCTGGAGCCGATGGCCCGCATCAGGCCGATCTCACGGGTGCGCTGGGCGACCAGCATCGAGAAGGTGTTGACGATCAGGAAGATGCCGACGAGGAACGCGATCCCGGCGAAGCCGAGCATCGCGTACTTCATGACGTCCAGGAAGGACCCCATGGAGTCCTTGTTGGCGGCGGCGGCCTCCTTCTGGGTCTGCAGCTTGTACGCCGCCGGGTCGCCCAGGGCCGCGGCGACGCTCTTCTTCAACTCGGTGTCGCTGACGCCGGGTCCGGCGGTGACCGAGATGTGCGAGAAGACCCCGGATGCGCCCAGCAGCTTCCGCTGCGCGGTGGCGGTGTCGAGGTAGACGACGGCCGCGCCGGGGTTGGTGACGGTGAACGCGGCGATCCCGGAGATCTTCGCCGTGATGTCACCGGTGACGGAGATGGTGCGCACCTCGTCGCCGAGCTCCAGGTGGTGCCTCTCGGCGGTGTCGGCGTCGATCATCGCCTCGGTCGGGCCGCGCGGGGCGTGCCCGGAGGTGATCTCCATGGACCGCAGGTCGTTGTCGGTCCAGTTGCCCGCGATCGTCGGCGCCCCGGTGTCGGACCCGAGGTTCTTGTCGTGGCTGTCGACGAGCGTGACGGCCATGCTGACGACCGCGCCCTCGGCCTTCTCCACCCCGTCCACACCGGCGACCCGGGCCACGACGGACGCGGGGAGCGCCTCGGGCTTGCCGCCCCCCGGCAGGTCGTCGGCGTCGGCCGCCGCCTTCGGACTGACCGTCACATCGGCGGACGTCGCCGCGAAGAGCTTGTCGAAGGTGGTGTTCATCGTGTCGGTGAAGACGAGCGTGCCGCACACGAACGCCACCGACAGCAGGACGGCGACGGCCGAGAGCGCCATCCGTCCCTTGTGCGCGAGGAAGTTGCGCATCGAGGTCTTCCACACGGTCATGACGTCCGCCCGCGCGCGTCGAAGTCCTTCATGCGGTCGAGGACCTGCTCGGCCGTCGGGTTCTTCATCTCGTCGACGAGGGAGCCGTCCGCGAGGTAGAGGACCCGGTCCGCGTAGGAGGCGGCCACCGGGTCGTGGGTGACCATGACGATGGTCTGACCCAGCTCGTCCACCGACGTGCGGAGGAAGGACAGCACCTCGGCGCCGGCCCGTGAGTCCAGGTTCCCGGTGGGCTCGTCACCGAAGATGATCTCGGGGCGGGCGGCGAGCGCCCTGGCCACCGCCACGCGCTGCTGCTGCCCGCCGGAGAGCTGCGTGGGCCGGTGCCCGAGCCGGTCGGCGAGACCGACGGTCTCCACGACCTGCTGGAGCCAGCCGGCGTCGGGCCTACGGCCCGCGATGTCCATCGGCAGCGTGATGTTCTCGAGGGCGTTGAGCGTCGGGAGGAGGTTGAACGCCTGGAAGATGAAACCGATCCGGTCCCGTCTCAGCTGCGTCAGCTTCTTGTCCTTGAGGCCCGTGATCTCGGTGTCGGCGAGGTGGATCCGCCCCGACGTCACCGTGTCCAGCCCGGCCAGGCAGTGCATCAGGGTCGACTTGCCGGATCCCGACGGCCCCATGATCGCCGTGAACTGCCCGCGGGCGATGTCGACGTCGACGTGGTCGAGCGCCACGACCCGGGTCTCCCCCGCGCCGTACGCCTTGACGACCTGCCGCGCCCGCGCGGCGACGGCCGTACGCCCTCCAGTGTCCCCGTGCCTGGGAATGGTCACAGCCGTTGTCACGGTTTTTCTCCTATGTCGGTCGATGCGGGGACGTCTCTGAGTACGTTCCGAGTCTCGGGTGGGAAGGGGTTCCGGCGCGCTGGGGCCGGGGCCCGTATTCGAGGGGGGCTACCCCCACCCCGTCCCCTGTGGCCGGCCACATCCGCGATGTAGGAACACGCTAAGGAACGGGGCCCCCGTCTCTCGTCCTCCGGCGGGAGGAACGGTCCCTGGGCCCTGGTCCGTAGCTCCCCCTAGGGGTCCGAGCCCCTGGAGCGAGGCCCGTGTAGGGGTCTCACGCTTCGGCACGCGACTCCCGCGAGGCCACGGGCGGTGAGACAGTGACCCCCAGGAAATAGATGCATAGGGAAGGAACCCCTGTGGGCGGCACGGACGGCATCGGCGACACGGACAGCCCGGGAGCGGTGCACGGCGCGGCCGCCCCGGACGGGACACCGGACACGGCCCGCAGCCGCCGCCCGGTCGCCGCGGCACTCATGCTCGGCATGGGCCTCGCCGCCATCGACGGCACCATCGTCGCGACCGCCGTCCCGCAGATCGTCGGCGACCTCGGCGGATTCTCCGTCTTCTCCTGGCTGTTCTCCGGCTACCTGCTCGCCGTGACCGTCACCCTGCCGGTGTACGGGAAGCTCTCCGACACCTTCGGCCGCAAACCCGTCCTGATCGCCGGGATCATCCTCTTCCTGGCCGGCTCCCTGCTCTGCGCGGCCGCGTGGAACATGGCGGCGCTCATCGCCTTCCGCGTCGTACAGGGCCTCGGCGGCGGCGCCCTCCAGGGCACGGTCCAGACCATCGCCGCCGATCTGTACCCGCTCAAGGAGCGGCCGAAGATCCAGGCGAAGCTGTCCACCGTGTGGGCGACCTCGGCCGTGGCCGGACCCGCGGTGGGCGGGCTCCTCGCCGCGTACGCCGACTGGCGCTGGATCTTCCTGATCAACCTGCCGGTCGGCGCCGTGGCCCTCTGGCTGGTGGTCCGTCACCTCCACGAACCCGCACGGTCACGCCCCGCCACCCGTCCCCGGGTCGACTGGGCGGGCGCCCTCGCCGTCTTCGCGACCGGCGCGCTCCTGCTGACCGCCCTCGTCCAGGGCGGTGTCGCCTGGCCCTGGCTCTCCGCCCCCTCGCTCGGACTGCTGGGGGCCGCTGCCGCGACGGCCGCCCTGACCGTCGCCATCGAGCGCCGAGCCGCCGAACCCGTGATCCCCGGCTGGGTCTGGCAGCGCCGCACCATCGCCTCGGTCAACCTCGCCCTCGGCGCGATGGGGCTGCTCATGGTCGCGCCGACCGTGTTCCTGCCGACCTACGCCCAGTCCGTCCTCGGACTCGGCCCGATCGCGGCCGGGTTCGTGCTGTCCGTGATGACCCTGAGCTGGCCCGTCTCCGCCGCCCTCTCCGACCGGGTCTACAACCGCATCGGCTTCCGCAGCACCGCCGTCATCGGCATGTCCGGGGCCCTGCTGGTCCTGCTCTGCTTCCCGCTGCTGCCCTACCCCGGCGCCGCCTGGCAGCCCGCCCTGCTCATGCTGCTGCTCGGCGCGACGCTGGGCCTCTTCCAGCTCCCGCTGATCGTCGGCGTCCAGTCGACGGTCGGCTGGACCGAGCGGGGCACGACCACCGCCTCCGTCCTCTTCTGCCGCCAGGTCGGCCAGAGCCTGGGCGCCGCGCTCTTCGGCGCCGTCGCCAACGGGGTACTCGCCTCCCGGCCGGCCGACGCCCCCGTCCCCGGACTCCCCGGCGACCTGGACGCGGTCTCGCACGCCCTCGAGGACCCCTCGGCGCTCTCCGCCGCCGCGACGGACCACCTGCGCAGGGCCGTCGACACGGCCGTCGACCACGTGTTCACCGGCGCCGCGGCCGCCGCCGCCCTCGCCCTGCTGGTGCTCCTCACGCTCGCCCCGCGCCGCTTCCCGGTCCTGAAGGAGCACGAGAGCGCCCCCGTGTCACCCAAGGACTAGGCAGGACGAGTGCACCGCCGGTACCACACCGTCGAACCCCGGATCCTCGCGGTCACTTGCCGCCGGACGCGGCCGCCGACCCGGCGGGAGCCCGCCGGCCGACACGGACACGGAAATCGAGGGACGCCACGAAATGCGAGGATGCCTCCATGGACATAGTCAGCAGGAACAACGTCACGGTGACGGGCCCCCACGGCGCACCGGTCCTCCTCCTGGCGCACGGATTCGGCTGTGACCAGAACATGTGGCGACTGGTGGAACCGGCACTGGCCCGGGATCACCGCGTCGTCCGGTTCGACTACGTGGGATCGGGCAACTCCGACCTCACGGCGTGGAGCGAGACCCGCTACTCCACACTGGACGGCTACGCCCGCGACGTGGTGGAGGTCTGCGAGGCGCTGGACCTGCGCGACGTCCGCTTCGTCGGGCACTCGGTCAGCGCCATGGCCGGCGTCCTGGCGGCAGCGGCGGCACCCGACCGCTTCGACTCGCTGATCATGGTCGGCCCGTCCCCCCGCTACATCGACACCCCGGGCTACCGCGGCGGCTTCAGCGCCGAGGACATCGACGAACTTCTGGCATCCCTCGAGTCCAACTACCTCGGCTGGTCAGCCGCCATGGCGCCCGTCATCATGGGCAACCCGGACCGCCCGGAACTCGGCGAGGAACTGACCAACAGCTTCTGCGCCACCGACCCCGCCATCGCCCGCGTCTTCGCCAGGACCACCTTCCTGTCCGACAGCCGCGACCACCTGAAGACGGTGAGCGTCCCCACGCTGGTCCTGGAATGCTCGCAGGACGTCATCGCCCCCCGGGAAGTGGGCGCGTACGTCCACGCCGCGATCCCGGGCAGCCGGCTCGTCACCCTGGACGCGACCGGCCACTGCCCCCAGCTCAGCGCCCCCGAGGCGACCGTGGCCGCCATCACCGACTTCGTGAGGAACCGGTCGTGACGTGCCGCACCGGGCCGGAGGGCGAGGAGACCACCGCCTTCACCTCCCTGCTGGAGGACAGCGCGGAGGAACTCTACGAGTCCGCCCCCTGCGGCTACCTGTCCACCCTCATGGACGGGACCGTCGCGAAGATCAACACCACGCTGCTCACCTGGCTCGGCCGGTCCCGCGACGAGGTCGTGGGCCGCATGCGCTTCACCGACCTCCTGACCGTCGGCGGCAGGATCTACCACGACACCCACTTCGCACCCCTCCTGCGCATGCAGGGAAGCGTCAACGGCATCGCCCTGGACATCCGGCAGGCCGACGGCGGCCGGCTCCCCGTGCTCATCAGCTCCCTGACGAAGACCGGCCACGACGGCCGCCCCCTCCTGATCCGCACGACGGTGTTCGACGCCGGCGAGCGTCGCGCCTACGAGCAGGAACTGCTCCGCGAACGCCAGGTCGCCGAAGAGGCCCGCCGACGGGCCGAGGAGGACCGCGAACGGCTGCAGGAAGCCCTCGCGGTGCTGCAGAGCAGCCTGCTGCCCGCGCAACTCCCCCACGTACCGGGCATGGAAGCCGCCTCGCACTACCACACCGCCTCACCCGACCGTCTGGGCGGAGACTTCTACGACCTCTTCCCCCTGGACGGCAAACGCTGGGCCTTCTTCCTCGGCGACGTCTGCGGCAAAGGCCCCCAGGCCGCCGCAGTGACCTCGCTGACCCGCTACACCCTGCGGGCCGCGGCCCTCCACGACCCGGACCCCGTGGCAGCGCTCACCACCCTCAACACCGTCCTGCACGAGCGGTACACCACAGGCGACCCCCGCTACTGCACCGCCGTCTTCGGCGTCCTCGAACCCGACGGAGACACCGTCACCGTCGAACTCGCCTCCGGCGGCCACCCCCCGGCACTCGTCCTGCGCCGGGACGGCGACGCGGAGTACCTCCCCACCCCCGGCGGACTCCTCATCGGCATCATGCCGTCAGCCCCCTTCACCTCCGCCAGGACCGTGCTGGAAGCAGGGGACACCCTCCTCCTCTACACGGACGGGCTCACCGAGGCCCGGACCGGCGAGGAGCGCGAACTCTTCGGCGACGACGCCCTGCGTGACTTCGTGGCACACCTCACCGGCACCGGACCCCGCGAGGTCGTCAAGGCGGTGACCGGCCTGCTCAACAGCTTCGGCGACGGACTGGACGACGACACCGCCCTCCTCGCCCTCGGCATACCCGCGACCGATCCCATCCCTGCGAGTGGCACCTCATGAACCCACTGACGACGACCGTCCAGCACACAGAGACCGGACCCCTGCTGCGCATCGCGGGAGAACTCGACTACGGCTCCGCCCCCGAACTCCGCCGCCTCGTGACGAGCCTCGCCCTCGAACCCGGCCAACGACTCGTACTCGACCTCGCACACCTCAGCTTCTGCGACTCCAGCGGCATCACCGCCTTCATCGTCGCCCGCAACCACGCCACCGCGCACCAGGCCGACATCACGCTGCTCGCCGTACCCGGACCCGTCCTGCGCGTACTCCGCGTCACCGGGCTCGACCAGGTGTTCTCCCTCGCACCCGGCCCGGACACCCGGACCGACCGGGCCGCCGACGGCTGACCCGGACGGGGCCCCGGAGCGGACGCGCGGCTGACGGGCTACTCCGCCGGGCCCGTGGTCACCCGTCCCGTCAGCGCCGCCAGCGAACTGCGCACGTGCGCCATGTGCGCCTGCACCTCCTCGCGGCCCTCCTCGTGCTCCCGCAGGACCCGCTCCGTCTCCCGCACCACGCGCTCCTCCGCCGTCCTGGCCCCCGACACCAGCTCCGCCGCACGCGCCTCCGCGTCCTCCTGACCGTGCCGGGCCGCCTCCTCCGCATCGGCGAGCTCGCGCCGCGCCCGCGCGAGCAACGCCTCCCCGCGGTCCGTCAGTTCCCTCTCACGCTCCACCATCGCCGCGTCCGCCGCGGCGATCTCCGCATCAGCCGCCTTGCCACGCTCGGCATGCTCCTGCTCCTGATGCGCCAGCACACTCGCCGTACGGCGACGCGTCTCCGCCATCTCCGCATCCGCGACACCACGCACCTCACCCGCCTCCCGGCGCGCGTCCTCCACCGACGCCGCGGCCGCGTCCCGGGCCGCCGCCAGCGCCTCCTCCGCCCGGACGTCCGCCGCGTCCCGCACGGCCCCCGCCAACTCACGCGCCGCCTCACGGACCTCCCGGCCCGCCACGTCCGCCGCGTCACCCAGCTCCTGCGCGTCCTCCAGCGCCGCACTCCGCGCCGCCTCCGCCTCGGCCTCCGCCAGAGCCAGGATCTGCTGCGCCCGCTCACCCAGCGACTGATACGTCTGCGGCGGCAGCGAAGCCACCACCTCACCCAGCCGCGCCGACTCCGCCGCCAGCTCCTCCGCCAGCCCGGTCAGCCGCGCGATCCGCTCCAGGGCCCCGTCCCGCTCCGCCGACAGCGAGGCCACCACCCGGTCCACCTGCTCAGGGCGGTAACCACGCCCCCGCACACCCACGAACCCGTACGCGGACACCGGTCCACCACTCATCCCTGAAGCCCTCTTTCCCGCTCTCCGACTCCCCGACCATGAAGCAATACGTCAAGGATGCGGTAATTGGCCCGGAAGTCTGAATCGATCAGCCGCATTCAGGACGGAAGCGACCCGCATCACAGGACCGCGCACAAAAGGCGCCCGCCCCCACCAAGGGACGAGCGCCTCTCGCACACCACGGATCAGACGGGACCGGACCGCATCACAGCAGCCCGTCCCACATCTGCTCCAGCAGCACCGACCACCAGCCATCCGGAGACGCCAGCGCCGCCGGATCGATCGCCACCAGCTGCGCCTGGAAATCGACCGTCCAACGGCCCGCCTGCTCCGGATTCAGCCCGAACCGCAGCCGCCACATCCGGCCCAGCAACGCCATCGACCGCACGAACTCCGGCAGCCCCGTGTTCACGAACTGCGGCGGCACCGGCTGACCACCCGGGCCCGCCTCCACCGGAACGGCCACGATGTTCGCCGTCCCGTACTGCACACAGATCGCCCGGCCGAAGTCCGAACCCATCACCAGGTACGAACCCGCGTCCGACGCCGGCTGCACCTGCCGCTGCGCCGCCAGCTCCGCCAGCGTCGGCACCACCGGATGACCCGGCTGCGCCCAGAAGAACGGCCCGAAATCGGCGGGCAGCCCCGCCCACATCAGCGTCCGCGCCACCACCTCCGGCACACCCTGCCGGGACACCGCACGCTGATCGAAACGCAGCACACCCGGACCGAACGCCCCGTGCAGCTCCTCCGCCAGCGCCTCCGGAGGCACCGCACCGGCAGGCGGCATCTGCGGCAACGGAGCCCGCACCGGGGCAGGCCGCGCCGGACCGTCCGCCACCTGGTGCAACTCACCCTGATGCGTCAGCAGATGCTGCATCCCCTGCTGCCGGCTCGCATGATCCGTACCGTACGGCGCCACACTCGTGATCCGGACCTGCGGCCAGGTCTCCCTGATCATCCGCGCACAGTAACCACCGGGCAGCTCACACGACTCCAGTTCCGTGTGCAGCTCGATGACCTGCTGCGGCGGCACACCCATCGCCCGCAGCTCATGCAGCATCTGCCACTCCGGATGCGGAGTACCCGGCGCCGAACGCCGGATCAGCTGCTGCTCACTGCCGTCGGCCGCGCGGAAACGCAGCACGGCCTGATACCCCGGACCGACCGTCGGCTGCCCCGCCGGCCGCTGCGGATAGCCGTACGCGCCCGGAGGCGGCGGAGTGTGCGGACCCTGCCCCCCCGGCGCCCCGGGAGGACCGGGAGGCTGCGGCGCCCCCGGACCGACCTGGCCCGGACCCGCCAGCATCGTCGCGGCATGGTGCACCCCGCCACCCGGAGGCGGCGTCGCACCCGGAGGAGGCCCAGGAGGCCCAGGAGGTCCAGGAGGCCCGGGAGGTCCGGGCGGAGCAGGCGGCCCCGGAGGAGGCGTGGACCCCGGAGGCGGCGGCGCCACACCCGCGGCACCCGGAGCACCGGGAGGCCCGGGAGGAGCAGGCGGACCGGGCGGCCCCGGCGGACGCGGTGCGTTCGGCCCGCCGATACTCGCGTCCGCGAACATCGTCGCGGCATGATGCATCCCGCCCCCCGGAGGCGGCGTCGCACCGGGCGGCCCGGGAGGACCAGGAGGCGCGGGCGGCTGCGGCGCACCCGAGGGCTGCGCGCCCGGAGGACCGAGCTGCGAGACGAGCTGCGTCGGCACGTAACCACCCGCCGGCGCGCCGGGCGCACCCGGCCCCGAAGGCGGCGGAGTCGCCCCGGGACGCACCCCGGGAGTACCAGGCGCACCGGGCGGCGGCGGGGTCGTCGAACCCGTCCCCCGCGCACCACGCGGCTGCACCGTCGCCTTGCTCGTCGCCGCGTCCGCGATGTCCCTCGCACCGGCACCAGGGGCGCCGGGAACCGGGGAACCGGGAGGAGCCGGGACGCCGGGAGGAGCGGGAACCGCGGACCCCGGCGGCGGCGCCTGCGGATCCAGCCCGGGAACGACCGCCGTCGGCGGCAGCTGACTGCCACCCGACATCAGTGCCGTGGGCGCCTCCGCCGGGACCACCGGCGGCGGGGCGCCGTCGTCGTCCGACCCGGACAGCGGCGGCGCGAACACCGTGGCGGGCAGCGGCACCGCACCGTCGTCCGAACCCCCGTTCGTGTCCGTACCCGCCCACGGCGTAGCCCCGGCCGGCACCCCGTCGTTCGCCGTCGGCTCGTGCTCCACCTGCTCACCCGCAGCCGGCCACAGCGCACCCGAACCGTCCCGCGCGGGCGCGGGAACGGACGGAGCGGAAGACGCGGGACCGGAATCAGCGACAGGCCCCGGAGCGGAAGGCCCCTCCGCGTCCGCCCCCGCACGCCGGTCCGGAATGCCCAGCTTGTCCGCCGCCTCCTGCAGCCACTCCGGCGGAGTCAACAGGAACGACGTCTGATTCAGATCGATACGCTGCGGCGCCTCCGGAGCCGGCTGCACATCCCCCGACGCCCCGTAATCCTCCTCGTAACGCCGTATCACCTCACCCACCGGCAGCCCGGGCCACAACGTGGCCTCACCACTGTCCCGGGCGATCACCAGCCGCTGACGGCCCCCGTCCGAAACAGGGCCCTCCGCACGGTCCTCGGCCCACACCACGAAACCCAGCTCGAACTCACGGACCCGGACCTCACGGTGCTGATACGCGGGCACGTCACCGTTGACCCACTCATCCGCCCGCTCCTGCGCCTGCGCGAACGTCACCACCGCGCTCACCCCTCCACCGGGACGGCACGCGCGAAGCCACCGTCCACCATCAGGTTCGCCACCGTCTCCAGCTCCGGCGGATTACCCGCGAGACGCTGGAGGAACGCGTCGAAGTCCTCACCGCACGGCAGCAGCAGCCGGTCCACCCGCTCCTGCACACCCCAGCCGTCCTGGTCCCGCGCGTCGTCGTACGCACAGAACCACACCGACCCCAGACCCTCGCCGCGCACCTTCACCGCGACGATGCCGCCCTGGACGAAACCCACGCCCAGGAAGTCCTTCGTGAAATGGTCCCGCAGACACTTGTTGACGTACACCAGGTCATTCATCGCCGCTTCCTCACGCACCGTGAAGAACGGCTGGTCCACCAGCAGACCCAGCTCCGCGTCCAGCGCAGCACCCACCGGAGCCGAACCACCGGCAGCCTTCAGGAACGACCGGTACGCACCCGGAAGCCGATACCCCAGATCCTCCTCGACCCCCAGGATCTGCTGCTCACCCACCGCCACCGCAGCCTTCGGCAACCGGAAATGAGCCGGCCGGGTCTCCTGCAGCGGCCGCGTGCCCCGGCGGTCCTGATCCACCGCGGTCGTCGCCAGCCCACCGTGATGACGCAGCAGCGCCTTCACCTCGACGGGCACCAGCTCCATCCGCCGGCCACCCGCCACGTGATGCCACGTCCAGCCGTGCGGGGTCGCCACCGCGGGGATCGTGTCCCACAGCTCATGACCACTCGCCGCCAGCGCCGCGTTCGCCGACACGTAGTCCGTCAGCCGCAACTCGTCGATACCGAAACCCGGAGGAGGATCCGCGATCTCCGCGGCCGCGCGCGCGTACGGCGAAAGCACCGGATGGCCGTTCCCGTCCACGCGCACACCTCTCGGGTGGCGGGACGCCCGGACAGGATCCGGGAAATGCACGACCTGCCCGGCATAGGCCGCATTCGGTGGCGCGGATTGCTGCCCGAGCCGACCTGTCGTCATGGCGGTTGCCCCCTGCTGCGTCTGGTGTTCCGCACAGCCTATGCGGTGGCGCAACAAGGCCCCCCGCCCCCGCACCCCCACTCACCGAACGTCACCACCGCGTGACGGACACGCCACAACCGGACCCCCGCCCCGCGACACGCAGACACGTTTCACCCACCCAGCTTCCCCACCACCCTGCATATTTGGCAGGCTGTCCCCCGCAACTCGGGGGATTGCAGGGAGGGACGACAGCACCATGCACTCAGCACAAACAGTCACATCCGGAGACCCGCGTCTCAGTTGGAGCACCACCGAGCCCAACCGCGCACCCCACCTCCAGCACCGCCGCGACGGCATCCTGCCCGCGGTGGCCGCAGCCCTGTCCGTACGCGGGGAGACACTCACCTGCACCGCGGGCAAGGGCGACCAGCCACCCGTCCTCCACCCACTCGTACAGGACTTCCTCGACACCCTCACCAGCAACCAGCGCGAACGCTTCACCGGACGCTGCCCCGAAGCCATACTCCTGTCACGCCAGCTCACCGCCGCCGACGACAGCCGATCCAAACGGGCCCAGCGCAAACCCCTCACCAACGGAGAAGCCCGCCGCGCACTCAAACACGCGCGCCTCACCGCCCGCCGCATCCGCGAGGACGGCGACCCCCTCCACGGCAGCTACGCACCCCCCTGCCGCTCCTGCACGGTGATGCTCGCCCACTTCGGCGTACGCCCCGTCGACCTCACCACGAGTGCGGCGACCACCGCCGAGAAGGGCTGAACCCACCGCCATGCACGACCGGACCGACGTACCCGGCCAGCAGAGCCGCACCTCCACCACCCGATTCCCCGCCGCCGTCGAAGCCGCACTCCGCGACGCCGGATGGCAACCCGGCCGCTGGGACATCCGCCAGGCCGAGGAATGGGCGGACGCCCTGCGCTCCCACGCCTCCCCCGCCGGACACCAGCACGCCGTCTTCCCCGCGGCCGTCGAAGCCTGGGCCGAATTCGGCGGCCTCCGCATCACCTCCACCGCGCCCGGCCGGCAGATCGCCACCGCCACCCTGCGCGTCGACCCGCTCAGCGGACTCCACCTGGCACGCACCCTCGGCGACCTCGGACGCGCACTCGAGACCGAGGTCGCACCCCTCGGCGAAGAGGGCGACGGACAGGCGGTCCTCGCCATCGACAGCGAAGGCCGCGTCTACTCCATCGACCACACCGGCGACTGGTACCTCGGCTCCGACATCGACCGCGCCCTGGAAACCCTCATGACCGGCGTCCAGCCCGCACGCCTCACCTCCGGCTGAGGCTCCGGCACGCCACCCCGGCGCCCGGCCGGCCGAGCACCCTCACGCCTCCCCGGCGTCCGGCAGCACCGCCGACACCCGGAAACCCCCCGCGTCCGTCGGCCCCGACACGAACACACCCCCGAGCCCCAGCACCCGCTCCCGCATCCCCACCAGACCGTTGCCCCCGCTCGGCAGCCCCGCATCCGCCGTCACACCGTCCGTAGGACCGTTCTCCACCTGCATCGCCACCTCGGCACCCCGATGCGCGAGCCGCACCCACGTCTTCGCACCCGCCGCATGCTTGTGCACGTTCGTCAACGCCTCCTGCACCACCCGGTACGCCGTCTGCTCCACCTCCGGCGCATACGGACGCAGCTCCCCCTCCACCGACAGCTCCACCGTCATCCCCGCCTCACGCGACTGCGCCACCAGCGCATCCACCTCGCACAGCCGCGGACCGTCCTCCACCACCACGGCGGCCACAGCGGCCACCCGCCCCACCGAAGCCAACGGCACCCGCCCCGCCTGCGGAACCACCGACGCGTCCCCGCTCCGCAACACCCCGAGCATCTCCCGCAACTCCGTCAACGCCTGCCGCCCCATGTCCCCGACCAACGCCGCGTTACGCACCGCCTTCACCGGATCCTTCGGAGCCACCGCCTGCAACGCCGCCGCGTGCACCACCATCAGACTCACCCGGTGCGCCACCACGTCATGCATCTCCCGGGCGATCCGCGTCCGCTCCTCCGTACGCGCCCACTCCGCCCGCTCCTCCGCCCGGTCCGCCAGCAGCGACAGCTCCCGCTCCAGCGAGTCCGCACGCTCCCTCAGGCTCTCCATCAGCCTGCGCCGCGCCCCGATGTACAGACCGAACAGCACCGAGGGCGCCGTCAGCCCCAGCGACATGAACAGCGACACCACCGGGACATACCAGACACCCGGCCCGAAATCCACATCGGCGTCCACGCTCTGCCGCAGCCGCACGTACGACACGATGAACGTGCCGACGAGCGTCATCCCCGTCAGGACCACCGTGATCCTGCGCGGCACCTCCGAGGCCGCCAGGGTGTACAGCCCTACGATCCCCATCAGGAAGCCCATCTCGGCCGGCGTCGTCGCTATCGACACCAGCACCACCGCGATCGGCCAGCGCCTGCGCAGCACCAGCACGGACCCCGCGAACAGCCCGAAGAGAACCGCCAGCGGCACCGGCAGCCCGGTGTCCCCGGCGAACTCCACCCCCTCCAGCGCACACTCCAGCGCCGAAACCAGCGCCAGCCCCACGTCCAGGGCGACACTGCGCCGCCGCTCCCACCACCAGTGGCCGCGGGTGGTCGGACCCGCCGCTTCCCGGTCTGCCCCCGTTGCGGTCATGGCATCCAGCCTACGGGCGGCCGCATCTCTTTTTCCGGAGACTCCGTCAGCACGGAAAGTGACCGGTCGCGCCACAGAACGAGGCAGATCGCACGATCCGTCGAACCGAGCGCCCTTTCGACCCGGACGTCCGCATTCCGGACGACGCCGTCCGCGTCCGGTCATCTACGTGCCCAAGAGTGCAGAGCTCTACCGTCGCATGGAAGGCGCTTGGTACGGCATAGTGTTGGGTGTCAATCGAGCAGACTGAAAAATGTCCGCTTTGGTCCCCCATGGTGTAATTGGCAGCACAGTAGCTTTTGGTGCTATTTGTCCGGGTTCAAGTCCTGGTGGGGGAGCTTCATGTGCGGGCCCCGACCTCACCGGTCGGGGCCCGCGCTCGTTTCGGGCATATACGCCCCCGGTATCCTGCGGGTGTCCACCACCCGAAGCCGAAGGGCACATCCGTGAGCGCCACAAGCCCGGCAGCCGTCGTCGTCCTCGCAGCGGGTGAGGGCACCCGCATGAAGTCGAAGACACCCAAGGTCCTGCACGAGATCTCCGGGCGTTCGCTCGTCGGACATGTCGTCGCCGCCTCCCGCGAGCTCGACCCCCAGCACCTCGTCGTGGTCGTCGGCCACGCCGGCGAGCAGGTCACCGCGCACCTGGCCGCCGGGGAGACCTCGGTGCGCACCGCCTTCCAGGCCGAGCAGAACGGCACCGGCCACGCGGTCCGGATGGGCCTGGAGGAGCTCGGCGGCACCGTCGAGGGCACCGTCGTCGTCGTGTGCGGCGACACCCCGCTGCTCTCCGGCGAGACCCTCTCCGCGCTCGCCGCGACCCACGCCGCCGACGCGAACGCCGTCACCGTGCTGACCGCCGAGGTGCCGGACTCGACCGGCTACGGCCGGATCGTCCGCGACGCGGCCACCGGGGCGGTCACCGGGATCGTCGAGCACAAGGACGCCACCGACGCGCAGCGCGCGATCCGGGAGATCAACTCCGGTGTCTTCGCCTTCGACGGCCGCCTGCTGAGCGACGCGCTCGGCAAGGTGCGCACGGACAACAGCCAGGGCGAGGAGTACCTCACGGACGTGCTGTCGATCCTGCGTGAGGCCGGGCACCGCGTGGGGGCGTCGGTGGCCGGCGACCACCGCGAGATCCTCGGCATCAACAACCGGCTCCAGCTGGCCGAGGCCAGGCGGCTGCTCAACGAGCGCCTCCTGGAGCGCGCGATGCTGGCGGGCGTGACCGTCGTGGACCCGGCGTCCACGCTGATCGACGTGACGGTGACGTACGAACGCGACGCGATCGTGCACCCGGGTACGCAGCTGCTGGGGTCGACGCACCTCGCGGAGGACGCCGAGGTGGGCCCGAACTCGCGGCTGAAGGACACCGTCGTCCACGCGGGCGCGCGGGTGGACAACACGGTCTCGGACGGCGCCGAGGTGGGCCCGGGGGCGACGGTCGGCCCGTTCGCCTATCTGCGGCCCGGTACGCGCATGGGCGCGAAGTCCAAGGCGGGTACGTACGTCGAGATGAAGAACGCGACGATCGGCGAGGGCACGAAGGTGCCGCACCTGAGTTATGTCGGGGACGCGACCATCGGCGACCACACCAACATCGGTGCCGCGAGCGTGTTCGTGAACTACGACGGGGTGGCCAAGCACCACACGACGATCGGGTCCCACTGCCGGACCGGGTCGGACAATATGTTTGTGGCGCCTGTCACGGTCGGGGACGGCGTCTACACCGCCGCGGGTTCGGTCATCACCAAGGACGTGCCGTCCGGTTCACTGGCCGTGGCCCGGGGCCAGCAGCGGAATATCGAGGGCTGGGTCGCACGGAAGCGCCCCGGGAGCGCGGCGGCTCAGGCAGCTCAGGCGGCCACGTCGGGGTCCGACGGCGAAAGCTGACCGGAAACGAGTGCGCCAAAGGCGGCGTACCGTGATAGATGCTCACCCATTTCGGCTGGCTCGTCGCACTTCGGGACCCATGCGCGCGGTGCCAGATACACGTCTGAGGAGACTGTGCTGTGACCGGGATCAAGACGACCGGCGAGAAGAAACTGATGCTCTTCTCCGGCCGCGCCCACCCCGAGCTGGCCGAGGAGGTCGCACACCAGTTGGGTGTCGGTCTCGTGCCGACGAAGGCCTTCGATTTCGCCAACGGTGAGATCTACGTCCGCTTCCAGGAGTCCGCCCGTGGCGCCGACTGCTTCCTGATCCAGAGCCACACGGCTCCGATCAACAAGTGGATCATGGAGCAGCTGATCATGCTGGACGCGCTGAAGCGTGCGTCGGCGCGGTCGGTGACGGTGATCGTCCCGTTCTACGGCTATGCCCGTCAGGACAAGAAGCACCGTGGTCGTGAGCCGATCTCGGCCCGTCTGGTGGCGGACCTGATGAAGACGGCGGGTGCGGACCGTGTCCTCACCGTCGATCTGCACACGGACCAGATCCAGGGCTTCTTCGACGGCCCGGTGGACCACCTGTTCGCGCTGCCGATCCTGGCGGACTACGTGGGTGCGAAGGTGGACCGGTCGAAGCTGACGATCGTGTCTCCGGACGCCGGCCGTGTGCGGGTCGCGGACCGCTGGTGCGACCGTCTGGACGCGCCGCTGGCGATCGTCCACAAGCGGCGTGACAAGGACGTGCCGAACCAGGTGAGCGTCCACGAGGTCGTCGGTAACGTCGAGGGCCGGGTGTGTGTGCTGGTCGACGACATGATCGACACGGGTGGCACGATCTGCGCCGCCGCGGACGCCCTGTTCGCGCACGGTGCCGAGGACGTCATAGTGACGGCGACGCACGGGGTGCTATCCGGCCCGGCCGCGGACCGGCTGAAGAACTCGAAGGTGAGCGAGTTCGTGTTCACGGACACGCTGCCGACGCCGGGTGAGCTGGAGATCGACAAGATCACGGTGCTCTCGATCGCTCCGACGATCGCGCGTGCGGTGCGTGAGGTGTTCGAGGACGGTTCGGTGACGAGCCTCTTCGAGGAGCAGGGCTGATCACCTTCGGGTGACCTCTTTCCGGAGCGTGGCCTCCGGACGACCGCCTGCGGGTGATCGACTTTGGGTGCGGCCTCCCCGCCGGGTAGACTCAGTGAGTTGCTCGGCGAGGGAGGCCGTTCTCATGCGTGGTCATGGGAATCGGTGGTCCGTTATCGACGCGCTCTTCGTAGCAGGCCTGTCGTGGGCCGGGTGACCATCGGTTTTTTCGTCACCTTACGAGGAGTGCAGCATGGCTGAGATCAAGCTCGACGCAACGGTCCGTACGGAGTTCGGCAAGGGCGCTGCCCGTCGTACCCGTCGCGCCAACCTGGTTCCCGGGGTCGTCTACGGCCACGGTGCTGAGCCGGTCCACATCAACCTGCCGGGCCACGAGCTGCTTCTCGCTCTGCGTACCGCCAACGTCCTGATCGGTCTGGAGATCGACGGCAAGGACGCCCTGGTGATCCCGAAGGCCGTGCAGCGCAACGCCATCAAGGGCAACATCGAGCACGTCGACCTGCTGACCGTGAAGCGCGGCGAGAAGGTCAACGTCGAGATCGCGGTGCACGCCGAGGGCGACCTGGCGCCGGGTGCCAACCTGCTGGAGTACGTGCAGAACACCCTGCTCGTCGAGGCCGAGGCCACCCACATCCCCGAGTCGGTCACGGTCTCCGTCGCCGGTCTGGACGCGGGTGACTCGATCGTCGCCAAGGACATCACGCTGCCCAAGGGCGCCGTGCTGGCCGGTGACGAGGACGCCATCGTGCTGCAGGTCGTCGCCGCGCAGGCCGAGGAGTCCGCGGGCGAGGGCACCGAGACCGAAGGTGCCGAGGCCTGAGCCTCGCCCCACCTGCTTGACTGACGGGGTGGCGGTTCCCTTCCGGGGGTTCCGCCGCCCCGTTTCCCTGTATCGACCGGTATGTACGCACGGTATGTACGCACTGCGAGGAGACCGAGTTCTGATGTCCGACGCCACCGACCCCTGGCTGATCGTGGGCCTCGGCAATCCGGGTCCCGACTACGCGGCGAACCGTCACAACGTGGGCTTCATGGTGGCCGATCTGCTGGCGGAGCGGATGGGCGGGAAGTTCAAGCGGGCGCAGAAGGCGCAGGCGCAGGTGCTGGAGGGGCGGATCGGTCCGCCCGGGCCGCTGAGCCGTCGTGTGGTGCTGGCGAAGCCGATGTCGTACATGAATCTGTCGGGTGGTCCGGTGACGGCTCTGCGGGACTTCTACAAGGTGCCGACGGACCATGTGGTGGCGGTGCACGACGAGCTGGACGTCGATTTCGGGATGCTGCGGCTGAAGCTCGGCGGCGGTGACAACGGGCACAACGGGCTGAAGTCGATGACGAAGGCGATGGGTCCGGACTATCACCGGGTGCGGTTCGGGATCGGCCGGCCGCCGGGACGGATGCAGGTCGCGGACTTCGTGCTGAAGGATTTCTCGTCCGGGGAGCGCAAGGAGCTCGCGTATCTGGTGGACCGGTCGGCGGATGCGGTGGAGTCGTTGCTGGCGGAGGGCCTGGAGCGGGCTCAGTCCGCGTACAACTCCTGACATTCCCGTTGCTTCCCGGGTGTTTTCCGGCCGCAGGTTGACGACGGCAGGGCTCTGCCCAAGGATCTGCCCCCATGAAGCGGAGTTCCTCGCACCGGCTGCTGGCCCATGGCCGTACGTTCGCCGCGGGCTGTGTCGTCCTGTTGTTGCTCGCCGCGGGCGTGTGGTCGTCGTGGGACACCGCGCACCACATCGTTCTGGCGAAGGGCCGTGAGCACGGGACGATGGTGGTGACGTCGTGCGGTGAGGACACCTGCACGGGGTCGTTCTCGCCGAACGCCGATTCGCCGGACCGGACCTCGGTGACCGTGGAGCGGTCGGTCGCGGCGAGGAAGGGGGATCGATTCCCCGTCGTGGTGAAGCCCGGAACCGGGGACGTGGTGCGTACGGGGACGCCGGGGTTCCTGCATTCCTGGGTGCCGTTGGGCGGTGCGCTGGTGCTGGCCGCCCTGGTGATCGGCGGCGGTATGCGGCTGACGCGGACGGCGTGGTGGGCGGGGATCGCGGGTGCGGTCCTGCTGACGGCGACGTTCGTCGCCCTCTGACAGGACCGCACCCGCGCGGTCGTCCCGAGTGGGGTCAGCCGGTGTTGCGGAGGCCGGCGGCGACGCCGTTGACGGTGAGCAGCAGGGCGCGGGCGAGGAGCGGGTCCGCTTCCTCGCCGCGTTCGGCGGCCTGGCGCTGGCGGGCGAGCAGGGACACCTGGAGGTAGGAGATCGGGTCCAGGTAGGCGTCGCGGATGGCGAAGGTCTGCTGGAGCACCGGGTTGCTGTCGAGGAGTTCCTTGCCGCCGGTGACCTTGAGGACTTCCTGCACGGTGAGTGCGTGTTCGGCCTGGATGACGTCGAAGACGTGCTTGAGCTCGTCGGGGACGAGTGTGTCGACGTAGTGGCCGGCGATGCGCAGATCGGTCTTGGCGAGGGTCATCTCGACGTTGGAGAGGAAGTTCTGGAAGAAGTGCCACTGTTCGTGCATTTCGTCCAGGACGGTGTCGAGTCCGGCTTCGCGCAGTGCCTTGAGTCCGGAGCCGACGCCGAACCAGCCGGGGACGATCTGCCGTGACTGGGTCCAGCCGAAGACCCACGGGATGGCGCGGAGGCCGTCGAGCGAGACACCCGAGCCGGGGCGGCGGGAGGGCCGGGAGCCCAGGTGCAGGTCGGCGAGCTGGTCGACCGGGGTGGAGGCGAGGAAGTACGCGGGCAGGTCCGGGTCCTCGACGAGCTTGCGGTAGGCGTCGTGGGCGGCGTCGGAGACGGTGTCCATGGCCGCGTCCCAGCGGGCCAGTGCTTCGTCGGACTGGCGGGGTGCGGTGTGGAGCGCCGAGGCCTGGAGGGTGGCCGCGACGGTCAGCTCCAGGTTCTCCCGGGCGAGGGCGGGGATGAGGTACTTGTCGGAGATGACCTCGCCCTGCTCGGTCACCTTGATCTCGCCCTCGAGGGTGCCCCAGGGCTGCGCGAGGATCGCGTCGTGCGAGGGGCCGCCGCCTCGGCCGACGGTGCCGCCGCGGCCGTGGAAGAGGCGCAGGCGTACGCCGTAGCGGTGGGCCACGTCGCGGAGCCGGCGCTGGGCGCGGTGGATCTCCCACTGGGAGGTGGTGATGCCGCCGAACTTGGAGGAGTCGGAGTAGCCGAGCATGACCTCCTGGACGTCGCCGCGGAGCGATACGAGACGTCGGTAGGAGGGGTCGGCGAGCATCTCGTCGAGGATGACGTCGGCGGCCTTGAGCTCGTCGGTGGTCTCCAGGAGCGGCACGATGCCGATCTTGGCCCAGCCGCCGTGGAGGTCGATGAGTCCGGCCTCGCGGGCGAGGACGGCGGCGGCGAAGACGTCGTCGGCGCCCTGGCACATCGAGATGATGTAGGACTCGATGACTTCGGGGCCGAAGCGCTCGAAGGCCTGGCTGATGGTGTGGAAGACGCCGAGGGTCTTCTCGCCCGCGGCGTCCAGCGGGGCCGGGGTGGGGGCGAGGGGGCGGCGGGAGCGGAGTTCCTTGGCGAGGAGCTTCTGCCGGTAGTCGCGGGGCATGTCGGTGTAGCGCCAGGACTCCTCGCCGAGGCGGTCGAAGAGCTGGCCGAGCGCGTGGTGGTGGGCGTCGGCGTGTTCGCGGACGTCCATGGTGGCGAGCTGGAGGCCGAACGCGGTGAGCGTGCGGATGGTGCGGTCCATGCGGCCGTCGGCGAAGAGTCCGCCGCGGTGTGCGCGCAGGGAGGTCTGGATGAGCGCGAGGTCGGCGATGAGTTCGGCGGTGCCGAGGTAGTCGCAGCCGGGGCGGTGGGGGGTGCCGGAGGCGAGGCGTTCGCGGGTGTTGACGAGCTTCTGGCGGACGCAGGTGGCCTTGAGCCGGTAGGGCTCCTCGGCGTTCAGCCGCTTGTAGCGGGGGCTGATCTCGGGGAGGCGTTCCAGGTCGGTCTGGAGCGAGGTGAGGAGCTCGTCGGTGGCTCCGGTGTAGCGGATGGAGTTGGAGAGCAGTCCGCGCAGCTGGTCGACGAGTTCGAGGGCGTCGGTGATGCCGTGCTCGTGCTGGAGGATGAGCACGTCCCAGGTGACGGTGGGCGTGACGTTGGGGTTGCCGTCGCGGTCGCCTCCGATCCAGGTGCCGAAGGTCAGCGGGCGGGTGCCGGCGGGCAGTTCGACGCCGACGCGCTCCAGCTCTGCGGCCAGGTCCTCCAGGACGTCGCCCACGGCGTTGGCGTGGAGTTCGTCGAGGTAGTAGATGGCGTTGCGCGCCTCGTCGGCGGGCTCCGGGCGGACGACGCGGAGTTCGTCGGTCTGCCAGATGAGGTCGATGTTCTCGGCCAGCCGGATGTCCTGGCGTCGGCGGTCGGCCTCGATGACCGGGGTTTCGAGGAGTTCGGCGATGCGGCGGAGCTTGTTGAGTACGGAGCGCCGTGCGGCCTCGGTGGGGTGTGCGGTGAAGACGGGCCGGACGTTGAGGTTCTTGACCGTCTCGCGCAGGTGGTCGGGGTCGGCGTCCTTGAGGCGGTCGGCGGTGCGGGCGAGGAGCCCGCCCTCGGCGGACCGGCGGTCGCGCATCTCGTGGGCGCGGTGGACCTGCTCGGTGACGTTGGCGAGGTGGAAGTAGGTGGAGAAGGCGCGCACGAGCTGTGCGGCGGTCTCCAGGTCCGTGTCGCCGAGGAGCTCGGCCGCTGCCTCGCCGTCCTCGCGGGTCAGGGCGCGGACGCGTTCGACGAGGTCGAGGAGTTCCTGGCCCTCCTGGCGTACGAGGGTCTCGCCCAGCAGGTCTCCGAGGCGGCGGATGTCGGCCCGCAGTTCGGTGTTGGCGGCAGGGGTCTGGTCGGCACTGCTCACAGTGTGCGGCTCCTTGCAGTGGTTGAGCACGTCTGTCAGGGGAGGCCGGGGCGCTCGCGGTGCTGACGGGGCACCCCGGGTGTGCAGAGTGCGGACCGCGCTGTCCGACGCACCCAGGATAGGTGTCCGGCCGTCCGGCGTGCTCGCTGCCCTGCGGGGTGGCCCGGATCGGGGCGCCCGAAGGGTGGGGTGCCTCGCCGCACAAGGGTGGTCGCGGCGGTGGTCTCGTGTCGTGAGCCTCTTCGCTGCCATACTTACGTTTCCGTAGGTTACGGAAGCGTAGCCCACTCATACCGTCATATTTCCTCACCTCACAGGGGACTCCCCAATGCCCACCAGCCCCGAAGTGATCGACGACGGCCTGCCCGCGGCGGCAGGCGGCCCAGCAGCCCCCTCGGCCACGCTGGGCGGCGACAAGAAGCGTTCGGTCGAGCAGATCGCGCTGCTGCTGTTCATCGTGGTGCCGTTCGCGGCCCTGGTCGCGGCGGTGCCGCTGGCCTGGGGCCGCGGTGTCAGCTGGCTCGACCTGGGTCTTCTGGTGGTCATGTACTACTGGGGCTGCCACGGCGTGACGATCGGGTTCCACCGCTACTTCACGCACGGCTCGTTCAAGGCGAACCGTGCGCTGCGCGTCACCCTGGCCGTCGCGGGTTCGATGGCGGTGGAGGGCCCGCTGGTGCGCTGGGTGGCCGACCACCGCAAGCACCACCGCTTCTCCGACGCCGAGGGCGACCCGCACTCGCCGTGGCGGTTCGGCGAGAACCTCCCGGCGCTGATGAAGGGCCTGTGGTGGGCCCACATCGGCTGGATGTTCAACGAGGAGCAGACGCCGCAGCAGAAGTACGCCCCCGACCTGGTCAGGGACCCGGCGATCCGCGCGATCTCGCGTCACTTCCTCAGCTTCACGGTCCTCTCACTGGCGATCCCTCCCCTGGTCGGCGGCCTGGTCACCATGTCGTGGTGGGGTGCGTTCACCGCCTTCTTCTGGGGTTCCCTGGTCCGTGTCGCGCTGCTGCACCACGTGACGTGGTCGATCAACTCGATCTGTCACGCGGTCGGCAAGCGGCCCTTCAAGTCACGTGACCGCTCCGGGAACGTGTGGTGGCTGGCCGTGCTCTCGTGCGGCGAGTCCTGGCACAACCTGCACCACGCGGACCCGACGAGCGCGCGTCATGGAGTGATGAGGGGGCAGATCGATTCCAGCGCCCGGCTGATCCGCTGGTTCGAGAAGCTGGGCTGGGCGCACGACGTCCGGTGGCCCGACGCCTCACGTATCGCCTCCCGGCGCAAGCCCGCGGCCGCCGACCCGGCATGATTGACGACGTGGCGACCGACGGAAGCACAAGCGGCGAGAAGAGCGTGCCTGCCCCCACCCGACGGGTCCGGCGGGTCCGCATGACGGGCAAGGAGCGCCGCGAGCAACTCCTGGACATCGGGCGCGCCCTGTTCGCCGACAAGGGCTTCGAGGGCACCTCGGTGGAGGAGATCGCGGCGCGCGCCGGAGTCTCCAAGCCGGTGGTGTACGAGCACTTCGGCGGCAAGGAGGGCCTGTACGCCGTCGTGGTCGACCGCGAGATGCGCCAGCTGCTGGACCTGGTGACGGGCGCGCTCACCGCGGGGCATCCGCGTGAGCTGCTGGAGCAGGCCGCGTTCGCGCTGCTCGACTACATCGACACGTACACCGACGGTTTCCGGATCCTCGTCCGCGACTCCCCGGTCGCACAGTCCACGGGCACCTTCGCGTCGCTGATCAGCGACATCGCCACGCAGGTCGAGGACATCCTGGGCCTGGAGTTCAAGGCCCGGGGCTTCGACCCGAAGCTGGCCCCGCTGTACGCCCAGGCCCTGGTCGGGATGGTGGCGCTGACCGGCCAGTGGTGGCTGGACGTACGGAAGCCGAAGAAGGCCGAGGTCGCCGCCCATCTCGTGAATCTGGCGTGGCACGGGCTGGAGAACCTGGAGTCGAAGCCTCGGCTGATAGGCCACCGTAAGAACTGAGCCCGGTCGCGGTGCGCACGCGATCACTCGTTGTGATGACGCGGCCGCGGACCGGACCCTACTGTGGTGGAGCAGGACCAGAATCCCGTCCATGGGAGGAATCATGACCGCCGAGCCGATCGCCGGGCACAGCAGCCGCTGGCCGGTGCCCCCGCAGGACGGATACACCGTGGACGACCTGTTCACGCTGCCCGATCTCCCGCCGCACACGGAATTGCTCGACGGGAGCCTGGTTTTTGTGAGTCCGCAGCGCATCTTTCACAGCCGGATGATCGACCTGCTGACGTACGGGTTGCGCAGCAGTGCGCCACGCGACTTGAAGATCGTCAGGGAGATGACCGTCGTCCTCGACCGGCGCAACGCCCCCGAGCCGGATGTCTGCGTCGTGCGGGCCGAGGCGGTCACGGGGCGGGAGCTGACCCGTTTCGAGGCGGCCGACGTGCTCCTCGCCGTCGAGGTGGTCTCCCCCGACTCCGAGGCCCGTGACCGTGACACCAAGCCGCAGAAGTACGCCGCGGCGGGCATCTTGAACTTCTGGCTGGTCGAGATGGCCGGGAGCGACCGGCATCCGGTGGTGCGGGTCTACGAGCTGGACCCCGTGAACAAGGCGTACGCCCTGACGGGCATCCACCACGACCGGCTGAAGACCGGGGTCCCGTTCCCCGTCGACCTCGACATCTCGCCGGAGGCGCTCGACGCGCTCTGAGCGCGCGGCGGCCGAGGTCACCCGGCGGTGCGGGTGACGGCGAAGATCCGGCGGAACGGGAACACCGTGCCGTGCGGGCCCGCCGGGTAGGCGGTGCGCAGCAGGTCGCGGTACTCGGCGAGGAAGGCGTCGCGGGCCTCGGGGTCGTCGGCGAGGGCGTCGAGGAGGGGGCGCAGGCCGGTGCCCTTGACCCAGTCGAGGACGGGGTCCTCGCCCTTCAGGAGGTGCAGGTAGGTGGTCTCCCAGACGTCGGCGGTGCGTCCGGGCGCGGTGAGCTGCTCCAGGTAGTGCGCCGGGGTGTGTACGGCGTCTGCGTGGCGCAGGAGGCCGGCGAGGCGGTCGTGCCAGCGGGGGGATTCGGCGAGTTCCCGCATGAGGGTGTGGCTGGGGGCGTCGAAGTTGCCGGGGACCTGGAAGGCGAGGGTGCCGCCGGGGGTGAGCGCGTCCAGCCAGTGGGGGAAGCGGGCGGTGTGGCCGGGGACCCACTGGAGGAGGGCGTTGGAGACGATGAGGTCGTAGGTCTCGGTGGGCGTCCAGGTGCCGGCGTCGGCCTCGGCGAAGTCGAGGAGGGGGCCTGCGTGGGTGCGGGCCCGTTCGAGCATGTGGGGTGAGCTGTCGTATCCCGTGATGCGGGCGGCGGGCCAGCGGTCACCGAGGAGCGTGGTGACGTTCCCGGCGCCGCAGCCGAGGTCGGCGATGCGGGGGGCCGGTTCGTGGGGCAGGGGCCCGATGTGGGCCAGGAGGTCGCGGAAGGGCCGGGTGCGGTGGTCGGCGTGGCGGAGGTACTGCTGGGGGTCCCAGGTCGGTGCGGTCATGGGCCAGAATCATCACGAGTATCTCTTGATGTCAAGACACTTGAATTCAAGAGACTTCATGTCGAGGGACCCTCTACACTGATCGACATGGAGGACGAGGTCGACCGACTGGTCGCTGCATGGCGCCGCGAGCGCCCTGACCTCGACGTGGAACCACTCGAGGTCCTGAGCCGCGTCTCCCGCCTGGCCCGGCACCTGGACAGGGCCCGCAGGATCGCCTTCGCCGAGCACCAGCTGGAGCCCTGGGAATTCGACGTCCTGACGTCGCTGCGCCGCGCCGGAGCGCCGTACCAGCTCTCCCCCGGCCAGTTGCTCACGCAGACGCTGGTCACCTCGGGCACGATGACCAACCGCATCGACCGTCTGACGAAGAAGAACCTGGTTGAACGGCTGCCCGACCCGAACGACCGCCGCGGCGTCCTGGTCCGGCTGACCGACCTGGGCCGCGACAAGGCCGACCAGTCGCTGGCCGGGCTGCTCGACCAGGAGCGCGCCATCCTGGGCGAGCTCTCCCGCCGGCAGCGGGCCGAACTCGCCGGACTGCTACGCCAGCTGACCGCCCCGTTCGACAACGTCCCCGGTTAGCGAGGCGGGGCCCACCCCGGCCCGACGGGCCAGCGCCACGGCGGCCAGGGTCGAGTGCACGCCCAGCTTCCCCAGCACGTTCTGCATGTGCGTGCGCACCGTGTGCGGCGACAGGAACAGCCGCTCCGCGACCGCCTTGCGGCCCAGACCCGCCACCATGCAGCGCAGGACCTCACGCTCGCGGGGCGTCAGCGACTCGACGAGCTGCTCGCTCTCGGTGCGGTGCTTGCGCGCCGCCGTCAGCTCCCGCAGGACACCCGTCAGCAGGGCGGCCGGCAGATGCGTCTCGTCGCGCAGCACACCCCGTATGACGGTCAGCAGACGCTGCAGCGAACAGTCCTTGGCCACCCAGCCCGACGCCCCG
This sequence comes from Streptomyces sp. JH34, assembly GCF_029428875.1. Classification (NCBI taxonomy): domain Bacteria; kingdom Bacillati; phylum Actinomycetota; class Actinomycetes; order Kitasatosporales; family Streptomycetaceae; genus Streptomyces; species Streptomyces sp. JH34. Next base: position 4,262,954 of record NZ_JAJSOO010000001.1, on the reverse strand, counting down.
GCCTGCAGGGCGGCCGCGGCCCTGCGCGGATCGTCCCTCTCGGCGAGCACCACCGTCCGGATGTGCGGCTGCCCCGAACGCACCCCGGCCACCAGCGAGATGCCGTCGACGAGGCCGGCCACGGGGCCGACGGCCGGTGCGCCGTCCGGAGCGCCGCGCGGCGCGGGAACGGTACGGGCGCCGGAAGGGGCGAGGACACCCAGATCGGCGTCGACCAGCATCACGTCGTAGCGGCGTCCCTCCGCGGCCGCACGCTCCAGACACCGCAGCGCGGCCGGGCCGCTGCCCGCGGCGGACACGTCGACGTCCGGTTCGGCCGCGAGCGCGGCGGCGAGGGACTCGGCAAAGATGCGGTGGTCGTCGACCACCAGAACCCGGATACGCGCCACAGACACCCCCATGCTGTGTGAACTCCTGGGGCACCCCGTGCGTGACCGGCCCCGGCGGGGACGGACCGCGGCGGACACGACCCCCGGAGCGCTCCGGTGAACCGCCGGCGCACGGCCGCCGCCGTGTGCCGGCCGCCACCCGCCCCGGGCGTCGTGTCCGACTGTCTCGTCCCCTGAAACGGCACCGGCCCCCACCGGTGCTGAGCATCAGCGTACGGCGGGCGGTGGGCGCCGGAAGGGGATTCGCGGAACTGACCACCCATCGTGTTTAGGGTGTTGTTCATGTTCCGTCTTGAGACCGAAGTGGACAAGGAACGTCGTATTCTGCTGGGCCGTCGACTGCACGCCGACAACTGGGACGGTTCACCGGAGCTGCGCGCCCTGCACTCCACCTCCGCCGGGCACGAAGTCCCGCTGGACGTCTGGCTCCTGGACGACGCGGGCGGGCTGGCCGGCGGCCTGAGCGGACGGACCTGGGCGTACTGGCTCCATGTGGACCTGCTCTGGGTCGACGGCCGCCACCGCGGGCTCGGCCTCGGCGCGCGGCTGCTCGCCGAGGCGGAGCGCCTCGCCCGCGAGGACCGGGCCTGTACCCGCTCCCGGCTGGAGACCTGGGGGTTCCAGGCCCCGGACTTCTACCGGAAGCAGGGGTACGAGGTGGTCGGCGAGGTGGAGGACTACCCGCCCGGCGTCGCGGAGTTCATCCTGGTCAAGCAGCTGGAGCGACCCGCCGGGCCCCGGCGGAGGGAACCGCGGGGAAGACTCCTGGGGCGGCGTGACCGGCCGCGCCGAAGGCCTCCGTGACGGCCTTGGCGACGGTGTCGGCCATGGCCTCCTCCACGAGTACGACCGCCGAGCCGCCGAAGCCGCCCCCGGTCATCCGTGCCCCGAGCGCCCCGGCCGCGTTCGCCGCGGAGACCACGAGGTCCAGTTCCGGGCAGGAGACCCGCAGGTCGTCGCGCAGCGATGCGTGCCCCTCGTTGAGGACCGGGCCCGCCGCGCGCACGTCGCCCCCGTCGAGCAGGGCGATGACCTGCTCCACCCGGTGGTTGTCGCTCACCACGTGGCGGACGTAACGCACGACCGACTCGTCCTCGCCGGCCGCCACGAGTGTCTCCAGGGCCGTTCCCAGGTCCTCGTACGGAAGGTCGCGCAGCATGTCGATGCCGAGTGCCCGGGCCCCCGCCTCGCAGCCGGCCCGGCGCTCCGCGTACGCGCCGTCGCCGAGGGCGTGCTTGACCCGGGTGTCGACGACGAGCAGCCGCAGCCCGTGCGCGGCGAGGTCGAAGGGGACCTGGCGCTGGGTGAGGTCGCGGGTGTCGAGGTACAGGGCGTGGCCCTCGGTGCAGCACGCCGAGGCCATCTGGTCCATGACGCCGCAGGGAACGCCGACGAAGTCGTTCTCGGCGCGCTGGCCGAGCACGGCGACCTCCGGGGCGCTGAGCCCCAGCTCGAAGAGGTCGTTCAAAGCGAGCGCGGTGACGACCTCCAGGGCGGCCGAGGAGGAGAGGCCGGCGCCGACGGGCACGGTGGAGGTGAGCTGGATGTCCGCGCCGGTGACCTGGTGGCCGGCCTCGCGGAGCGCCCAGACGACACCCGCGGGGTAGGCGGCCCAGCCGTGGCCGGAGTGCGGGGCGAGCTCGTCCACGCGCAGGGAGACGACCCCGCCCGGTACGTCGGTGGAGTGCAGGCGCAGCTGTCCGTCCGTGCGGCGGGCGACGGCCGCGCGGGCGTGGTGCGGGAGGGCGAGCGGCATGACGAAGCCGCCGTTGAAGTCGGTGTACTCACCGATCAGGTTCACCCGCCCGGGTGCCGCCCATATCCCCTCGGGGGCGGCCCCGTACAGCTCGGTGAAGGAGGCGGTCAGCTCGGCGTTGTCGGTCATGGTGCGGTGGGTTCCTCTCGGCGGGCGAACGTCCACGCGTCGGCGACGATGGCGGCCAGGTCGGCGCGCGACGGCTGCCAGCCGAGCCGCTTCCTGGCGGAGGCGGCGGAGGCGACGAGGACGGCCGGGTCGCCCCCGCGCCGGGGTGCGGCGGTCTCGGGGACAGGGTGGCCGGTGACCTGGCGGACGGTCTCGATGACCTCGCGCACGGAGAAGCCGTTGCCGTTGCCGAGGTTGCAGATGAGGTGCTCGCCGGCGGTGGCCGCCTCCAGGGCGAGCAGGTGGGCCTCGGCGAGGTCGGCGACGTGGATGTAGTCGCGTACGCAGGTGCCGTCCGGGGTCGGGTAGTCGTCGCCGTAGACGGAGATCGACTCGCGCTGCCCGAGGGCGACCTGGAGGACCAGGGGGATGAGGTGCGACTCGGGGCTGTGGCGCTCGCCGCAGCTGCCGTAGGCGCCGGCGACGTTGAAGTACCGCAGGGAGACGGCGGCCAGTCCGTGGGCGGTCGCCTCGCCGCTGATCATGTGGTCGACGGCGAGCTTGGAGGCGCCGTAGGGGCTGGTGGGGGCGGTGGGGTCGGTCTCCGTGATGGGGCTGGAGACCGGCTCGCCGTAGGTCGCGGCGGTGGAGGAGAACACCAGGGTCCGCACGCCCGCGTCGCGCATGGCGGCGAGCAGGGCGGTGGTGCCGCCGACGTTGTTGACCCAGTACTTCTCGGGGTCGGCGACGGACTCTCCGACCTGGGAGAACGCGGCGAAGTGCAGCACGCCGTCGTAGGACGCGTCCAGCCACTCGGCGGCGTCCTGGATACGGCCCTCGATGAACTCGGCGCCCTCGGGGACGCCCTCACGGAAGCCGGTCGACAGGTCGTCGAGGACGGTCACGCGGTGACCGGCCTCCAGCAGGTGTGCGGCGACGACGCTGCCGACGTATCCCGCGCCACCCGTCACCAGGTACTTCTTGGCGGTGTTGCTCACTCGCTCGCTACCTCTCGCAGTCGCTGGGCCGCGGCCTCCGGCGGCACGTCGTTGATGAACACTCCCATGCCGGACTCGGAGCCCGCGAGGAACTTCAGCTTGCCGGTGGTCCGCCTGATGGTGAACAACTCGAGGTGCAGCGCGAACTCCTCACGGCCGGGCACCCTGAAGGGGGCCTGGTGCCACGCGGAGATGTACGGGGTCGGCGGCTGGCCGGGGCCGAAGATCCGGTCGAATCGCCTCAAGAGTTCCAGATAGACCTGTGGAAACTCCGTGCGCGCGGCCTCGTCGAGTTCCCGCAGGTCGGGGACGCGGCGGCGCGGGTGGAGGTGGACCTCGTAGGGCCAGTGCGCGGCGTACGGCACGAAGGCGACCCAGTGCTCGGTCTCCAGGACCACGCGTTCCCCGTCGGCCAGTTCCCGGGCGACGACGTCGTCGAAGAGGTTCCGGCCGGTCCCGGCGCGGTGGGTCTCCATCGAGCGGAGCATCTGCTCGGTTCGCGGGGTGACGAAGGGGTAGCCGTAGATCTGTCCGTGCGGGTGGCCGAGGGTGACGCCGATCTCGGCGCCCCGGTTCTCGAAGCAGAACACCTGGGCGACCTGCGGGAGCTCGGCGAGGTCGGCCGTCCGGTCGGTCCAGGCCTCCAGGACCAGGGCCGCCTGGTCCTCGGTGAGGCCGGCGAAAGACACGTCGTGGTCGGAGGTGAAGCAGACGACCTCGCAGCGGCCGGAGTCACCGGCGAGGGAGGGGAAGCGGTTCTCGAAGACGGCGACGTCGTAGTCCGTGTCGGGGATCTCGCTCTGACGGCCCTCGCGTGAGGGGCAGAGCGGGCACTCGTCGGCCGGCGGGTGGTAGGTGCGTCCCTGCCGGTGCGAGGCGATGGCCACCGAGTCGCCGAGCAGGGGGTCGCGGCGGATCTCCGAGGACGTCGAGACGGCATCCAGCGGCCGGGGGTCGACGGCGTCGCGGACGGTGTCGTCCGCGGAGTCGTAGTAGATCAGCTCGCGGCCGTCGGCGAGGGTCGTAACCGTCTTCTTCACCAGGCTCCTCCATGTGAGGCCCTCTAAACAGAACCGCACATAACAAATCACAAGTAAACACAGCGCGTCAATGCCACTGAGTCCTGTGGGGAGCTCGCACCCACAGTCGGCCAGATCAGGACATTTCAACTCGCCCGATCACGATCAAACAAAGAACGCCACTGGAACTGTTCAGTTTCTGAACACAAAGGCGTAGGTTCCCTCGGGTTCAGTTCGCGCAACGAAGCGAGTACCCCCCATGCAATATCTGGCCGAAGGGCTCCGGCTCCCCACGAACGGGCTCGATTACACAATTCTGGCGATCTACTTCGTCGTGGTGCTCGGCATCGGCTTCGCCGCCCGGGCCAGCGTGAAGACGAGCCTCGACTTCTTCCTCTCCGGACGTTCGCTGCCCGCCTGGGTGACCGGCCTGGCCTTCGTCGCGGCGAATCTCGGTGCCACCGAGATCCTCGGCATGGCAGCCACGGGCGCGCAGTACGGCGTCGCGGTCGTGCACTGGTACTGGATCGGCGCCATCCCCGCCATGGTCTTCCTCGGCCTGGTGATGATGCCCTTCTACTACCGGTCGAAGGTCCGCTCCGTGCCGGAGTTCCTGCTCCAGCGCTTCGACAGGTCGGCGCACCTGCTGAGTTCCATACTCTTCGCCTTCGCGGCGATCCTGATCGCGGGCGTGAACCTCTACGCCCTGTCGATCGTCGTGGAGGCGCTGCTGGGCTGGGAGCGCTGGGTCGCGATCGTCGTCGCCGGCGTGTTCGTCCTGCTCTACATCACGATCGGCGGACTCTCCTCCGCGATCTACAACGAGGTGCTGCAGTTCTTCGTCATCCTCGCCGCGCTGATCCCCCTCACCATCCTGGGCCTCAAGCGCGTCGGCGGCTGGGACGGCCTCAGCGGCTCGCTGGAGAAGCAGCACGGCGCGGACTTCATGTCCGCCTGGGGCGGTACCGGCATCGGTGACGCCAACCCGCTCGGGGCGAACTGGCTGACGATCATCCTCGGCCTCGGCTTCGTGCTCTCCTTCGGCTACTGGACCACCAACTTCGCCGAGGTGCAGCGCGCCCTGTCCGCGAAGAACCTCTCGGCCGCCAAGCGCACCCCGCTGATCGCCGCCTTCCCGAAGATCTTCATCGTCTTCGCGGTGATGATCCCGGGCCTGGTCGCCGCCGTCGTCGTCCCGAACATCGGGTCGAAGGAATCCGGCCTCACGTACAACGACGCCATCCCGCTGCTGATGCGGGAACTGCTCCCCAACGGCGTGCTCGGTATCGCGGTGACCGGTCTGCTGGCCGCGTTCATGGCCGGTATGGCGGCCAACGTGTCGTCGTTCAACACGGTGTTCACCACGGACATCTGGCAGCGGTACGTGAAGAAGGACCAGTCCGACGAGTACTACCTGCGCTTCGGCCGGTTGATCACCGCGGTGGGTGTGCTGGCCTCGATCGGCACGGCGTTCATCGCCGCCAGCTTCTCCAACATCATGACGTACCTGCAGACGCTGTTCTCGTTCTTCAACGTCCCGATGTTCGTCGTCTTCATCATCGGCATGTTCTGGAAGCGCGCCTCGATGAAGTCGGGTGTCTGGGGCCTCGTCGCGGGTACCACGGCCGCGATGGTGAACTACTTCGTCTTCTACGAGCAGGGCATCATCGACATCCCGTCCGACCAGGGCGCCAACTTCGTCTCCGCCATCGTCGGATTCGTGGCCGGCGCGGTCGTCATGGTCGCCGTCACCCTGTTCACCGCGCCCAAGCCCGACGCCGAACTGGCCGGTCTGGTCTACGGGACGGAGTCCCCGGACGCCGACGAGGCTCCGGAGGAGGGCGACAGCGCCTGGTACCGCAAGCCCGCACTGCTCGGCTGGGGCGCCATCGTCCTCGCCGCCCTCTGCTACCTGCCCTACTCGCTCTGATCGGAGGCACTCACCATGTCCGACCTGCACAAGGAAGTCTCCGAACTGGAGCGCACGTCCGCGACCGCGGCCAGGCTCTTCGACATCCGGCGGATCATCGGCGGTCTCTTCGTGGTCTACGGAGTGATCGTCACCATCGCCGGCATCGACCCGTCCGAAGCCGACCTGAAGAAGGCCGAGGGCGTCCACATCAACCTGTGGACCGGCCTGGCCATGCTGGCGCTCGGGCTCTTCTTCCTGATCTGGATGAAGCTGCGCCCGGTCCAGGTACCCCAGGAGACCCCCGGCACGCCGGAGAGCTGACCGGCACCGCCCCGCGGGGGCCGGACGATCACGCGTTCACGCGAGGCCGTCCGGCCCCCGCGGTGTTCCCGCCGCCGCCCGGTCGAGCAGCCCCGTACGCGCGGCGAGTGCGGCGGCCTCCAGCCGGGAGCCGACGCCCAGCTTCATCAGCACCCGCTGCACATGCGTGCGCGCGGTGCTCGGCGCGATTCCCATGCGGGCCGCGATCAGCCGCGTGTCATCCCCTTCGGCGACCCTGACCAGCACCTCGACCTCACGCGGGGTCAGCATCCGCAGCAGCCGCTGCCCTTCGTCGTCCGGCTGGACCGCCGGATGCAGCAACTCGGCGAACGCGCCCCGCAACAGCTGCGGGGCGACCGCGACATCTCCCGCGCGGGCCTTGATCATGGCCCGCTCCACGCCCTCTATGCGTTCGTCGTGGCGGACGTACCCGGCCGCTCCCGCGGCGAAGGCGGCGGCGATCCCGCGCGGGCTCGGAACCGGGCCGAGCACCACCACGGCCACCTGGGGACGCTCCCGTCCGATCCTCGTGATCGGGTCGAACGCCCCGGGTTCGGCGGGCGCGGCCGTGCCGAACAGGCAGACCTCCGGCGCCCTGCTGACGACCAGTTCCGCGGCCCCGGACGTCGGCGCGGCCGCCGCGAGCACCCGGTGTCCGCGCAATTTCAGTGCCGAGGCGAGTGCCTCGGCGAGCAGACGGTGGTCATCGACCACCATGAGCCGCACGCCCATCGGAAAAGCCCCCATGTGTACAGCGCTGTACCGCTGCGTAACCCTGAACAGGCCCCCCGGCCCCTCTGACCCGGCAAGCTACACGCTTGTTCGACGCCACGCGCCCATTACCGGGCAGGAGCCCCCCGGAATGCCGAATTCTGCGTCGTTCAGGACCGGATGCGCGTCGGAAAACGACCGGCCCTGCCGGTCGGTGATCAACCGGCAGGGCCGTTGCGGAAGGCCCGGGAGGCGGGCCGGGCGGGTCAGCCGGTCCTGAAGGAGACGACGAGGTACTGCTTGTCGTCCAGCGAACTGGACTTGCTGGGCTCACTGACCATCTTCTCGGAGATGAACAGCCGCCCCTTCTCGTAGATGAACTCGGCGTAGTCCACGGAGAAGCTGGTCTCCGCGTCGCGCACCGTCTCGTCGTCCGGGTTGACCATCAGCACGGTCTCCTTGAACGTGGAGCCGTCGATGGACACGATCTGGCCGCCCTTGTCGTACGGCGGCCGCTTGTACGCGATGACGTTGGAACCGTCCATGCGCAGCGGGGTCAGCGTGTAGCGGTCACCCGCGTCCGCCCTGCCGCCGACGAGCTTGCCGGTGGTGAGGTCGAAGGCGACGATCTCGTTGGTGTCGCCGTACTCGCCGCCGCCCTCGTGCTCCTCGGTCGGCACGTAGATCCGGTTGTTGCCGACGGCCACGGAGCCGCACTGCTCGACCTCGGTGGAGCCGCACTCCGCGGCGTACTTGTCCGCGTCGGCCGAGATCCGGACAATGAGCTTGCCGGTGGCCGCGTCGATGGAGAAGAAGTCCGAGATGCTGCTGCCGTCACCGGCGGTGTCACCGACATCGGCCGCCACGACGAGCGGCTTGGTGGAGACGATGCTCGCGTACTCGACGCCGGGCGGCATGGCGTAGGAGAAGAGCGGCGCGCCGGTGGACGGGTCGAGCGCCTGGATGGTCAGCTGCGGGTCGTCGTAGCTGCCGCACTTGCGGACCACGGCGAGGGCCTCGCCACCGCCGTAACCCATGTCGTAGCAGTTGTTGGTGTCGGTCTTGGGCTTCCAGAGCTCGGCGCCGTCGGCGAGGTTGAACGCGGCGCCGCCGCTGGTGCCGCCCGCGGCGACGGTGGTGCCGCTGAGCGTGACCTCGCCGAACCTGACGGGCTCGTCACCGCTGGACGGCGACGTGACGGACTTGCTCCACATGAGCTTGCCGGTGGCGAGGTCGAGTGCTCCGACCTGGTTGCAGGAGGGGTACTTGTCCGCGGCGCTCGGCTTGCCCTCCTGGAACGCGATGGCCGTCTTGTAGTCCTTGCTCATGTGCCGAGACGCGGCGCAGACCTGACCCTTGAGCGGGATGGACCAGATCTTGGTGCCCTTGTCGAGGTCGTAACCGACGACCTCGTAGACGCCGGTCTTCACGTAGACCTTGTCCGTGGCCCAGGACCCGTCGACGGCCGTGGTGTCGGTGACCTTCGGGTGGGGCAGCTTGAAGCCGACCTCGGCCTTGGTGTCGGACGGGGCCTTCTCCGTGCCGCCGGCCAGGCCGTCGCCCTCGCCGCCCTTGCCCTCGCCGCCGTTCGTGCCGGCCGAGGTCACGTCGTCCTGCTTGCCGCCTTCGTCACCGCTGCTGGATGCGTAGAAGACTCCGCCGCCGACGATCAGTACGACGGCGACGGCCGCGGCGACGATGATCTGCATCTGGGTGGTGAACTTCTTGCCGCCGCCGGGCTGCTGGGGTGCGCCGTACTGCGGCTGCATCGGTGCGGTCGGGTAGCCGTGCACCTGCTGCGGGGACATGCCGGGCTGTCCGGGCGGCGGCCCCTGCGGGAAGCCGTAGCCGGGCTGGGTCGGCGGCTGGCCTGGGGGCGGCCCCTGCGGGAAGCCGTAGCCGGGCTGGGTCGGCGGCTGGCCTGGGGGCGGGGCCTGGGGGTACCCGTACGCCGGGGTCTGCGGGGTCCCGTAACCACCTGCCGGCGGGGGCGGCGGAGAGCCGTATCCACCGGCGGGCGGGGGCGGCGGGCTGCCGTAGCCGCCTGCGGGCGGGGTGGGCGGCGCGGCCGGGGGCTGCTTGGCGAGCGGGTCGGCGGGCGGCGGGGTGGGTGCGCCGAATCCGCCGGGCGGCGGGTCCTGCGGGGGGCCGAATCCGCCCTGGGGCGGTTCGTTGGGCGGCTGGGTCATGGCGTACGTACCTCTGCGGAGTCGGAGGAGGAAGGGCTGCGGTTGCCGTGGTCGGCCGTCACTTGCCGAAAGCCATCATGGTCGTCTGCTCCTTCTCCTCCTCGTCGTTGCTCGCGCTGACGCGGTCGCTGACGATGAAGGAACGGCCGCCCGCGTAGGTGATCTTCGACGAGAAGAAGTTCTCGATCCGGGTCGTCGAGTCCGGGTGCTGCAGGAGCACCTTGGGCGCGCCTCCGGTGGGCGCGATCGTCGCGATCGCCCCGCCCTTGTCGTACGAGGGCTCCACGTAGACCAGGACGTTGCCGCCCTCCATGCGCAGCGGCTTCATGGTGCGCTCGGCGGGGGCCGCGGACTTCCACTTGGTCTTGCCGGTGTTCAGGTCGAACGCGATGACCTTGTTGGTGCGGCCGGTGCCGCTGGTGTCGTCCTCGGTCATCATGTAGAAGGTGTTGGCGTCGGCGGCCACCCCGCTGCAGCCTTCGAGCTTCTCCCCGAAGACCGCGAAGTCGTGTCCGCACTCGACGGAGAGTTTGTCCCCCTTGTCACTGATCAGCTGGGACCTGAGCGTCCCGTTCTCCTTGAGCGCGAGGATGCCCCACTTCTTCTTCTCCCGCTGGGTCAGCGAGACGACGAGAGGGTTCACCGAGTAGACCTTGTCGATCTCCCAGCCCCGCTCGGGCTGGTACGACCACTTGGCCTTCCCCGTGGCCGGGTCGATCTCCTGGACCTGGTGCTGGGGGTTGTTCACGTCGTCGGTGCGGCAGCTGGCGGCGGCGATGAGCTTGGGACCACCGGCGAAGGCGAACGGCTTGCAGTTGCCCGACGGGTTGCCGAAGAGCTCCTTGCCGTCGCTGACCCGGTAGGCGTTGGAGTTGCTCGTGCGGCCCACGGTCACGGTGTCACCGCTGATCGCCAGACCGATGTCGGTCAGCAGGTCCCAGGTGCCGTTCTTCTTGACCGACGTCTTCCAGCCGGCCTTGCCGGTGTTGAGGTCGATCATCTGCAGATCGGCGCAGTCGGCCCTGTCCGTGGTGCCGTTCATCACGCCGATGACGATCTTGCCGTCGGCCGTGGGGTTCCCGGGCGCCGCGCACATGTCGGCGGGCAGCGGCAGGCTCCACTTCTGCTTGCCGTCAGCCATCGAGTAGCCGTTGACGGAGCGGTACATGCCCTTGACGATCGTGTCACCGACGATCCACGGGCCGAACACCTCCTTGCCGTTGCGCGGCAGGTCGACGTCGTTCTTCGCCAGCCAGAGGACCTTCGCCTCGCCCTCCTTGCGCCCGGCGTTGAGGTCGTCGTCCGTCTCACGGCCGTCACCCTTGCCGTCGCCCTGGTCGACCTCGGCCGACCCGCTCGGGTCCACGGGGGCGCTGCTGGACTTGGAGACGGGGTCCTTCTTGTCGTCGTCGCCGCTCGTGACGAGGAAGACGCCGCCGCCGACGACGAGGAGCGCGGCGAGCGCCGCACCGATGATGACGGCGGGCTTGCCCTTGAAGGGGCCGCCGCCGGAGCCACCGGGCGCGGGAGCGCCGGGGTACTGCTGCTGCGGGTAGCCGTAGCCGGGCTGCTGGCCGTACGCGCCGGGCTGCTGGCCGTAGGGTCCGGGCTGCTGGGCGTACGGACCGGGCTGCTGGGCGTACGGCCCGGACGGGGCGCCGTACGGACCGGGCTGCTGGGCGTACGGACCGGGGGCCGCCTGGCCGGGCGCCTGGGGGTAGCCGTAACCCGGCTGCGCCCCGGGCGCCTGCGGTGCCCCGGCGGGCGGTGTCTGCGGAGGGGTGGGCGGCGCCTGCGGCGGAACCGGCGGCGGTGACTGCGGCTGGGACGGCTGGGGAGTGCCCTGCGGTTCCTGCGGAGCCCCGAAGCCCCCCTGCGGCGGTTGCTGGCTGGGCGGCTGGGTCATCAGCACGTCCCCCTTCGTGCGGTTCCGGTGCCCGTTCCGGTCTCCCCCGCGATTCCGCTGGGCTCAGAGGATCAGGTGCAAGAAATCTCTGAATTCCCCCCGGAAAGGAGCGAATCGGGCATGGCTTCCGCGGCGTTACGACAGTCGAGCGGGGCTTCTTTGTACCACCCGCACCACACCCGGAACGGTTCGGTCCACCCCCTGTTCCCAAGGGAGAACCGGGCTGTGATGCCGTCGTTACGCGCCTGTCGTGAGCAGGAGGAGGCGCCTGCCCCCCATGCTCCGTCAACTGCACGCGCACGAGGCGGGTTTCGCGGGAACCGCGCAGTCACACGCTCACTCGCCGAAGACCAGCACGGCGGTGGCCGCCTTCTCCTCCTCGTCCTCGTCCAGACTGATACGCCGAGGAAGCAGGTAGGAACGGCCGTCGCGGTAGACGACTTTCGGCGCGAAGAGCGAACTCTCCGTCCCGGCCGCCGAGGCCGGGTGCTTCAACAGCGTGGCGTACGTTCCGGTCGACGGCTCCAGCGTGCCGATCTCACCGCCCTCGCGGTACAGGGCCTCCAGGTGGACCAGCACCTTCCCGTCCTCCGTACGCAGCGGGAAGAGGAGGCGGCCGGCCGGTGCGGGCGACCTCCACACCGACTTGCCGGTGGCCAGGTCGAACGCGACGACCGCGTTCGTCCGGGCTCCCGAGCCCGTCGCGGGGAGGGCCGAGAGGTAGAACCTCTCGGCGTCCGCCGCGACCCCGGCGCAGCCGTCCAGGTTGCCGCCCGTCCCCACGGATTCCCCACCGCAACGAACGCCGTATCCCCCGGCGCCGCCCACCATCTGCGAGCGGTAGGTCCCGTCGTCGTTCAGGACGACGACGGTCGACTTCTCCGGCTGCTGGACCGAGATGACGAGCGGGCTCACGGAGTAGACGTGCGCGACCGACCAGCCGGGCTGCAGCTCGTACGTCCACTTCGGCGCTCCGGTGACCGGATCGACCTCCTGGACCTGCTGACGGACGGGATCGGACGGCTCCGCCTGACAGGTCACGGCCGCGATCATCCGGTCGCCGCCGGTGAAGGCGAAGGGCTGACAGGCACCTTCACGCCTGCCGAACAGTTCCTCTCCGTCGCTGACCCTGAAGGCGTTCGAGGCGGTGTTGCGCCCGAAGGTCACCGTGTCCCCGCTGATCGACATGGCGACGTTCGACAGGCCGTCCTGTATCGCCGCCCTGTCGACCGTCTTCCTCCAGCCCGCCTTGCCGGTGCGCAGGTCGATCATCTGCAGGACGGAACAGGACGCCTCCTTCTCCGAGACGTTGTCCTCGATGCCGACGACGACCTTGCCGTCGGCGGTGGCGGCGGAGGGCGAGGCGCACAGGTCCGTGGGCAGCCGCAGGCTCCACTTCTCGGCCCCGCCGGTGATCGCGTAACCGGTCACCTTGCGGTACATGCCCTTGGCGACGATGCCGCCGGCGAACCAGGGGCCGTGCGTCTCCTCCCCGTATTCGGGGAGGTCGACGCCGTTCTCCGCCAGCCACGCGACCTTCGCCTCGCCCGGCTTGCGCCCGGCGTCGAGTTCGGCGGCGGTCGGTCCGGCGACGCCCTTGTCGTCGTCCTTGCCGTCTTCCGTGTCCTCGGTGGGCGAGGCGCCCCGCTCACCGCCGTCGCCGCTCGGCCCGGCGACGGGCTTCTTCCCGTCTCCGCCGTCCCCCGTGGCCAGCCAGACGCCGCCACCGGCCAGCAGCAGCACGGCGAGTACGGCGCCGACGACCATGCCGGTCCTGCCCGTGAGGCGTCCACCACCGCCACCCGTGCCGGCCGGGCCGCCCGGCATCGGCACGGTCGGCGGCTGTGCCGGGTACCCCTGTCCGGGCTGTGCCGGGTATCCGTATCCGGGCTGTGCCGGATACGGGTGACCGGACTGCGGACCGAACGGCTGCGTGTACGGGCCCGGCTGCGTGTACGGGCCCGGCTGCCGGGGCGGGTAGCCGTACCCCGGCGCCGGCGGGGGATCGTACGGTGCCCCGAAGCCCTCCGGTGGCGGCTGGGTCATCGTCGTGTCCCCCTTGGCATGCTCCGCAGGGCCACGCCGACCCGGGCGGTCCTGCTTTCCACCACCCGTCCTGGCCCCTCCGGCCGGGCCGGGCCGCCCGTCAGGCGTCCTCGGCAAGCTCCAGCCAGCGCATCTCCAACACGTCCCGCTCCGTGACCAGTTCACGCAGCTCGGCGTCGAGCTTGGCGACCTTCTCGAAGTCGGTGGCGTTGTCGGCGATCTGCGCGTGCAGCGAGGTCTCCTTCGTCGACATCTTCTCGAGCTGCCGCTCGACCTTCTGCAGCTCCTTCTTCGCGGCGCGCGCCGCCTGCGGCGAGACGGTCTCGACCGGTGCCGCCTTGGGCGCGGAGGAGCCGGCGAAGGACGCGGGCGTCGCCGTCGCCTCCATGCGCTGCCGGCGTTCGATGTACTCGTCGATGCCGCGCGGCAGCATCCGCAGCGCGCGGTCGCCGAGGAGCGCCATCACCTTGTCCGTGGTCCGCTCGATGAAGAACCGGTCGTGGGAGATCACGATCATCGACCCGGGCCAGCCGTCGAGGAGGTCCTCGAGCTGGGTCAGCGTCTCGATGTCCAGGTCGTTGGTGGGCTCGTCGAGGAAGAGGACGTTGGGCTCGTCCATCAGCAGACGCAGGATCTGCAGACGGCGCCGCTCACCACCGGACAGGTCGCCGACCGGGGTCCACTGCTTCTCCTTGGCGAAGCCGAACTGCTCGCAGAGCTGTCCGGCCGTCATCTCCCGGCCCTTGCCGAGATCGACGCGGTCGCGCACCTGCTGGACGGCTTCGAGCACCCGAAGGTTCGGGTTGAGTTCCGCGACCTCCTGGGAGAGGTAGGCGAGCTTGACCGTCTTGCCGACGACGACCTTCCCGTCGGCGGGCTGCACGTCGCCCTGGCTGCGGGACGCCTCGGCGAGCGCGCGCAGCAGCGAGGTCTTGCCCGCGCCGTTCACGCCGACCAGGCCGATGCGGTCACCGGGGCCGAGCTGCCAGGTGAGGTGGGTGAGCAGGGTCTTGGGACCGGCCTGGACGGTCACGTCCTCCAGGTCGAAGACGGTCTTGCCGAGCCGCGCGTTGGCGAACTTCATCAGCTCGCTCGTGTCGCGCGGGGGCGGCACGTCGGCGATCAGTTCGTTGGCGGCCTCGATGCGGTAGCGCGGCTTGGACGTACGGGCGGGAGCGCCGCGCCGCAGCCAGGCCAGCTCCTTGCGCATCAGGTTCTGCCGCTTGGACTCCTCGGTCGCGGCGATCCGCTCCCGCTCGGCCCGGGCGAACACGTAGTCGCTGTAGCCGCCCTCGTACTCGTGGACCGAGCCGCGCTGGACGTCCCACATACGGGTGCAGACCTGGTCCAGGAACCACCGGTCGTGGGTGACGCAGACGAGCGCGGAGCGCCGGGCCCGCAGGTGTCCGGCGAGCCAGGAGATGCCCTCGACGTCGAGGTGGTTGGTGGGCTCGTCGAGCACGATCAGGTCCGGCTCGCCGATCAGCAGCTTCGCGAGGGCGATCCGGCGCCGCTCACCACCGGAGAGCGGGGCGATGACGGTGTCCAGGCCGTGCTCGAAGCCGGGGAGGGCGAGGCCGCCGAAGAGCCCGGTCAGCACGTCGCGGATCTTGGCGCTGCCCGCCCACTCGTGGTCCGCGAGGTCGCCGATCACCTCGTGCCGGATGGTGGCCTCCGGGTCCAGCGAGTCGTGCTGGGTGAGGACGCCGAGGCGCAGCCCGCCGTTGTGGGTGACCCGGCCGGTGTCCGCCTCCTCCAGCTTGGCGAGCATCCGGATGAGCGTCGTCTTGCCGTCGCCGTTACGGCCGACGACGCCGATCCGGTCGCCCTCGGACACCCCGAGGGATACACCGTCGAGCAGGGCACGGGTGCCGTACACCTTGCTGACCTGCTCGACATTGACCAGATTGACGGCCATTTCACTCCTGCCTCGGGGATCCCTGCGTCGGGGACCGCTCGACGTCCCAGAGTAGTCGCCGCGCGGGGTGCGATAGCGTGCGGCGATCGATCATGGGACGTAACCCCAGGTCGGAGCGGTTCGGATCATCTCTGGGGTGGGGACTTCATGATGCGCGGGACGGTACGGGCACTGATTCCGGCGGTCGCGGCGGCCTTGGCGCTCGCCGGCTGTTCGTCGTCCGACGGCGGCACGGACACGGGCGTGGACCCCGGTGGGAACGCGGCCGGCTCCCCTGCGGCGGCCGCGACGGGCGCCGCCCCGGAGAAGGGCGCCACCATCGGCGGGAAGGGCTCGGCCTGCGAACTGCCGGTGACGTTCGACCTCGCGGTGGACTGGAAGCCGGAAGCCGTGGAGGTGGAGCCCGGGTCCGAGTTCGCGGAACTGGGGCAGCAGGGCTCGGCCACGATGGTCTGCGAGATCGACGCCAAGCCGGCCGGGAACATCGGCTACATCCGTGTGTGGCAGGGCGAGGGTTCCGGCACCGCCCCGCGCGCCGCACTGGAGGACTTCCTGGCCGGCGCCCCGAACGCGGCCGAGGCCTCCTACGAGGAGACCGAGGCCGGGCTGGTGCCGGCCTCGGAGGTCACCTACACGGTGCGCTCCGAGCTGATGGACGAGGACAAGCCTGAGCGTGCCTTCGCGGTCGCCACCCCGGACGGCCCGATCGTGGTGCACCTGGGCGGGCTGGACTCCACGGAGCACGAGGAGATGCTCCCGGCGTACGAGCTGGCGAGGAAGACACTGAAGCTGGGCTGAGGATCTGCGGGTGTCGGCCGGACATCTGGCCCCTCACCGGGGACCACAAGTACACTTTCCTGTACGTACAGATTTCCGTACGTTCCGAGGAGGCCTGCTGTGCGCACGATGACCTACACCGAATCACGGGCCAAGTACGCCGAGACGCTGAACGCTGTCGTCAACGACCGCGAAGAAGTGATAGTGACGCGCGCCGGTCACGAACCCGTGGTGATCGTGGCACTCGACGAGTACGAGTCCATGAAGGAAACTGCTTACCTCTATCGCAGCCCCGAGAACGCGCGCCGCGTCCTTGCTGCCATCGATGACCTCGAGAACGGTGGCGGGACTGTTCAGGAGCTTCTCGAATGAAGCTTGTCTGGCACGAAAGCGCGTGGGCGGACTACGTGTGGTGGCAGACCCAGGACCGGAAGGTTCTCAAGCGGATCAACGCCCTGGTCCAAAACATCGTCCGGAACGGAAACGAAGGCATCGGCAAACCGGAGCCTCTGCGGCACGGTTTCCACGGTTACTGGTCGCGCCGGATCAGTGACGAACACCGGCTCGTCTACCGCGTGGCCGAGGACGAGGTACGTCTCGTCTCGTGCCGTTACCACTACGGCCGCTGAGCGGTATCCCACCGGTCCCCGCCTCCGCGCCGCTCGACCGGAACCCGGCCGCGGAGTGCCATGGCGACGGCGGTCGGGGTCGCTCCCCAGCGCGTACGGTCGCGCCGCGCCCCGGAAGGGCGTCAGCGCGACCGTACTCAGTTTCCGGATGAGTACCGGCGGTCAGACGACGGTGGCCCCCGGGGCGGGCGACGGCGCGACCCGCGCGCTGCGGCACGTGCCCGACGCCAGCAGGGCGTCGGCGACCCTGCGCGCCGACTCCTCGTCGGCGGTCAGGAACGCCGTGGTCGGCCCGGAACCCGAGACCAGTGCGGCCAGGGCGCCCGCGGCGGTGCCCGCCGCGAGGGTGTCGGCGAGCGAGGGGCGCAGGGAGAGGGCGGCGGCCTGGAGGTCGTTGCCGAGGGCGTCCGCGAGCGCGGTGGCGTCCCCCTTGCGCAGGGCGGTCAGGAGCGCGGGCGACGCGGCCGGCTCGGGGACGTCGGTGCCGGCGGTCAGGCGGTCGAACTCGCCGTACACGGCCGGGGTGGAGAGTCCGCCGTCGGCGACGGCGAAGACCCAGTGGAAGGTGCCGCCGACCTCGACGGCGGTCAGCCGCTCGCCCCGGCCGACACCGAGCGCCGCCCCGCCGACCAGGCTGAACGGCACGTCGCTGCCCAGTTCGGCGCAGATCTCCAGGAGTTCCTCCCGGCTCGCGCCGGTGCCCCACAGGGTGTCGCAGGCCAGCAGGGCGGCGGCGCCGTCGGCGCTGCCGCCGGCCATGCCACCGGCGACGGGAATGTCCTTGGTGATGTGGATGTGCACATCGGGGGCGACGCCGTGCCGGGCGGCCAGGGCGATCGCGGCGCGGGCCGCCAGGTTCGTGGCGTCCAGCGGCACCTGATCGGCGTCCGGTCCGGAGCAGGTGACGCGCAGGGCGTCGGCCGGGGTGACGGTGACCTCGTCGTAGAGGCCGACGGCGAGGAAGACGTTGGCCAGGTCGTGGAAGCCGTCGGGGCGGGGGGCGCCCACCGCGAGCTGCGCGTTGACCTTGGCGGGTACGCGGACGGTGACGCTGCGGGTCATGCGGACGGCTCCGGCTTGTTCTCGGCGATGGCGGCGAACTCCTCGACGGTGAGCGCCTCACCACGCGCCTGCGGCGAGATCCCGGCGGCGGTGAGGGCGGCCTCGGCGGCGGGCGCGGAGCCCGCCCAGCCCGACAGTGCCGCGCGCAGCGTCTTGCGGCGCTGGGCGAAGGCGGCGTCCACGACGGCGAAGACCTCGGTCCTGCTCGCGGTCGTGCGGATGGGTTCCGTACGCCGGACCAGGGACACCAGCCCGGAGTCGACGTTGGGCGCGGGCCAGAACACCGTGCGGCCGATCGATCCGGCGCGCTTGACGTCGGCGTACCAGTTGGCCTTGACCGACGGGACGCCGTAGACCTTGTTGCCGGGGCGTGCGGCCAGCCGGTCGGCGACCTCGGCCTGCACCATCACGAGCGTCCGCTCGATGCTGGGGAACCGCTCCAGCATGGTGAGCAGCACCGGCACGGCGACGTTGTACGGCAGGTTGGCGACGAGTGCGGTCGGCGCCGGGCCCGGCAGCTCGGTGACGAGCATCGCGTCCGAGTGGACCAGGGCGAAGCGCTCGGCGCGCCCCGGCAGCCGGGCGGCGACCGTGGCCGGCAGGGCGCCGGCGAGCACGTCGTCGATCTCCACGGCGACGACCCGGTCGGCGGCCTCCAGCAGGGCCAGGGTCAGCGAGCCCAGGCCGGGCCCGACCTCGACCACCACGTCGTCGGGCCGCACCTCTGCGGTCCGTACGATCCTGCGGACCGTGTTGGCGTCGATGACGAAGTTCTGGCCGCGCTGCTTGGTGGGGCGTACGCCCAGCGCTGCGGCCAGCTCGCGGATGTCTGCGGGGCCCAGGAGGGCGTCGGGCTCAGTGGTGCTCACCCGTTAAGCCTACGGCCGCCGCGGGACCCAGGGGGCACGGCCCGGTACGGGTCCGAAGCCGCGTGTCTCACGCCGGACGACGATCTCGTCGCCGTCGTCGAGCCCCGTGGCGGGGGCGGGGGCGACGGTGTCCCGGGCGCCGACCGTGACGCCCTCCGCGTCGAGGAGCTCCCCGACGTCGTCGGCGAAGGTGTGCAGGGTGTGCGAGGTCCCGTCGACGCTGACGCGGACGGCCTTGTCCTGGGCGAGGAACGCGACGGTCCCGCCGGCCAGGACGGCGACGACCAGGGCGCGCGGGACGATCCGCCGCAGGCTCTCCGGGGCACCGCGGTGCCGCGCGGCCGCCCGGTGCCCGGCGGGTTCCCGGCGCGGGGCGGGGAGCCGGGCCGGCAGCGGGGTGTCCACGACGGTGGGGTCGTGGACCTGCGGCGGGCCCGGCCGCAGCCGCGCGACGATCGTCCGCTCCTCGTGGAGGGAGCGCGGCGGAGCCGCGGGCGGGGCGGGAATCCGCGCCACGGCCCGCGTCGTGCGCCGACTGCCGCGCGGCGCGCGGTGACTGCCCTGCGAATGGCCCACGACGCTCCAGACGTTCCGGCCCTGCCCACCCCGTTGCGCGGGCACGATAGCCGAGGCTCCGTCACCGTCCAAAGTCGTACGATTACCGCATGTGTCGGACGGACCGCACACGGGCCGGCGAGGGCGTCAGAAGTCGAACGCCCGCGCGGTGTTGTCGTAGACGGCGGCGGCCAGGGTGTCCTCGTCGGTGTTCCGCACCTCGGCCATGGCGCGGAGCGTGACCGGGATCAGGTAGGGCGCGTTGGGCCGGCCGCGGTACGGCGCGGGGGTGAGGAAGGGGGCGTCCGTCTCGACGAGCACGAGCTCGGCGGGGACGACGGCCAGCGCGTCGCGCAGCGGCTGCGCGTTCTTGAAGGTGACGTTGCCGGCGAAGGACATGAAGTAGCCCGCCGCCGCGCAGGTCCGGGCCATCTCGGCGTCTCCCGAGTAGCAGTGGAAGACGGTCCGCTCCGGGGCGCCCGCGTCGGCGAGGACGCGCAGCACGTCCGCGTGGGCCTCCCGGTCGTGAATGACCAGGGCCTTGCCGTGCCGCTTGGCGATCTCGATGTGCGCCCGGAAGGACTCCTCCTGGGCGGCGACGCCCTCGGGGCCCGTACGGAAGAAGTCCAGGCCGGTCTCGCCGACCGCGCGTACGTGGGCGAGGGCGGCCAGGGCGTCGATCTCGGCGAGCGCCTCGTCGAGTGCCGCCTTCCCGCCGGGCTCGCGCGCGCCCTGGCGGGCGGTGCCCTCGGGGTCGCCGTGCACGATGCGGGGCGCCTCGTTGGGGTGCAGGGCGACGGAGGCGTGGACGGACGGGTGGGCGGCGGCGGTCTCGGCGGCCCAGTGCGAGCCCTTCACGTCGCAGCCCACCTGGACGACGGTGGTGACGTTGACCGCCGCGGCGCGGGCCAGGCCCTCCTCGACGGTTCCGTCCTGCATGTCCAGGTGGGTGTGCGAATCGGCGACCGGAACCCTGAGGGGTTCGGGGAGCGGCGGGGCTTCGGTACGGCTCATGCCCCCGACTCTACGAGGGCATGAGCTTCCTCTCACCGCCGGTGGAAGGGACGCAGCAGGTCGGACAGGTGCCAGTGGTGCGCCTCGGGCCCGGGGGCGCGCACCGCCGCGACGGCCATCTCCTCCGCCGCCGGCTCCTCGACGGGCTTCTTCCCGGGTACGGTCTGCGGGGGCCGGAGCAACTGCTGGACCGTGGACACCCGACCGGCCCGCATGATCCGGACGACATGGCCGCCGCACCTCGCGCAGGTGGGGGTGGACAGCGGTGAGGGCACGGGCTGCCCGTCCGCCTTGTAGACCACGAAGGCGTTGCCCGAGCCGTCGACGTGGTGCTCTATCTCGTAGGCCTGTTCCCAGCCGTAACCGCACCGCATGCAGGCGAAGGCGTACGCCTCGTGCACGGTGGGTGCTGCGATCTCACTCATGCCCGCTCCTCTTGTCCGATGGAGAAGCACTCCGGACAAGCACTCCGGATGGTGCGTTCCACCCTCAAGTGGACGCCCTCACCGGCGACGGAGCACCAGGTCTGCCGAGTGTTGGAACGCTTTTGGCCTATCCGTGGCCGAAGGGCCCGGTTCGCGGCTCGGGCTTTACATTTCAGGCTAGTCCCTTGCCCTGATCCTGGCCGGTCCGAGCCGCGTTCTTTGCCGCGACCACCGCATCGAAGACCTCCCGCTTGGGCAGCCCCGCCTCGGCGGCGACCGCCGCGATGGCCTCCTTGCGCCGCTCCCCCGCCTCCTCGCGCACCTGCACCCTGCGTACCAGCTCGGCGGCGTCGAGTCCTTCGTTCCCGGAGTCCGTGGCGCCCTCGACGACGACGGTGATCTCGCCGCGAACGCCCTCGGCCGCCCAGACGGCCAGATCGCCCAGGGGGCCGCGCTTGACCTCCTCGTACGTCTTGGTCAGTTCCCGGCACACGGCGGCCCTGCGGTCGGCGCCGAACACCTCGGCCATGGCGGCCAGGGTGTCGTCCAGCCGGTGCGGGGCCTCGAAGAACACCATCGTGCGGCGCTCGTCGGCGACCTCGCGCAGCTTCCCGAGCCGTTCGCCCGCCTTGCGCGGCAGGAAGCCCTCGAAGCAGAAGCGGTCCACGGGCAGGGCGGACAGCGCGAGCGCGGTCAGCACGGCCGAGGGGCCCGGCACGGCGGTCACCTTGATGTCCTGCTCCACGGCGGCGGCGACGAGCCGGTAGCCGGGGTCGGAGACCGACGGCATGCCCGCGTCGGTGACGAGCAGGACGCGCGCCCCGCCGGCCAGCGCCTCCACGAGCTCGGGCGTGCGCGCGGACTCGTTGCCCTCGAAGTAGGACACGACACGCCCCGTCGTGTGGATGCCCAGCGCCTGGGTGAGCCTGCGCAGCCGCCGGGTGTCCTCGGCGGCCACGACGTCGGCCGTCTCCAGCTCGGCGGCGAGCCGTGGCGGGGCGTCCGCCACGTCGCCGATGGGGGTCCCTGCGAGTACGAGCGTTCCAGTCGTTCCAGTCACATCGGCCATCCTCCCAGCACGGGCGGCACCACTCGCACAGATGCGTTCCCTACGATGGCGCGGTGACGAGTACTGCGCCCGAAGCCCAGCAGGGCAACGACGCCGGGGACCACGCCGGCGACCAGCCGCCTTCCTGGCAGCAGCGGCTGCGCCGCTTCGGCCATTCCCCACGGCCGGAGACGGGGCTGCGCGAGCGCCTGGACCCGCCCTACACGCGCCCGGGCGGCCAGTTCTGGAACGTGCTCGCGGTGCCCCCGACCCTCGCCGGACACCTGGTGCGCTGGTCCGCCTGGGGCGGTCCGCTGCTGGTGGCGCTGGTGGCCGGGGTGCTGCGGTTCTGGAACCTGGGCAGTCCGAAGGCGGTGATATTCGACGAGACGTACTACGCCAAGGACGCCTGGGCCCTGGTCAACCAGGGGTACGAGGGTTCCTGGCCCAAGGACGTCGACAAGCTGATCCTGAAGGACCCGTCCTCGGTGGACATCCCGGTGGACCCGGGCTACGTCGTCCATCCGCCGGTCGGCAAGTGGATCATCGGGTTCGGTGAGCAGCTGTTCGGCTTCACGCCGTTCGGCTGGCGCTTCATGGTGGCGCTGCTCGGGACGCTCTCGGTTCTGATGCTGTGCCGCATCGGCCGCCGGCTGTTCCGCTCGACCTTCCTGGGCTGCCTGGCGGGGACCCTGCTGGCCGTGGACGGGCTGCACTTCGTGATGAGCCGCACCGCGCTGCTCGACCTGGTGCTGATGTTCTTCGTCCTCGCGGCCTTCGGCTGCCTCCTCGTCGACCGTGACCGGTCCCGCCGGAAGCTGGCCGCGGCGCTCCCGGTCGACGAGGACGGGATCCTGCGCCCGGACGCCCATATCGCCGAAACGCTCCGGCTGGGGTGGCGCCCGTGGCGGATCACGGCCGGCCTGATGCTCGGTCTGGCCTTCGCCACGAAGTGGAACGGGCTCTACATCCTGGCCGCGTTCGGCGTGATGGCGGTGCTCTGGGACGTCGGCGCGAGGCGCACGGCGGGCGCGGTGCAGCCGTACCGGGCCGTGGCCCTCAAGGACCTGCTGCCCGCGTTCGTCTCCACCGTGCCGGTCGCCATCGGCACGTACCTGGTCTCGTGGACCGGCTGGATCGTCACGGACAAGGGGTACTACCGCAACTGGGCGGCCACCGGGGGCAAGGGCGGCAGCTGGACCTGGCTGCCGGACTGGCTGCGCAGCCTGTGGCACTACGAGTACCAGGTCTACGAGTTCCACGTCGGCCTCACCTCCGGCCACACCTACCAGTCCAATCCGTGGAGCTGGATCGTGCTGGGCCGCCCCGTCTCGTACTTCTACGAGGAGCAGACGGGCTGTCTCACGTCCGGGACCGGCAAGTGCGCCCGCGAGGTCCTGGCACTCGGGACGCCGATGCTGTGGTGGGCGGCCTGCGTGGCGCTGCTGTACGTCCTGTGGCGCTGGTTCTTCCGCCGCGACTGGCGGGCGGGCGCGATCGCCTGCGGGGTGGCGGCGGGCTGGGTGCCCTGGTTCTTCTACCAGGAGCGGACGATCTTCCTCTTCTACGCGGTCGTGTTCGTGCCGTTCCTGTGCCTGGCGGTCACGATGATGATCGGCGCCCTCATCGGCCCGGCGGTCGGCACGGGCACCCGGCACGGCCCGGGGACGGGCAGGAGCGCCGACCCGACGGGTGAGCGCAGACGCACTCTGGGCACGATCGCGGCGGGTGTCCTGGTGCTGCTGATCGTCTGGAACTTCGTCTACTTCTGGCCCTTGTACACGGGCACGTCGATCCCGGACGGCTCCTGGCGCGACCGGATGTGGCTGGACACCTGGGTGTAGGACGGCGGTCGCGGAGACACGCGGAACAGCCCACTGCCCGTT
The DNA here is from genome assembly GCF_029428875.1 of Streptomyces sp. JH34. Lineage (NCBI taxonomy): Bacteria > Bacillati > Actinomycetota > Actinomycetes > Kitasatosporales > Streptomycetaceae > Streptomyces > Streptomyces sp. JH34. The sequence continues at coordinate 4,239,416 of NZ_JAJSOO010000001.1, read as the reverse complement.
CGCGGACCACTGCCGAGTGGTCCGTGGACGGGCAGTGGGCTGTGGTCGTGGAGGGGTCCGGCACCCCGCCGGCTCACCCGCCCGGCGTGGCCGGAACCTGACGCAGTGAACGGAAAGCGCTCTCTCGGGGGTGCGTCGCGGTCCGGTAACAACCGTCACAGGGCCCACCCGTGTCCCGTACAGTGCCGAAGAAATGCTCCCTTGAACACGTTCAAGAGAGCTCACGGGGAGGGGATCGCGCACATGCGCAGTGGAGTCAAGGTCGCGATGGTCGGCGGGGTGTTCGTGCTGGTGGCCGGGGGGCTCGGCTACGGCGTGTACGAGGTGGTGCTGGGGGGTGGCGGGACGGGGGACACGCAGACCGCCTCCGCGTCCTCGGAGGTGAGGACCGGGCCGCCGGGCAAGGAGGAGATCCAGGAGACCGCCAAGGGCTTCCTCGAGGCCTGGGCGTCCGGCGACGCCACGGCCGCGGCACTCCTCACGAACAACGAGGCAGTCGCCGAGCCGCTGCTGGCCGGCTACGCCTCGGACGCCCACGTCACGAAGGCGGTGATCACACCGGGTCCCGCCGTCGGCACGAAGGTGCCGTACACGGTGAAGGCCACGGTGTCGTACGAGGGGAGGACCAAGCCCTGGTCGTACTCCTCGGAGCTGACCGTGGTGCGCGGCCTGACCAGCGGCAAGGCGCTCGTCGACTGGCAGCCCACGGTGATCCATCCGCAGCTGACCGAAGGCGCGGTGCTGAGGACCGGCGAGTCGTCGACGGCCGCGATCGAGGCCGTCGACCACGACGGCAAGGTGCTCGACAAGGAGAAGTACCCGTCGCTGGGGCCGATCCTGGACAGCCTGCGCGAGAAGTACGGGGACAGCACCGGCGGTTCCCCGGGCGTCGAGACCTGGATCGAGCCCGCGGGCGGCTCCGCGGCGAACACCACGCTGCTGACGCTCGCCGAAGGGAAGCCCGGAAAGCTGCAGACCACGCTCGACGCGGACGCCCAGGCGGCGGCCGAGAAGGCGGTCAAACAGTTCAGCGGGGCCTCCGTGGTGGCCGTGAGGCCGTCCACCGGATCCATCCGCGCCGTCGCGAACAACCCGGCGACCGGGTTCAACGCGGCGATGCAGGGCAAGCAGGCGCCCGGCTCCACGCTGAAGATCGTCACCGCCGCGATGCTCCTGGAGAAGGGCCTGGTCACGGCGAACGGACCGACGGAGTGCCCCAAGGAAGTCCTGTACCAGGGCCGTACGTTCCACAACCTGGACCACTTCGAGCTTCCGCCCACCGACCCGTTCGTCACCAGCTTCGCCCGCTCCTGCAACACCGCCCTCATCAAGCTGATCGACGACACCGAGGACGACTCCGCGCTGCCCGCGGAGGCCCGCGACGTCTTCGGGATCGGGCTCGACTGGAAGACCGGCATCACGTCCTTCGACGGCAGCGTGCCCGAAGAGACCGGCGGTGAGGCGGCGGCCCAGTACATAGGTCAGGGCACCGTCCAGATGAACGCGCTCAACATCGCGTCGATCACCGCGACCGCCCGGACCGGCACGTTCCACCAGCCGGTGATCGTCCCCCAGGACCTGGACGACCGGCAGCTCGCGACCGCGTCCCGCTCCCTGTCGCCGAACGTCACCCGACAGCTGAACGACATGATGCGGGCCACCGCCTCCTGGGGCACCGGCAAGACGGCCATGGCCTCGGTCGGCGGTGACAAGGGCGCCAAGACGGGCTCGGCCGAGGTCGACGGACAGGGCACGTCCAACAGCTGGTTCACCGGCTTCAGCGACGACCTCGCGGCGGCGGCGGTCGTCCAGTCCGGCGGCCACGGCGGGGACGCGGCGGGCCCGGTGGTGGCGGCGGTGCTGCGCGCGGGGTCGTGACCCACGGACGCGGGGTCGGGCGGACGCGAGAGCACCGGGCGGGCGGGGCGGTCCGGGTGACGATCGACGCGACCGCCGAAAACGCTGTGGTCCGCCGCGGATCCGGTTCAGTAGCGTGCGGGACATGAGCACTTCCGACACCACCCCCGCCACGACCACCTCCGAAGCCCACCCCCGGTTCGCCGAAGCGCTGCGGGAACTGGGCCTCGACGTCGAGGTGCGCCGCTTCCCCGACGCCACCCGCACCGCCGTCGAGGCCGCCGCGGCGATCGGTTGCGGACTCGGCCAGATCGTCAAGTCCCTGATCTTCGAGGCGGACGGCGTGCCCGTCCTGGTCCTGATGGACGGCTCCTCACGGGTGGACCTCGAACTCGTACGCGACGAGCTGGGTGCCGTGAAGGTCGAGCGGGCCCGGGCCGGCCTGGTCCGCGAGACCACCGGTTACGCGATCGGCGGCGTGCCGCCCTTCGGCCACCGCACGAAGACCCGGGTGCTGGCCGACCGGGGGCTGCTCGGCCACGCCGAGGTGTGGGCGGCGGCCGGCCATCCGCACGCCGTCTTCCGGATGTCTCCCACCGCCCTGGTCGATCTCGCGGGCGGCACCCTCGTGGACGTGCGTGAGCGGACCGCGTGACCCCGCTGGTGGCGGCGGCCGTCCTGGCCGCCGCGATCACACACGCGAGCTGGAACGCCATCGCGCACGCCATACGTGACCAGTTGCTCTCCTTCACCCTGATCTCGGGCGGCGGGGCGCTGATCGGAGCGGTACTGGTCTGCCTCGCGCCGCTCCCCGCGGCCGGCGCCTGGCCGTATCTGTTCGCGTCGGCGGTCCTGCACGTGGCGTACATGCTGCTGCTGATGCGCTCGTTCACCCTGGGCGACTTCGGTCAGATGTACCCGATCGCCCGGGGCACGGCCCCGCTCGTCGTGACGGTGCTGGCGGCCGCCTTCGTCGGTGAGGTCCCGGACGGCTGGGCGACTGCGGGCGTGGCCGTGGCCTCGGCCGGACTCGTCGGGCTCGCGCTGTGGGGCATCCGCGGCTCCGGCAGCCGGCCTCACCGGACGGCGGTCCTGGCGGCCCTCGCGACGGGGCTGGCCATCGCCGGGTACACCACGGTCGACGGGGTCGGGGTACGTGCCGCGGGGACACCGGTCGGCTACATCGGCTGGCTGATGACGGTGCAGGGCCTCGCCGTCCCCGCGTACGCCTACGCGCGCAGGCGGGGCGAACTCCTGTCTCGGCTACGCCCGTTCGTCGCACGGGGGCTGCTGGGTGCCGCCCTGTCGGTCGCGGCCTACGGTCTCGTCCTGTGGGCCCAGACGAAGGCCCCGCTCGCCCCGGTCGCCGCGCTGCGGGAGTCCTCGATCATCGTGGGTGCCGCGATAGGGACGCTGTTCTTCAAGGAGCGCTTCGGGGCTCCGCGGATCGCGGCTGCCGGACTGATGGTGGTGGGTATCGGACTGATGCTGCACACGAGTTGAGCGGGAGGTCTCCGGACGTGCCCGGCCGTTCCTCGGAACGGTGCGGTCCGCGAACAGCTCGGCCGTCCCCTGATCCCTCGCTCCGTCATCCGCGCACGACGGCGGAGGCGGGCGCCTCCGCGACCACCTCGTCGTCCTCGGCCTCACCCGTCGGCCGGAACCCCAGCGAGGTCCAGAGCGCCGCCGCGGCCGTGTTGCCCGGGGCGTACGACAGCCGGATCACCTCGCAGCCGTCGCGGCCCGCCAGCCACTGGGCGAGCGTGCGCGCGGCGGCCCGCCCGATTCCCGTGCCCTGCTCGGGCCCGTCGATCAGCATCCCGCCGATCCAGTACGAACCGTCCTCGTCCCGGGCCCACATCACGTGGCCGCGCGGGACGTCCCCGGCGTGGACGGCGAGTGAGTGCCAGGTGTCCTCGCGCGAGGTGAGGAGGAGATAGCGGGCCGCGAGCGCGGGAGCGAAGTCACGCTGGTCGTCGAGCGGCGCGACGTCCGCGACCGCACGCCAGGTGTCGTCGGTGACCTCGCGCAGGGTGACGGGGCGGCCGGTCCGGTCGGTGTAGCCGTGGTCGATCACCGAGGGAGGGTAGAGCGCGGGCCGGCGCCCCCGCTACCGGGTTTCGGAGTCGCCCGTCATCGCCCTGCGGAAGCCCGTGTTGACGGCGAGGAGGCCGCCGTCGACCCGCAGAGTGGTGCCGGTGATCCACTGCGCGTCCCGGGAGGCGAGGAAGGCGACGGCGGACGCGATGTCGTCCGGTTCGCCGATCCGGCCGAGGGGGTAGAGGGCGCTCGCCCGTTCCAGTTCCGCGTCGCGGCCCGCCCACGCGTCCGTACGGATCGTGCCGGGGGCGACGAGGTTGACGCGGACGCCGCGCGGCCCCGCGTGGCCGGCGAGTGTGCGGGTCAGGCTGGCCAGGCCCGCCTTCGCGGCGCTGTAGGCGTGCCCGCCGAAGTCCTGTTCGCCGTTGACCGAGCCGATGTTGACGACGGCGCCCCGGCCGGAGGCGACCAGGTGCGGCAGCGCCGCACGGGAGCAGCGGTAGGGGCCGTTCAGGGTGATGTCGAGGGTGCGGGCCCAGGGTTCGTCGGCCTCGTCCTCGAAGAGCGGGGCGTCGTCGTGGTTGGCGTAGGCGTTGTTGACCAGGACGTCGAGCCGGCCGAAGGCGGCGACCGCGTGGGCCACCGCCGCGTCCACCGCCGCCCGGTCGCCCACGTCGCAGGCCAGGGATTCGGCGGTGCCACCCGTTTCGCGTATCGCGGCCGCCGTGCGCCCGGCGCGTCCGGCGTCCAGGTCGGTGACCAGGACGGCCGCGCCCTCGGAGGCCAGCCGGCGGGCGGTGGCCGCCCCGATGCCCTGGCCCGCGCCGGTGAGGAGCGCGGCGTACCCGTCGAAGCGAGGAGGAGTCATAGCGCCGACCGTACTGCCCTGACCAGGGCCTGGGCGCGGGGATCCGCGGTGACCCCCTTCTGCAGACCGTTCGTCACGTAGCCGAGCGCGATGCCCGATTCGGGGTCGGCGAAGCCCAGCGAACCCCCGCGGCCCGGATGCCCGAACGAGCCCGGGCCCAGCAGCGGTGCGGACGGACCGTGCAGCATGTAGCCCAGCCCGAAACGGGTGTTGACGACGAGGACGCGGTCCGGCCCCGCGGACTCCTCGGTGCGGGCCAGGGTGAGGGTGGCGGGGGCGAACAGCCGCTGCCCGTCGACCACGCCGATCATCGCGGCGTAGCAGCGGGCGAGCCCGCGCGCGGTGGCGACGCCGTTGGACGCGGGGAGTTCGGCCGCGCGGTAGCCCGGGTCGTTCTCGTCCGGGAAGGGGTCGATCGCCCCGAAGGCGCGCCGGGTGAGCGAGGCCGGGTCCCGGTAGGCGTCGACGACGGACCGCTTGGGGCGCATCCGCAGGGCGCCGCTGCCCTCGGCGGGCGGGGGCTCGACGGGGCCGATCCGCCCGATCCGGTGCGCCTCGTCCTCGGGGAGCCCGAACCAGAAGTCCAGGCCGAGCGGGCGCGCGATCTCCTCGGCGATCCAGCGGCCGATGGTCCGCCCGGTGACCCGGCGGACCAGTTCACCGATGAGCCAGCTGTAGGTCTGGGCGTGGTACCCGTGGTCGGTGCCGGGCTCCCACTGGGGCCGCTGGGCGGCGACCGCCCGTGGCCCCGACACCTGGTCGGCGGCCTCCTCGGGCGTCAGCGTCGTGTCGAGGGCGGCCACTCCGGACCGGTGGGCGAGGAGGTGGCGCACGAGGACGCGCTCCTTGCCGTTCGCCTTGAACTCCGGCCAGTACGTGCCGACGGGGGCGTCGAGGTCCACCTGCCCGCGCTGGTGCAGCAGCAGCGGCACGGCGGCGGCGACGCCCTTGCCGGCCGAGCGGACGATCTGCACGGTGTCCACGGCCCAGGGTTCGACGCCGTCGACGTCTCGCGTCCCGGCCCACAGGTCCACGACTTTCCGGCCGTGGCGGTAGAGCGCGACGGCGGCCCCCCGTTCGCCGCGCTGTTCGAAGTTACGGACGAAAGCGTCCCGTACCGCCTCGAATCCCGGCGCCACCGTGCCTCGTACGTCCACGCCTGCTCCCGCGCTCCCGCTCATCCCCCCATGGTGCATCGCGTCCCAGGTGGAACGGGTGGCGGGTCACCATCTGTTCACGGACGCGGAACCGACACGGAACGCGGGTCGAAGCCGAAGGGCAGCTCCAGCCGGTGCTCGCGCATGAGCGCGTCGTCGCACAGCAGGTCCTGCGTCCGGTCGTCGGCGGCGATCACCCCGTCGCTGAGGATGACGGCGCGCGGGCACAGTTCGAGGGCGTACGGCAGGTCGTGGGTGACCATCAGCACGGTGACGTCCAGGGACCGCAGGATGTCGGCGAGTTCACGCCGGGAGGCCGGGTCCAGGTTGGAGGAGGGCTCGTCCAGGACGAGGATCTCCGGCTCCATGGCCAGGACGGTGGCGACGGCGACGCGGCGGCGCTGGCCGAAGGAGAGGTGGTGCGGGGGGCGCGCCGCGTACTCCGCCATGCCGACCCGCTCCAGGGCGGTCATGACCCGCTGTTCCAGTTCGGGTCCGCGCAGTCCGGCCGAGGCCGGGCCGAAGGCGACGTCCTCGCGGACGCTCGGCATGAAGAGCTGGTCGTCGGGGTCCTGGAAGACGATGCCGACGCGGCGCCTGATCTCCGCCAGGTTCCTCTTCTCCACGGGGAGCCCGGCGACCCGGACGGTTCCGGCGCCCGCGTCGAGGATGCCGTTGAGGTGGAGGACGAGGGTGGTCTTGCCCGCGCCGTTCGGACCGAGGAGCGCCACGCGTTCACCGCGGGCCACGGTCAGGTCGACGCCGAAGAGGGCCTGGTGGCCGTCGGGGTAGGCGTAGGCGAGGCCGCTGACCTCGAGGGACGGCGCGGGGGCGGTGGGCAGGCTCATACGGTCCATCCCAGCAGACGGATGACGAGGGCGAGCACGGGGAGTGCCGCGGCGTGCGCCCACTGGGTCCGGGTGGCGGTGACCTCGTCGATCACCGGCATGGTGCCGGTGTAGCCGCGGCTGACCATCGCGAGGTGGACGCGTTCGCCCCGCTCGTAGGACCGGATGAACAGGGCGCCCGCCGTCTTGGCGAGGACGCCCCAGTGGCGTACGCCTCTCGCCTCGAAGCCGCGGGAGCGCCGGGCGATCGACATCCGGCGCAGTTCGTCGCTGATCACGTCGCCGTAGCGGATCATGAAGGACGCGATCTGGACGAGCAGGGGCGGCATCCGCAGCCGCTGCAGGCCGAGCAGCAGGGAGCGCAGCTCGGTGGTGGAGGCCAGGACGACCGACGCGGCGACGCCGAGGGTCCCCTTGGCGAGGACGTTCCAGGCGCCCCAGAGCCCGGGGACGCTGACGGACACGCCGAGGAGTTCGGTCTGCTCACCGGGGACGACGAACGGCATGAGCAGCGCGAACGCGACGAACGGCACCTCGATCAGCAGGCGCTTCAGCAGGAACCCGAGCGGGATCCGGGCGACGGCGGCGACTGCGGCGAGGAGCGCCGCGTACAGCGCGAAGGCCCACACGGCCTCGCGCGGGGTGGAGACGACCACCACGACGAAGCAGAGGACGGCGGCGAGCTTGCAGTGCGGGGGGAGGTCGTGGACCGGCGAGTGTCCGTGCCGGTAGAGCTTGTGTGCGTGGCCGGCGCCCATGTCAGACGGACTCGGTGGTGCGGGTGGTGGGCTCCTCGGGCGTACGGCGACGGCGTACCGCCCAGAAGACGCCACTGCCGACGACGACGGTGACGCCCACGCCGATCACTCCGGCGAGGCCCCCGGAGAGGCGGGCGTCGGTGACGTCCTTGACGCCGTAGTCGGCGAGCGGGGAGTCGGCGGCGCCGTGTTCCTGGACCTTCTCGTCGATGCCCTTGTCGGCGGCGACCTTCTCCAGGCCGTCGGGGTTCGCGGAGGCGTAGTAGGAGACGAAGCCCGCGAGGACGAGCGCGGCGGCCAGACCGGTGAGCCAGACCTTGCGCGTGGAGCGGGCCGCGGCGGGCGCGGGCGTGGGGGCGGTGGCCGGCGCGTCGACGAGTTCGCCGTCGATCCGGAGCTTGAGCGGGGTGCCGATACCGCGGGCACCGTGCACCAGGTCGGGACGCACCGCGATCACGGCGCCGACGGTCAGGGCGGTGATCGCCGCCTCCCCGACACCGATCAGGACGTGGACGCCGGTCATCGCGGTGAGGACCTTGCCGATGGGGACGTCGGTGGTACCGCCGACGGCGTAGATCGCCGTGAACGCGACGGCGGCGGCCGGCACGGAGACCAGCGCGGCCACGAAGGCCGCGGCTGTCGTCGAGCGGCGGGTACGGGGCAGCACACGCGTCAGCCCGCGGAAGACGGCGTAGGCGACGACGGTGGTGACGACTCCCATGACCGTGATGTTCACGCCCAGCGCGGTCAGGCCGCCGTCGGCGAAGAGGAGGCCCTGCATCAGCAGGACGACGGCTATGCAGAGCACCCCGGTGTACGGGCCGACCAGGATCGCCGCCAGCGCCCCGCCCAGGAGGTGGCCGCTGGTACCCGCCGCGACGGGGAAGTTCAGCATCTGCACGGCGAAGATGAACGCGGCGACGAGCCCGGCCAGCGGTGCGGTCCGCTGGTCCAGTTCACGTCGGGCCCCGCGGAGCCCGACGGCGACCGCGCCGGCTGCGACGACACCCGCCACGGCGGAGACGGGTGCGTTGATGAAACCGTCGGGTACATGCATGGAGTGGCTCCGCTTTCGGGCGTTACTGCTGGCGGGGTCGGAAAACGCTCCATGATAGTGCCTTCTTGCAAATGGTTCGCAAGAACGCAGTACTCACAACTGACCTCGCACCCGAAATGCCCAAACGGGAATATATGGGACATTAGGGAGAGAGATTTTCACACAGGAGGAGCCGGCCATGTCCCTCGTGATCCAAGAGCACGCCCGAGCCCGGCTCGTCACCGACGGCCCCGATCCCCGCCTGGTCCCCGTCGAACTGCGACACGACCCCGAGGATCCGGGGACCGTCCGGGTCCGGCTCCCCGGAGGTGTCGACCGGACCTTCGCCCTCGACCTCCTGGAACGCGGCCTGCGCTCCCCCGCCACCCGCGGCGACATAGACATATGGCCGTGCGGCCGGGCCCAGCTGGTCCTCGAACTGCACTCGGCCGACGGAGTCGCCGTCTTCCAGTTCGACAAGGCGCCCTTCATCCGCTTCCTGTCGCGGATCCGTGCGGGGACGGCGAAGCGCCCGGCGGCCGTCGAGGCCACCAAGGCCCCCGCCACCCGCGTCTGAGCGTGCCGGAGCCCCCGTGCCGTGCGCACGGGGGCTCTCTGCAGCCCCGGTCCCCCGTCCCCACAGGTAACCGGTGCTCCGGGGCCGCGTCCTGCTCGGCCGCTCATCCGCCCGGAAGCGGCCCCGGGGTTCGTGCGGCGCGCGCCGCGGATCAGACGCGGGCCGGCTCCCGCTTCCCGCCGCCCTCGGACGGGCCGTCGGAGAGCTCCTTGCGCAGGCCCTCACCCTCGACGTCCACGTTGGGCAGGACGCGGTCCAGCCGGCGCGGCAGCCACCAGGCGCGCCTGCCGAGCAGGGCGAGCACCGCCGGGACGACGGCCATCCGCACGACGAAGGCGTCGAAGAAGACGGCGATGGCCAGCGAGAAACCGATCATCTTGATCATCTGCTCGGAGGAGCCGATGAAGCCGGCGAAGACGGCCATCATGATCACGGCGGCCGCCGTGACCACCCGCGCCCCGTGCTTGAAGCCGGTGACGATCGCCTGGCCGGGAGTCTCCCCGTGGACATACGCCTCACGCATCCGCGTGACCAGGAAGACCTCGTAGTCCATCGCGAGACCGAAGACCACGCCGACCATGAAGATCGGCATCATGCTCATGATCGGCCCCGTCTGCTCGACCCCGAAGAGCGACCCGAGCCAGCCCCACTGGAATACCGCGACGACGGCGCCCAGCGCGGCGACCACCGAGAGCAGGAAGCCGAGGGCCGCCTTCAGCGGGACGAGGACCGAGCGGAAGACCACCATCAGCAGCAGGAACGCCAGACCGACGACGAGCGCCAGGTAGGGCAGCAGGGCGCTGTTCATCTTCTCGGAGAAGTCGATGTTCATCGCCGTGGCACCGGTGACCAGCACTTCGGCGCCGGTGTCGTCCTTGATCTGCGGACCCGCGTCACGGATCGCGTGGACGACGTCCTCGGTCTGGGTGGAGCTCGGCCGGTCCTGCGGGATGACCGTGATGGTCGCCGCGTCGCCGGCCTTGTTGAAGGCGGCCGGGGTGACGGCGGCGACGTGGCCGATGCCCTCGATCTCCTGCGAGACGCGGTCGGCCGCGGCCTTGCCGTCCGAAGCGCCCTTCGTGTCGACGACGACGAGCAGCGGACCGTTGAACCCGGGGCCGAAGCCGTCGGACAGCATGTCGTACGCCTGGCGCTGCGTGGTCGACTTCGGCTGGGCACCGTCGTCCGGCAGACCCATCTCCAGCGAGGCGGCCGGTACGGCGATGGCGCCGAGACCGAGGACGCCGACCAGCAGCACCCACACCGGCCTGCGCAGCACGAACCGCGCCCAGCGGGTGCCCATGTTCGGCTTCGCCTCGGGCTTGTTCTCCGCCTCTGCGGCCTTGCGCGCCTTGCGCCCCATGACCCGCTTGCCCGCGAAGCCCAGCATCGCCGGGACGAGGGTGAGCGCGATGAGGACGGCGATCGCGACCGTACCGGCTGCGGCGAAGCCCATCTTCGACAGCATCGGGATGTTGACGACGGCGAGGCCCACCAGGGCGATGACGACGGTCAGGCCGGCGAAGACGACGGCGGAGCCGGCCGTGCCGACGGCCCGGCCCGCGGCCTCCTCACGCTCCCTGCCCTCGGCCAGCTCGGCGCGGTAGCGGGAGACGATGAAGAGCGCGTAGTCGATACCGACCGCGAGGCCGATCATCATCGCGAGCGTGGACGTCGTGGATCCGAGGTCCAGCACGTTCGCCAGGGCGGTGATCGTGGACACACCGATCCCGACCCCGATCAGGGCGGTCAGCAGCGGCAGCCCGGCCGCGATCAGCGACCCGAAGGTGACCACCAGCACCACGGCGGCGACGGCGACGCCGATGATCTCGGTGGCTCCGGTCTCCGGCATCGCCTGGAGCGCGTCGCCGCCGATCTCCACCTTCATGCCGCTGCTCCGCGCGTCATGACCGGCGTCCTCCAGCGCCTCCCGCGTCCCGTCGGTCAGCTCCATCGAGCTGACCTTGTAGGAGACGGAGATGTAGGCGGTGGAACCGTCCTTGCTGACCGCGTTCGCCGCGAAGGGGTCGGCGACCGAGGCGATCTGGTCCGAGCCGGACTTCAGGTCGCCGACGATGTCCTGGATCTCGGCCTTGTTGGCCGCCGAGGTCACCTTCCCGCCCTCGGGCGCCTCGAAGACGACCCGGGCTGTCGCACCGTCGGCGCTGCCCCCCGGGAAGCGCTCGTCGAGCAGGTCGAAGGCCCGCTGGGCCTCCGTACCGGGGATCGAGAAGGAGCTGGAGGTGGGGGTGGACGCGGAGACCGCGCCGAATCCGGCGAGCGCCAGCAGCGCGACCCAGATGAGGGCGACGTAACGGCGGCGCCGGAAGGCGATCCGCCCCAGTTTGTACAGGAATGTGGCCACGGAGGGTGTACTCCCGGTCAGGTCGTGGAGTGGAAGAGGGCGTGAGGAACCAGCCCGACGACGAGAGCGGCGTGTCAGGTGGAGCGTCGGGGAGTCAGGTCGTACGGGACGTCGTACGGAGGGTCGTACGAAAGGTCGTACGGAGGGTCGTGCGAACGGTCGTGCGGACGGGAACGGAGAGCGAGGACGTCAGACGCCGAGGGCGGGGAACACCACGGCTTCCGCATAGTCGAGGAGGAACGTCTGGTCGACGGCGCGGCCGTCGACCAGCTCACGAGCGGCGAAGGCACCGATCATCATGTGCGGGACGTAGGACAGCGCCGGATTGTCCGGACGCACCTCGCCCCGGTCCACGGCGCGCCCGATCATCAGCCCGAGACCGGTGAGTTCCGGCTCGATCATCAGCTCACGCAGCGCCTGCAGGAGGTCGGGATTGCTGTGGACCGCCTGACCGAGCCCCCGCATCAGCGCGGAGTTCTTCTCCATCTGGCAGTCGTCGGTCTGCCGGAGCGCGGCATGGAAGTCACCACGCAGCGAACCGGTGTCGATCTCGCCGAGCTGCATCGGCTTGTTGTGCCGCAGCGCCTTCACGACGAGTTCGGCCTTGCCCCCCCACTGGCGGTAGAGAGTGGCCTTGCTGGAACGGGTACGGGCGGCAACGGCGTCCATGGTCAGGGCTTCGTAGCCGACCTCGCCGAGCAGATCGAGCACGGCGGCGTACAGCTCACCCTCGCGCTCGGGTGTGAGCCGGCTGCGTGCCATGTGTCGACCTCCTCTTGAGTTGCGCCTGGTGGATGGTACGTCAGCCGAAGATCAACTAACGGAACGAAACTGTTTCGTACACTTTGAAGGTACTCCCTCCGCGAGCGAAACGAGACAGTTTCGCTTGTGTCCTGCACCACAAGTTGCCGCGGGCCCTTCGCGCGGAAAGCATTGGAGGGTGAGTGACGACGTCGCGTATCTCCGTTTCCCGCACCTCCACAAGGACTTGCTCTGCTTCGCGGCGGAGGACGACCTATGGGTCTCCCCTCTCGCCCCGGCAGGACAGCGGCCCGGCCGGGCGTGGCGGCTGACCGTCGACCGGACCCGGGTCGGCCATCCGCGCTTCTCGCCCGACGGCAGCCGCATCGCCTACACGACCTGGCGCACCCTCGATCCAGAGATCCACCTCGTCCCCGTCGAGGGCGGGCCCGCCCGCAGACTCACCTACTGGGGATCGACCGACGCGCGGGTCTGCGGCTGGAGCCCCGACCCGGGGGACTCCTCGCAGATCCTCGCCGTCTCCTCGCACAACCAGCCGTTCTCCTACTTCTCGTGGGCGTACAGCGTCCCCACCGACGGCAGCCCGGGCGGCAAGCTCCCCTGGGGGCCCGTCTCCGACATCGCGGTGGCCGACATCGACGGCGAGCGGCGCACCCTGCTGCTGACCGGGAAGCCGCCGCACGAGCCGGCGGCCTGGAAGCGGTACCGGGGCGGCGCCATGGGCCGGCTGTGGCTGCACGGCGAACGGCTGCTGCCGGACATCGGCGGCCACCTGGACGCGCCCATGTTCGTCGGGCGCCGGATCGCCTTCCTCTCCGACCACGAGGGCGTCGGCAACCTGTACTCCTGCCGGATGGACGGCAGCGACCTGCGCCGGCACACGGACCACGACGCGTTCTACGCCCGGCACGCCTCCAGCGACGGCCGCCGGGTCGTCTACCAGTGCGGTGGCGACCTGTGGCTGGTCGAGGACCTGGAGTCGCCGGACGCGGTCCCGCGGAAGCTGGAGGTGCGGCTCGGCGGCCCGCGGACCGGCCGGCGCACGTACCAGGTGCCGGCGTCCAACCACGTCGACTCCCTGTCCGTCGACGAGACGGGCCGGGCGAGCGCCGTCTCCGTGCGCGGCAGCCTGTACTGGCTCACCCACCGCGACGGCCCGGCCCGCACCATCGCCGACACCCCGGGGGTGCGGGTCCGGCTGCCGGAGATGCTGGGCAGCAGCGGACGGGTCGCGTACGTCACCGACGCCGAGGGCGACGACGCGGTCGAGATCGCCTACCTGCCCCGGGCCAGCGGCGACCGCCCGCCCCGACGGCTGGCCGCCGGACGGCTGGGCCGGGTCCACGAGATCGTCTCCGACCCGGAGGGCGAGCGGCTGGCGATCGCGTCGAACGACGGCCGGCTGCTCCTGCTGGACACCACCGAGGACGAGGTCGAGCCGGCCGTGGACCTCCTGGGCCCCGACGGGGACGCCGCCGAAGCGTCCTCCGCGCCGCCGGAAGGACCGGACGAGGGTGTGGCCCCGCCGAGGACCGTCGCCCCGCTGGAGGCCCTCACCCGGGCGGACAACTCCGACGACGGGTCTCCCGACGACGGCGCCCCGGACGGCGTGACATCCGACGACGGGCCTCCGGACGACGGTCTCACCGAGCTCATCCGCTCCGTGAACGGCCCGGTCCGCGACCTGGCGTTCTCCCCGGACGGCCACTGGCTGACCTGGTCGCACCCAGGCGTCGGCCGCTCGTTGCGGCAGATCAAACTCGCCCGGATCACCGGCCCCGGCGCCCCGGTGACAGTGGACGTCACCAACGGCCGCTTCGAGGACGAGAACCCCGTCTTCACGGGCGACGGCCGCTATCTCGCGTTCCTGTCCTGGCGCGGCTTCGACCCGGTGTACGACGTCCACACCGGCGACCTCTCCTTCCCGCTGGGCTGCCGCCCGTACCTGGTCCCCCTCTCCTCGGCCACCCCCTCCCCCTTCGCCCTGCTCCCGGACGGGCGGCCCGCGGCGGGCGGCCTGGACCCGGTGGACGTCCCCGAGGGCCCGGTCGAAGGACCGACGGTCATCGTGGAGTTCGAAGGGCTGGAGAGCAGGGTGACCCCGTTCCCGGTGTCCGCGTCGAAGTACTCGGCGCTCCAGCCGGTCAGCGGCGGCGGTCTCGTCTGGCTGCGATGGCCGATCTCCGGCGCCCTCGGCGAGACGTTCGCGAACCCGGCGGACATGTCGGGCCGCCCCACACTGGAGCACTTCAACATCGCCAAGGCCCGCAGGACCGAACTGGTGGCCCACCTCGACTGGTTCGCGGTCAGCGGGGACTCCACCCGGCTGGTCGTCATGGACGACGGCGAACTGCGCGCGGTGCCGTCCAACGAGACCGGCGACAACGACACGACGGTCTTCCTCGATCTGCGCCGCGTCCTGCACGACGTCGACCCGGCTGCCGAGTGGCGCCAGGCGTACGGGGAGGCGGGACGGATCATCCGGTCCTACTTCTGGGAACCGGACATGTGCGGCATCGACTGGGACGGCGTGCTGGACCAGTACCGGCCCCTGGTCGAACGGGTCTCCTCCCCCGAGGAGTTCGCCGACCTGCTGCGTGAGGTGCTCGGGGAACTCGGCACCTCCCACGCGTACGTCTCCCCCTCCCGCCGCAACGAGGGTCCGCCGCACTACCAGCGGGCGATCGGGCTGCTCGGCGCCAACCTCGTGTGCAGGGAGGGCGAGTGGATGGTGCGGCGCATCCTGCCCGGCGACTCCTCGGACTCCAAGGCACGTTCGCCGCTCGCCGGTGCGGGCGTCCGTGAGGGGGCCGTCCTCACCCATGTCGACGGCCGGCCGGTCGACCCGGTCGCGGGGCCGTACCCGCTGCTGACGGCGGCGGGCGGCACCACGGTGGAGCTGACGTTCCGCCCGGCCGGAAGCGAGCACGGCGGCCGGTCACGCCGTATCGCGATCGTCCCCCTGGTCGACGAGCGCCCGCTGCGCTACCAGGACTGGGTGGCCAAACGGCGAGAGGTCGTACGGGAGTTGAGCCAAGGCAAGTGCGGCTACCTGCACATCCCCGACATGGGGGGCTCCGGCTGGGCGCAGTTCAACCGCGACCTGCGGCTGGAGGTGTCGCGCCCGGCCCTGATCGTGGACGTGCGGGGCAACGCGGGAGGTCACATCAGCGAGCTGGTCGTCGAGAAGCTGACCCGCACCATCCTCGGCTGGGACCTGACCCGCAACGCCCAGGCGGTCTCGTACGCCTCCAACGCGCCCCGGGGGCCGGTCGTCGCCCTCGCGGACGAGGCGACGTCCTCCGACGGGGACATGATCACGGCCGCGTTCCGGCTGCTGGAGCTGGGCCCGGTGGTGGGCCAGCGCACCTGGGGCGGGGTGGTCGGGATGACCGGACGGCACCGGCTCGGCGACGGCACGGTGATCACCGTGCCGATGAACGCGGCCTGGTTCGACACGTACGGCTGGTCCGTCGAGAACCACGGTGTCGAGCCCGACCTTGAGGCGCTGCGCACCCCGCTCGACTGGGCCGAGGGCCGCCACGCCGTGCTGGACGACGCCGTCAGGGTGGCCCTGGACCTCCTGGCCGCCCACCCGGCCGCCACCCCGCCCACGTACGACACCGCCCCGGACCTGCGCAGGCCCCCGCTCCCCCCGAGGTGACCTGCCGGGCCTGCCCTCCGGGGCAGGCCCGGCCGGCCCGGGGCACGCGGAAGGGGCGTACCCGGCAACCGGGTACGCCCCAACAGACCGCGACAGCTAGGCGCGTCGGCCGTCAGCGCTCGGAGCGCTCACGAGCCTGCTCACCGGCGTCGCGCGCCCGGTCCCGCGCCTCGGGCCGACGGCCCTGCGCCTGGTCCTGGGCACGGTCCGGGCGGCCGGCGGAGCGCTCGCGCGCCTCGGGCCGCTTGCCGCCGGCCTTCTGCTGCTTGGCCTGGTCGGCGAGCTCCTGCGCCTTGTCCTTGAACTGGTCTGCGATACCCATGCTGTTCACTCCTATGTGGGTGCGTGGGGTCGGCCCCGGTGGGACCTCGCTCAGACTTACACACCAGGACATTCACCGCATTTCGATCATCCGCCCCGCACGCGCTCCTTCTGGTCGGCCTGTCCCCCGGCCCCCACGAGCCCCTTTCCGACGCCGTCGAGCCGGGACCCGAACCGCTTCATCTCGCGCTGCCCCACGGTCCCTGTCAGCGCCGGCAGGTACCCCCGGATCGACTGCATCCCGCGCAGCCACCACTGGGCGTAGACGTGCGCGGAGCGCCGTTCGACACCCGCCACGATCCGGTCGACCGCCGGGCCCAGGGGGTAGGTGCGGTTCGTCGGCCACGGCAACCGCTGCCTCAACTCCCGCATGACGTCGTCCTCGTCGGCACCGCGCACCATGTCGGTGTCGGTCCAGGACAGATACCCGACCCCGACCTTCACGCCCCGGTGGCCGACCTCGCCGCGCAGACAGTGGGCGAACGCCTCCACCCCGGACTTGGACGCGCAGTACGCGCTCATCATCGGCGCCGGGGTGATCGCGGCCAGCGACGCTATCTGCAGGAAGTAGCCACGGCTCTCCATCAGCACCGGCAGGAACGCCCGCGCCGTGACCGCGCCGCCTATCAGGTTCACCTCGATGACCCGCCGCCACGCCTCCGGGTCGGAGTCCACGAGCGGGCCCCCGGTGGCGACACCCGCGTTGGCCACGACGACGTCGACCTTGCCGAAGCGGGCCTTGACCTCCTCGGCGACCCGGCTCATCGCCACGTGGTCGGTGACGTCCGCGTGCCAGTGGTCGCTCTCGGAGTGCAGCCGCTCCGAGACCTTCTTCAGCTCGTCCGGCTCCAGGCCGACCAGCGCCAGCGTGGCACCCCGCGCCGAGAGTTTGCGCGCCAGCAGCTCGCCCACTCCCCGCGCCGCGCCCGTGACGACGACGACCTGGCCTTCGAGACTCCGCCTGCCGCTCATGCGACCTCCTCCTCGCCCACGGCTTCCGCCGCGCTGCCCGCACCTTCAAGAGTGACGTACGCGGCCACCAGCTCGCGGAGCTTCGCGGTGACCACCTCGGGCGCCTCGACCGGTGTCATGTGCCCCATGCCCGCCAGTTCGGTGAGCCCGAGGCTGTGCGGCAGCGCCGCCTCGACGGCCCTCGCGTGCACCGGCGGGGTCAGCCGGTCCTCCGTGCCCGCGATCACCGCGGTGGGCAGCCGCAGCTCACGCAGCCGCGCCTCCAGGTCGAGCTCCGCGAGCACGTGCCCCCAGGCGACGCGTGCCCCGCGGGGACACGCATGCACGATCCTGGCACAGATATCCACGCGTTCCGGGGCAGAACCACGTCCCATCGTGGCGTACTTGAAGATCATCTTCGAAGCCGCGTTGACCGGCCCGAGCGGCGCACGCGCACCGAGGACCGCGGCGGTCATCCGGGTACGCAGGGCGCCGGCCCGCAGCGGGAGCACCAGCGACTCGGCCGTCAGACGCGAGCTGCCGGTGCTGCACAGCAGCACGGCCGCCCCGTGCTCCCGCACGGCGTCGCGGCCGGCCGCCGCCATCAGCGTCATACCGCCCATGGAGTGCCCGCCGAGCACCGCCTTCCGCCCCGGTTCGAGCGTGGCCCTCAGGACCGCTTCGAGGTCGTCGGCCAGTGCGCGCGTGCTGTACCCGCCGGGGCCGGCCTCGGGGCTGCGCCCGTGGCCCCGCTGGTCGTAGACGACGACCCGGTGGTCCACCGCCAGGTCACGCACCTGCGCGTCCCAGAAGCGGGTGTTGCAGGTCCAGCCGTGGGCCAGGACCACCGCGGGCGCGTCCTCGGGCCCGTGCACTTCGACGTGGATGCGCGCCCCGTCGGCCGAGACGACGCTCAGCTCGCGTACGGGCACGGGTGCGGACACGCTGTCCGCCGTCTGCGTCAGCCGGCTCATCGTGCGGCCTCCTCTGTCACGGCCTGCGCCGCGGTTCGGCTGGTGGCGGGCGGACGGACGACCTCGTACTCACCGAGGTCGACCGATCGGGTGGCGCGCCGGAACTCGGCCGTCGTACCCGGCCAGACCGTGGTGTTCCGGCCGTTGGCGTCGAGGTACCAGCTGGTGCAGCCCCCGGTGTTCCAGACGGTCCGCTTCATCCGGTCCTGGACCCGCCGGTTCCAGGCGCCGACCGCGGAGGGCCTCGCGTCGAGCGCCGCGCGGCCCCCCAGGACGTCCAGCTGGCGCATGTAGTCGGCCATGTAGTTCAGCTGGGACTCGATCATGAGGATCATGGAGGAGTTCCCGAGCCCCGTGTTGGGGCCGATGATCGTCATCCAGTTGGGGAAGCCCGCGGCGGTGGCGCCCCGCAGCGCCTGCATCTCGTCCTTCCAGGACTCGGCGAGGGTGATGCCGTCGGCGCCGACGACCCGGCTGGCGATCGGCATGTCCGTGACGTGGAAGCCGGTGCCGAGGATGATCACGTCGGCCTCGGTCTCCGAGCCGTCCGACCCGATCAGGGTCGATCCCCGCACCTCGGACAGACCGGAGTCGACCACGTCGACATTGGGCTGCGCGAGCGCCGGGTAGTAGGCGTTGGAGAGGAGGATGCGCTTGCAGCCGATGCGGTACGAGGGGGTCAGCTTGGCCCTCAGCGCGGGATCCTTGACGGCCCGCGCCATGTTGGACTTGGCTATCGACTCCACGAGCCCCAGCTGGTTGGGGTGCTTGGTGAAGGCACCGACCTGCAACTCCCTGATGCCCCACAGGAGTCCGCGGCGCGCGGTGGCCGTGAAGGGCAGGGCCCGGTGCAGCCACTTCTCGGCTCCGCTGATGGCCCGGTCCATGCGGGGCATCACCCAGGGCGGGGTCCGCTGGAAGAGGGTGAGCCGGCCCGCCTTCGGCTGGATCTCCGGGACGATCTGGATCGCGGAGGCACCGGTGCCGATCACGGCGACGCGCTTGCCGCTCAGGTCGTAGTCGTGGTCCCACTGCGCGGAGTGGAAGACCTTGCCCGGGAAGTCGGCCAGCCCCGGGATGTCCGGCAGCTTCGGGTCGGAGAGCGGGCCGGTGGCGGACACGACAGCGTCGGCGGTGATCGTGTTGCCGTCGGCCGTCTCGATCACCCAGTGCAGCTCGTCGTTGTCCCAGCGCATGACGGTGACTTCGTGGTCGAGCCTGATGTGCGGGCGCAGCCCGAAGGTGTCGGCCACGTGCTCCAGGTAGGCGCGGATGTGCTGCTGCCCGGAGAAGGTGCGCGGCCAGTCGGGGTTGGGCGCGAACGAGAACGAGTACAGGTGGGACGGTACGTCGCAGGCGCAGCCCGGGTAGCTGTTGTCGCGCCAGGTGCCGCCGACGGCACCGGCGCGTTCGAGGACCAGGAAGTCGGTGATGCCTTCGCGGCGGAGCCGGACTGCGGCTCCCAGGCCCCCGAATCCGGATCCGATCACCGCCACTCGTACGTGCTCGTGCTGGGCCATGCTGCCGCCTCCCCGCGGTACGTGCGACTCTGCCAGCAATCACTGGCATGGTTGGGAGGTTAGAGCAGCTCCGTACCGATGGGTAGGGGGCGGGACGAGGAAAGTTACCGGCGGTACAACATAGGGTGCGAGAGTGGCTGAAGGACGCGAGCACCGCGAGTACCGCATGGAGGAGCTGGCCGAGGAGGCCGGCATCACCGTGCGCACCCTGCGCTTCTACCGGGAGCGCGGCCTCATCCAGCCCCCCCGCCGCGAGGGCCGCATCGCCTGGTACGACGACCACCACCTGGCCCGGCTGCGCACCATCACGGGGCTGCTGGAGCGGGGCCACACCCTCAACGGCATCGCCGACCTCGCCGCCACCTTCGACAGCGGCCGGGACGTCGCCGAGGTGCTGGGCCTGGGCGAACCCACCGAGGAGACCCCGGTCAGGCTCACGCCCGAGCAACTCGCCGACTACTTCAAGGACCAGGCCACGGCGGAGAACCTCGCCGCCTCCATGGAGCTCGGCTACCTCGGCATCGACGGCGACGAGATCGTCCACATCAGCCGGCGCCTCCTGGAGGCCTCGTCCCAACTGGTGCGGGCCGGCGTCCCGCTCGACGCCGTGCTCTCCTCGGGCCGCCAGGTCCGCGAGCACGCCGAAGCCCTGGCCGACCTCTTCGTACGCGTCCTGCGCACCCACACCGCGCACGGCGAGCCCGACCAGCTCCGCACGCTCGCACACGCGGTGGTGGACGCCGAGCTCTCGATGGCACTGGACCGCAGACTGCGCGAGGACAAGGCCGCGGACGAGCCCCGGGACTGACGGGCCGGAGTCGCGGGGGACGAGTCCCCTCAGCCCTCCACAGGCCCTTGTGGCACCGGGGGCCGCACGAACCCGTGACTCCGCTCCACCTTCGCCACGTGCAGCGTGTAGCTCTCGTACCACTCGGCCCGCCCGCGCTTCTGCGCCTCGCGGTGCCCTGCGTCGGTCCGCCACGCCGCGAGGGCGTCGGCGTCACGGAAGTACCCGACGGTGATGCCCAGCCCGCCGGGGGTCTGCGCGTGATCCATCCCCAGATACCCGGGGATGCCCTTCACCAGCTCCTCCATGCGCGAGGCGGTCTCGCCGTAGCCGTCCTGGCCCGGAGTCCGGACCGCGGTGAAGACAGCCACGTAGTAGGGCGGTTCATGGGCTCC
Source organism: Streptomyces sp. JH34 (assembly GCF_029428875.1). Taxonomy (NCBI): domain Bacteria; kingdom Bacillati; phylum Actinomycetota; class Actinomycetes; order Kitasatosporales; family Streptomycetaceae; genus Streptomyces; species Streptomyces sp. JH34. The sequence continues at coordinate 4,218,536 of NZ_JAJSOO010000001.1, read as the reverse complement.
GACGGGCGCGACGGGCTCGGGCGAGTGATCGCTCATGGCATCACCGTAGAGCGGGAGCGCCCGGCGACGCACCGACTTCACGGACTTCACCGGCCGGGGCGGACACCGCGCCACGCCGGCCGACGCGTCACGGGCGTTCGTAGGTGACCGTCACCGGCGCGTGGTCGCTCCACCGCTCGCCGTGCGTGGCGGCGCGCTCCACCCACGCCTTCACCGCGCGGGCGGCCAGGCCGGGGGTCGCCACCTGGTAGTCGATCCTCCAGCCGGCGTCGTTGTCGAAGGCCCGGCCCCGGTAGGACCACCAGGAGTAGGGGCCCTCCTGTTCCGGATGCAGGGCGCGGACCACGTCCACGTACGCCGCCTCGTCGAACACTCGGGTCAGCCACTCCCTCTCCTCGGGGAGGAAGCCGGAGTTCTTCTTGTTGGACTTCCAGTTCTTGAGGTCGGCCTCACGGTGGGCGATGTTCCAGTCGCCGCACACCACCACCTCGCGCCCCTCGGCGGCCGCCCGCGCCCTCAGCCCCTGGAGGTAGGGGAGGAAGGCCGCCATGAAGCGCTCCTTCTCCTCCTGCCTCTCCGTGCCCACCTCACCGGAGGGCAGGTAGAGGCTGGCGACCGTCACTCCCGGGAGATCCACCTCGACGTAGCGGCCGGAGGTGTCGAATTCCTCACTCCCCGGCACCTCGAACCCGCCGAACCCGATCTGCACGCGCTCCGGCGCGCGCCGCGTGAGGATGCCCACGCCCGCGCGCCCCTTGGCGGCGGCCGGCGCGTACACGGCGTGCCAACCCTCGGGCTCACGCACCTCCTCGGGCAGCTGCTGCGCTTCGGCGCGGACTTCCTGGAGGCAGACCACCTCGGCCTCGGTCCGCCCCAGCCACTCGACGAAACCCTTCTTCGCGGCGGCACGGATCCCGTTCACGTTCACGGTGGTAACAGTCAGCATCCAGGTACAGTACCTACGCGGGGCGTACGCATACATGTACCATCATTCGCATGAATATCCAGCCGCGGCCGTTCGATCACCCCGACGCCGTGAAACTCAACGACTTGGTGCAGCTCGAGTACGCCGAGCGCTACGGCGACGAGGGCGACGTCACCCCGCTCGACGCCACCATGTTCGACCCGCCGCACGGGCTGTACCTGCTCGCTTACGACGAGCAGGACCGCCCGCTGGCCACCGGCGGAGCGCAGCCAGGAGCGGAACGCGGAGGGGTACTCCGACGGCGACGCCGAGATCAAGCGCATGTTCGTGATCGCCGAGGGCCGTGGCCAGGGCCTCGCGCGCCGCATCCTCGCCGCCCTGGAGGCCGACGCGCGCGCCGCCGGCCGCACGCGCATGGTCCTGGAGACCGGGGACCAGCAGCCCGAGGCGATCGCGCTGTACACGTCGAGCGGCTACACGGTCTGCGAGAAGTTCGGCCACTACCGCACGTACGACAGCAGCATCTGCATGGCCAAGCCGCTGGTCGAGCCCTCCTGAGACGACTGCCCGCGACCGCCTAACGCACCCGCGCCACCCCGACGTAGAACCCGCTCCGCCCGTACACCGGCGCGGGCTCCTCCTGGTACCACTCGGGCGCGGTGACCAGCCCCGGCTCGACGAGGTCCAGCCCCTCGAAGAACGGCTCGACCTCCTCACGTGTGCGCATGCGCAACGCGATAGCGCCCTTCCTGTACGCGGACTCCGTCTCCCGCTTCAGTTCCGGGTGCTGATCGGCGGTGCCGTGCGAGAGGACCAGGTAACTCCCCGGGGGCAGCGCCTCGACCAGGGTGCGGCTGATGCCGTACGGGTCCTGCTCGTCGGGCAGGAAGTGCATCAGCGCGATGAGGGACAGCGCGACGGGCCTGCTGAAGTCCAGCAGCTCCGCGGCACGTTCGAGGATCGCCTCCGGCTTGCGCACGTCCGCGTGGATGTAGTCGGTGGCGCCCTCGGGGCTGCTCACCAGCAGCGCCTCCGCGTGGCGCAGCACGATCGGGTCGTTGTCCGCGTAGACGACCCTGGCGTGTGGCGTGACGGCCTGGACGACCTGGTGGAGGTTGGGCGCGGTGGGGATGCCGGTCCCGATGTCCAGGAACTGGTCGATACCCCGCCCGGCGAGCCAGGCTGACGCCCGGTGCATGAACGCCCGGTTCCGCGCCGCGTTCGCTCTCGCCTCGGCGGGCAGCTTCTCCGCGACCTCCTGGTCGACCGGGTAGTTGTCCTTCCCGCCGAGCAGCCAGTCGTAGACCCGTGCCGGGTGCGGCTTGCTGGTGTCGACAGGGGAGCTGGGTGTACCGGCTGTCACAGGGCGCCCTCCATGCGGAACCACGAACACCCGACCCGCGCCCGACCTGCGCGACCCTCAACAGCGGTCACCAGGAGGGCGGGTGAGCGAGGACGGCCCAGGTTACCGCCTGGTCGCCCTGGCGGCCTCCGACTCCCCGCGCAGGCCGCCACCCCACCTCCGTGTTCATCCGCGACCCCGAGTACACGGAGGGCGGGTCCTGGCGGTCGGACAGGGGTAGTGCGCGGCGTTCGTACGATGACGGCGCGAGGCCGAACCCTGCGGACCGCCTCAGGGCATCCGGAGCTTCTCGCGGAGGGTGCGCATGTGGGCCTCGATGTCCCGCTCGACGACCGGTCCGTCCGGCGTCGCGGCCGTCCCCTCCGGGGTCTGGCGGCAGGCGCGGCAGAGGCCGTCGGGCAGGGCTTCGGCCGGTCCGGGGCGCCCGCATTCCGTGCATTCGACCAGGAGGGTGCGGACGGACGCGGCCGGAGCGGCGACGGCCTCCGGCAGTCGCGCCGGAACCTTGTCGGTGAGGCGGCGACGGACGAAGCCGACCGGCGAACCGACCCGGTCGGGCAGTCCGGAGGCCAGGGCCCGGGTGACGTACTCGGCGTCCACGCCACGCTCCAACCAGGCCGCCGCCAGGCCCTCCAGGACTGCGCAGTCGGCGGCGGAGAGCGCCAGACGCGGTTCCACACGCCCGAGTCGGGCCAGGGCCAGGTACGCCGGGGACGGCCCCTCGGCGGCAGCGGCGACCGGAGCTTCAGGGATGCGCTGCCGGGGAACGGCGGGCGTTGCACTGTCCGGCTCCGTGGGCGCCGCCTCCACGGTGGCCTGTCCGACGGCGGCCTGTCCGGGAGTCCCGTCGGCGTCCGACGCGAGCTGCGCCGCCCACCACTCGTTGTCGCGGGCGGTGCGGGACCAGAAGGTGAGGGTGACCCAGCGGCTCTGCCCGAGGCTCTCCACGCGGCAGCGCACATGACGGAGGTGCCCGGCCACGGCCAGCCGCCTGAGCGCGGTACCGATGGCCATCTGGCCGTACAGCGGAAGGTCCTTGGCCAGGGACTTGATGTCCATGGCGGCCCCGTCGGGCAGGTGGTCGACGTAACCGGCGATGTACCGCTCCCGCTCAGGCAGCAGGGCGAAGTCAGCGGGACCGGAAGGGCGTTGACCGGGCGCGGAACGCTTGCCGTAGCCGGTGCGGGCCTGGCGGTAGGGGCGCGAGGGTGCGGGTGCGTGCGGGGCGGAGCTAAGGTGCTGGGCAGCCACGAGATCGTCTTTCTTGGTTGCGATCTTGAGGTCAGACCCCGGCCGGTGCTGCTAACACCGCGTCGGGGTCGACGCGTTGTGGGCACCGTAAGCAGTCGCGACGCTGCGCCGCAACTCGGTCACGATTAGTCATACTTGCTGGCCGTGACGGGGCGGGGAGGGTGGGGAGGTTTCCTCAACCCCCTTCTTCCACCCCCCGGATGAACAACAGGGCTCGACCCCCGGACCTCGGATCCCGGCCCCCGAGGCCCGAAGCTCAAGCGCCGGACGGGGGACCGCTCATGACCCCTCGAACGAGTGATGCGGCGATTCCGGAGCTCAAGCCCCGAGCTTCGGGACCCGAGCTTCGGGACCCGCGCTCCGGGACCCGCGCTCCGGGACCCGCGCTCCGGGACCCGCGCTTCTCGTCAGAACGCGGCGAGGCGGTCCACCAGCAGGCCCACTCTGACCTCGGTGTGCTCCGGCGGGAGCCGGCCCGCCCGGGTCAAGGTGACCAGCCCGTGCAGGGCCGCCCAGAACGTCTCGGTGAACAGCCCAGGATGGACGCCGTCGCCCGCGACTTCGCCGAGGGTCTCCAGCAGGGCGGCGAAGGCGTCTTTCAAGGGCTCCGGGGTGTCCTCCCGTGCGTACGCGAGACCGCCGTCGAGCTGGAAGATGGCGTCGTAGACCGCCGGATTGCGTGCGGCGAAGTCGAGGTAGGCGCGAGCGAGGGCGGTGACCCGGGCGCGAGGCCCGTCCGCGGCGGAGGTCGCGGCCCGCACCGCCGCGGCCATCTCTGTGGCACCTTCCAGGGCGACCGCGCCGATGATCTCGCGTTTGCCCCGGAAATGGCTGTAGAGGACGGGCTGGCTGTATTCGATGCGCTCGGCGAGCCGACGGGTGGTGACCGCGTCCCAGCCCTGCTGCTCGGCGAGTTCGCGGGCCGTGGCCACGATGAGGCGCTCGCGGCCCGCCCGCTCACGCTCCTTGCGTTCCTGGACTGACATACTGCGACCCTAGCACCGCTAGACAATCGAGCGGCAGCAGGACTAGCGTTGCTTCGTCAGCTAGCAACGCTAGATTCCAGGAGGCTCGGCATGCTCGACGCACTTGAGGTCTTCACCGTCGTGGTCGTCGGTGTGATGGTGGGGGTGGAGTTCTCCGTCGCCTTCGTCATGAAGCGCATCTTCGACGCACTGCCCGGCGACGGCGGCCAACTCGGCCGCGCTCACGGAGGCCGGATGCTCGGCGCCGTGATGCCGTTCTGGTACATCGGCTCGCTCGTCCTCGTCGCGGTCCGGGCCGTCGCGGGGTGGCACCACGACGGCACCGGCCTCACCGTCACCGCCGGCGTGCTGCTGATCGTCAGCGTGATCATGTCGGTCCTGCTGCTCGTCCCGATCAACAACAGGGCCAAGACGTGGACCCCGGAGAACCGGCCCGAGGACTGGAAGGAGCAGATGAACCGCTGGGACCGCTTCCACTACGTCCGCGTCGCCGTCATCGTCGCCGCCTTCACCCTGCTGGTCGCCGCCGTCGCCTGAGCCTGCGGGCCGGCACCCGTCGATCACCGGCCGACAGGTGCCCTGGGCGTGACGCGCGGCTTCTGCAGCACGGACCACGGACGCCCATCCGCGCCGAGTCCGCAGGTCAGGAGTCTGCGGGCAGGAGCGCGGCGATCTCACCCAGAACCCGGGCCGCCGGCGCCGGCTCGACCAGCCACTTCAGGTGGCTGCTGGTGAGCGTCCGGACGTCGTAGGGGTTCTCAGGCGTCAGCGCGTCGCCCTCGCGGATCATCCGGTCCTGCATGGCGAGCGGCACGCTGGTGTCCTCGGTCAGCCGGACGTACGACTTGGGGATCCGCCCCCAAGTGTGGGCCTCCGCCCGGTCGTCGGGTGTGCTGGCGTCGAGGTTCTCGTCGGGCTGGAAGGTGTTGAGGAGGGCCATGAACTCCTCGTCCGTCCCGTCGGAGAGGAACGCCGCCTTGAAGGCCGTGAGGACGCCAGGGTCCGCGGTGCGGAAGTTCGAACGCAGCAGCCCGAGCTCGACAGGATTCCCGACCATCGCCGAGGCCAGCCCCTTGGCGTCGACCGTGGCCATCTCCGGCTCGGCGTAGTAGGCGCCGACGTCGAGGTCGACGGGGCACCAGGCGGAGACGTAGACGAGGCGGTCGATCAGGTCGGGCCGCTGATTGGCCGCGACGGTGGCCGTCATGCCGCCGCGGCTGTGTGAGACGAGGACGACGGGCCCGTTCCGCTTGGCCCGCTCCAGTATCCCGATGAGGTACGCGGCGTTGTCGGCGAGCGTGACGCCCTTGATGGCCCCGGGCGCGGTAGCGAGCCCTTCGAGGTCCTGAGGTGCCTGGTAGGCGCGCGAGTACGTGGCCGCGAACCCGTGCCCCGGAAGGTCGACGGCGACGGAGCGGTGCCCGAGGAGGCCGAGTTCGGCTTGGAGCGGCGCGAAGGAGAAGGAGTTCGCGAAAGCGCCGTGAACCAGTACGAACGTAGGTTGCATCTGTCTGCTCACTTTCTGGCCTCTGCGATGTCGGCGACACGCGCGTCCCCGGTTTCCAGCGACGCGAACCACCGCACGGCCGAGGCAGGGGGACAAGTGTCAAGCACGGTGTTCCGAGGGCGGCTCAGGGCGAGCAGCCCGGCATCCGATCCGATGCCTGACAGTACTCAGCGAAATATCATCCGCACTACTCGGACGAGTCCTTCCGCTTGTGCATTTCGCAGAGGGGCGGCGGTCGTGGGGAAGGGGCCGGCGCTGTTCACGACGGCCGCCGCACGACGGGACCCGTACAGGCCCGGCACGACCACGGCCTCGGGCCGGAGTCCCGTCCGGTCGCAGTCAATTGCTGGATCGTCATCACGGTCCGACTGCCAGTGGTGACAGGAGCTCGCCGTCGCGAAGAGCTCAGACCCCCACCAACCAAAGAACCAACCTGATCAGTACGAGCACGTTGAGCACCATCCCGGCTTCGAGTAGGTGCCCGCGTACGCGTTGTCGGAGAAGGCGGATACCGCGCCACACCCCGTACGCGGCCATGCCGGCTGACGCGAGCAGAATGACGACCTGCAAGGGCCGTCCCGCCCCGTTATGCGTCGCAACGGAGATGACGACGTAGGCCAGGATCATCTGGGGAAGCCCCAGAAGCCATATCTTCCGCACCTCGGCAGCGTCTGGCGTGACCTGGGCCTGAGCCGCAGTCGGCATGCCGGACGGGAAAGCCGGCGGGGGGCCCGCAGCGGCGCCCTGTCGGGTGGCGGACTGCGCCGGTGGGCCGGAACGCAGACGGAGGACTCTGAACATCAGATCGGCGAAGTCCGGGTCCGCCCGCAATTCGTCGGCCAGCACGGAGGCCACGATGCTCGCTGATCCCTCGCCGGGCTGCTCGTGCAGCCTGGCCAACGCGGAAGCCCCCAGAGTGCTTCTTCCAAGCCGGCCCGAGACCAGTTCCTGTACCGCTGACCTCTGCTCGACCGGGACCGGCGCGTTTCCGGTCAGCACCCGCACCGCCGCCGCGGCTAACTCCGAAGCGTGCATTCCCCGTCCTTCCCCCGCACGTCAGTAGGTGCTGAGAGCCTATGGGAGTCTGTGCACTGACGAACAGGCCACGGAAACACGCGCGGCAGGACTGAGTTGGGCGATTGATCTTCGTTGGCACGAAGCAACCAGCCGTCATGCGACGGCGATCGGCCAAGCTTCCGTGTCACGGGACAAGGGGCGACGTGCCGGAGAAGACATCCCTGCGGATCGAATCCGTCGACTCCGTGACGCCGGGCGTCACCGGCCCGGGGGACGACACGGCCGTGTGTGTGGTCCGCTGTGTCGGGGGGACGGCACGGTTGGGCATGGTGTTCCGACACCCGGATTCCGCAGCCGGCCCGGAGACGTCCGCACCACGTTTCGTACTGACCGCCATCGAGTGCTACGGCAAACAGGTCGAGCGACTGGACACCGTCCACTCCGGCAGGGTCGCGCTCACCGGAGCCGGAGCGGAGACACTGGCGAAGCGCGATGTCCTGGACTCGGCACCGTCACCCGCCGGCGTTCCCCCGCAGGACGATGATCCCCCCTGCCCCGATCCGGGAGCCTGACGGCCCGCGCGCCGGACATCGTGGTCCCAGCGCCTGGGAGGGCCCGCTGCCGGATCGGATGCACGGGCCCTCAGCACGCGACAGCCTCGCGATACATCGAGCAGAGCGCTGCAGACCGTGCCGAAGGCTGTTCAACGTCTTCTGACTGTGCTCCCACGACAGAGAAACGACGAGATCCCGCCCGATCTTTCGATCGGGCGGGATCTCGTGTGTGCGGTGGACCTGTGGGGATTTGAACCCCAGACCCCCTCGATGCGAACGAGGTGCGCTACCAGACTGCGCCACAGGCCCTTGCAACGAGTGAAACTCTAGCACCCCGACGGGGGTGCTCGGAAATCCGTATCCCGGCAGGTCACCGAGCCTGGCTCTCGCGCTTCTCCGGCGGGAAGTACCGAAGTCGCCCGGGCTCGTCAGGCTGCCGTACGAGCCGAAGCCGGTCAGGATCGCGGAACGCCGCCACCGGGACCGGAGCGGGGCTCGCGGCCGTCACAGCCGTCGTAGCGGCGGCGTCACGCAGGGATCCAGGACACTCGCGGTGGGGCCGGCTCACTCGTTGGCCGCGCGCGGCCTGTCCTCGTCGTCGTACTGGTCGAAGAGGGGTGTCCGGCCGCGGTCGCGGGTGCGCTTGGGCGGGATGCCGCGGCGGCGCGGGGCGGGGTCGGCGTCGCGCGTGTCGGAGTCCTGGGTGTCATGGCTGCCCGTCCGGGTGGGCTCGGCATGGCTGGACCGGGCCGCGCTCCACGTCTCCGGGTCGCCGACCTCCACCCCGCCCCTGGTGCGCGGGGCGACGGGGGCGGTGACGTAGGTGGGGAGCGGCACCGGGACGGGCTCCCAGCTGTCGCCCTGGGCCGGTCCGCGTTCGCGCTGCTGGTCCACCCACTCCGCGTGGTCCGTCTGCTCGACCAGGGCGCGGCGGCCGGCCTCCTGAGGGGAGACCACGGGGGCAGGTGCGGGCGCCCCTCCGGGCTCCTCGTCGGGCTCGGCGGGAGCCGAGGACGCGGGCTGGTGCCTGCGTGTACGGCTCTCGCGCAGCCGCTGAGCGGCAACCTCGGCGCGTCGCCGGTCCATGGTGAAGACGAACCGGCGGCGCTCCTGACCGCGCAGATGCACGATGTACGTGCTCAGGAGCACGGCGGGAACGGCCGGTGCCCAGAGGAAGCGGAGTCCGCCCACCGCCGCGACGACCGCGCCGAGCGTGAAGGCCATGAAGAGCATCGTGGTCGTACGCCGTCGGCGCGCCAGGACCTGCGAACGGCGTCGCCGCTCGCGCTCGGATTCCGCACCGGAGGGGCGTCGGCGCCGGGCCTCGGCCGGCGGGCGGTCCTGCTCGTCCCGGTCGGGTACCGGGTCGTGCAACCGTGCTTCCGTATGTGCCGGTGGCGCGGAAAAGGCCCGGACGTCGACGGACTCCATTCGGTCCGTGACGGCATCCGGGTCCACGTCGCCAGGCGCCTCCTCGGCATCCCGCTCCCGCAGCTCCTTGGCGTAACGGCGCTCCATGGCCGCCCGTCCGGACAGCAGCCGGATGGCGGTGCTGAAGCGTTCCGTCGGACGGGCTTCATTGAGTTCGTCCTGCCTGCGGAGCCACATCGGCACCAAGTAGGCGGCCCATGCACCGACGATGACTGCGTAGATGAGGCCGCTGCTGCTCACGCTCACACCGTAGAGGGGTTTGCACGGCAGCATCCGCCAATTGGCCCGGTGTGTCGCACGATCAGGCTCATATGACGGACTTTTTTTGCGATTGTTCGGGTCAACAGCCGACGAAAGTGCGGCCGATTACCATCGCGGATCGATCAAATTCGAACACTTATTTTATTTCTCCGGGTGTCCGGGGCGTGCCCGGCGCATCGGGCCGCACCCTGCGCCAACGCCGTAGCAGCCCGTCCGGCACCTCCTCCGCGGTGAGGGCGAAGATCAGGTGGTCCCGCCACGCGCCGTCGATGTGCAGATAGCGTGGACGCAGTCCCTCCGCACGGAATCCGAGTTTCTCCACGACCCGCCGGCTGGGGCCGTTCTCGGGCCGAATGCACACCTCGATCCGGTGCAGTCCGACGTCGCGGAAACAGTGGTCGACGGCGAGCGCGACCGCGGTCGGCATGACACCCCGGCCCGCCACGCTCCGGTCGACCCAGTAGCCGACATGGCCCGAGCACATCGAGCCCCAGGTGATGCCGGCCACCGTCAACTGCCCCACGAGGCGGCCCTCGTACTCGATGGCGAACGGCAGCATCCGGCCTGCGTTCGCCTCGGCGCGCAGGTGCCGGATCATCTGCCGGTAGGTGGGGCGCCGGGCCACCGGGGCGCCGGGAGCGGGCGGCGGGACGGTCGCCTCCCAGGGACGCAGCCAGTCGCGGTTACGCCGGTTGACCTCGCGCCACACGTTCTGGTCGCGCAGCTTTATCGGGCGGAGGGTGACCACGCCGTCGGTCAGGATCACCGGCCAGGTCCGGACGTTCAGCTCGGGCTCCCCGGTCGGGGGTGGTCGCCGCCGCGTAGCTGGTCGACGGCGTGCACCAGAAGCCTGCTCAGGACCGCGAGCCCGTCGCGTACGCCGCCGGTCGAGCCGGGCAGGTTCACGACGAGGGTGCGGTCCGCGAGGCCCGCGAGGCCGCGGGAGAGCGCGGCGGTGGGGACCTTGTCGCGGCCCTCGGCGCGGATCGCCTCGGCGATGCCCGGGATCTCACGGTCCAGCACACGCCGGGTGGCCTCGGGTGTGGCGTCGGTGGGCGAGATCCCCGTGCCGCCGGTGGTGACGATCACGTCGTAGCCCGCCGCCACGCCGGCCCGCAGGGCGGCCTCCACCGGGTCGCCGTCCGGCACGATCTGCGGGCCGTCGACGGCGAACCCGAGACCGGTGAGGGCCTCGGAGATGAGCGGGCCTCCCTTGTCGGCGTAGACACCGGCCGAGGCGCGGTTGGAGGCGGTCACGACGAGGGCGCGGTACCTGCCTGTGGCAGGGGCGCTGCCGGGCGCGGTCATGCGTCCGCCCCCTCCGGTGCCGGGCGCCGGTACTCGCCGGACTTGCCGCCGGACTTCGCCTCGACCCGCACGTCCGTGATCACCGCGCTCTTGTCGACCGCCTTGATCATGTCGATCACCGTGAGCGCGGCGACCGACACCGCGGTCAGGGCCTCCATCTCGACCCCCGTGCGGTCCGTGGTCTTCACGGTGGCCCAGATCTCCACCGCGTCGTCGGCGACGCTCAGGTCGACCTTCACACCGGAGACGGCCAGCGGGTGACAGAGCGGGATCAGGTCGGGGGTGCGCTTGGCACCCATGATCCCGGCGATGCGCGCGGTGGCGAGCGCGTCCCCCTTCGGGACGCCCTCGCCCCTGAGGAGTTCGACGACACGCGGTGACACGAGGACCCGGCCGCTCGCCCGGGCGACACGCGTGGTGACGTCCTTCTCCGACACGTCGACCATGCGGGCGGCGCCCGCCTCGTCGATGTGCGTCAGCCTGTTCTGCGTACTCAACTCACTCCGCCTAGCGGTAGGGCGCCGGTTGCCCGCCCGTCCCGCGCCGAGGGGCGGAGCGAGGGGCCCGGGGAGCTTCCCCCGGTAAGGCACAGCGCCAGACACCGTACCGCCACCGCGCGGAAGTCAGCGGAGGAGGATCACCTCGGCGTCCGTGCCGGGCTCGGCGGAGGTGACGTCCTCGGGCAGCACGATCAGCGCGTCCGCCTGCGCGAGGGCGGCGATCAGATGCGAGCCGGGTCCTCCGACCGGGGTCACGGTGCCCGCCTCGGCGTCATAGGTCCCACGCAGGAACTGACGCTTGCCGGCCGGCGAGGAGAGCGTCTTCCCGGTGCTCAGCGTGGCGCGGACCGACGGGCGGTGGACGTCCTCGAGACCCATCAGCGTCAGGATCGCCGGACGGACGAACAGCTCGAAGGAGACGTACGAGGAGACCGGGTTGCCGGGCAGTGCCAGCAGCGGCGTGTGGTCGGGGCCGATCGAGCCGAAGCCCTGCGGCTTGCCCGGCTGCATGGCGAGCTTGCGGAAGTCCACGCCCCCTCCCGCCTCGTCCTCGTCGCCCACGGAGGACAGGGCCTCCTTGACCACGTCGTACGCACCGACGCTCACACCGCCCGTGGTGACGACGATGTCGGCGCGGATCAGCTGGTCCTCGATCGTGGCCCGCAGCGTCTCGGCGTCGTCCGCGACCGCCGGCACGCGGTAGGCGATGGCTCCCGCGTCCCTGGCGGCGGCCGTCAGCGCGAAGCTGTTGGAGTCGTAGATCCGGCCGGCGGTCAGCTCCTCGCCCGGCTGCGCCAGCTCGCTGCCGGTGGACAGCACGACGACGCGCGGGCGGGGCCGCACCCGCACCGTCGAGCGGCCGATCGCGGCGAGCAGGCCGATCTGCGGCGGGCCCACGACCGTACCCGCGCGCAGCGCCAGGTCACCGGGGCTCACGTCGCTGCCCTTGGCCCGGACATGGGCGCGGGGCTTCACGGGGCGGTGGACGCGGACCTCGCCGCTCGCCCCCTCCGGGGCGTCGCTGTGGGCCCGCATGGTGTCGGCCGGGCCGCCGCCCGTGCCGCCGTCGGTCCACTCGACCGGGACGACGGCCTCGGCACCCGCCGGCAGCGGGGCGCCGGTCATGATCCGGGCGGCCTCGCCGGGACCGACCGACCGGCCGCCGGGCAGGCCCCCGTCGCCCGCCGCGACGTCACCGATGACGGTGAGGACGGCGGGGAACTCCTCGCTGGCGCCCTCGACGTCGGAGATCCGGACGGCGTACCCGTCCATCGAGCTGTTGTCGAAGGGCGGCAGGGCCACCTGCACCACGACGTCCTCGACCAGGACACATCCCTGGGCGTCGGGCAGTTGCAGCTCGATGGGTTCGAGCGGCTTCACCGCGGCGAGGATGTCGTCCAGGTGCTCGTCCACCGACCAGATCGTGCTGCTCAAACTGTTACAACTCCTCGGTGACGTAACTGCGCAGCCAGGTCCGGAAGTCCGGGCCCAGGTCCTCACGTTCGCACGCGAGCCTGACAATGGCACGCAGGTAGTCGCCGCGGTCACCGGTGTCATAGCGGCGGCCCTTGAAGACGACACCGTGCACCGGGCCGCCGATCTTCTCGTCCTCGGCCAGCAGTTGGAGGGCGTCGGTGAGCTGGATCTCGCCGCCGCGGCCGGGCTCGGTCCGTCGCAGTATGTCGAAGACCGCGGGGTCCAGGACGTAGCGGCCGATGACGGCGAGGTTGCTGGGCGCCTCCGCCGGGTCGGGCTTCTCGACGAGCCCGGTGACCCGGACGACGTCGGCGTCGGTGGTCGCATCGGTGGCGGCGCAGCCGTACATGTGGATCTGTGCGGGGTCGACCTCCATCAGCGCGACGACGCTGCCGCCCTCGCGCTCCTGGATCTCGACCATCCGGGCGAGGAGGGGGTCGCGCGGGTCGATGAGGTCGTCGCCGAGGAGGACGGCGAACGGCTGGTCGCCCACGTGCGGCGCGGCGCAGAGGACCGCGTGGCCGAGACCACGCGGGTCGCCCTGGCGCACGTAGTGCATGGTGGCCAGGTCGCTCGACTCCTGGACCCTGGAGAGACGTTCGGCGTCCCCCTTGCGGGTCAGCGCGGACTCCAGCTCGTAGTTCCGGTCGAAGTGGTCCTCGAGGGGACGCTTGTTCCTGCCGGTGATCATCAGCACGTCGGAGAGACCGGCCGCGACGGCTTCCTCGACGACATACTGGATCGCGGGCTTGTCGACGACCGGCAGCATCTCTTTGGGAGTGGCCTTGGTGGCCGGCAGGAACCGGGTGCCGAGGCCTGCGGCTGGGATGACAGCTTTGCTGATCCTGGGGGGCGGCTGAGTCATGCGCCGAACTCTAACGCGTACATATGGGCGGAAGATGAGCGTCCGGTTAACTTCGTTCTCATACATCCACATAAGCGAGCCATGCGAGCACCCGTTGAACCCTGACATGCCGTTGAATTCCGACATGCCCCTGAAGGCTGACCTGCGGCGTGAACTGCTCGCCGCGCGAAGGCTCCTCACCCAGGATGACGTCGGAAGGACCGCATCGGTTCTGTCCGCCGCCGCCCAGAATCTTCCCGAGCTGACCGGTGCCCGGACCGTGGCGGCCTATGTGTCCGTGGGGCGCGAACCGGGCACGCACGCGCTGCTGGACGCGCTGCGGGCGCGAGGGGTCCGCGTGCTCCTGCCGGTGCTCATGGAGGACAACGACCTGGACTGGGCCGTGTTCGAGGGCGCGGAGCACCTCGTGCCGGCCGGACGGGGCCTGCTTGAGCCGGACGGCACGCGTCTCGGGCCGCAGGCGGTCCTGGACGCGGACGCCGTGCTGCTGCCGGGGCTGGCCGTGGACGGACGCGGGATGCGCCTGGGAAGGGGCGGGGGCAGCTACGACCGGGTACTGGCCCGGCTCTCCTCGGCCGGGGCGCACCCCGCCCTGATCGTCCTGCTGTACGACGACGAGGTGGTCGCGCGGGTCCCTGAGGAACCGCACGACCACCCCGTGGACGCCGTGGTCACGCCGGCCGGAGCCCGGCGCTTCCCGTCTAGGGCTTCTTGAGCGTCAGGGTGTCGACGGTGGACTTCTTCACCGCGTCCTCCCCGAAGGACCAGTCGAGCAGCTCACCGTCGACCCACTTGTCGGTCTGGTCGGTGTAGTGCGCGCTGAACGCGTGCCCCGAGGCGCCGGTGAGATTGATCCACCGGGACTTGTCCCAGTCACCCACGTTGACGACCATCCGCATCGAGGGGACCCAGACGACCTCGTAGCCGCCCGCCGCGTTCCAGCCGGTGGCGTTGACCGCCGCCTCGCCGCCGCCGAGGTCCCAGGGACCCCGGTTCAGGGCCCGCTGCAGGAGGTCCGGGCCCTCCTTGCCCAGCGTCTGGTTACGCAGGGACAGCTGGTGCAGCCGGCCCCAGCTCCAGGTGCTCATGTCCTTGCCGAGCTCGGCGGTCAGCTCCCAGCGCGCGTCCTCCATGGCACGGGCGAAGAGCTCGTCACGGCTGTCGATCGCCTCTTCGCGGCCCTTGGCCGGGACCTTCCACCACTCGTTGTCCTGGTCGTCGAGGATGCTCTCGACGACCTCGTACCAGCGGTCGCCGCCGTCGGGCTGCGCCGCGTCCGGGGCGCGCTGACCGCATTCGCGTACGAGCTTGTCCTGGTCGTCCACCGGTCCGGTGCCCGCGACGGGCTGCACGTAGATGCAGTCGCCCTTGGCCCGCATCTCCTTGGGGAGCTTGCTGCCGAAGGCCAGCTTGAGGATGTTGCGCCAGACGCCGTTGAAGTAGGCGGCGGCGGCCGAGTCGGACTCCTGGGTGTAGTCCCAGCCCTCCAGCAGCTTCTGGGCCTCGCGGACGCTCTTGTCCGAGATACCGATCTTCTTCAGCTCGGGCACCAGCTTCGCGGCGATCGCGCTCTGGTTGTCCATCTGCATCGTCTGCATGTCGTCGGTCGAGATCTTCTCGCCGCCGTCGATCTTCTTCTGTATCAGGTCGTTGATCCGCTGACTGCGGGCGCCGTAGCCCCAGTCCTTGGTGAGCATGTGCTCGTAACCGTCACCGATGACCGCCTGGTTGGCGGTGACGATGTAACCGCGCTCCGGGTCGTACTCGTACGGCAGCTCGTCGAACGGGACGGGGTCCTTCTCCCACCCGTACTTCGGGTTCCAGCCGGGGCTCGGCATCGTGCCGTCGCCCTGCGTGCGGACCGGGATCTTCCCCGGTGCCTGGTAGCCGATGTGGCCCTTGGTGTCGGCGTAGATCAGGTTCTGCGAGGGCACCTCGAAGTTCGCGGCCGCCTTGCGGAAAGTCGTGAAGTCCTTGGCCCGGTTCAGCTGGAAGACGGCGTCCATGGACTTGCCGGGTTCCAGCGCCGTCCACTTCAGGGCGATCCCGTACCCGTCGCCGCGGTCGGGCGCGTTGCTGGTGACGGGGGCCTTCTTGCCGACCTTCGACAGCTCGTCGCTGCGGTCGGACACCAGCGGACCGTTGTTGGTCTCGCGGACGGTGATCTTCCGGCTCCTGCCGCCCGCGACCTTGATCGTCTCCTCGCGGGTGACGAAGGGCTCGGTCTTGCCGTCGTACTGGTAGCCGTCGGCCGAGACCTTCTCCAGGAAGAGGTCGGTGACGTCGGCCCCGAGGTTCGTGAAGCCCCAGGAGATGTCCTGGTTGTGACCGATGATCACACCGGGCATCCCGGAGAACGTGTACCCGGCCGTGTCGTACCGGCAGGACTCCGAGACCTGACGGCAGTGCAGCCCCATCTGGTACCAGAGCGAGGGGAGCTGCGGCGCCAGGTGCGGGTCGTTGGCCAGGAGCGGCTTGGCGGTCGTCGTGTGGTCGCCGGAGACGACCCAGGAGTTCGACCCGATGCCGTTGCCGTTGGGGCCGAGCAGCGCCGGGATCTTGTCCAGGCTGTCGGAGAGCGCGGAGAGCTGGGTGTTCAGGCCCTCGGTCGCGCCCTCGACGGTCTGGGAACCGGTGCCGTCCGACGGCTCGGCCTCGGGGTCGAACTTTCCGGTGGCCGGGGAGACCGCACCCCGGTCGACGATCGGCTTGTTCTTCTCGAACGGATAGTCCGGGTAGAGGTCCTGGATCTGCTCCGTGCTGAGCCTGCTGGTCATCAGCGAGCGGTCGATCTCGTCCTGCATGTTGCCGCGCAGGTCCCAGGCCATCGCCTTCAGCCAGGCGACCGAGTCGACCGGAGTCCACTCGGTGGGCTTGTAGTCGTTGGTCAGGCCGAGTGCCGCGTACTCGACTGAGATGTCCGCGCCGTCCTTGCCGTCCAGATACGCGTTCACCCCCTCCGCGTACGACTGGAGGTTCTTCTTGGTGTCCTCGTCCAGGACGTCGTCGTACTCCTTCTGCGCGACCTTGCGCCAGCCCAGCGTGCGCAGGAAGGCGTCGGTCTCGACCTGGCCGGAGCCGAACATCTCGGAGAGCCGTCCGGACGTCATGTGACGGCGGACGTCCATCTCCCAGAAGCGGTCCTGGGCCTGGACGTACCCCTGGGCGCGGAAGAGGTCGCTGTCGGTGTCCGCGTAGATCTGCGGGATCCCGTAGTCGTCGCGTTTGACGTCGACGTCCGCGGAGAGGCCCTTGAGGTCGATCGACCCGGTGGTCTGCGGGTAGGAGGCCCGGACCGTGGAGACGGACCAGTACGCGCCGTACCCGACACCCGCGACAAGCGCCAGCACCAGGACGATCACGAACAGGCGGGCGCGTCGCCCCTTCTTCCGGCCGGTCTTCTTCGCATCGGAAGACCCGGAAGGGGCGGTTGTGTTGGCGGGCATCGCTGTCCTTAGAGGGGCAGGGTGGTCCTGGGAGTGCAGGAGCAACCATAGGCGCCCCGCGGAAGCCACTCGGACGCGGTATGGGGATGCATCCATTTGCGCACCGGTTCGCACGAACACTCGAAGGCGTCAAGAAAACGTTAAAGATTAGGTAAGGTAACGAAGTACTGGCCGCCGGAGGCCGATCCGGAAGGCGTACGCAGGGAAGGAAACGGACCCTGACTGTCCACGCGCTCAACGAACTTCTGCTCGTCTGCTCAGTCGTCCTGCTGGTCGCCGTGGCGGCCGTACGCATTTCGTCCCGCAGCGGGCTCCCCAGCCTGCTCCTGTACCTCGGCATCGGTATCGCCATGGGGCAGGACGGCATCTTCGACGTCAAGTTCGACAACGCCGAGCTGACCCAGGTGATCGGCTACGCCGCCCTGGTCGTCATCCTGGCCGAGGGCGGTCTGGGCACGAAGTGGAAGGAAGTGAAGCCCGCTCTCCCGGCGGCGGCGGTCCTGTCGACCGTCGGTGTGGGCATCAGCGTGGGCGTCACCGCGAGCGCGGCGCACTACCTCGTCGGCCTCGACTGGCGGCAGGCCCTGATCATCGGCGCCGTCGTCTCCTCCACCGACGCCGCGGCCGTCTTCTCCGTCCTGCGCAAGGTCCCGCTCCCCTCCCGGATCACGGGCGTCCTGGAGGCCGAGTCCGGCTTCAACGACGCCCCAGTGGTCATCCTGGTGGTGGCCTTCTCCGCCGTCGGCCCGGTGGAGCACTGGTACGTGCTCGTCGGCGAGATAGCCCTGGAACTGGCCATCGGCGCGGCGATCGGCCTGGCGGTGGGCTGGCTCGGCGCCTACGGCATCCGGCACGTGGCGCTGCCCGCGTCCGGGCTCTACCCCATCGCGGTCATGGCCATCGCGGTGTCCGCGTACGCGGCCGGCGCCATGGCCCACGGCAGTGGGTTCCTGGCCGTCTACCTGGCCGCGATGGTCCTCGGCAACTCCAAGCTTCCGCACTGGCCCGCCACCCGCGGCTTCGCCGACGGGCTCGGCTGGCTGGCGCAGATCGGCATGTTCGTCCTGCTCGGCCTGCTGGTCACCCCGCACGACCTGATCGACGACTTCTGGCCCGCCGTGGTCGTGGGGCTGGTCCTCACCGCCGTCGCCCGGCCGCTGTCGGTCTTCATCAGCCTCGCGCCCTTCCGCCTGCCCAAGCGGGAGATGTCCCTCATGTCCTGGGCCGGGCTGCGCGGCGCCGTCCCCATCATCCTGGCGACCATCCCGATGGTGTCCGGGATCGAGGGCAGCACCCGGGTCTTCAACATCGTCTTCGTGCTCGTCGTCGTCTACACGCTCATCCAGGGACCGACACTGCCCTGGCTGGCCAAGGCCCTGAAGATCTCCGAGGACCCGTCCGAGACGGCGGACCTCGGCATCGAGTCGGCTCCCCTGGAGCGGCTCCGCGGTCATCTGCTCTCCGTGGCGGTCCCCGGCAAGTCCAAGATGCACGGCGTGGAGGTGGCGGAACTCCGGCTGCCCGCCGGGGCCGCGGTCACACTCGTCGTGCGGGACGGTACGAGCTTCGTCCCGGCGCCCTCGACCGTGCTTCGGCGCGGGGACGAACTGCTGGTCGTCGCGACCGACCCGGTGCGCGACGCCACGGAGGCCCGGCTGCGGGCGGTCGGCGAGGGCGGCAAGCTGGCCGGCTGGCTCGGGACAAGCGGGGCCGGGCGGCAGGAGAGCGCCACGGCGGACGTGCCGCACCTCGCGAAACTGGCCAGGAAGCTGAGCAGGGGCGGCGAGGACCACGCGGGGGACAAGGCGGGCGGCAGGCGGGCCCACCACTGACGGACGACGGTGGGCCGAGGTCGTACGGCCTGACGGTGGGCCTGCCTGCACGCTGCCCGGTGGGCCTGCGAGGGTGCGCACAATCGCAGGCCCACCGGATCCGGAACCTGTAACATGAAGGACTGGATCTCATGATCCACACGATTCGAACCTGATCGACCAACTCTGTCTGATGCAGAGCTGGCGCGACCGTATGGCGGTCGTGGCGTCCTCTCGCCCCTGGAGCGAGCCGCCCGGCATCTACCGCAGTCCCGCGCGAAGAGGACAGCTCTCGGCATTCCCCGCACGCCTTCCGCACCCCGGTGCGGCGCGCCCGGGGACACGGCTACCAGGCAGCGGAAAGGCATGGACCGTGGCGTCCACGGTCTCCGACCGCCCCGGTTACGGGCAGTTGCTGCGCACCCCGGGTGCGTGGACCTTCCTCCTTCCGGGCTTCGCCGCCCGGCAGCCCTTCGCGATGCTGACCATCGGCATCGTGCTCCTCGTCCAGCACACCACCGGCTCGTACGGCAGCGCGGGCGCCGTGGCCGCCGTCTCCGGCGTCTCCATGGCCCTGTTCGCGCCGCAGAGCGGCAGGCTCGCCGACCGGTTCGGCCAGCGCGCCGTGCTGGTGCCCGGCGTCGTGGTGCACGCGGTGGCCGTCGGCACGCTCACCGTGCTCGCCCTGGCGGACGCGCCCCTGTGGGCGCTGTTCCTGGCGGCGGTGCCCACCGGCGCGTCCATCCCGCAGGTCGGGCCCATGGTGCGGGCCCGCTGGGCGGCCCTGCTGGGCGCTGCCCCGGGGCGCCCCGCCTCCCCGTTGATGGCCACGGCCACCGCCTTCGAGTCCGTGACGGACGAGTTCACCTTCGTCATCGGCCCCGTGCTCGCGACGGCGCTGTGCACCGGCGTGCACCCGGCGGCCGGACTGATCGCCGAGGCGGCGCTGACGCTGCTGGGCGGCGTGCTGTTCGCCGCCCGGCGCTCCACCCAGCCCGCACCCAACGGCGCCCCCACGGCCGCCGAGCCGCACCGGTCGGCGCTCTCCGTGCCCGGGGTGAGGGTCCTCGCGGTCACGTTCCTGGGCATCGGTTCCGTCTTCGGCGGCATGCAGGTCTCCCTGACGGCGTTCTCCGAGGAGATCGGCCGGCCCGGCGTGAACGGGCTCCTGTACGGGGTCTTCGCGGCCGGCAACATGCTGGCCGGCATCGCCTGCGGTGCCATCGCGTGGAAGAGCAGCCCGCGCCGCCGGCTGGTCGTCGGCTACGTGGCCCTGACGCTGACCGCGTCCGGTCTGTGGGCCGTGCACTCCGTACCGCTGCTGGCGGGACTCGGCCTGCTGGTCGGTCTGTGCATCGCTCCGGCGCTGATCAGCGGCTACACCCTGGTCGAGGCGCTGGTGCCCGCGTCCGCGAGGACCGAGGCCTTCACCTGGCTGACCGGGGCGGTGGCACTCGGCCAGGCGGCGGCCGTCACGGTGGCCGGACAGCTCGCCGACGCCCACGGCGCGAGCACCGGATTCGTGGTCCCGCTGGCGGGCACGGCACTGGCTCTGGCGACCCTGCTGGCCCTGCGTTCACGGCTGACGCCGCGGTCCGGGGGCCGGACGGTGGCACGTGGGATCGGTCACCGTGAGCCGGTCACGGTGGACTGATCGCTCGGAATACGTCAGTATGGAGCGTCGTTAGCACTCATTGAGTGAGAGTGCCAGGAGGAGCAAGTGCCGACCTATCAGTACCAGTGCACCGAATGCGGCGAGGGCCTCGAAGCGGTGCAGAAGTTCACCGATGATGCCCTGACCGTGTGCCCGAACTGCGAGGGACGCCTCAAGAAGGTGTTCTCGGCCGTCGGCATCGTCTTCAAGGGGTCCGGTTTCTACCGGAACGACAGCCGCGGCTCCTCGTCGAGCAGCACGCCGGCCACGTCGTCGTCCTCCAAGACGTCCGACTCGTCCACCGGGTCGACCTCGTCGAAGACGGACGCCAAGCCGGCCGCTTCCGCATCGTCCTCGGCCTCGTCCTCGGCTTCCACGTCGTCGTCGAGCGGCACCTCGGCCGCCTGAGGCCGTCCTCGGACACCACACGTTCCACCGGGACCCCGCTGATCGACTCGGCGGGGTCCCGGTCGTGCGCGCCCGGTTAGTGTGACCGCATGGCGAACGCAGAATCGGGTACAGCGGAGATCGGTGTCATCGGCGGATCGGGTTTCTACTCCTTCCTCGACGACGTGACCGAGGTCGAGGTCGACACCCCGTACGGGGCACCGAGCGACTCCCTCTTCCTGGGTGAACTCGGGGGCCGCCGGGTGGCTTTCCTCCCGCGCCACGGCCGCGGCCACCACCTGCCCCCGCACCGGATCAACTACCGCGCCAACCTCTGGGCGCTGCGTTCCGTCGGCGTGCGCCAGGTGCTCGGCCCCTGCGCGGTCGGCGGTCTGCGTCCGGAGTACGGTCCGGGCACCCTGCTCGTGCCGGACCAGATGGTCGACCGCACCAAGGCCCGCACCCAGACGTTCTACGACGGTGAGCCCCGGTCCGACGGGGCCCGGCCGAACGTGGTGCACCTCGGCTTCGCCGACCCGTACTGCCACGAGGGACGCAAGGCGGCTCTGCATGCGGCGCGCGGACGCGACTGGGAACCGGTTGACGGCGGAACCCTCGTCGTGGTCGAGGGCCCGCGCTTCTCGACCCGCGCGGAGTCGCGCTGGCACGCCGCGATGGGCTGGTCGGTCGTCGGGATGACGGGCCACCCGGAGGCGGTGCTCGCCCGCGAACTGAACCTCTGCTACACGACGCTGACGCTGGTGACGGACCTCGACGCGGGGGCCGAGGCCGGCGAGGGCGTCAACCACGCGGAGGTGCTGGAGGTGTTCGCGGCCAACGTGGACCGGCTGCGGTCGGTGCTCTTCGACACGGTCGCCGCCCTCCCCGCCGACGAGGACCGCGACTGCGTCTGCGCGCACGCGCTGGACGGGATCGACACGGGGATCGACCTGCCGTAGGCCCCGGATCGACACGGGGATCGACCTGCCGAAGGCGCCGGCTCGACACGGGGGCAGTCCTGCCGAAGGCGCCGGCTCGACACGGGGGCAGTCCTGCCGAAGGCGCCGGCCCGACACGGGGGCCGTCCTGCCGAAGGCGCCGGCCCGGAGACCGGCCCGTGGGGTGCTGAACGGGTCCCCTCCCGTACGGGTGACCACGTTGTCCACACCCTGTGGCTTGTCCACAGGCGTCGGCGGCATTTCCGAGCAGGGTGGATCGTGAGGGGAGTCCGGCGGGTCGGCCCGCCTGACTCCCCTCACGTCGTCCTCGGGCGATTCCTCGCGGTCGTTCGCGATCTCCCGCGCGATCTCCCGCGCGGGATGTGCCTGCGGACGGCCCTCACGGCAGGTGGTGCTGGTCATGTTCCCTTCGGTGCCCGATACGCGTCCCGCGCCTCCCGCCCCGAGCGGCGTCCCGTCCTTCGGGCCCCTTCGGGTGCGGGGCGGCGGCGGCCGGCGGTTCCGGCGGGCGTTGCGCGGACAACGCCGCGCGCTGGCCGCCGGGTTCGCGCTGGCTTCCGCCGTGCTCGCGGTCTCGGGGTCGGGTGGCGAGAAGGGAGCGCTCGCCGCCGGAGCCGCGCCACCGGGCTCCGAGCGGCGAGCGGTCCGGCTGGTGTCGGCCCCGGTGCGGATCGCCGACGCGGCGACGGTCGGGCTGCTGCGGCCCGGTGACCGCGTCGATGTGATCGCTGCGGCCGACGGGGACGCGGAGGCCAAGGTGGTCGCGCGCGATGTCCGGGTGGCGGACGTACCGCGCGGTGCGGGCGACGGGGAGGCCCCTTTCCCGGAAGCCGGCGGCCTGGCGGGCGCCGCGAGCGGCGCCCTGGTGGTCCTGTCCGTCGAGCGGGACACCGCGGCGGCGCTGACCGGTGCCGGCGCCTCGGGTCGGCTCGCCGTGGCGGTGTCCCATGCCGAATAGGACCTCGCGGTGGGAGCCCTCGATGCCGAATGGAACAGACGTCGCGTCAACTCACCCGTCTCAGGTACCGGATTGGACAATGTGGCGCTCCGACGCCTTGTGTGGCCGGGCAGTTCGCTCCCTCCACGGCACGCGCAGCGGAAGGCCCACCTGCTTGATGGTGCTGCCGATGGCGAAGTACCTCGCCAGGCGGGCGGCGGCCCATGCGGCGAAGGAGGGTGTCCGGGAGACGCTGGAGGTGAGCGAGCTGGAGGTGCTGAAGGGGATCCGGGACGCGCTGGTCGCGCAGCGGGGCCTGGCGTAGGAGGCCTGCGGCTGTCAGATGTGGTGGGGCGGCTTCTCCTCGAGGAACCGCGCCAGGTCGGCCGCACCGCCGCCGGAAGGAGCCCGCTCGCCCCACCCCTGGTCCGTATCGTCCGAGGACTGCCTGTCCAGCGGATCGTCGAAGATCAGGGCCGGGGGCCTCGGCCTGGGCTCCTGGGTCGGCCGCTGCTGCGGCTGCGACGGCTTCGATTCTCGCGGTCCGGGGGCGGGGGCGGTACTCATACCTCCAGGGTACGGCCGGGCTCAGCGGTCCTTCGGATCGAGCAGCCACAGCCCCAGCACCACCAGGAACGACAGGCACAGGAATCCGGCCCCCCACCAGGCGGTGCCGGTGTCGCCCTCCATCCAGACGTTCACGACCTCCGTCAGCGCCCACAGCTGGCCGATGACGACGCTCAGGGCCAGCACCAGCCGGGCCGTCAGCTTCGCGGAGCGCTCGGGTTCCTGCTCCGAACCCGCCCCGGGGCCCGGACCGGTGTGGCGCACCCGGGGGTCGGCGTATCCACTGGTGGAGCGGATCTGGGGGTAGCGCTCGTGCAAGGGGCGGTTCAGCTCGGGGCGGGCGCTGCCCGGGTGGTAGTCGGGGTGGAGGGTTCCGGAGGAGTCGGGGGGACGCGGTGGCTCGATCGGGTCCAGGGGTTCGGTCATGGCCGCCTCCCCGTGGTCGTGTCGTCGGAGGAAGCAGGCGCGGGGGGTGCCTCCGCGCCGCCTCCGGTGCCGGGGCAGCCGATCCGGGCGGCGAGATCGGGGCGGTCCTGGCCGAGCTGGCGGCACAGTCCCTCCTCGACGCTCTCCCCCGAGCGGGTGGTGCCGACGGCCCAGATGCTGCCGTCGTCGAGCTCGGTCATCACCACCTTCGGCAGCCCGCGGGGAGGCGGGCCCGCGGTGACCTCACCGGTGCGTGCGTCGAAGACGCCCTCGTGACAGGGGCAGTAGAGCTCGCCCTCCGTCCCGCGGTCCTTCCGCCAGAGCACGGCGCAGGCCAGGTGGGTGCAGACAGCGGAGTAGCCGACGAGTGTGCCGTCGTCCATCCGCACGGCGACCGCCCGGTCCTCGTCGCCGGGGTAACGGAAGGCGAGGGACTCCCCCGGCAGCAGCTGCGCGGCGATCCGCTTGGGGGCCGGCGCCTTTCCGTCCTCGGTCTCGCCGTGCCGGTGGAGGATGCCGCCCGCCACGGCCAGACCACCCACGGCGAGACCGCCGGAGACGGTGGCGACGATCCGGAGGTAGTCGCGCCGGGTGGTCAGCGAGTCGGCGCCGATCCTGTCGTGCAGGGCTTCACGGGAGTCGTTCCCGGCACCGTTGTCCGGGCCCGGCTGTTCGGTGACGCTCATCGGCGGACGTCCTTCCCGTTGACCTCGACGACGGGAAGTCCGCCGGGCACCGGCCACCGGACCCGTTCCGCGGGCACGACCATGGCCACGCCGGTGCGGACCTCGCTCTCGCCGAACACGAACGTGTCGGCGACCTGCACACCGGGGCGTTCCGCCTGGAGCTCCTCGAGGGTGCCGTAGTAGAGCGCGCCGGTCGGGCAGACGGTGGCGCACATGGGGGCCAGCCCGTAGGCGGTGCGGTCGTAGCAGAGGTTGCACTTCATCTGCAGCTTCGCCTGGAGGTCGATCTTCGGTACGCCGAAGGGGCAGGCGTTCACGCAGTTCGCACAGCCGATGCAGCGGCTGGTGTCGGCCTGCTGCACGACACCGTCGGCGGTGACCAGGATCGCGTCGGCCGGGCAGACCTCCGCGCACGGGGCCACGGGGTCCTCGCAGTGCATGCAGACCGTGGGGAGGGAGGCGACGGACGAGCCCTCGTCGGTGTAGTCGAGGTGGATCATCGACTTGCCGCGGTGCGAGTCGCATTCCCGGCACGCGGAGACACAGGCCTGACAGCCGATGCAGCGCCCCGGGTCGATGAAGATCGTTCGGCCCATCATCCGGGCATCAGCTCCTTTCCGAGGTGCCGCGGCCCTGCGGGGCGGTGGGCGGCAACGGGTCGGTGCGGGAGACCTGGGTCTCGGGGTAGGCGACGTGGCCGGGTGCGACCGGCGGCGCGGGCACCTCGTCGATCTCCGCCGCGTGCTCGATGCGGCAGGCGCAGACCTTGTACTCGGGGATCTTGGAGCGCGGGTCGAGGGCGTCGATGGTCAGGGCGTTGGCCGCGGTCGGGACGGGCCAGTGGTAGGGGATGAACACCGTGTCGGGCCGGATCGCCTCCGTCACCAGGGCGGGGAAGACCTCGCTGCCGCGCCGGGTGACGACTCGCACGGGTTCACCGTTGCGGAATCCGTGCGCGGGGTGGATCTCGGCCCAGGGCCGGGGGGTCTGCTCGACGAGGGCGCCCAGTCGGCGGGTCTGGTTGCCGGAGAGGAAGTGGGCGACGGTGCGTCCGGTGGTCAGCGTCAGGGGGTGCGCGTCGTCGTACGGGTCGGCCGGGGGGTGCCACTCGACGACCTGCATGTGGATCTTGCCGTCCGCGTGGTAGGTCGTGCCGTCCTCGAACAGCCGGGGGGTGCCGGGGTGGTCGGTGGACGGGCAGGGCCAGGAGATCCCGCCGGTCTCCTCGAGGCGCTCGTAGGTGATGCCGGAGTAGTCGATGATCGTGCCCGCGGAGGCCCTGCGCAGCTCGTCGAAGACCTCGCGGGAGCTGCCGAACGCGAATTTGTCCCCGGCTCCGAGGCGGCGGGCGATCTCACACATCACCCAGGTGTCGGTCCGCACTCCGGCCGGCGGTTCCTGCGCCTTGTTGTGCTTGACGACCCGGGCCTCGGCGTTGGCCATCACCCCTTCGTCCTCGGCCCAGATGGTGACGGGGAAGACGACGTGCGCGTTCGCGGCGGTCTCGGAGAGGAAGAAGTCGAACTGGGCGTGGAACTCGGTGGTGTCGTACCCCTCCTTGACCACGGCGTAGTTGGGGAGCGAGACGAAGGGGTTGTTGCAGATGCCGATCAGGCCGCGGATCTCCCGGCGCTGCATCTGCCAGACCATTTCCATCATCGAGGTCCCGGCGGCCGGGAGCTCGGACTCCTCGATGCCCCAGATCTCGCAGATCTGCCGCCGGTGCTCCTCGTTGAGGATGGAGCGCCCGCCGGGAAGGAGGTCGGCCTTCTGGCCGTGCTCGCGGCCCCCCTGGCCGTTGCCCTGGCCCGTGAGAGTGCCGTAGCCGGCGCCCGGCTTGCCGATGTGGCCGGTGGCGGTACACAGGTTGATCACGCTGAGACAGTTCTCCACGCCCTGTGTGTGGTGTTCGATGCCCCGGGCGTGGAAGGCCATGGCCTTGGGTGCGCGGGCGAAGGCGCGGGCGACCTGGACGATCTGCTCCGCGGGCACCCCGCAGATCTCGGCGGCCCGGGACGGGGGGTACTGGGCGACCTCGGCCTTGACCTCCTCCCAGCCGGTGGCGTGGGCCGCGAGGTAGGCCTCGTCGGTGAGGCCCTCCTCGATCACCACGTTCAGCACGGAGTTGAAGAAGGCGGAGTCGGTGCCCGACTTGAGCGCGACGTGGATGTCGGCGGTCCGCGCGACCGCCGTCTCGCGCGGGTCGACCACGATCAGTGTGGCGCCGCGGTCCCGGGCTCCCCAGACGTACTGCGTCAGCACCGGGAAGCACTCGCCGACGTTGGCTCCGGCGAGCAGGAGGCAGTCGGTGAGCAGGATGTCGGCGAAGGGGTTGCCGGCCCGGTCGATGTTGAAGGCCAGCTTGTTGGCACCGGCGGCGCTCACCATGCAGAGCCGGCCGTTGTAGTCGACGTGCCTGGTCCTCAGCGCGACCCGGGCGAACTTCCCGACCAGATAGGTCTTCTCCGAGAAGAGGCTCGCCCCGCCGAGTACACCGAAGGCGTCCCGCCCGTGTGCCTGCTGGATGCGTTTGATCTCCGAGACGGTGAAGTCGAGGGCCTCGTCCCAAGAGACCTCCCGCAGGTCCTCGTCGCGGGAACGCCGCATGAGCGGTGCGGTGAGCCGGTCCGGGTGGTTGACCTGCTGGTAGGCGTTGATGCCCTTGGGACAGAGCCGCATGCGGTTGATGTCGTGGTTACGGGGCTCCACGCCGAAGACCTTGCCGCCGTGGTCCACGCGGAGGTACATCCCGCACTGGACGCCGCAGAAGCAGCAGTGCGTCGGCACGAGCGTCTCGCCGTTCTGGTCGGCGTGCCAGCGGTCGGCCGGGATGCCGCCCGCGTCCCGGAAGCCGCGGGTGCCGGGCGGAGCGAGCGAGGGGTCGAGGGGGACGGCCGTACGGCCGTCGGCTGCGCGTGGGTCCGCGGTCACTTGAAGCCCTTCTTGACCTGGGTGAGGTAGGCGTTGCCGCGCAGCACCCGCTTGCAGCGCGGGCAGTACTCGGTCCATGCGTCGAAACCGAGTTCGAGGTCCCGCATGGTGCCGCGCAGGTTCTCGACGTACGGGCCGGTGTCGATGGCCTCACCGCAGCGGCGGCAGGGGAAGACCTCGTCGTCCTGGCGGTCGGTGTACTTGAAGAGCTGCATGCCGACCGCCGCCGGGCGCTGCACGATGTGGAAGAACTTCCCGAACGGGATGTAGATGAGGGTGAAGACCACCGAGACCATGTGGAGGATCGCCAGGAACTCGTAGCCTCCGCCGTGCAGGAAGATCGAGGAGAAGGTGAGCAGCAGGCCCGTCACCGAGATGATGATCAGGGCGAGCAGCGGCACCATGTCGTAGGCGAACCGCTGTCCGGTGATGGCCCCGCGGTCCTTCATGCGGCGCCAGAGGAAGTACGAGGCGCCGGGGATGACCAGGACCGCGGCGATGTCCAGGCCGTGGAACATCACCCAGCCGAGGAAGTTCAGCGAGTCGAAGCCGAGGATCTTGATGCCCCAGACGCGCATCTCGTAGCCGGGTCCCGAGCCGCTGCCGGAGGTGAAGGTGAACCACCCCCAGGTCAGCGGGAAGGTGATCAGCGCGGCGAGTACGCAGCCCCAGAAGATCAGCTGGTGGGCGGCCCAGCGCGCGTGGGAGCGGGCTCCGAGGAATTTCTGGAAGCCCAGGTAGGTGGCGGTCATCTTCGGCAGCGCGGCGGGCGTCCTGCGGAAGTTCTCGGCCGAGAACAGGCTGCTCCAGCCTTTCCTGAAGAGCCGTCGGGCGCCGGGTGCGGAGACCCAGACCGTGTAG
This sequence comes from Streptomyces sp. JH34, assembly GCF_029428875.1. NCBI lineage: Bacteria > Bacillati > Actinomycetota > Actinomycetes > Kitasatosporales > Streptomycetaceae > Streptomyces > Streptomyces sp. JH34. The sequence continues at coordinate 4,190,427 of NZ_JAJSOO010000001.1, read as the reverse complement.
CGGTGGGCGACGCCGAAGGCGAGGAAGACGGTGGCGACGGCGTACGGCAGGAGTGCCGAGTCGAAGTCGTGCAGCAGGCGGCTGCCGAACACGATCGCGAGGACCAGCAGGCCGGACACGACGGCACCGGCCAGAGTCGCGCGCCCCGAGACGGATCGGGGAAGGTGCCGGGCGGCCCTCGCGACGGCGGAGGGGCCCTGGCCGGGCGGTCCGCCGGAGGTGCCGGTGCGGGTACCGGGCTCGGACTGCTCGGCTGCGGCGGGCGGTTCTGGTGGCTCGGTCACCCGGCCACCGTAGGACCGGAACACGCGTTTGATCCCGTTTGAGTACCCCGATGGTGTGGCCGCGTCGCCCAGGTGGCCCGCGTCCCGGCGGCCCGCTGCCCTTGGCCGCCTCCCCGGCCGGCGCCTGTACGTTCACCGGTACACGGCACCCCCGCCTCCCGCACCATGAGGAGTTCGTCATGACCGAGGAACAGTCCGGCGCCGGCCCGCTGGACGCACTGACGGACGTGTCCGGGATCCGCGTCGGGCACGCCCGGGTGCGGGGCGAGGGTGCCTTGAGCGGCACCACGGTCGTCCTCGCTCCCGAGGGCGGGGCCGTGGCCGCGGTCGACGTGCGCGGGGGCGGCCCCGGCACCAGGGAGACGGACGCGCTGGATCCGCGCAATCTGGTGCAGCGGATCGACGCGGTCGTCCTGACCGGCGGCAGCGCGTTCGGACTCGACGCCGCGTCCGGCGTGATGGCCTGGCTCGAGGAGCAGGGGCGTGGCGTCCGGGTCGGCCCGGATCCCTTCCAGGTGGTGCCCGTCGTCCCGGCGGCCTGCCTCTTCGACCTGGGCCGGGGAGGCGACTGGGGGGCCCGCCCCGACGCGTCGACGGGCCGCGCCGCAGTGGAGGCCGCAGCCGCCTCCGAGCCGGGTGCACGGGTCGCCGAGGGCACGGTGGGTGCGGGCACAGGGGCGGTGGCGGGGCAGATCAAGGGCGGGGTGGGCACCGCGAGCGTCCGCCTGCCCTCCGGGACCACGGTCGCCGCACTGGTCGTCGTCAACGCCGCGGGTTCCGTCGTCGACCCACGGACCGGAGTGCTGTACGGGGAGTACGGCGTGGGCGAGCCACCCGTGCGTCCGGCGCCCCCGGTGCACGAGGCCGCACGCCGGCGGCTGGCGGAGATCCGGGACGCCCGGGCCCGGAGCACGGGGAGCGAGAGCCACCACGGCGGCCCCCAGGGGAACGGCGTCCTCAACACGACCATCGCCGTCGTCGCCACCGACGCCGCCCTCCTGAGGGCCCAGGCGCAGAAGCTCGCGGGCACGGCGCACGACGGGCTGGCGCGCGCCGTACGGCCCGTGCACCTCCTCACCGACGGGGACACCGTCTTCGCCCTCTCCACCGGCCGGCTGCCGTTGCCCGCGGAACCCGTCCCCGCGCTCAACGACATCCTGGCGGCGGGGGCCGACGCCCTGGCCCGTGCCGTCGTGAAGGCCGCCAGGGCGGCCCGCGGGGCCGACGGCCCCGGAGGCACGTTCCCCTCGTACAGCGACCTCTACGGCGCGTCCTGAGAAGGCCGGGAAACCCTTGTACGGGACTGAGGGCGGGCAGCCGGATCTCGCGCGCGTCGCCGCCGGAGGACCGGGAACTTTCCGCGTGCGCCGTACGTTTTTTGCGAACCCCGGTCACGATGTCAGACCCAGGGACTACGTTATGCACGCATCAAGTAACACGCGGCAACGGCCTGGAGACAGCACCTTGAGCGATCCGTACGAGACAACCGAGCAGCACCTCGAGCGACTCCTGCGATGCGCCCTCAACTCCTTCGACCTCTCCGACACCACGGTCGACCGGCTCGGGACGGCCCTGGCGCACAGCAGCGCCCTGCACTCGTCCCACCACAGCGCCGTGCTGCACCGCGAGACCTACCGGCACAGCTACCTGCTCTCGGACGGCACCACGCTCACCCTGTGGGAGCTGGTGCACGGAGGCGGCAGGGACGTCCCGGCCCCCCGCCGCCACGAGCTGTACGACGACGAGGGCGACGCCCAGCTCGCCGCCTCCCGCCTCGCCGGCAGCCACTGGGACACACCCGCCCTGGGTGACGACAGCCTGCGGGACGACCTGGAGGCGCTCACGCTGCTCATGAGCGTCCCCCCGGCCCCCCTGCCCCGTGTCTACGCCCCGGACAATTCGGCGGACCACGCCCGCCGGGTCCTGCGCCGCGCGGAGAACGGCGACCGTCCGGGCGCCGCGACGGCCGGCCGGCTGCGGGCGGCCTTCGCCCACCACATCACCCAGGTCTTCGGCCGCCAGTACCGCGTCGACGGGCGGGACGCCGGTTTCACGCTCTACGAGCACGCCTTCCTCCTGCTGGACGGCAGCGAGACGAGCCTGTGGGAGGTCGAGCACACGGCCACACCCGACGGCCGCCACATGTGCGAGGTCTACGACGACGAGCGGTCCGCGCGCCTGGCCATGGAGGACCGCACCCGGATCTGCTGAAGCCGTCCGGTCCCGGCATCCCGCACCGGGCGACGGATTTCCCCATCAGGCCGGATCCTGACCTGATGGGGCGGCATCCTGGGACCCATGACGGACACCCCGGCACGGCTCCTGCGTCTGCTGTCGCTCCTCCAGACCCCGAGGGAGTGGCCGGGCAGCGAACTGGCGGGGCGCCTCGAGGTCAGTCCGCGCACCATCCGCCGCGACATCGACCGGCTCAGGGACCTCGGCTATCCGGTCGAGGCCTCGCGCGGCTCGGTCGGCGGCTACCGGCTGGTCGCGGGCACCGCCATGCCGCCACTCCTCCTGGACGACGAGGAGGCGGTGGCCATCGCGGTGGGGCTGCGGGCGGGAGCCGGGCACGCCATCGAAGGGGTCGACGAGGCGTCCGTGAGAGCCCTGGCCAAGCTGGAGCAGGTCCTGCCGGCCCGGCTGCGGCACCGCGTCTCCTCCCTGCAGAACGCCACCGTGCCCCTCACCCGCGGCGACGGCGCGACCATCGACCCGCGGACGCTCACGGTGATCGCCTCGGCCGTCACCGCGCGCGAACGGCTGCGCTTCGGCTACCTGGCCAGGGACGGGGTCGCGTCGAAGCGGCAGGCCGAGCCGTATCGGCTGGTGAGCACGGGCAGCCGCTGGTATCTGGTCGCCTACGACCTGGACCGCGAGGACTGGCGCACCTTCCGGGTGGACCGCATCAGTGAGCCGTTCGCCACCGGGTCCCGCTTCGACCCGCGCGAGCTGCCCGCCGGGGACGAGGACGGCGCGGAGCTCCTCGCCCGGTCGATGTCCCGGCTTCAGCCGGAGCTGACCGTCGACGTGCGGTTCGAGGCGCCGGCCGACGTCGTGGCGGCCCGGCTGCCGGCGGAACTCGGCACGATCGAGCCGAGCGGTGAACACGGCTGCCGGCTCCGCACGAACTCCCGGAGCTCCGTGGAGTGGGTGGCCCTGCGGCTCGCCCTGGTGGGCTGCGCGTTCGAGGCGTACGGACCGCCGGAGCTGGTGGAGCACCTCGGCGTCCTGGGTGCCCGTCTCTCGCGCGCCGCGGCACGGCCTCCGGCGGCGGGCCGGACATGAATGAGCCCCGGCGCCGGGGGGGGTGGGCGCCGGGACTCAGCTCAGGGGACCGGAAGGAGACCGGTCGTCGGGCCGGTGCGAACCGGCTTGACGGTGAGATTACGGGTTATCGGCTCACGCCGCAGCGTCAAAGCCCGTGTCGTGAGCCATTCGCTTCAATTCGAGCAACGCGTGCTTCTCGATCTGCCTGATCCGCTCCCGGGTCAGACCGTGCTGCTTGCCCACCTCGGTGAGGGTCCGCTCGCGGCCGTCCTCGATCCCGTAACGCATCTTGATGATGGAGGCGGTCCGGTTGTCGAGCTTGCCGATCAGGTCCTCGAGCTCCTCACTCCGCAGCAGCGTCATCACGGACTGCTCGGGCGACACGGCGGAGGTGTCTTCCAGGAGGTCCCCGAACTGGGTGTCGCCGTCGTCGTCCACGGACATGTTCAGGCTGACCGGGTCACGGGCCCAGTCCAGGACGTTGCCCACACGCTCCTGGGTGGAGTCCAGCTCGGCGGCGATCTCAGCGTGCTCCGGGTCGCGCCCGTGCTCACGGTTGAACTCGCGCTGCACCCGCCTGATCCTGCCGAGCTCCTCGACGAGGTGGACGGGGAGCCGGATCGTGCGGGACTGGTCGGCGATGGAACGCGTGATGGCCTGCCTGATCCACCAGGTGGCGTACGTCGAGAACTTGAAGCCCTTGGCGTAGTCGAACTTCTCGACCGCGCGCACCAGGCCCGCGTTGCCCTCCTGGATCAGGTCGAGCAGGGGCAGGCCCGCCCTCGGGTAGCGCCTGGCCACGGCAACGACGAGTCGGAGGTTGGAACGGATGAATATGTCCTTGGCGCGCTCGCTCTCGGCGACCAGCGCCTCCAGCTCCTCACGCTTCGCCCCACCGGCGTCGCTCTCCACGACACCGTCGAGTATCTGCTGGGCGTAGACGCCCGCCTCGATCGTCTGGGAGAGCTCTACCTCCTTGGCTGCGTCGAGCAGCGGTGTGCGAGCGATCTCGTCCAGGTACATGCCGACCAGGTCGCGATCGGCGATCTCCCCGCCCACGGCGCGAACACTGCTTGCCCGGTCGGTCCCGCCGGTGCTGGCGGACGAACGACGAGCGACGGCACGGGTTGCCATGCGAGCTCCCTTGCTGAGTAGGTCGCGACACCCTCCCGGGTGCCCTGCATCCGATGGAAACAACGACTGGAATCCGGACAGAATTCCCACGGGGACCATTCACTTTCGGGATCATGCAGTACCCTGTCGCCTCCAACGGGAGGACAGATGGTGCAGATACCCACAGAGCTCCAGGTCAGACCCGGAGTGGAGGCCGATCTGGAGGCCCTCACGGACATCTACAACCATTACGTCCGTGAGACCGCGCTCACATTCGACACGGTGACGTTCACCCCGCAGGAGCGACTGCCCTGGCTGCGCTCCCACCCGCAAGACGGCCCCCATCGGCTTCTGGTTGCTCTGGACCCTGGTACCCGGGACGACGCACCACATGTCCTCGGGTATGCCACCAGCAGCCCGTACCGCCCCAAGGCGGCGTACAGCACCTCGGTCGAGGTGAGCGTGTACTGCGCGCCGGGCACCACGGGCCGCGGCGTCGGCACGCTTCTCTACAAGGCCCTCTTCGAGGCTCTCGCCGACGAGGACCTCCACCGCGCCTACGCCGCGATCGCCCTGCCCAACGAGGCGTCGGTCCGGCTGCACGACGCCTTCGGCTTCCGCCTCGTCGGGACGTACGAGGAGGTGGGCCGCAAGTTCGGCCGCTACCGGGACGTCTCCTGGTACGAGAAGCCGCTGCTCAGCCGAACTGCACCGAGCGCTTCGCCAGCCCCATCCAGAAGCCGTCGATGACACTGCGCCCCTGATCGAGCTCGGCCTCGGCCGCGCCGAGCGTGACGAACAGCGGCGCGAAGTGCTCCGTGCGCGGGTGGGCCAGCCTGCCGGCCGGTGAGGCGTGCTCGAAGTCCAGCAGGGAGTCGACGTCCTGCGCCTGGAGCGCCCGGTGCCCCCAGTCGTCGAACTCGGCGGACCAGCCGGGGGTGCCACCGCCGGCGTGCCGCAGCGCCGCCAGGTTGTGCGTGAAGAAGCCGCTGCCGACGATCAGCACACCCTCGTCCCGCAGCGGGGCGAGCTTGCGGCCGATGGCCATCAGCTTCTGCGGGTCGAGCGTCGGCATCGAGATCTGCAGGACGGGGATGTCGGCGCCCGGGAACATCTCGACCAGCGGCACGTACGCCCCGTGGTCGAGACCGCGGTCGGGGATGTCCTGGACCGGGGTCCCGGCTCCGCGCAGCAGCTTGCGGACGTCGTCCGCGAGCTTCGGGGCTCCCGGAGCGGCGTACTGGACCTGGTAGTAGTGCTCGGGGAAGCCCCAGAAGTCGTAGACCAGCGGCACGGGCTGGACGGCACCGAGGGCGAGCGGGGCCTCCTCCCAGTGCGCGGAGACCATCAGGATCGCCTTGGGGCGGGGCAGCCCGGCCGACCAGGCGGCCAGCTCGCCGGGCCACACCGGGTCGTCGGCGAGCGGCGGCGCACCGTGCGAGAGGTAGAGGGCGGGCATACGTTCCGCGGTGACTGTCATGACACTCCCATTCCTCTGCCGATCAAGGTATGTGTGTTCTCTACAGGTACCGGGAACGGGCATCCGCGCGAGCACCTGGGATTCGGCGGATCGGCTCTTCGGACCCGAATCTTTGAATCTTCAAGTTCCAACTACCGGAGACCTTAGCTCTATCTAGTTCAACTTTCAAGAAAAGGTCGTACAGTGGAGTACATGACCACGGCATCACCCGGTGGGCCCCGGTGGCTCACCGACGAAGAGCAGAGCGTGTGGCGCGCGTACCTCCATGCCACCACGCTCATGGAGGACCACCTCGACCGCCAGTTGCAGCGCGACGCCGGCATGCCGCACACCTACTACGGCCTGCTGGTCAACCTCTCCCAGGCCCCCCGGCGCCGGAAGCGCATGACGGAGCTGGCCAAGGACGCCAAGATCACCCGGTCCCGTCTCTCGCACGCCGTCGCACGACTGGAGAAGAACGGCTGGGTCCGCCGCGAGGAGTGTCCCTCCGACAAGCGCGGCCAGAACGCCGTCCTCACCGACGAGGGCTACGACATGCTGGCGCGGTCCGCACCGGGACACGTCGAGGCCGTGCGCCAGGCGATGTTCGCCCGGCTCAGCCCTCAGCAGGTCGAGAGCCTCGGCGAGATCATGCAGGTCATCGCCACCGGCCTGCAGCCGGAGGGCACGGACGCGGATCTGCCCTGGCTCCGCTGAGCGGAGCCAGGGCAGACATGCCGGGACCGGCATCGAAGGCAGTCAGGCGTCACGCCCGGCGGCCCGGCGCCGGACCGGTCCCCCGGTCCGGCGCACCGTTCAGTGGGCGACGACCGGGATCTTGAACTCGTCCTCGACGCCGTCCGCCAGGTCCCCCGAGCCGGATGCCGAACCGGTGCCCGGACGTCCGGTGTTGATCAGCGTCACCGCGATCGCCGAGGCGACGACCAGGATGCCGACCGCCCACCAGATGGCCGAGGCGAAGCCGGTCACCATGGCCTGCAGCTGAAGCAGCTTCGGGTCGGACGCACCGGCCGCGTGGTCGGCGATGTACGCGGTGGTGGCACCGGCGGCGATGGTGTTGAGCAGCGCCGTACCGATGGCACCGCCGACCTGCTGCGAGGTGTTCACCATCGCGGAGGCCACACCCGCGTCACGCGGCTCGATACCGTGCGTGGCCAGCGACATCGCCGGCATGAACGCCGTTCCCATGCCCAGGCCCAGCAGCAGCTGGCCCGGCAGGATGACGGCCGCGTAGGAGGTGTCGATGTCCAGCTGGGTCAGCAGCAGCATGCCGATGGCCGCCACCAGGAAACCGGGGCCCATCAGCAGCCGCGGCGGGACCCGGGTCATCAGCCGCGCGCCGATCTGGGTGGAACCGGTGATCATGCCCGCGATCATCGGCAGGAACGCGAAACCGGTCTTGACCGGCGTGTACCCCTTGACCACCTGCAGGTAGTAGGTGAGGAAGAGGAAGAGCCCGAACATCGCGATGATGGCGAGCCCCAGCGACAGGTAGACCCCACCGCGGTTGCGCTCGGTCAGGACACGCAGCGGCAGCAGCGGGGACTTCACCCGCGACTCGGTGACGACGAAGGCCATCAGCAGTGCACCGGCGGCGATGAACATGCCGATGGTCAGCGAGTCCGACCAGCCGGCAGACTCGGCGCGGGTGAAGCCGTAGACCAGGGCCACCAGGCCCAGCGTGGACAGGACGACGCCGGGGATGTCGAGCGGGGAGCGGTTGCGGCTTCCGGCCGGCTCCCGGATGACGAAGTACGCACCCGCGGCGGCGAGCACGGCGAACGGGATGTTGACGAAGAAGGTCCAGCGCCAGTTCAGGTACTCGGTGAGGAAGCCGCCCAGGATCAGGCCGACCGCGCCACCGCCACCGGCGATGGCCCCGTAGATACCGAAGGCCTTGGCGCGCTCCTTGGCGTCGGTGAACATCACCGCGAGCAGCGAGAGCGCGGCCGGTGCGAGCAGGGCCCCGAAGACACCCTGCAGGGCGCGCGAGCCGAACATCATGGCCTGGCCGGTGGCGGCACCACCGAGCGCGGAGGCCAGGGCGAAGCCGATCAGGCCGACCAGGAAGGTCCGCTTACGGCCCCAGAGGTCGGCGATGCGTCCACCGAAGAGCAGCAGCCCGCCGAACGCGAGCGCGTACGCGGTGATCACCCACTGCTTGTTGCCGTCGGATATGCCCAGGTCGGTCTGGGCCGACGGCAGGGCGATGTTCACGATGGTCGCGTCGAGCACGACCATCAGCTGGGCGAGGGCGATGAACGCCAGCGCTTTCCAGCGACTGGGATCCGGAAGGGTGCCGGCTGTTTTCGACATGGGAGTAGCCACCTAGGGACACGAGAAGTTGCGAATTCGGCGGACGGGACGCGGACGGACCCGTGTACGGAGCCGAGAAAGGGCGGGCTGAACCGGCGGCCGGACCCCTGTGTCAGGGCCGGGCCGGATTCATGGGGCGGGTGCTGGCCGCAGGGGGCCGTGGGTCTGTGGGTCGGTTCTCCGGTGCGCGGGCGTCAGGACCCCGCGCGCAGGTCCTCCAAGGTCGCCGCCGATCCGGGCAGCTCGGAGCGGGCCGGGAATTCCAGGCCGTCCAGGAAGAGCTGCAGATGACGGTGGGTGAACCGGTCGATGTCCAGGCAGGCGACGCCGGGCAGCGGCCGGGTGAGCTGGGAGAGGGCGACGAGCACGTCACCGACGGCGATGTCGGTGCGCAGCCTCCCTGCGGACATGGCTCGCTCGACGAGCCCTTCGACGGCCTCTTCGAGGCGACGCCGCTCGCTGAGCAGGTCGGGATGGTCGGTGTCGAAACCGCCGGCCAGCATCGGGCACAGGGCGCCGATCCGTTCGTCGGCCGCCGCGTGCACGAAGCGGCTGAGCGCGGCGAAGGGGTCGGACTCGGCCGCGACGGCCTCTTCCAACCGGTCGGTGGTACGGGATGTGACGGCGAGGACGACCTCGTGGATCAGGGCCGCCCGGTCGGGGAAGTTCCGGTAGAGCGTGGCGTTGCCGACCCCGGCCCTGCGTGCGACCTCGTCGAGCGGCACGTCCGGCCCGAACTCGACGAACATCTCACGCGCGGCCACCACGATCCGCTCCCGGTTGCGCAGCGCGTCGGCCCGCGGGCGGGGCGTACGGCGCCGAGCGGCACAGGTGACGGTTTCGTCGACGGACTTCACGGACACGGCCCTTCCCTCCGGTGCGTGCGGCCCTCCGGCGCAACCGGGGACCGTGTCCCCGGTTAGCTGGGGACACAGGTGCAAACGGGGAGAGCGTCCCCGGTTATTTCACCGAACCGTGTGACCTGAGCCACAAACGGGAGTGAGCAGAAATACCCTCCTTCGGCGCACCCAGCGAGCGGTCCCCCACGACCCGGCTCAGGCTGATCGCGTGAGCGCAGCCCGGGGCCGGCCGGCTGCCGCGGACCGAAGGCGACGCCCTATGCAGCAGCCACGCCACCGGACACGCGGACATCGCCGCCCCCTCGCCCTCGCAGGGGCTACGGCCCTGGTCATCGCGACGACGGCATCGGCCAGCACCACCCTCCCGGTCGCCAGCCGGGCGTCCGCCGGACCGGTGGCCACACCGCGGGGCACCGGTCTCGCACCGTGCCGGATACCCACGGCCATGGGCGTGCAGATGTCGGAGGGAATACCGACACCACCGGGCTACGCGCGCTCCACCGGCCGGATCAGAGCCCTGAACCTGATGATCGACTTCCCCGACGCGGAGGCGAAGGAACCGGCGGCGGACCGGCTCGCGGAATTCTTCCCGCAGACCTCCGACTGGTTCCGCACCAGCTCCTACGGCCGGCTCACCTATCTGCCCGAGGCGCCCGTGAAGGACTGGCTCCGGATGCCGCTGCCGTTCTCCGAGTACGGGATAGAACGCGGCTCACCGTACGAACCGGGCTACCGCAAGATGGTCAAGGACCTCGTGACCGTCGCCGACCCGAAGGTCGACTTCTCCGAGTACGACCTGGTCAACGTGCTGGTCACCCCCAACGCAGGGCCCTCCGCGCTGGACACCGTCCTGTCCGTGACCTTCTCCGGCAACGACGACGCGCCCTTCGCCGACGGCGTCCCGCTCTCCAACACCTCCTTCGTCTACAGCCGGCAGGACGACGGCTCGGGCTCCTACGCGGAGACCGGCTACCGGGTGCTCCCCCACGAGAACGGCCACGTCTTCGGGCTGCCCGACCTCTACACGATGGAGGGCGGCGGCTCCGTGGGGCACTGGGACATCATGTCCGAGGACTGGGGGGCCAACAACGACCTCCTGGGCTGGCACAAGTGGAAGCTCGGCTGGCTGGACAGCGACCAGGTCAACTGCGCGGCCATGCCCGGCACCAGCGACCACGTCCTGGAACCGCTGGCCACGACAGGGGGCCCGAAGCTGGTCTTCGTACCGGTGAGCGCGCAGTCCGGCTACGCGGTGGAGGTACGGACCACGGAGGGCAACGACGAGGCCGTCTGCCGGCCCGGCGTCCTCATCTACAAGGTGAGTTCCGACGTGGACACCGGACAGGGGCCCGTCGCCGTCGAGGACAGTACCGAGGACAGCGGCGGATGCACCCGCCGGCCGAACGTCCACACCGAGCTCTCCGACGCCCCGTTCGAACCCGGCGAGACGTTCACCGACCGGGCCGACGGCATACGGATATCCGTGCTGGAGAAATCCCCCGACGGAAACTACCGGATACGGATCACCCGTCCGTGAGCCCTGCGCCCCTGCTGGGCCGCTCCTGACCGGCCGCAGGCCCTCCCCCTTCCCCTTCGCCCGCCCGCTCCTGACCTGCCGCAGGTCCTTCCCCTTCGACGGGCCGCTCCTGACCTGCCGCAGGTCCTTCCCCTTCGACGGGCCGCTGCAGAAGCGTGCCGCGCAGCTCCCTCTTGAGAATCTTCCCCGCCGCGTTCCGGGGCAGCGGCTCCCGTGTCACCAGCACATGAGCAGGCACCTTGAACGCTGCCAGCGTCCGGCCCACGTGGGCCCGCAGTGCCTCCGCCGTCGCGACGGCACCCGGGCGCACCCGGACGACCGCCGCGACCTCCTCCCCCAGCACGGGATGCGGGACACCGAGCACCGCGGCGTCCTCGACGTCGGGATGGTCGTGCAGCGCGGCCTCGACCTCCACGCAGTACACGTTCTCGCCGCCCCGGATCACCATGTCCTTGATCCGGTCGACGACGTACACCCGCCCGTCCCGGACGACGGCGAGATCCCCCGTACGGAACCAGCCGCCGGCGAACGCCCCGGCGGTCGCCGCCTCGTCGCACCAGTAGCCACGGACCAGGGACTGGCCGCGCAACCACAGCTCACCGGCCTCGCCGTCGGGAAGCGCCTCGCCCGCGGGACCGGCGATCCGCACCTCGGTGACCGGCGTCGGAGTGCCCACGGAGTCCGGATGAGCCCGGTACGCGGCACCGAAGTTGGCCAGCACCCCGCCACTGGTCTCGGTCAGCCCGTAGCCGTTGCGCGGCTCGATCCGCTCGCCGTGCCGGGCCGTGAGCCGCGCGACCAGGTCCGGCGGAGCCGCCGCCCCGCCGGTGTTGAGCCCCTTCAGGCTCTCCAGACCGTCGCCGGCGCGCTCCGCCGCAGCGAGCAGCTCCAGCGCGGTGGCCGGGACGCCCGCGTAGTGGGTGACCCCGTGCCGCCGGATCAGCCGCAGTGCCTCTCCGGCGTCCCACTTCGGCATCAGGACGAGGGTGCCGCCCGTCGACATCGCCGCGTACAGACTGGTGAACGCCGCGACGTGGAAGAACGGGAACGTCATCAGAGTGACCGGGGCGGGCCCCTGCCCGGGGATGACCCCACGGCACAGCGCGGAGACCGCCGCCTGGTAGCGCGGATTGAGTGCCGCGCCCGCCTGCGCGAGATGGGCGGCCACCGCCCCCTTGGGCCGCCCCGTCGTGCCGGAGGTGTAGATGATCGTGGCATCGTCCTCGGGCCGGACCTCCACCTCGGGCGGCGCCGCCGACGGATCGGGCTCGGGGAGGTCCGCGTACCGCTCAGCACCGGCCGGGACCTCTCCCGCGTCGCGGAAGACGACGAGGCGTGCCCCTGCCCTGTGGCTCCACCCGGCCACCTTCGGCAACTGCTCCGCGTCGACCAGCAGCACGGCCGGCTCGCAGTCGTCGAGGGCGTGGCCGAACTCCCCCTCGGTCCACCACGTGTTGAGAGGGACAGCGACGAGCCCGGCCAGCTGCACCGCCCAGAACGCGATCTGCCACTCGGGGTGATTACGCATCGCCACGACGGCCCGGTCCCCGGGGCGGAGCCCGTACGCGTCGGTGAGCCGCCGGGCCAGCGCGGAGGCGGCCGCGAAGAACTCACCGTACGAGCAGGTGCGTTCCCCCGAGACGAGGAACGGCTGGTCGCCGAACGCCCAGGTGGTCTCGACGAACTCACGCAGGGTGCGGGGGCCGTTCGCGTAGACGAGCGGCCCGTGCTCGGCGCGCACCACGGCGAACGGAGCACCCGGGGCGGTCAGCGACGCCTCGATACGGGCGCGATCCTCCTCGGTACGGTCGCGGCCCTCCGGGTCCTTCGGGTCGGGCGAACGGCTGGGATCGGTGTGCGGCACGAACGGCCTCTCCACGTGCTGGCTCAGCGGCCCGGCGACGCTATGCCCGCACCTGGGCCCCGTCAAGGAGCCCACGCGGCGGCTCGCACCATTCCGGCGGCATCGGCATCCGCCCGCCCCTGTGCCCAGCCTCATCGATGGCGGAGCACAGGCCGGGCCGCCCCACCCGCGACGACACCTATAACCCTCCGGGCCCCGAGCGGCCACCCGCTACACTGTCACCGGTGAGGCGGCCGTCATCGGCCGCACCACGACGACACTGCTGGGATCCAGCTGTCCGAGACCACGGCGATTGCCCGGTCCTCGGACACACGGCCCGGCAGTATCCCGGCCTTCGTAGCTCAGGGGATAGAGCACCGCTCTCCTAAAGCGGGTGTCGCAGGTTCGAATCCTGCCGGGGGCACAACGCGTTACCGCTCTGACCTGGGGTTTCTCCCCTGGGGAAGGGCTCTACTCGGCCTCGGACTTCTCGTCCGGGGCCGTTTGCGTGAGCGGACGGAGAGTTGACCTCCCGAGTTTCTCCAAACGGATCAGCATCATTCGACTCAGACTCCGGCTGGGCTTCTCCCTGTTGTCGGGCTGAGCCTCCTTGTTGGGCGGAGCCTCCGCTTCAGAAGCGGTGTTCCCCGCCGGGAGAACGCGTGCGCGGTACGAGCCGGGCCGCAGCCTCGGCTATCGCCGGGTCGGCCTCGGGAAACAGGCTCGTGTACGTGTCGGCCCGTGATGGTGATCGAGGAGTGGCAAGCATCTCCTGGATGTCCTTCAGGTCGGCTTCACGTCGCCGTTCCGAGCCCCTGGCGGTGAGTCCACCATGCTGGTTCCTCAGCGTCGTGGACTCGCAAATCGAAGGCCGGCCGACGGGGAGGGGCGTGAGCGGGATCAGCTCGCTGGGCAGCTGGCAGACAGTACGCTGAATCAAGCGGGATCAGGCCCGCCGCATAGTGTCGGGAGGTGCTTCGTGACGGCCGAGATGGTGGCCCCGGCGTGGATGCATGAGCAGATCACGGTGAAGGAGTACGAGTCCTGGTCCGAGGAACAGTGCACCGGCATCGAGATCGTGGACGGAATGATCACAGTGAGTCCGAGTGCGTCCAAACGGCACAACCGGCTGGCCCGGATTCTGGCGAACGCCCTGGATGCCGCTGCGGGCCCGGACTGGAACGCCGACACGGACTTCGACGTCCGGCTTCAGGATGTCCCTCTCACCAATCGCCGCCCGGATGTCGTTGTGTACCGCGCAGACACGATCGACATCACGCCCACCCGACCTGAGCACGTGCTGCTGGTCGCGGAGGTGGTGTCGCCAGGCTCGGAGACCACCGACCGGATCGTGAAGGTCGACCAGTACGCCAAGGCAGGCATCGGCTTCTACTGGCGAATCGAGCAGGCCGCGACGGGCGTACCTCTCGTGTACACCTACGTTCTTGACCCCGCAACGAAGACCTACCGGGACGGAGACGTGTTCACCGGCGTCCTCAAGGTAGCGGCCCCCTTCCCGGTGGAGATCGACCTCGGCCAGATCTGACCCACGCGCCGCCAGCCAGCAGCGCGTGAGCGATGCGTGAGCGGACAGCCCGATACAGGACAGCATGAGCCGGACCAAGGGGCTCGCCGCGCGGTTCTGACGCAGGTTCGAATCCTGCCGGGGGCACAGCCAGAAGGGCCAGTTCGGAGGCTTGATCCTCTCGAGCTGGCCCTTCTGCGTGGTCACGTCGCGTGCGAAAGCCTGTCGGTGACTGTCATCCTGCCAGGGGCAGAGCCGCCGTTATCGCGTTCCGTTCCTTCCGCCCGAGCAGCGGGAACACGATCTTCAGGCCCTGCTCGCGGTCCGGCGAGGAAACGACGAAGGACGAGTTGAGCACGCGCTCCTTGACCTCTGTGCGCACCAGGCCGATGCGGGGAATCGTCATCAGGTGCTCCTCCGGCCGGGCGAACGTCGGATTGGCGCGGAAGATGAAGATACGGCGGCCGGTCATCGCCAGGTACATGGGGGTCGGCACCGGAACCATGGCCATTCCGCCGCCGCTCATGATCGCCGAGGCGACCGCGAACGCCGCGGTACGGCGCACGGACACCGACTTCAGGTTGACGATGCTCGCCACCTCGACCTGCTCCCCAGGTTCGAGCATGGGATCAACGGCGGCCAGCAGCAATCGACGACGCTTCCCGTTCACGGGGTACTCCTGCACGTTCGGTCTCGACCGGCGGGATGTTCCCGCCCGGGATGCGACAGTCCGGCGTCGGACGGCGTCGCAGGAGGTCGTAGTCCGAGGAACAGCCGCGGGCCGGACTCCCTCGCGAGATCCGGTCGGCGTGAGCTGTCGGCACACTTTGCCATACGGTCCCCGGTCGACGGCGCACGGGAAGCCATTTCAACTAGAAGCTGTTCAGGACATTCCCACGGCACTGATCGGGGTTCGAACGGGGCGGCAACGTCCGAAATCACTGGGTGAGCGCAGAGGTGGAGGCCGCGGCGGCCGCGTAACGGGCGGCCAGTTCGGCGAAGGCTTCGGTCAGTTCCGGGGGGCCGATGACGTGGATCGTCGTCCCGAAGTGGCCGAGCGTGGCTGCGAGGCCGGTCCACGACCAGGAGCCGAGCGTGAGACGGCAGCGTTCGGGGCCGAGTTCCTCGACGATTCCTTCCTGTGCGTAGGGGGCGACGTCTTCTGCGGGGAGGTCGAGGACGACCTGCCCGCGGCAGGGCCACTCGGCGCTCGAACCGTCCGTCCCACGGAATCGGCCGGTGACGAACTCGGCCACGTCCCCGCCCGGGAGCTCGCGTGGAGTGAAGCGGGGGCCGGTTGGGGTGCGGGGACGCAGGCGGTCGACGCGGAAGGTCCGCCAGTCCTCGCGGTCGAGATCCCAGGCCAGCAGGTACCAGTGGCCGCGCCAGGTGACGAGGTGGTGCGGCTGCGTCCGGCGGGGTCGCCCGGTGCGGACGGCAGGACCCACGTCAACCGTGGCGTCGGCGCGGGCCGCGGTGTCGGGGCGGGCCGTGGCATCGGCGCGGGCCGTGGTGTCGTTGCCCGCCGCGGTGTCGTCGCCCGCCGTGGTGTCGTTGCCGTAGTCGAACCGCAGCTCCTCGCGGGCGCGGATGACGCGGCCCAACTCCACGAGGACCCGCGTGTCCACCGGGGAGGCGCCGCTGTCGCCCGGTGTCCGTACGGCGGTCACCTGCAGCATGTCGATGCGCCGGCGCAGGCGCGGCGGCATGACCTGGCGGACCGTGGCCAGGGCACGTGCGGCGTCCTCGCCGATCGTGCCGTTGCCCGCCGCGGACTGGAGGGCCAGGGCCAGGGCGACGGCCTGTCCGTCGTCGAACAGCAGCGGGGGCAGTTGGGAGCCGGCGTCCAGGCGGTAGCCACCGGAGGGCCCCTTGAAGGCGCGGATCGGGTAGCCCAGTTCACGTAGCCGGTCGATGTCGCGGCGCACCGTGCGCGGGGTGATGTCGAGCCGGTCGGCGAGGTCGTCACCGGACCAGTCGCGGTGCGCCTGGAGCAGCGACAGCAGCGAAAGCAGCCGTGAGGACGTCTTCTGCAGGGCCATGGTCACCATTCTGTCGTAGTGGAGGACACAACCTGTCCTCTACCGGTGGAAGAGTGAAGAACGAGACCGCCGGGGAGCCACAGCCCCGGGGGTCGACGAGGCCGCCGCCCACGTGGCCTCACCGTTGCGGCGGTACGCCTCAACGAACACAGCAGGCGAACACAGCAGGCGAACACAGCCGGCAAGGAGAAGATCATGTCCGTCACGACAACCACCCACCTGAACTTCCGGGGCGACGCACGTGCGGCGCTGGAGCACTACCGGTCCGTCTTCGGCGGGCGCGTCACCGCCGTCACGTACAAGGACACGGGCGGCGTGCGGGACGAGAACGAGGCGGACTGGCTGGTGTGGGGCGAGGTGGTGGGCGATGACGGCTTCCACGTCATGGCCTACGACGTGCCCTCGTCGCTGCCCTGGGACCAGGGCAGCCGGCCGTTCTTCGTCTCCGTGCGCGGCGACGAGAAGGACGAGATCAGCGCCCTGTGGCAGAGACTGGCAGCGGGCTCGACGGTGGTCCAGCCCCTGGCGTCATCGCAGTGGGCACCGCTGTACGGCATGCTCACCGACCGCTTCGGCGTGACCTGGGTCCTGGACGTGGCAGCCCCGTACAACGGCTGACCCTCCCCCTAGGAACACAGGAACGGCCGGGGCGCGTGGCGTGGCGTGGCGTGACGGGCAGGCCGCAGGCGTCAGGCAGTACGCGCGCCCGGCGACCGGCCACACCCCCACGCGACCGGCCACGCCCCACGCCCCACACGGCACGCCCCGCCCCCACGCGGCACGCGGTCCGGCAGAAGCGAATCGAGAGGGAGACAGTCACCGTGCCGAAGCGACAGCTCGAGCGTGCCGGCACCGGGCCGAGCGCCCCAGGGCGTCCCGGACCCGTGACCGTACTCGGGCCACGTGCCCTCAACCGCGCCACCCTGGCCCGCCAGCACCTCCTCGACCGGACCACCGCGCCGGTCGGGGAGGTGGTGGCGCACCTCTGCGGCATGCAGGCCCAGGAACCCCAGGAGCCCTTCACCGGCCTGTGGTCGAGGGTGCACGCCTTCAGACCCGTGTTGCTCGACCGGGCGCTGACGGACCGGCATGTCGTGCGCACCCACCTGATGCGCCGCACCATCCATCTGGTCACGGACGACGACGCGCTCGCCTGGCGGGCCCGTCACGACACCATGCTGCGCCAGCGGGTGCTCGCCACCTACCGGCGCGAGCTCGCCGGCATCGACCTCGACGAACTCGCCGCGGCCGGGCGGACGGTCATGGCCGACCACCGGCCCCGCACCATGGCGGAACTCGTCGACGCCGTGCGGGACCGCTGGCCCGGCCCGCCCCGCCGCGCCTTGGGGGAACTCCTCGTCGCCGCCCTCGTCCCGATGGCCCAACTGCCCCCGCGCGGCCTGTGGCAGACGAGGAGCGGTGTACGGAACCTGCCCCTGACCGCCTGGCTCGGACGGGACTTCACCCCGCTGCCCAAGGGCGAGGAGGGCCAAGAGGTCCACGTGGGCGACGATCCGGTCGGACAGCAGTTGGTGCGCCGCTACCTCGCCGCCTACGGGCCCGCCGCCACCGCCGACATCCGCGCATGGAGCGGTGTGGCGGGTCTCCCCGCCGCGGTCCGGGCCCTCCGGGACGAGCTGGTCACCTTCCGGGACGAGCGCGGCCGGGTGCTGCTCGACCTGCCGGACGCGCCCCGCCCGTCTCCGGACACACCCGCCCCCGTCCGGTTCCTCCCGGCCTTCGACAACGCGATCCTCGGCTACCAGGACCGCAGCCGCATCATCGACGACGCCCACCTCGGGCTGTCCGTCGCGGGCCTGCTCGCCGTGCTCGTCGACGGGCGCGTCGCCGCCACCTGGACGACGGACGACCGGAAGCTCCTCGTCGGGCCCCTGCGCCCCCTCACCGCCCGGGAGCAGGAAGCCGTCAGGGAAGAGGGCCATGGCCTGGCCGCCTTCCTGGACCAGGGAATCGACCGGGTGGACATCTCGGCCGTCCGAGCCGCCATCGGCTGAGCGACGGCCGGGGCGGCGGTCACCCCGCGCGGCCGGCCGACCCCGACCCTGCGCCTGCCCCTGCCCCTGACCCTGACCCCGCCTCCGCCTCCGCCTCCGCCTCCGCCTCCGCCTCCGCCAGGATCTCGCCGATCACCTGACCTGCGGTCGACGCCATCACCGGATTCGACGTCCGGTAGTACGAGAGCTCGATGAGCGCGACCGAAAGGGCCCAGCCCCGTGCCCGTGCCCGTGCCCACGTCGCCGGGTCCGCACCCACCCGCGTACGGAAGATCCGCCTCGGCTCGGCCGACAGCAGGTACCAGCCCGCGATCAGGTCGACCGCGGGGTCGGAAAGCCCCATGCAGCCGAAGTCGATGACCGCGCCGAGCCGGCCGCCCGAGACCAGGACGTTGCCGGGCTGCAGGTCTCCGTGGACCCACACGGGCGGGCCCTGCGGAGCTGGGGCGCGCAGGGCGTCGGACCATGCGGTGGCCGCCGTCGCCGTGTCGATGACGCCGTCGAGCGCGTCGATCGCGGCCCGGGTGGCGGGGTCCCGTGCGGTCAGGGGCTCACTGCGGTAGGCGGGCGGGCCGTCCGTGGTGTCGACGCGGCGCAGCGCGAGGACGAACTCCGCGATGTCCTCGGCGAACTCGGCGCTCCCCGAGCAGGCGGCCGGGTTGTCCCCGCCGATCCAGCGGCAGACCGACCAGGACCACGGGTAGCCCTCGGCGGGGCTCCCCTCGGCCAGCGGGGCGGGGACGGGGACGGGAAGCTCCCGTGCGAGGCGGGGAAGCCAGCGGCGCTCCGTCGCCACGTCCCGCGAACCACCCTCGGCGCGGGGCAGCCGCACGGCCAGGTCCGCCCCCAGCCGGTAGATGGCGTTGACTGTCCCGTGGGAGCCGACCCGTTCGACGGGAAGGCCTGCCCAGGCGGGGAACTGCGCGGCGAGCAGGCGCTGTACGAGCGCCGCGTCGGTGGTCGTCCCTTCGGCGTGCATCCGGCCCATGCAAGCCGAACCGGCACCGGTTGTCGAGCGAAATCCGGTGGGCCGCAGGTGCTCCGCTGCGGCAGGATCCATGTCCATGTGCCTCGTGCTCCCGCCCCGTCTCACCGCCTCCGCGCGGACCCTTCGCGACACCGCCCGGCGGCGCGGTCTGCGCACCGTGCAGCTGCCGGACGGTGTGGTGCCCGGCGAACTGCGCGACGGGGACGCGCATCTGCACGCCGGCCCCTCCTTCGCCGACGCCGTGGCGCCCGCGCTGGGCATCGCGCCGCTGGAGGCTCCCGCCGACTGGCTGGCCCGGCTGCCCGTCACCTTCGTACGGCGCGAGATCCGGGCCGTGCCCCTCCGCGAGGCATACGCGCTGCGCCGCCCGGTCTTCGCCAAGTCCCCGAACGACAAGAGCATCCCGGCACTGGTGTACGCCGACGGCTCCCGGCTGCCCGGCCCGGACGCGGTCGATCCGGAGACGGTGGTACTGGTGAGCGACGTCACCGTCTTCGACGCGGAGTACCGGCTGTTTCTGCTCGACGGGCAGGTACACACCGGCAGCCGGTACGCCATGTCGGGACGGCTGGACATGGCTCCGCTGACCGCCTCGGCATGTGCCTTCGGCTCGGAGCTGCTCGCCGCGGCCGGGCACACCCTTCCGTCCGCGATCGTCGTCGACGTCGGGACCACGGACGCGGGGCAGTGGGCGGTGGTGGAGGCAAATGCCGCCTGGGCGAGCGGCTGTTACGACTCCGACCCGGACCGAGCGCTGGACGTCGTGCTCAGGGCCGCCGGGCCGGCCGCACGCCTGACGGAACGGGACACCGCGTTCGTCCGGTGACCGTGGCGCGGCACGGCGGGCCGGTCAGCGGCAGGCGGCCTTCAGCTGTGTCGCGGCGTGGTGCGCGCCCACCAGTTCCGCATCACCCCGGTCCCTGCCCCGGTCGACCAGCTGCACGGCGAAGGTGTCCCCCTTGACCGGGTAGCTCCGTACGTCGACCGCGGTGCCCCGGTGGTCGGTCTGGCGCACGGCGAAGGCGGTGCACGCCGAGTCCCGCCTCATGGCAGCACACCATGCCAGTGCCGTACCCCCGGAGGGAGGCTTCCCGCACTATTGGCGCAGTTCCTCAGGGCACGGCGTGCCGGGTTGCAGCTGGTACGGCGCCGCCAGGCGGTAGACCCCCGCGCGCGGTGCGAGGAGCTCGGTCCACTCGTCGCCGTCGCCGTCCTCCTCCACCTTGATCAGGCAGCCGTGGGCGTTGGTGAAGTTCTTCGGAGCCTCGCTGTCGTCGGCCGACCGCTTCTTGGACTCCTCCGTCTCCTGCGGGCGCTCCACGCTCCTGCCCTCGTCGTCCACGACGGCGAGCCACCGGGAGTACGGGATCCGGATCAGGACGCGGCCCGCCGTCTGCACGTGGATCGTCAGTTCGCCGTCGCCGGCCCTCTCCACGGTCGCGGGCGGGTCAGCGAGCGGCACCGGGTCTTCGACACGGAACAGCTTCCAGTTGGCGTCGCTCCAGACCGCCTTCAGGTACGGCAGCCCCTCCTCGACGAGCGCCGCCTCCTGCTCGCCCCCGGAGTCGGGCTTCCCGGTCGGCAGCACCACGTAGTGGACGGCCCAGCGGTCCAGCCACTCGCGGTAGTTCACGGCGTCGAGGGTGTCGTCGTAGAACAGCGGGTTGCGCTTCATGTCGGCCTGCCGGTTCCAGCCGCGGGCCAGATTGACGTACGGCGCGAGCGCGGAGGCCTCGCGGTGGCTGCTGGCGGGGACCACCTCGACCCTGCCGCGCTCAGCCCCGACCTTCTGCAGCTGGTTGACCAGCGGGGCCAGTTCACGGGTCCAGGACGCGGCGGGGGCGGTGCGGACGATGTCGTCGACGCCCTTGAAGCCGATCCAGATGTTCAGCCCGGCGAAGACGACGACCAGCGCGTACCAGCGCCGGGTGCGCGGCGCCGTGTACGGGAGCGCGGCCAGCAGGACCACCCCGGCGAACAGCATCGCCATCCGCGACACGTTCGAGCCGATCTGCGAGTCGACCACGTACGTCAGCAGCGTCCCGGCGCCGTAGACCGCGGCGGCCGTCCGCACGGTGTGCCAGTCCCTGGGCACCAGGAAGAAGACGAACACCGAGTACAGGAAGGGCAGCGACAGGGTTCCGAGCGACATCGGCTGGGTGCCCGAGAACGGGAACAGCCACGCGGAGAGGACCACCACCGCGACGGGCGCCAGGCCCAGCGCGTACGCCCCGGGGCGCCGCTTGTGCAGGAAGAGGGCCGCGGCGACCACACCGAGGAAGAGCCCGGCGACCGGGCTCCCCGCCGTCGCGAGCCCGGCCAGGGGCGCGGCGACGACGGCCTTCGCCCACCGCTTGTAGCGCCAGCGGTGGGGCCAGCAGAAGACCGCGGCGACCGCACCGAGCGCGAACATCATGCCGAGACCGAACGTCACCCGGCCGGACAGGGCGTTGCACAGGTACGCGAAGACCCCGGCGAGCGCACACGCGAGGGGGTTACGGACGGCGGGCACCCGCACCAGGATCAGGGCGGTGAGCGCCGACGACACCGTGCCGGCGACCATCATCGTCGTACGGACGCCGAGCACCGACATCAGATACGGCGACACCACGCTGTACGAGACCGGGTGCATGCCCCCGTACCAGGCGAGGTTGTACGCGGTGCCCGGGTGGCGGCCGACGAACTCGGCCCAGGCGTCCTGGGCGGCGATGTCGCCGCCGCTGTTCGCGAAGAAGAAGAACCAGAGAAGGTGCACCGCGGCGGCGACCGCGGTCGTCAGCAGCACCGGGTGACGCCGGAGACGGCTGCGGATCGAGACGTCGGGGCCGCCGCCGTCCCCTCCGGCCGGCTGGGCCGGGATACGCACGGACGTGCTGCCGGCGGAAGGCGGCGGGCCGGTGTTCGCCCGTGTCGGCTCAGCGGTGGTCACTGCGACTCTCCCCGTCCTCGCCCGGGCCTGCCGAACCGTCCTTGTACTGCAGGGGCCTCATCCGTCGTACCGGGAGGGACGCGTCCCGGCGCCCGCCCGTTGCTTTCGGGACGCTAGCACGCGGCATTTTCTCCGCGCTGCCCCATCGGCGGACAGCCCCGTCCCCCCGCGACGGCCTGCCCCTGCCCCCGCGCGAGGGGGACAGGGGCAGATCGCTCAGCTGATGCGGGTGAGCTTGTCCCCGAAGCCGGGTTCCGTCATCTCGCTCTGGAGGGCCACGGGGGCGGAGACCTTTCCGGTGCCGGTACCCACCGTCACCTCACCGACGACCGTGCCCGCCTTCGCCACGTGGGCGGGGATCTTCCCGCCGTCCGTCAGCTTCAGGTCGACCTCGAGCCCGCCCCAGCCGACGGCCTTCAGGTCCTTGGTCGCGACCACGGGGGTGCGGCGGCCGAAGCCGTTGTCCACGTAGCCGACGACCTGGCCCTTCTTGACGACGGTGGCGGAGTCGACGCCGTCCTGGGCGGTCTGGATCAGAGCCAGGCTGCTCTGCAGGGCGCGCTGCAGCTTGGCGTCCAGGGTCCCGTCGACATCGGCGCCCATGACCGCGCCGATGATCCGCCGGGACTTGCCGTCGATGATCGTCTCCGCGGTCCAGACGAGGTTGCCGCCCGCGGGGGTCGACGAGCCGGTCTTGATACCGCTCACGCCCGGTTCCAGCAGGATGTTGTTGTTGTTGTAGATCGTCTTGTCGATGCCCGGGATCTTGGCCTGCGGCATGTTGACGATCTTCCGGAAGACGTCGTTCTGCATGACCGCCTTGGCCAGCTTGAGCTGGTCGGCCGGGGTGGACCGGGTGGTCGACTCGAGACCGCTCGGGTCCGTGTAGACCGAGTTCGTCATCCCGAGGTCCTTCGCCGCCGCGTTCATCTTCTCGACGAACGCCTTCTCCGTGGTGGCGTCCCACCGTGCGAGCAGCCGGGCCACGTTGTTGCCGGAGGGGATCATCAGGAGCTGGAGCATCTGACGCTCCGTGTACTTCTGCCCCTCCTTGATCGGCGCGGTCGACTCGTCCGGCCGGTCGGCCTCCTCGCCGGCCTTCGCGTCGACCTCGATCTGATCCCCGTCCTCCTTGCCGGTGATGGGGTGGCCCTGGAGGATCACGTACGCCGTCATGATCTTCGCGACGCTCGCGACCGGCGCGGACTTCTCCTTGCCGTACGTGCCGATGGTGCCGACGCCCTCGACCTCGACGGCGCCCTGGCCCTCCTCCGGCCACGGCATGTCCAGCTTCTCGCCGCCGAAGGTGTACGTGGGATCGGCGGACAGCGTCAGCGCGGGGTCCGGAAGCGGGCGCACGGCCTGCGCGATCGCAAAGACGACCAGGAGGAGCAGGACCAGCGGCGTCCAGATCTTGACCCGCCGGACCGCGGTGCGGACCGGGGTCTCCGGGGGCGGCGGGGTGTTCGTGAGCTCCGCGAGCAGGTCGAGCGGCGGCCTGGGCGGCATGGGCTGCTGCCGGGTCCGCTCGGCCTCGGGGAGACCTGCACCGGGAGCGCCGGGCGTGCCGGGGGCCGCCGCGACGTCAGGCGTGACCGTGGGGCCGACGACGGCCGCGGGACGCACGTCGTCCGAGCGCAGCGGCACGAACTTGCTGGTCCGCTCCGCGGGGGCCTCGGGAGCCTCGGAGGTACCGGCGACCTTGGCAGCCCAGGAGGGCTTCCGCTCGGCCTCCTTCTCCTTCGGAGGCAGCTTCAGCGCGGTCGTCGGCTGGTCGAGCTGTTCGGCCCGCGGCGCCTTGAAGACGGCGGTCGGATGATCGATTCCTCGCCCGTCGGACGCGGCCTCCGACTCCTTGGCCGGTTCCTTCCCTGGCCCCTTGGCCGGTTCCTCGGCCGGCTTCTTGGCCGGCTTCTTGGCCGGTTCCTGGCCCGGTGAGGACTCCCCGCGGGTCCTCGGGACCCGGGGAGCGGCGTCGGACGCGGGGGCGGCCGCGTCGGCTTCGGCTTCGGCTTCGACTTCGGCTTCGGCCTTGGTGTCCGCCTCGGCTTCGGTGGCGGTCGTGGTGGTGCCGGTGTCCGTGGATGCCTTCGTGCCGCCGGACGGCTTGGTGTCCGCGGATGCCTCGGCGTCGGCGGACGGCTTGGTACGCGTGGACGGTTCGGCGCCGGCCCCGGTCGCCTTGTCCGCGTTCCCGGAATCGCCGTCCTGAGCTGCGCCTTCCTCGTCGGGCCCGGCCACCCACGCGGCGACGGCGGCACGCAGCCGCGCGTCCGTCGGCTTCGATCCGGCGTCCGTTCCCGACTCGGGCCCGGCGCCGGGAGCGGTCTCGGAAGCGGTCCCTGAAGCCCCCTCGGAGACCTCCTCGCGCTCGGCGCCGTCGGCAGGCCCGGAGCCCGATGCACCGGCCTCGGGCCGCTCGTCGGCCTCCGCCTCAGGTTCCGCCTCCGCCTCCGCCTCAGACCCGGCTTCGGCTTCGGCCTCGGCGCCGGGATCGGCCTCCGGCTCCGGCCCCGCCGCGTCCGCACCAGGCGCCTTCGGGGCCTCCCCGGCCGCGCCGTCCTCCTCGGCGGCCGCCTCGGCCGTCTCCGAGGGCGTGGAGGCCCTTGCCGGGCCCTCTGCGGCCTCCGAGGACGCGGACGCACCCTCGGGCGCGTCGGCCCTCGCGGACGGCGGCAGACGGAAGACAGCCGTCTCGCTGTCCTTCCCGGCCTGCGCGGCCCCGTCCGCCGTCTTCCCGACCGCCGTGTTCCCGTCCGCCTCAGCGGCCGGTTCGCGGAACACGGCGAGACGCGGATCGCGTTCCTCAGCCGTCCCCGACGACTTCCGCTGATCCGACTTGCCGGGGGACTCGCCCGCCACCGATACCTCCTGAAGAGCCGCGGGGTCACGCCCGCACTGTGTCCGAACCATCTACCAGTGTCCTGTGTGAACCCCTGGCCGAGCCGCTAGACGAGAACGACATACCTAACGGTTCCCTTACAAAGCACCCAGGCACCCTCGACAGACCAATGTGAGAGGGGTCACCCTGTCACTCATCCACGCGGGGAGGCATGGATGGGCAGGAGCCGCAGAACAATTCCGGAGGAGCTTCTGCTGCTCGCTCTGGACCCGACCACGGGTACCACAGCGCAGCCGCAGTCGCTCGACCTCGGCCTGGCCGGGGCACAGCTAGTGGAGCTGGCTCTGGCAGGACGGATAGCCCCTGACGGGGATCGTATCGCCGTGGTGATGCCACGGCCGACAGGAGATCCGACTCTGGACTCCGCACTGGAACTGCTGCGCCGTCGTGGCAGTCCGGTTCGGGCGGTCCACTGGATCGGCGGACCCCGGCTGGGGCTTCGCCAGATCTACCTCGCTCATCTGGAGCGGTGCGGCATGGTTCATGCCGTGGCGGGCCAGATGTGCGGAGTGCTGCCGACGACTCGCTACCAGGCGACGCAGACGGCAATCAGCCGGGACATCAGAGCCCGGCTGGACAGCGCGATCCGCACCGGCGTACCACCGGACCCGCGGACCGCGGCGCTCGCCGCACTGGCCCACGCGGTCGGACTCGGCAAGCACCTGTACCCCGGGAACGAGGGGCGCTCGTCGCGCTCCCGGCTCCGGGACCTGATCAGACACGACCCGATGGGCGGACTCGTGGCGCATGCCGTGATGGACGTCCAGAACGGTGTGGCCGTCCAGCCGCGCCGCAATCAGCAGGCGGCAGGCGTGCCGTTGCAGCCGCAAGCGCAAGCGCGCCGCGGCAGCATGGCGCACACCTCCGTCCACTGACAGCACGACCGCGCGGACACTTGCGCGGGCACCGAATACCGCCGTACCGACGTCCCCATGACCCGGTCCGGGAGCCGCACCAGGCGCGGGGCAGCCGGATCCACCGGCTGCCCCGCGCTCTTGCGTGCCGCCGGTGCGTGTGACGATTTCCCAGCGCGCCCGGGCGCCCGGGTGGCAATCTGCTGAGCAGCAGACACACACAGCTACAAGAGCTGCATAGCCGGAGGTGCCGTTCCCGTGCCGACCAACGTCAATCCCACCGTCAGGCGACGCCGGTTGGGTCAGGAATTGCGCCGTCTCCGCGAGATCAAGGGGATGACGGCCGAGGAGGTGGCGGAGAGGCTGCTGGTCTCCCAGTCGAAGATCAGCCGCCTGGAGAACGGCCGCCGGTCCATCAGCCAGCGCGACGTACGCGACCTCTGCGGCGTGTACGAGGTCGAGGACCACCGCGTCGTCGACTCCTTGATGCAGATGGCCAAGGACTCCCGCCAGCAGGGCTGGTGGCACGCCTTCGGCGACATCCCGTACAGCGTGTACATCGGGCTGGAGACCGATGCCGAGTCCCTCCGGGTGTACGAACCCCAGATCGTCCCGGGGCTGCTGCAGACCAGGGGCTACGCGGAGGCACTGATCAGCGGCGCACTGCCCGAGGCCCCGCCGTCCGACATCGAGAAGCGGGTGAACGTCCGCGCCCGCCGCCAGGACCGCGTCAACTCCCCCGAGCACCCCCTGCGCCTGTGGGCCGTGATCGACGAGTCCGCCCTGCGCCGGCTCGTGGGTGGCAAGCAGGTCATGCTCCAACAGCTCGAGCACCTCATCGAGCAGTCCCAGCTGCCGCACGTGACCGTGCAGGTGCTGCCCTTCGACATGGGCGCCCACCCCGGCATCAACGGCCAGTACGCGGTTCTGGAGTTCCCGGACGCCGCGGACTCCAGCGTCGTGTACATCGAGGGGGTCACCAGCGACCTCTACCTGGAGAAGGCGAACGACGTGCAGCGCTACAGCGTCATGTACGAGCACCTGCGGGCCCAGGCGCTGAACGTCGACCAGACCCGCGCGTTCATCGGCGACATCGCCAAGAACTACACCCGCTGACAGCCCGTCGGCACCCGCCGGCAGCTCATGGGTGCCCGGTCGACTCCCTCCGGGCACCCAGCGGAACGGAACAGTCCGACAAGGGCTGATCTGCGGGGAATGCCGCGAAGCAAGCGAGGGCGGAGCGGGAAGATACACCGCCCCCACCTTGCGAGGGAAGACCCGCACGGAATATGCCATCCGGTCGAGTGAACGGCTCCACCACCAAGCGATGTTGGCGAGTAGCGTCGATCACGCCAACAGGAACGAAGTTGGTGCCACTCACATCAACTCTCTGAACCGGAGTGAACATGGCCATTCTTCAGGGTGCTACGGAAAACTGGACGAAGTCGTCGTACTCCGGCGGCAACGGGGCGTGCGTCGAGGTGAAGTCTCCCGTGACGCAGGCCATCGCCGTGCGCGACTCGAAGGCGCCCGAAGGCCCCTCGCTCTCCTTCGTGTCCGGAGCGTGGAACACCTTCGTGCGCGACGTCGCCTCGGGCTCGATCAACGCCTGACGCATACGTCCGCACTCGGGCGCCGCGCTGCGCCCGGTCGCCGCGCACGACCGCCAGTAGCCCTCTCGACCGGCCCGCCGTCCTGGCCGAGGGGGCTCGGCCCGCCACCGGACCCAGCGCCACCCACCCGACGTACGCACAGATCACGACCTCAGCGATCGACACCGCCGGCGCGCTCGGCGCCCTCGGTGCGTCAATCACGTCGTGCAGCTTTCCCCTTTCTCCGGCCGCACGGGACCCGCATCCCGTGCGGCCGTTCTGCGTTCTCGGGCGTTCGTGCCTTGGGTCGAACTCTGCACAGCCTGACGAAGTGCTCGCTCATCGTGTGGCCGTGGTCACGTTCACGACAACGCCCCGCAAGGTCAAGAACACGTAAAATCGTTCGGCTTGCTGATCCGCGTTCACATCCCTGACCGTGAAAACCTTGACCGTTGACCCGGACAGGCGGTTCAATCCCCCAAGTCCCCGTTCCCGCACGGGGATCCCGCTGAACGGCCGTACTGACGAAGTGCGTACCCGTTCACAAGGCGGACCCCTGGAGGGGGCACATGAACAGTCTCGACTGGGCCGTGCTCATCGGCTACTTCGGTGTGATGGTCGCGATCGGACTCTGGTCGCACAAGCGCGTGGACAACGTCAGCGACTTCTTCACGGCCGGCGGCAAGATGCCGTGGTGGCTGTCGGGCATCTCGCACCACATGTCCGGTTACAGCGCGGTGATGTTCACCGGCTACGCGGGAATCGCGTACCAGTACGGCGTCACGTCCTTCGTGACCTGGTCGCTGCCGATCGCGATCGGTATCGGTATCGGTGCGAAGCTCTTCGCTCCCCGGCTCAACCGGCTGCGTTCGCGGCTGCACGTCGCCTCGCCGCTCGAATACCTGAAGAACCGCTACAACATCCCGACCCAGCAGGCCCTGGCCTGGTCCGGGCTGCTGCTGAAGATCGTGGACGTCGGCGCCAAGTGGGCGGCCATCGCCACCCTGCTCTCCGTCTTCACCGGCATCACCCTGACCCAGGGCATCTTCATCACGGGCGCCATCACCGCCGTGTACTGCACGGTCGGCGGGCTGTGGGCCGACGCGCTCACGGAGCTCGGACAGTTCATCATCCAGCTCTTCGCAGGTCTCGCCATGCTGTTCATCGCCATGAGCAAGCTCGGCGGCTTCAGTTCGCTGTGGACGGTCTGGGACAAGCTGCCCGAGGGCCACACGAGCCCGACGGCCGGCCCGTACACGGTGACGTTCCTCCTCGCGTACCTCTTCATCAAGACCTTCGAGTACAACGGCGGCATGTGGAACCAGGCCCAGCGCTACATGGCCACGGACTCCGCCCGCTCCGCCACCCGTTCGGCCCGGCTCTCCGCCGTGCTGTGGCTGGTCTGGCCGACGGTGCTCTTCTTCCCGATGTGGGTCGCGCCGCTGCTCGTCGAGGCCAAGAAGCCCGACGCGTCGGACAGTTACGCCCTGATGACCGAGCAGCTGCTGCCGCACGGCCTGCTGGGCCTGGTCGTCGTCGGCTTCTTCTCGCACACGATGGCCATGTGCTCCTCCGACGCCAACGCCATCTCGGCGGTCTTCACCCGGGACATCGCACCGGTCCTCTCGAAGTCGGCCCGCACCTGGAGCGACCGCAGCGGTCTGCTGGCCGCGCGGCTGTCCACCCTCGCCTTCCTCGGGCTCTCGATGGCCCTGGCGACCCAGATCAACTCGCCGACGTTCAAGGACATCATCTCGGTCGTCATCAAGTGGGTGGCCGGGCTCATGGGCCCGATAGCCATCCCGTTCATGCTGGGCCTGTTGCGCAGGTTCCGCCGGTCCGGGCCCACCGCGGCGCTCACCAGCTGGGCGGCCGGGCTGCTCGCCTTCTACCTCACCAACTACAACTTCGACGGTTCGGTGAAGACGGACGTCGCCCTGCAGTACCAGGTGGCACTGCCTCTGGCGATCTCCCTCGTGCTCTACATCGCGATCGGGTTCATCAAGCCCGAGGACACCCCGGAGCGCGACGCGCTGATCGCGCAGATCAACTCGGACGACGGCGGCCCTGCGGGTGGGGCCGCGGCAGCCGGCGTCCCGGCGCAGAAGGCCGGCCCCGGGAGCACGGGGGTCGTGGAGGGCGTGAAGGACTGACCCGCCGCGCACGTGGGGGCCACACGGGCGGTGGGCGGACGCGGCGGCGTCCGCCCATCCCCGCCCTCCCACCCGCTTCCGCTCAGTCCCGGGGATAGCGGGCCAACCAGCCCGGCGCAGCCGCGCTCGGACTGTGCAGGGCGGGCCCCTGGGTCATCTCCATCGCGAAGTCGTCGGAGAGCTCGAGGAGGGTCGAGCGCCCCTCCAGTTCCGCCAGCCAGGCCGGCGGAAGCGCCGTCTCGCCGTGCAGCGCCCCGAGAATGGCCCCGCAGACGGCCCCCGTGGCCGCGGACGGCCCGGAGTGGTTCACGGCGAGTCGCAGACCGTGCCGCATGTCCTCGCCGACCAGCGCGCAGTACAGCGCCACGGCGAGCACCTCCTCGGCGGAGTCGGTGTCGCCGAGCGCCTCGATGAGGGCGGGCCCGGGGATCCCCTGACGCACGGAGCCGAGCGCCTGCCTCAACGCGTCGGTGACCTGCTCGCCGCCCGGCCGTTCGGCGAGCAGCGCCAGAGTGCGCTGGACCGAGCCGTCCAGGGTCTCCCCGCGAGCCAGTCCGTGCACCATCACGGCGAGCGCTCCGGCCGCGAGCTGGGCGGTGGCGTGGCCGTGGGTGTGGGCGGCGCACTCGACCGCCAGTTGGAGGACGAGCTGGGGCTCCCAGCCGACGAGCAGCCCGAAGGGTGCGGAGCGGGTGAGCGCGGCCGAGTCCCGTGCCGCCGGGTTCTTGGGCACGGCGAGCGTGCCCATCGTCGTGTCGCCGAAGCCGGCCAGGCACTCCCTGGTGGGGGCGCGGCGGGTGTACAGCCACTCCTCCCTGGCCAGCCAGCCGTTGTCCTTGCGGCGTTCGTCGGGCCCCCAGGCGCTCTGGGTGGCCGCCCAGCGCAGATGGGCGCGGTGGACGTCGGTGGGCGGGTGCCAGGCGCCGGTGTCGCGGCGGACCTGGGCCCGGATCAGTCCGTCGACGGTGAAGAGCGTGAGCTGGGTGACGGCGGTGACGGCGCCGCGTCTGCCGTGCACGGGAACGAAGTCGGCCACGCCGTCCGCACCGTGGGCGGCCCGTATCGCCTCCAGGGTGAGCCCCGAGACTCCCGCTCCGAGCGCGTCCCCGATGGCCCCGCCGAGCATGGCCCCGCGGACTCGGCCCCGGAAATCCTGTTGCTGGGCACGGCCCCAGACGGCTGTGGCTCCTGTGCTCACCGTGCCCCTTTTCCTTCGGCCTACAGTGCGACTGCGCAAGCACTGTAATCGAACAGGAACGGTGGGTTCATAGCCGGAACGCTATGTACGGACTAGCCCGGCGGAGCACTTTTGAACGGCATTCCTCACGTTTTCCGGGACCATTTCCCCGCATGTATCCCGGACCGAATTCCCTGGCTCCGGCCCGTCCCGGACACGGACTCGCCGCCGTGTCCGCCGGAACCGCGGCAGCGGCCCCGTCGGCGGACGGCCCGTCAGCCGAACTGACCGGGCTGGTAGTCACCGGCCGGCTGCCGGGTCATGACGTTCAGCCGGTTGTACGCGTTGATCACTGCGATCAGGGCCACCAGGGCGAGGAGCTGGTCCTCGTCGTAGTGCTCGGCGGCGTCGGCCCATGCCTCGTCCGTGACCCCGCCCGCCGCGTCCGCCGTGCGCGTGCCCTGCTCCGTCAGCTCCAGGGCGGCGCGCTCGGCGTCGGTGAACACCGTGGCCTCCCGCCACGCCGCGATCATGTTCAGGCGCAGCGTGGTCTCACCGGCCTTGGCGGCTTCCTTGGTGTGCATGTCGAGGCAGAATCCGCAGCCGTTGATCTGACTGGCGCGGATCTTCACGAGTTCCTGCGTGGCCGCCGGAACAGCCGACTTGCTGACCGCCATACCCGCCGAATTGATGTGCTTCAGGAACGTGGCCGCGAACGGGTTTCCGAAGACGTTCAGACGCGCTTCCATCATGAGCTCCTATGCGTTGCTGCCGGGCTGGTTACACCCTCATGACGGAACGGTCCCGACCGGACGTGACATGAACGCGTGTGATCCACGTCTCAGGCGGGCGCGCTCCGTTCCCGGCACCGCGCGACCCGCAGCGCGTCCCTGAGCGACTCGGCCGTCCGCGTCAGGGCGAAGCGCACCGCCGACTCCCCCGCCGCGGCATCCGCCGGCACCGCCTCCGCCCCGGCCGGCACGACGGCACCGGACGCGACCAACTCGGCTTCCACCTCGTCGGCCAGGCGCGACATCCTGCTGTCGGCGTCGTCCGTACTCAGGTAGCAGGGCTTCCCCTCAGGGGAGTTCCAAGGGAGCAGGCGGAGAGAGGAATCGGTCACGGGGCGCCTCGCGGGGGTTCGGTGTCTTCCATCGGGTGGTACTCACCTTTCGTATCCCGATGGTCACCCTCCGCCCGTAGTCTCGGAAGAGGCGCCCGGTTGCCGGGGCACAGGACCAGTCCCGTCGCCTACGTCGAGGGCAACGGGTTCGGCGAGTTGATCGACGACGCTGGCAAGATCACGGACTATCGGCTGTCCTACGATCGCATTCGAGATCTGGCGCTTTCTCCGTCAGACTCGCTGGCATTCGTCCAGGGCGTCTCGAAGGAGCACTCATCATGATTCCTGCGCTCGACCTCTCCGCCACGACGTGGCGCAAGTCCAGCTACAGCGATGGCGGTGGCACCAACTGCCTCGAGGTCGCCGACGGCTTCCCGGGGCTCGTGCCCGTCCGCGACAGCAAGACCCCTGACGCTCCCTGCCTCGTCATCGCCGCGCCCGCATGGACCGCCTTCGTCGCCCACGTGGCTCACCCCACGGCGTCGAGCGTCGGATAGTCCGTGTAGCCCGTCTCCCCGCCCACGTACATCATGTACGCGTCCCGGACCTGGTTCACCGGGGCGCCCGCGCGCATCCGGCGGATCAGGTCGGGGTTGGCCAGGAAGGGGCGGCCGAGCGCGATCACGTCCGCTCCGGCGGCCAGCAGCCGCTCGCCGTGGGCGATGCCGCCGTCGTCGGGGATGCGGTCCTTCGGCAGTACGGGGTTGGCCATCAGCGTGCCCGGCCAGTCCTTCCGGATCCGCTGGAAGACAGGGTCCTCCGGGTCGGCGTATCCCACGTGCAGATAGGCCAGGCCGCTTCCCGCCAGGGCCCCGAGGAGCGCGGGGTAGATCTCCTCGGTGTCGCCCTCCTCCATGCCGTTGACCGTGCTCCACGGCGAGACGCGCAGGCCCACCCGCTCGGGCCCGATCGCCGCCGCCACCGCTTCGGTCACCTCCACGACGAAGCGGATGCGGTGGGCCACGGGCCCGCCGTAGGCGTCGGTCCGCCGGTTGGTCCCCTGGCCCAGGAACTGGTGGAGCAGATGACCATTGGCGCTGTGCACCTCGACGCCCTCGAAGCCCGCCTCGACCGCGTTGCGGGCGGCGGCTGCGAAGTCGGCGACAGTGGACGCGATGTCCTCCCCGGTCATCTCGCGGGGCACGACCGAGGGCACGCGCCCGGCCGAGGTGTGGATCGTCTCCGGCAGTGCGATCGGCGAGGGAGCGACGGGCGTCAGTCCGCTGGTGTCGGGGTGGCCGGCGCGCCCGCCGTGCTGGATCTGGAGGAACATCCGCCCGCCCTCCGCACGGACCGCGTCGGTGACCCGCCGCCATCCGGCGATGTGGGCCGGGCTGTGGATCGCCGTGATGTTCGGGTACGTCTGGCCCACGGCGTTCGGCGTGGACGCCTCGGCGATGATCAGCCCCGCCGTGGCGCGCTGGGCGTAGTAGGTGGCCATGAGCGGGGTCGGTACCCCCTCGGGGGTGGCCCGGTTCCGGGTCAGCGGAGCCATCACGAGGCGGTGGGGAAGGGTGAGGGGGCCGAGGGCGACGGGCTCGAAGAGCTTGTGCGGGGAAGCGGATGCGTTCGTCATGCCGGAACGGTAAGAATTGACACCGGTGTCAGGTTCAAGTCCCGGAAGCGAGGCATTCATGCGGATCGGCGAGCTGGCCCGGCGTACGGGCGTCAGTGAACGCTCCCTGCGCTACTACGAGACCCAGGGAATCCTGAGGGCAGACCGTACGCCCGGCGGCCACCGTGATTACCCGGAGGGCGCCGTCGACCGCGTCATCCGCATCCAGGAGTTCTACGCCGCCGGGCTGTGCAGCTCCAAGATCGCCGAGCTGCTGCCCTGTGTACGCGACACGGACGGCGGCCCCTCCGCGATCGCCACCCCGCGCCTGGTGGGCGACCTGACCCTGGAGCGGGACCGTATCGACCGCAAGATCGACGAACTGCGCCGCTCCCGGGAGGTGCTGGACGACGTGATCGCCACGGCGGCGGGCGGGAGCCCGGAGGGGGACTGAGCCGAGGGCGGGAGACGAACTCACCCCTCCAGCACCGGCAGCAGTTCCGGCAGGTGGCCGTCCGAGGCCGTCGCGGCCGTGACGCGCTCCTGGGGGACCTCGCCGTACAGCGTCGTGCGCGGCTTCGCCGGGCGGCCGGCCAGGTCGGCGATGGCGACGAGGTCCTGGATCGAGCGGTACGAGCCGTAGCTGGAGCCCGCCATGCGGGAGATGGTCTCCTCCATCAAGGTCCCGCCGAGGTCGTTCGCGCCCGAGCGCAGCATCTCGGCGGCGCCCTCCGCACCGAGCTTCACCCAGCTGGTCTGGATGTTGGTGATGTGCGGGTGGAGCAGGAGACGCGCCATCGCGGTGACGGCCCGGTTGTCCCGGTCGGTGGGTCCGGGACGGGCGATGCCCGCCAGGTAGACCGGGGCGTTGGTGTGGATGAAGGGGAGGGTGACGAACTCCGTGAAGCCGCCGGTCTCCTGCTGGAGGCGGGCCAGCGTCCTGAAGTGGCCGAGCCAGTGGCGCGGCTGGTCGACATGGCCGTACATCATCGTGGACGAGGAGCGCAGGCCCGTCTCGTGCGCCGTCCGGATGACGTCCAGCCAGTCGGCCGTCGGCAGCTTGCCCTTGGTGAGGATCCAGCGGACCTCGTCGTCGAGGATCTCCGCCGCCGTGCCGGGGATCGAGTCGAGCCCCGCCTCCTTGGCCGCGGTCAGCCAGTCGCGGATGGACATGCCGGTGCGGGTCGCGCCGTTGACGACCTCCATCGGCGAGAAGGCGTGGACGTGCATGCCGGGCACCCGCTCCTTCACCGCGCGGGCGATGTCGAAGTACGCGGTGCCGGGCAGGTCCGGGTGGATGCCGCCCTGCATGCAGACCTCGACCGCGCCGACGTCCCAGGCCTGCGCCGCACGGTCGGCGACCTGGTCCAGGGAGAGGGTGTAGGCGTCGGCGTCCGTACGCCGCTGGGCGAAGGCGCAGAAACGGCAGCCGGTGTAGCAGACGTTGGTGAAGTTGATGTTCCTGGTGACGATGTAGGTGACGTCGTCACCGACCACGTCGCGGCGCAGGGTGTCCGCGATCCGGCACAGCTCGTCCAGTGCGGGCCCGTCCGCGTGGAGCAGGGCGAGTGCCTGGTCGTCGGTGAGCTTCGTGGGGTCGTCGGCGGCCTGGCCGAGGGCCTGGCGTACGTCGGTGTCGATCCGGGAGGGGACCATGCCCGGGGCGGCGGCCTCCCGCAGGGCCTCCCAGTCGCCGTAGACCTCGTCGAAGTCGTCGCGCCGGTCGCCGGTGCGGCCCTCGGTGTCGATGGTGCGGTGCAGATCGGTGCGGCCGGAGGCGTTGAAGCCCTGGTCGGGCTCCTGCCAGGGCAGCCCGGCCGGGATCACGCCCTCCTTGGCGAGGCCCGTCTCCGGGTCGGCGAGGGCCCGCACGTGCGGGAGGAGCCGCGGGTCGAGCCAGGGTTCACCGCGCTGGATGAACTCCGGGTAGATGGTGAGGCGTTCCCGGAGCTGGAAGCCCGACTCGGCCGTGCGTGCGGCCAGTTCGTCGATGTGCGGCCAGGGGCGCTCGGGGTTCACATGGTCCGGGGTGAGGGGCGAGACGCCGCCCCAGTCGTCGATGCCGGCGCCGATCAGCAGGGCGTACTCGGCGTCGACGAGGTTCGGCGGGGCCTGGATGCGGGCCGAGGGGCCGAGGATGTGGCGGGCGACGGCGACGGCGGCGGCCAGTTCCTCCAGCTCGGCGTCCGGCATCCCGCGCATCGCGGTGTCCGGCTTGGCACGGAAGTTCTGGACGATGACTTCCTGGATGCCGTGGTAGGCGCGCGCCGTCCTGCGCAGCTCGAAGAGGGAATCGGCACGCTCCTCGTAGGACTCGCCGATCCCGATCAGGATGCCGGTGGTGAACGGCACGTTGGACCGGCCCGCGTCCTCCAGCACCCGCAGCCGGACGGCCGGCTCCTTGTCCGGGGACCCGTGGTGGGGGCCGCCCTTCTCCGACCACAGCCGGGTCGCCGTCGTCTCCAGCATCATGCCCATGGAGGGGGCGACCGGCTTCAGCCTCTGCAGATCGGTCCACGTCATCACACCGGGGTTCAGGTGCGGGAGCAGCCCCGTCTCCTCCAGCACCCGGACGGCCATGGCCCGCACATACGCCAGGGTGTCGTCGTACCCCTCGGCCTCCAGCCATTCCCGCGCATCGGGCCAGCGGTCCTCCGGCCGGTCGCCGAGCGTGAACAGGGCCTCCTTGCAGCCCATTTCGGCGCCCCTGCGGGCGATGTCGAGGACCTCGTCCGGCGACAGGAACATCCCGTGCCCCGCCCTGCGGAGCTTCCCCGGCACCGTGACGAAGGTGCAGTAGTGGCAGGTGTCACGGCAGAGCCGGGTGAGCGGGATGAAGACCTTGCGGGAGTAGGTGATCACCCCGGGGCGGCCCACCGCGTCGAGGCCGGCGTCCCGGACCCGGGCGGCGGACGCGGCGAGGTCGGTCAGGTCCTCCCCCCGCGCCTGGAGCAGTACCGCGGCCTCGGCCACGTCGAGGGCGACACCGTCGCGGGCCCGCCGGAGGGCGCGCCGCATGGCGTTGGTCGTGGGGCGCTGAGGATCGGTCATGATCCGAGCATACGAGCGTGCCATCCCTTTCGGACCAGGGCCCATGTCGTGCGTAAGCACCCCTCCGACACTGGCGCCTTGACCGTTATGCCCTGCTTGCCCCCTAGGCTCGGAGGGGTGATGAAAACGATCGTCTTCGACACCGGCGAAACCCTCGTCCGCGACGACCGCCACTGGGCCTCGTGGGCCGACTGGCTCGGGGTACCGCCGCACACGGTCAGCGCGCTGGTCGGCGCCGCCGTCGCCCAGGGCCGCGACCGCACCGACGCGTTGCTGGTCCTGCGCCCCGGCATGGACGTCGGCGAGGCCCGCCACGCCCGCGCGGCGGCCGGACGCGGTGAGTACCTGGACGAGACGGACCTCTATCCCGACGTCCGGCCCGCCCTGGCCGAACTGCGCGCGCTCGGACTGCGGATCGTCGTCGCGGGCGACGGGTCGGCCCGGGCCGGGGAACTGCTGCGGGGCCTCGACCTGCCGGCCGACCTGGTCGTCACCACGGAGGAGTGGGGCGCGGCCAAACCGGACGTGGAGTTCTTCGCCCGCGTGCTGGAGGTGTCGGGCGCCGAGCCGGAGGCCACCCTGTACGTGGGTGATCACCCCGCGGACGATCTCTTCCCCGCGAAGTCCTCGGGGCTGCGGACGGCGCACATCCGCCGCGGCCCGTTCGGGCATTGGTGGGCGGACCACCCCGACGTCGTGGAGACGGCGGACTGGCGGATCAGCGCACTGACCGAGCTGCCGGCGCTGCTGGGCGGAGCCGGGCGGCGGAAGGTGTTCGCCACCCCGTCCGCACGGCCGGCACCGGCCGCGGGGTCCACACCTCCCCCGGAGGATTCCGCCCCGGAGGCGGCGGCTGAGGAGCCCGCGCCTCCCGGGCAGTCGCGGTCCTGAGCGCTACACGCCCTTGTCCGCCTGTTCGTCGCCCGCACGCAGGGAGAGCCTCAGCCGGTCGCTCGCGAGCCTCATGTGCTCGGCCATCGCGGCGTCCGCACCCTCCGGGTCGCCCGCCCGGATCGCGTCGAGCACGGCCCCGTGCTCGTGCAGCGTCCCGCTGACGGTTCCCTCGATGTCCCCCGCCCGCTCCATCCACACCTGGAGCAGAGCCCGGATGGAGTGCAGGATGTCGCTGAGCACCGTGTTGCGGGCGATGTTCGCGGTCTCCAGGTGGAAGGCGATGTCGGCGTCGATGAACGCCTTGACGTCCGTCCCCGCCTCCCGCATCCGCTCCAGATGCTTCTCGAGCCTCTCGACGTCCGCCTCGGACGCACGGTCCGCGGCCAGCCGCGCCGACATGCCCTCCATGAAGGTGCGGACCTCGACCAGGTCCTGCGTGCGGCGCTGACCGAGCATCAGGCCCCAGTTGATGGCCCGCGGGAGGAACTCCGAGGTCCCCTCGCGGACGTACGAGCCCGAGCCCGGCCTGATCTCGATGATGCCGAGGACGTCCAGCGCGGACAGCGCCCCGCGGACGCTGGAGCGCGCGACGCCGAGGGCGTCGGCGAGCTGGCGCTCGGCGGGCAGGCGCGTACCCGGCTTCAGGTTTCCCTCGGACAGGTGATCAAGGAGCCGCTTGGCCACCTCACTGACCGAGGACTCCCGTACGACGGGGCGCAGAAGTGACGTGAAATCGGGCGCTTCGGGCTGCGTGGACACGCTGACCAGTACATCAGACGGGGCGGTGGAACCCCGGAGCGGGCGGACGATAACGCGCTCATCGGTCCAGGAGAAGAGCTCAGGGGAGCGACCTACGTCACTTTGGTAAATTGGTGACCAATTTAGGATCCAGGGCTAGCTTGGAGTTGTTCACCGGCCGGAAACACAACCTTCCACGGTTCGCCTTCGCCTGCCGGAGTAGACACAGAACCGGACAAAGCGGTCCGCAAGCGAGGAGTCTCCATGGGCGCCACTGCGCATTCAGCGATCGAGAGATCAGCGATCAAGAAGGTCTCGGTCCGGCTCGTCCCCTTCGTGGCCCTGATGTTCTTCGTGAACTACCTGGACCGGACGGCCGTCTCCTTCGCGGAACCCAACGGCATGGGGCAGGACCTCGCCCTCACCGCGGCGCAGTTCGGCTTCGCCTCCGGCGTCTTCTTCATCGGTTACATCATTCTCGAAGTGCCCAGCAACATGGCACTGCACAAGTTCGGCGCCCGGCGCTGGCTGGCCCGGATCATGGTGTCCTGGGGTGTCGTCGCCCTCCTCTTCACCTGGGTGCAGAACAGCGAGCAGCTGTACACGCTCCGCTTCCTGCTCGGTGTCGCCGAGGCCGGGTTCTTCCCCGGCGCGATCCTCTTCCTGAGCCAGTGGGTGCCCTCCCGGCACCGTACGAAGGTGCTCGGCCTCTTCTACCTGGCGCAGCCCCTGACCACCGTCATCGGCGCCCCGCTGGCCGGCTGGTTCATCAACCAGCACGGGGTCTTCGGCCTCGAGGGCTGGCGCGTCATGTTCCTCGGGGTGTCCGTCCCGGCGATCCTGCTGGGTGTCGTCGCCTGGTTCTACCTGATCGACAAGCCGGCCGACGCGAAGTGGCTGACCCGCGACGAGAAGGAATGGCTGACCGCGGAGCTCGCCGCCGAGAACGCCGGCAAGACCGGCGCGGACGACAGGACCGGCCACGGCAAGGAGGCCCTGAAGGCGGCCTTCACCAACGGCCGCGTCTGGACCCTCGCCCTCATCTACTTCGGCTTCATCTACGGCCTGTACGCCCTCGCCTTCTTCCTGCCGACGATCATCAACGGCTTCCAGGAGCAGTTCGGCACGACGTTCAGCGTGATGGACAAGGCACTGATCACGGCCATTCCGTACCTCCCGGCCGCGATCGTCCTCTACTTCTGGTCCCGTCACGCCACCCGGCACGGTGTCCACACCTGGCACATCGCGGGACCGGCGGTCGTCGGCGGGGTCTCCATCCCCCTCGCCCTCTACATGGGTTCACCGGCCGCCACGGTCGCGGTCATCACCGTCACCGCCTGTGCGATCTTCGCGGCACTGCCGGTCTTCTGGTCCGTCCCCTCGCAGTTCCTGACCGGCGCGGCAGCCGCCGCCGGTATCGCCCTGATCAACACCGCGGGCAACGTGGCCGGCTTCGCCGCCGGATACGTGACCGGCTGGCTGAAGGACTTCAGCGGTGCCTACCACCTGCCGCTGTTCCTCGTCGGGGCTTTCATGCTCATGTCCGCCGCGCTGATGCTGTGGCTCGCCAAGCGGTCCGAGGACCACGGCGCGCACCACGGCCGCCCCCTCGCAGAGGTTCGCTGATGACCCGCCTGTCCAACGACCCCGCCGCCTTCGCCGACGAGGCGCTCGAAGGCTTCGTCGCCGCCCACCCGCGCAGGGTCCGCCAGGTCCCCGGCGGGGTGGTCCGGGCCACCCGCACCGCCCCCGGCCAGGTCGCCGTGGTGGTGGGCGGAGGCTCCGGGCACTACCCGGCCTTCTCCGGGCTGGTCGGCCAGGGCCTCGCGCACGGCGCGGCGGTCGGCAACGTCTTCGCCTCGCCCTCCGCCCACCAGGTGCGCCAGGTCGCCCGGGCCGCCGAGACCGGCGGCGGGGTCCTCCTCGCCTACGGGAACTACGCCGGTGACGTCCTGCACTTCGGCCAGGCCGCCGAGCGGCTGACCGCCGAGGGCATACCCACCCGCACGCTCGGCGTCACGGACGACATGTCCAGCGCCTCGCCCGCCGAGGCCCACAAGCGACGCGGTGTCGCCGGGGACCTGGTCGTCTTCAAGACGGCCGCGGCGGCGGCCGAGGCCGGGCAGCCGCTGGACGAAGTGACCCGGATCGCGGAGCTGGCGAACGCCCGCACCCGCTCCTTCGGTGTCGCGTTCTCCGGCTGCACGCTGCCGGGCGCCGACCACCCGCTCTTCACGGTGCCCGAGGGCCGCATGGCCGTCGGCCTCGGCATCCACGGTGAGCCCGGCATGGGCGAGCGGCCCGTGCCGACCGCCGACGAGGCCGCCGAACTCCTGGTCTCCACCGTCCTCGGTGAACTCCCCGAGGGCGTCGGTTCGCCGAAGGGTCAGCGGGCCGCGGTGATCCTCAACGGCCTCGGCTCGGTGAAGTACGAGGAGCTGTTCGTCGTCTACCGCCGGGTCGCCCAGCTCCTCGCCGAGGCCGGCGTCGAGGCCGTGGACCCCGAGGTCGGCGAGCTCGTCACCAGCTTCGACATGGCCGGGGTCTCGCTGACCCTGTGCTGGCTCAGCGACGAGCTGGAGCCGCTGTGGACGGCCCCGGCCGACGCCCCCGCCTACCGCAAGGGCACCGTCGAAGCGGCGGACCCCTTCGTCCCGGACGTGTCCGCGGAGACGGCCGAGGACACCGTCCCGCCCGCCACCGACGACTCCCGCGAGGCGGCCCGCACGGCCCTCGCCGCCCTCCGCGTCCTCAAGGACACCGTCGACGTCCACGCCGAGGAGCTCGGCCGGATCGACGCGGTCGCCGGTGACGGCGACCACGGCATCGGCATGCAGCGCGGCTCCACCGGCGCCTACGAGGCGGCGGTACGTGCCGAAGCCCTCGGCGCCGGCGCAGAAACGCTTCTGCACTGGGCCGCAGACGCCTGGGCCGACCGGGCCGGTGGCACCTCAGGCGCCCTGTGGGGCGTCATCCTCCGGGCCGTCGGCACCGCGCTCGGCGACACCGCACGGCCCACGGCCGCCGAGGTCGCCTCCGGCGTCGCGCAGGCGTCGGCGGGCGTGATGGCGCTGGGCAAGGCGGAGGTCGGCGACAAGACGATGGTCGACGTCCTCGTCCCCTTCTCCTACGCGCTCACCGCCGCCACCCGGGCCGGACAGCCCCTGGCCACCGCCTGGGACGCGGCCGCGCACTCCGCGTCCGCCGCCGCCGAGGCCACCGCCGACCTGCTCCCCCGGATGGGCCGCGCCCGCCCGCACGCCGAGAAGAGCCTCGGCACCCCGGACGCCGGAGCCCACTCGCTCGCCCTGATCGTCCGTGCCGTGCACGGCGTGTTCGCACCGACCCTGGAGAACCACTGATGTCCGACAAGCCGTCCGAGAAGCCGTCCGAGAAGCTCCGCGTCGTCGTCGGCTCCGACGACGCCGGCCACGCCTACAAGGAAGCCCTCAGGAAGGACCTGGAGGCCAGCGGTCTCGTCGCCACCGTCACCGATGTGGGGGTCGACGCGGACGGGCACACCGCCTACCCGAAGGTCGCCATCGCCGCCGCCGAGATGATCGCCCGGGGCGAGGCCGACCGCGCCCTGCTGGTCTGCGGCACGGGCCTCGGGGTGGCCATCGCCGCGAACAAGGTCAAGGGGATCCGGGCCGTCACCGCCCACGACTCCTTCTCCGTCGAGCGCGCGGTCCTCTCCAACAACGCCCAGGTCCTCACCTTCGGCCAGCGCGTCGTCGGACTGGAGCTCGCCCGCCGACTGGCCTCCGAGTGGCTGA
The DNA here is from genome assembly GCF_029428875.1 of Streptomyces sp. JH34. Classification (NCBI taxonomy): domain Bacteria; kingdom Bacillati; phylum Actinomycetota; class Actinomycetes; order Kitasatosporales; family Streptomycetaceae; genus Streptomyces; species Streptomyces sp. JH34. Next base: position 4,148,410 of record NZ_JAJSOO010000001.1, on the reverse strand, counting down.
CGTACCGCTTCGACGAGGCGTCGGCGTCCGCCGCCAAGGTCGCGCTGATGGACGACTACGAGAACAAGAACGACCACGAGAACCAGCAGGAAGCCGCAGCCTGATGCCCGCCGCGCAGAACACCGCGCCGAACGCCGCGCACCACCCCCGGGTCACGATCGGGGTGAGCCTGAAGATGTACTTCGGCCACCACGAGACCCTCAACTGGGCCCGCAGCATCGCGTCCCTCGCCGCCCGGCACCCCGCCGTCACCGGCGGCACGGCCGAGCTGTTCGTGCTGCCCGCCTTCCCCGCGCTCGTCCCGGTCACCGGGATCCTGGCCGGTACGGAGGTGCGCACCGGGGCGCAGGACCTGGCGACCGAGGACCGCGGTCCGTACACCGGCGAGGTCAGCGGCGCCCACCTGCACGAGATCGGTGCCCGCTACGCCGAGGTCGGCCACGCGGAGCGCCGCCGGCTCTTCGGCGAGGGCGACACGGTCGTCGCCGCCAAGACGGCCGCGGCCCTGCGCAACGGGCTGACCCCGGTGCTCTGCGTCGGCGAACTCGACCAGGTCGCCCCCTCCGAGGCGGCCGCCCGCACGGTCGTCGAGGCCGAACGCATCCTGGCCACGGCGTCCCAGGAGGGCCCCCTCGCCCCGGTCGTCCTCGCGTACGAACCGCAGTGGGCCATCGGAGCACCCCGGCCCGCCTCCCCCGACCACATCCGCGCGGTCTGCGAGGCCCTCAACGCCTGGCTCGCCACCCAGCCCGCCCTGGCCGGCAGCCGCGTGATCTACGGCGGAAGCGCGGGCCCCGGACTGCTCACCGAGCTGGGCACGGGTGTCGACGGGCTGTTCCTCGGCCGCTTCGCACACGACCCGGCAGCGGTGGGACGCATCCTCGACGAGACGCTGGAAGGGACCCTCGCATGTCCTACGGCCTGAGCACCTACGCCTTCTTCTGGCGCGTCTCCGACCGGGCCCCCCGCCCCCTCACCCTCGACGAGATGCTCGCGCAGACCCGGGAGATGGGCGGCGAGGTCTTCCAGATCTGCGACTACCCGCCGATCGAGACGTACGACGACGAGCAGCTTGACGCCCTGCGCACCACGGCGGCCGGGCACGGCATCACGCTGGAGCTGGGCACCAGGGGCGTACGCACCGAGCACCTCGCCGCCCACCTCCGCATCGCGCGGCGCCTGGGGGTCACCCTGGTGCGCTCGATGCTGAACACCGCGGACCACCGGCCGACCGTCGCGGAGGCCACCGCGCTCCTGCGCGAGGCGGTCCCCGCCTACGCGGCGGCGGGTGTCACCCTCGGCCTGGAGACCTACGAACAGGTCTCCACCGACGACCTGCTGGCCGTCGTGCGGGGCGTGGACAGCCCGCACCTGGGTGTCGTCCTCGACCCGGGCAACAGCGTCGCCCGGCTGGAACGCCCGGTGGACGTCGTCGAGGCCACCGCCCCCCACGTGGTGAACATCCACGTCAAGGACTTCTCGTTCTCCCGCCGTGACGGCTGGGTCGGCTTCACCTTCGCCGGCTGCCCTCTCGGCGAGGGCCTCCTCGACTACGGCCACATGACCGCAACGGTCCGGCCGGACGAGCGGGGCATCAACCAGATCGTGGAGCACTGGCTCCCCTGGCAGGGCGATTTCGAGGAGACCGCCCGCCTGGAGGACCAGTGGACCCGGCACAGCATCAACACCCTTCTGAGGAGCAAGTAATGGCCACCGGATCCAGGACCGTCGCCGTCATCGGGGCCGCAGGCAAGATGGGCCGGCGCGTCTCCGACAACCTGGTGAAGAGCGACTTCACCACCCTCTTCGCCGAGAACTCCCCCAAGGGCCAGGAGCTCGTCCGTGAGCTGGGCCGCGAGCTGACGGACGGCGCCGACGCCGCCGCGCAGGCCGACGTCGTGATCCTCGCCGTCCCGGACGTCGTCCTCGGCACCGTCTCCGAGCAGCTCGTCCCGGTCATGAAGCCCGGCGCGATCCTGCTGACCCTGGACCCGGCCGCCGCGTACGCCGGTCTGCTGACCCGCCGCGCGGACGTGCACAACGCCGTGGCGCACCCCTGCCACCCGTCGGTGTTCCTGGAGCGCACGACGAAGGAGGAGTGGGCGGACACCTTCGGCGGCATCGCCGCCCCGCAGGAGGTCGTCGCCTCCTTCGAGCCCGCCGCCGAGGCCGCCGACCCGGCCGCCCAGGAGCTCGCCGAGGCCGTCATCTCCACCATGTACGCCCCGGTCGTCGAGGTGCACTGGGTGACCGTCAAGCAGCTCGCTGTCCTGGAGCCGACGCTCGTCGAGACGATCGCCTGCATGGTCGGCGCCCTGCTGACCGAGGCCCTCCACGAGACCGTCCACACCGTGGGCGTCCCCGAGAAGGCCGCCCGCGCCATGCTCCTCGGCCACACACAGGTCGCGCTGGCCAACACCCTCAAGGGCTCCAACCCGTTCTCCGACGCGTGCCTGATCGCGATGGACTACGGGCGCGAGTCGATCGTCCGCGACGACTGGAAGAACGTCTTCAAGGACGACGAGCTCGACAAGGTCATCACGCGGATGCTCAAGATCAAGGAGATCAAGCGCTGACCCGGTCCTGACCACCGGCGCCACCGCTCAGGTCCCTGCGGAACCGGGCCGGGCTCTCCATCAGGGGTGGAGGGCCCGGCCCTTCGCACGTCCTCCCGCCTCACACCCCGAGGATGCGGGAGATCCCGTAGTCGAAGCGTTCGTCGAAGGAGGCGTCCTCGAAGTGCTCGGCGGCCCGGGACAGTGACGGGTACTGCCCTTCCCCCAGCCGCCGGGCGAACGCCGCGCCCCTCGCGTCCGGAAGCGCCTGCTCCTCCTGCGCCAGCCCGAGGGTGAAGTAGACCAGGGCCCAGGCCGTCCAGACCGCCTCCCGGTCCCGCAGTCCGCCGGCCGGCAGCGCCTCGACCACCAGCTCGGCGAAGCGGAGCGTGGCGGGCTCGGCGGCGTACGTGCCGGCCACGATCCTGGCCCCGTCCCGGTGAGCGAGCAGGGCCCGGCGATAGCGGTGGAACAGCTCGCGGACGCGCGGCTCCCACGGCTCGGGCACCCCCTGACGGGCCGCCGTGCGCCCAACCTCGAACTCGCGGACGGGACCGACCTGTTCACCGCCCTCCGCCCCGGCCGGTACGTCCGCCTCGGCTTCGCCGGCACCCCCGCGCCGACGCCCGGAGTCATCACCCGAGCCGCGTCCCGGCCCGGCACCCGCCCCGCCTGGTCCACCGTGCACGCCGCGCTCATCCGCCCGGACGGGCACGTCGCGTGGGCGGCCGACGACCCGGACCGTGATCCAGGCGTGATCACCAGCCCGTAACCTCCCTCCGGTCAGGGGGACCACGGGTGAACGGGCAAGCGGGGGACAGCACATGAGTTACGGACGCGCGGCGGTACCGGCCCTGGCCGGAGGGCTGCTTCTCACGGCGCTCCTGTTCTGGGCGGGGGCGAGCGTGGACGCGCTGCACCTCCAGGGCACGGCCCGGGTGCTCGGCGGCAAGGCGGTCGCCGACCTGGAGTACTGGCTCAACCCCTGGTCGTACGATCCACCGGAATCGGTCCGGCTGGGCACCGTGGCGCAGGGCGGGGCCGGCTCCCGTTACCCCGCCCTGCACGGGACCGCGATGCAGATCCGGTTCGCCGCGGTCTTCGTGTTCTTCGTCCCGGGGGCACTGCTCCTCGTCCGCAGGCTGCCTCCGGTGAACCGCCGGCTGCCGGCCACGCTGGCGGCGGTGTGGGCCTGGGGCGTCGTGGCCGGGACCCTGGCGGTCACCGTCTCGGCTCCGTGGGTGATCGCCTCGCAGGGGCACGGCAGTTACCGCTTCCTGCCGCAGCTGGCGGGCATGATGTCCGCCGGACGGCAGATCCTCGTGTTCCTCGCGGCGGTCGCCGCGGTGGTGACCGTGCTGACCGCCCGGATCACCGCCAAGGGCGCCGGCGACCTGCCCCGGGCGGTCGTCCCGGCGCGCGCCGCCCGGGTGGCGGCCACCATGGGGACCCTGGTCGTGGCGGTGTCCCTGGTCGTCCTCTCGTACCAGCCGGTCGCCGCGCGCATCCAGACCGTCTCCCCGTCGGGGGGCCTGCTCTCCGAACCCGGCGACTTCCTGCGCCAGTGGCTGCTGCTCGGCGGCTGGGCCGGTCCCGCGGGCACGCCGGTCGGTGACTGGCTGCTGTACCGCGCCGCCGACGGGCTGCTGCTCGTCGTGGTGTGGTGCGCGCTGCGATGGCTCCCCGGCCTGCTGACCCGTGCCACGGTGACGGCGACGGCGGCCGGGGCGGTCTGCGCGACCGTCATCGGGCTGCTGGCGGGCCAGCTGCTGCGGATCGTGCTGGACTCGACGGGCCTGGCCATGCTCTACGGACCGGTGCACGTGATGTCGGCCCTCGGTACCGGCGTCCCCGCCGCCCTGTTCGTCGGCTCGGTGGCAGGTGTCGTCGCGGCCCTGACCCTGCGGTGGGCGGGCGGCCGCGTGCAGGACGCCGGCACCTCCGTGGCACCGCCCCCGGTTCCGGAACACCCCGCCGCCGTATGACACGACCGCCCGCCCGGCGATGCGCCGGGCGGGCGGTCGGGGGACGGTTCCGGGACCTCTACTTCCCGAGCACCGCCTTCATCACGTTCCTGGCGATCGGACCGCCGAGGCCACCGCCGGAGATGTCCGAGCGGGAGATGTCCATCGCGGTCGGGTCGATGAACACCGCGACCGCCACCGACTGGCCGTCGGCCTTCTTGCCGTACGAGACGAACCAGCCGTACGGGACTTCCTTCGTCACGTCGTTACCGCGCTGGGCCGTACCCGTCTTGCCGCCCACCGTCACACCGTCGATCAGGGCGCGCTTCGCGCTGCCCTCCTTGGCGGTGAACTCCATCATCTCCTGGATCTTCTTGGCGGTCTCCTCCGAGACCGCCTCGCTCTTGAGCTGCGGCTCGTGCTCCTCCAGGGTCGAGAGGTCGGGCCCCCTCAGCTCCTCCACGATGTAGGGCTGCATCAGCTTGCCGTTGTTGGCGAGGGCCGCCGTGACCATCGCCATCTGCATCGGGGTGCTCGTGAGGCTGCCCTGGCCCATGCCGGTGAGGGCGGTACCGGGCTTGTCGAGCTTTTCGGGATAGAGGCTCTTCGTGGCGAGCATGTCGCCGAAGGCGTCGGAGTAGACGTCCTCGTTGAAGCCGAACTTCTCGGCCGTCTCACGCATCCCCTGGTCGCCCACCTTCAGAGCGGCGTCCAGGAAGACGTTGTTGCAGGAGTACTGCATGGCCGTCTTCATCGACGCCTTGTTGCACGTCGCGTCGCCGGCCTCACTGCTGATCGTCCTACTCGACAGCGGCAGCGGGTACGGGGAGACGGCGTCAGTCGGCGCGTCGACGTCGTCGATCACCCCGTGCTCCAGGGCCGCGGCCGCCGTCAGGATCTTGAAGGTCGAGCCGGGCGGGAAGGTCTCGCGCAGCGGGCGGTTGGCCAGCGGCTTGCCCTTGTCGTCGATGAGGGCCTGGAACTTGTCGCCCTCCTTGAAGGAGTTGCCGGCGAAGACCGAGGGGTCGTACGAGGGGGTCGAGACCATGGCGAGGACCTTGCCGGTCGACGGTTCGAGGGCGACGACCGCACCCCGCGCGTCGAGGTCGCTCAGCCCCTTGTAGGCAGCCTTCTGCGCCTTCGGGACGATGGTGGTGACCACATCGCCACCACGCCGCTGCTTACCGGTGAGGATGTCCTTCGCGTGGCGGAAGGCGAAGCGCTCGTCCTGGCCGCTGAGGATGCTGTCGTACGTCTTCTCCAGGAGGGACATGCCCTGGGCCTGTGAGGCGTAGCCGGTGACGGGGGCGTACATCGGCCCCTGCTTGAAGGTGCGCTGGTACTTGAAGTCGGTCCCCTCGACCACCTTCGACCCGGTGACCGCCTCGCCGCCCACGATGATGTCGCCGCGCGGGGTGGCGAACTGGGTGATCTTGACCCGGCGGTTGTGCTCGTGGGTTGCCAGCTCCTCGCTCTTGGCGTACTGGAGCCAGTTGGTGCGTATCAGTAGAGCCAGCATCAACAGCCCACAGAAGATGGCTATGTGCCGCAACGGCCTGTTCATCGTGCTCCCGCTCCCAGGCAGCCGAGCACACACGCACACGGGCCGCACCATCGATGTCCGGAGGTGATAGATGCGATTTTAGCGTCGGTGGTTGCACCGGAGGATCACGGCCGCCGGTAACCAGCCACCGTGTGCTCACAGATACGCCGCATACGCGTCCAGCGCGCGCAGGACCTCCGCCTCCTCGGCCGGGGGAAGCTGCAGGACGACCTCCTCGACGCCGAGGTCCGCGTAGTACTCCAGCTTCCCCGGCGCGGGCCGGACGGCGTACGGCACCACCTGGAGGTGCTCCGGGTCGCGCCCCGCCTCCTCCCACGCCTTGCGCAGCTTCGGCACGGACTCCGACAGGCCGCGCCCGCCGATCGGCAGCCAGCCGTCCGCCTCCCGCGCGATCCGCTCGAAGAGCTTCGGGCCCGCCGCCCCGCCGATCAGGGTGCGCGGGCCGCTCACCGGTCCGCGCGGCTTCCGCACCGGCTTCGGATAGGCGTGGCTCGCCCGGACCGATCCGAACTCCCCCTCGTACGAGGTCGGTTCCTCCGCCCACAGGGCGCGCATCAGGGCCAGCCGTTCGCTGCCGAGCGCACGCCGGGTCGACCACTCCACACCGTGGTCGGCGGCCTCCTCGACGTTCCACCCGTAACCGATGCCGAGCGTGAACCGGCCGCCGGAGAGGTGGTCGAGCGTGGCGGCCTGCTTCGCCAGGTCGATGGGGTCGTGCTGGGCGATCAGTGTGATGCCGGTACCGAGGGCCAGCCGCTCGGTGACGGCCGCGGCCTGCCCGAGGGCGACGAAGGGGTCGAGTGTGCGGCCGTACTCGGGCGGCAGCTCGCCGCCCGCGGGGTACGGGGTGTCCCGGCTGACGGGGATGTGGGTGTGCTCGGGCAGGTAGAGCCCGGCGAATCCGCGCTGCTCCAGCTCGCGCGCGACCCGGACCGGTGTGATCGTCTCGTCGGTGAGGAAGATCGTTGTGGCGATCCGCATGCGGGGCTCCTCGGTCGTCGTCCGTGACGGGTCCACGGTATGCGGTGGAGCGCGCGGCCGTGCCCGGCGCGCGAAGACCGGTGCCCGGTCGTGGCCGCGGCCACGACCGGGCCCACCTCGGACGGTCAGCTCCTCGCCCCCGGCGCCCCGGACTGCTTGCGGTACAGCTCCTCGATCTCCGCGTCGAAGTCCCGCGTGATCGCGTCCCGCTTCAGCTTCAGCGACGGGGTGAGGTGTCCGCTCTCCTCGGTGAAGTCCGTCGGCAGGATCGTGAACTTGCGGATGGACTCGGCGCGGGAGACCAGCCGGTTGGCCTCGTCGACCGCGCGCTGCAGCGCGCCGCGCAGCTCCTCGTCGTGGACGAGCTCACGCAGGGGGACGTCCTCCTTCTTCCGCATCCGGCGCCAGTGGGTGAGGCCGTCCGGCTCCAGGGTGATCAGCGCGCTGATGAACGACCGGTTGTCCCCGACCACCATGCACTGGCTGACCAGCGGGTGGGCGCGCAGCCAGTCCTCGAGCGGGGCGGGCGTGACGTTCTTGCCGCCGGACGTGATGATGATGTCCTTCTTGCGGCCCGTGATCGTGAGGTAGCCGTCCTCGTCCAGGGCTCCCAGGTCGCCCGTCGGGAACCAGCCGCCCTCGACGTCCGGTGCGGCCTCGCCGCGCTCGGTGTCCCAGTAACCCCGGAACACCTGGCCGCCACTGAGCAGGACCTCCCCGTCGTCCGCGATCCGCACCGCGGTGCCGGGCAGCGGCCAGCCGACCGTGCCGAGGCGGGGCTTGAGGGGCGGGGTGACCGTGGCGGCGGCCGTGGTCTCGGTCAGGCCGTAGCCCTCGAAGATCTGGATGCCCGCCCCCGCGTAGAACGCGGCGAGGCGGTGCCCCAGCGGGGAGCCCCCGCAGATCGCGTACCGGACCTGGCCGCCCAGCGCGGCACGGATGCGCCGGTAGACCAGCGGGTCGTAGAGGGCACGGGCGGCGCGGAGCCCGAGGCCGGGGCCGGGGCCCGTGCCGTGTTCCGCGGCCTCGACGGCCTCCCCGTAGCGCTGGGCGATGCGGGCCGCACGGTCGAAGGACGAGGCACGGCCCATCTTCTCGGCCGTGGCCCGGCCGGTGTTGTAGACCTTCTCCAGGACGTACGGGATGGCCAGCAGGAACGACGGCTTGAAGCCCGCCAGGTCATCGAGCAGGTCCTCGGTCCGGATCGACGGCGCGTGCCCGAGCCGGACCCGGGCGCGCATGCAGCCGATCGCCACCATCCGGCCGAAGACATGGGAGAGCGGGAGGAAGAGCAGGGTGGACGCCGGGTACTTCGACACCGACTTGAAGACGGGGTGGAGCAGCTCGATCGCGTTGTCGACCTCGGCGAAGAAGTTGCCGTGGGTCAGGGCGCAGCCCTTGGGCCGGCCCGTGGTGCCCGAGGTGTAGATGAGGGTGGCGGGGCTGCCGGGTTCGAGGGCGGCCCGGCGGGCGGCGACGACCGCGTCCGGTATGTCCTTGCCGAGCGTCTTCAGCCGGCCCATGGCACCGGTGTCGAACTGCCAGAGATGGGTGAGGTCACCGAGCTGCTGCCGCTCCTGGCTGACCAGCCGGCCCTGCTCCTTCGTCTCCACCGCGCAGGCGACGGCCCCTGAGTCCTGGAGGATCCAGCGCGTCTGGAAGGCCGAGGACGTGGGATAGACGGGCACGGTGACCAGCCCGGCGGCCCAGGAGGCGAAGTCGAGCAGCGTCCACTCGTAGGTCGTACGGGCCATGATCGCGATCCGGTCACCGATCCCGAGTCCTTCCGCGATCAGGCCCTTGGCGACGGCCTGGACCTCCGCGGCGAATTCGGCGGCGGTCACGTCCTGCCAGGTGCCGTCCGCCTGCTTACGGCTGAGGACCGCCTCGGACGGAGCCTCCCGGGCGTTGTCGAAGGGGATCTCGGCGAGCGAGCCGCTGCGCACGACGGGTGCGAGCGGTGGCACGGAGACTTCGCGTACGGTCCCGTCGGCCCCCCTGACCATGGTCGGCTCGACCAGGACGGGAACGGCGGGCGCGGCGGATTCGGCGGCGGGCGTGGACACGAGCGGCTCCTCGACATGGGGTCCTGCGCCGGGCCCGTCCCTGGGGCCCGGCGCCGGGGCGGCTGCTGGGTGCGCGGGTTCGTTCACGTGCGGATGCGGCCGGAGGCCGGCAGGGGTCAGGGGCGTTCCAGGATGGCGGTCACCCCCTGGCCGCCCGCGGCGCAGACCGAGATCAGGCCGCGGCCGGGGGCGTCCCGCTCCGCGAGGAGCTTGGCCAGGGTCGCCACGATCCGCGCGCCCGTCGCGGCGAAGGGGTGCCCGGTGGCGAGGGACGATCCGGCCACGTTCAGCCTGGCCCTGTCGACGGGGGCGAGGCCCTGCTCCTCCCAGGAGGCGAGGGTCGCGAGGACCTGGGAGGCGAAGGCCTCGTGGATCTCGAAGAGGTCGAAGTCCGCGGTCGTCAGCCCGGCACGCTCCAGCATGCGCGGCACCGCGTGGGCGGGGGCCATCAGCAGCCCGTCCTCGCCGTCCACGTAGTCCACGGCCGCCGTCTCGTACAGCGACAGGTAGGCCAGCGGCTCCAAGCCGCGCGCCTCGGCCCACTCCTCGCTCGCCAGGAGCACGGTGGCGGCGCCGTCGGTGAGCGGGGTCGAGTTGCCCGCGGTCATCGTGGCGTCGGGGTGGCCGGCGCCGAACACCGGCTTCAGCGTGGCGAGTTTCTCCACCGTGGAGCCGGGGCGCAGGTTCTGGTCGCGTTCCAGGCCGAGGTACGGGACGACGAGGTCGTCGAGGAAGCCGCGTTCGTAGGCCGCGGCGAGACGCTGGTGGCTGGTGGCCGCCAGCAGGTCCTGGTCCTCGCGGGCCACTCCCCACTTCCGGGCGGTGACCGCGGCGTGCTCACCCATCGAAAGGCCGGTGCGGGGCTCGGCGTTGCGCGGGATGTCCGGGACGAGGTGGCTGGGGCGTACGGCGGCCAGCGCCTTGATCCGGGCACCCGTCGACCGGGCGCGGCGGGCCTCCAGCAGGATCCTGCGGAGTCTGTCGTTGACTCCGAGGGGCGCGTCGCTCGTGGTGTCCGCGCCGCCCGCGATCGCGGAGTCGACCGCACCGAGGGCGATCTTGTTGGCCGCGGCGACGACGGCCTGCAGACCGGTGCCGCACGCCTGCTGGATGTCGTAGGCGGGGGTACGCGGGTCCAGGGCGGAGCCCAGGACGGTCTCGCGGGCCAGATTGAAGTCCCGGCTGTGCTTGAGGACCGCGCCGGCCACGAACTCTCCGACCTGCTGCCCTCGCAGGCCGAAGCGCTCGACGAGTCCGTCCAGTGCGGCGGTGAGCATGTCCTGGTTGGACGCCCGCGCGTACGGGCCGTCGGAGCGGGCGAACGGAATGCGACTGCCGCCGACGACCGCGACCCTGCGCGGCTGCGGAAGTGCGAGGGGGATCAACTCGACCAACTCATCTCGACAACTCCTGACCCTTGAGTAACCTTACTCTGGAGTAAATCTACGACCGAGCAGGAGTCCAGACAATGGCCGACCGCTATCTGCACTTCACCGGCACCGCCCCCGGCCGCTTCCTGACCCGCAGGCTCGGCCTGCCGCAGCCCGCGCCGCTCCGCCGCTGGACACTGGAAACCCCCTCCCTCGAGGGGCCGTTGCTCCACCTCACCGCAGGTGACTCCGCCCACTCGGACACGCTCGGCCCGGTGCTCGCCGCGACCGGCCTGAAGGTCACCGCACAGGCCGAACGCCCCGCCGCCGTCGTCCTGGACGCCACCGGCATCACCACGGCCGCCGGTCTCGCCGCCGTGCACGCCGCCCTCCACCCCGTCGTACGGTCGCTCGCCGGCGGTGGCCGTGTCGTCGTCCTCGGCACCACTCCGTCCGCCGACGACCACCACCAGGCGGCGGCCCAGCAGGCACTCGAAGGGTTCGTACGCTCGCTCGGCAAGGAGATCGGCCGGGGAGCCACCGCGCAGCTGCTGCGGCTCGCCCCCGGGGCGGACGCCGCCTCGGCCGAGTCCACGCTCCGCTTCCTGCTGTCCCCCCGCTCCGCCTACGTCAGCGGCCAGGTCGTCCAGCTCACCGCCGACGCGCCCGGCGAGGTCGCCGACTGGGCGGCACCCCTGTACGGGCGCACCGCACTGGTCACCGGCGCGGCACGCGGCATCGGGGCGTCCGTCGCCTCCGTCCTCGCCCGGGACGGCGCCCGGGTGATCTGCCTGGACGTCCCGCAGGCCCAGGAGGAACTCGTGCGCACCGCCGACCGCCTGGGCGCCACCGCCCTGCCGTTGGACATCACCGCACCCGACGCCGCCGGCCTGATCGCCGCGGCCGTCCCCGACGGCCTGGACGTCCTCGTCCACAACGCCGGCATCACCCGCGACCGCCGGCTCGCCAACATGCCGGCCGACCGCTGGGCCTCGGTCATCGACGTCAACCTGGACAGCGTCCTGCGCACGACGGACGCGCTCCTGGAGACGGGCACGGTCAACCGCGGCGGCCGGATCGTCGCCACCGCGTCCATCGCCGGGATCGCGGGCAACAACGGCCAGACCAACTACGCGGCCAGCAAGGCCGGCATCATCGGCCTGGTCCGGTCCCTGGCACCGCGCGCCGCGGCGGACCACGGCGTCACCGTCAACGCCGTCGCGCCCGGCTTCATCGAGACGAAGATGACGGCGGCCGTCCCCCTCTTCATCCGGGAGGCCGGACGCCGGATGAACTCGCTTTCGCAGGGCGGGCTCCCGGTCGACGTCGCCGAGACCACCGCCTGGTTCGCCCAGCCCGCCTCCGGCGCCGTCAACGGGCAGGTCGTGCGGGTCTGCGGCCAGAGCCTGCTGGGGGCCTGACCATGACCGGCCTGAGTCTGTCCCTCGTCCGCGGAGCCGTCACCTCCCCGTTCAAGCGGGCGGGGCGGCCCGACGCCGCGCTGCCCGCCGGCCGCGAGGTGCTCCCACCCGGACGCGTCGCCCCCGGCCCGCTCGCCGCGTACAGCAGGGTCTGCGGCTTCGCCGAGTCGGGCCCGCTGCCGCCCACCTACCCGCACGTGCTGGGCTTCCCGGCCGCGATGCGGCTGATGACGGCCCGCGACTTCCCGCTGCCGGTCCTGGGACTGGTGCACACCTGGATCGAGATCACCGCACACCGGGCCCTGCACCCCACGGACGAGCTCGAACTCACCGTGTACGCGGACGGTCTGACGCCCCACCGCCGTGGCACCGAGGTCACGATGGTGACCGAGGCGCGGCTCGCGGGCGATCTCGTCTGGGAGTCCCGCAGCGGCTACCTGTCGCGGCACGCGACCGCGACCGCTACCGCGACCGCCGGCGCGGCGACCGGACCCTCGCCGGCTCCCGGAGAACTGCCCGCCGTGGCCGAGTGGCGGCTGCCCGCCGACCTGGGCCGCCGGTACGGGGCCGCCTCGGGCGACCGTAACCCCATCCACCTGCACCCCGTGACGGCACGCCTCTTCGGCTTCCCCCGGCACATCGCGCACGGCATGTGGACCGTCGCGCGCTGCCTGGCGGAGGCCGGGAGCGGGACCGGAGCGGGCGGACCGGGCCGTATCCGCACCGTGCGGGCGGACTTCAGGGCCCCCGTCCCGCTGCCCTCCACCGTCACCTACGCCGCCGACGGCTCCGACTTCCAGGTGCGGGCCGGCAGCCGCGTCCACCTCACCGGCAGCGTGACCCGGGAGGGATGAACGCTCCGGCGCGGCCCGGGAGGGACGAACCCTCTACTCCCCCCGGGACTGCCAGCCGCGCCCGTGCATGAGGTTCTCCAGCCCCGCCCAGGAGAAGTTCATCAAGGTGGTGGCGGCCTCCTTGGCCGAGACGCCGGGAGTGACGTTCGCCCATCCGGCGAGCGCCTCCGCCGCCCCCACCAGCGCCTGTGCCAGGCCCGCCACATCCCGGTCGGGCAGCGCGCGATCACGGTGCGCCTCACGCGCCGCCGCACCGATCAGACCCGTCACGAACGCAACGATCTCCTCGCGCAGCGCCCCCACCTCGCCGACGAACGGCTCCCCGTGCGAGCTGGCCTGCTGGTGCAGCACCGCCCAGCCGTCCGGGTTCTCCGCCGTGTGCGTGAAGAACGCCCGCAGCCCGGACCACAGTTGCCGGTCGGCCGGAATCCCCGGCTCCACCGCCGCCTGCACGGCTTCCACCAGCGCTTTCGACTCACGGCGGATGCAGGCGGTGAAGAGCTCCTCCTTGGAATTCAGATACAGGTACACCAAGGGCTTGGAGACACCGGCCAGTTCGGCGATCTCGTCCATCGAAGCGGCCCGGTAACCACGCTGCGCGAACGTCCGCACGGCCGCGTCCATCATCTGCTGCTCACGCACCGCGCGCGGCATCCGTTTGCTCTTCACTGCACTCACGTCAGACATCCCTCCCGCCCCCACTGCGCTGCTCCCGGGTAAGAGTACGGCGCGGCCCTACGGCCCGCCGTACGGAAGGGAGACGGCGAGGCCCGCCCCGGCCGGGAGTCGTCCAGAAGGACCATCGAGCGGCGCTTCCTACATCCCTGGCCCCTCACCGGATCACACCTCAGGCCGACGCGTTCGCCCGAGTCCGCCGTCTAGTGTCCCGAGCATGACGATCAGACCACGCGTAGCCACTGTGGCCGCTGCCTCCCTCACCGCCTTGGTCCTCCTGGCCCCGGCCGGCACCGCCCACGCGTTATCGGGCCCCGCGAGGGCATCCGCTCCGACCGCGACCGTCGCCGCACTCGGACTGCCCCGCCCCACCGGCCCGTACTCCGTCGGCGCCGAGGTACTGCACCTCGTCGACCACAGCCGCACCGACCCCTGGGTCCCCGCGGCGGGGGCCCGGGAGCTGATGGTGTCGCTCCACCACCCCGCCCGCCCCGGCGGCGCGGGCGCCCCCGCCCCGTACATGAGCACGGAGGAAGCGCGGCTGATGCTGGTGCAACGCGGGCTGGAGGACGTCGTGCCCGCCACCGCCGTCAGCTCCGCCACCACCCATGCCCGCCTGGACGCCCGCCCCGCCCCGGGCCGGTTCCCCCTGGTACTGCTCTCCCCCGGCTTCGGTACGCCGCGCGCCACCCTGACCTCCCTCGCCGAGGACCTGGCGAGCCGGGGCTATGTGGTGGCGAGCGTGGACCACGCGTACGAATCCACCGGGACCTCCTTCCCGGGCGGGCGGGTACTGACCTGCGCCGCCTGCGACGCGGACAACGCCACACCGGACGAGGCAGCGGCACGGGCTCTGCGGAAGAGGGTTTCCACCGGACGGGCGGCCGACCTCGCCTTCGTACTCGACCGGCTGACCGGCAACCGTCCCGCCTGGGACCACGCCCGCATGATCGACCCACGCCGGGTCGCGGCAGCCGGCCATTCCATCGGCGGCAGCGCGGCCGCCTCCACGATGCTCGCCGACTCCCGCGTGGACGCCGGGATCAACATGGACGGCACCTTCTTCGAGGAGATCCCGGCCACCGGCCTGGACGGCCGCCCGTTCATGATGCTCGGCACCGACGCCCGCCACAGCCCCGGCACCTTGGACACCTCCTGGAACGACGGCTGGAAGCGACTGGACGGCTGGAAGCGCTGGCTGACCGTCAAGGGCTCAGGGCACTTCACCTTCACCGACACCCCGTATCTGGCCGAGCAGGCGGGCCTCCCGGTGGACCCCACGGCCCCCCTCTCCGGCGCCCGCTCGACGGGGATCACCCGGGCCTACGTCGCCGCCTTCCTCGACCGGCACCTGAAGGGCCGGCATCAGCGGCTTCTGGACGGCCCGACGCCGGGCAACCCCGAGGTGGTCTTCAACAACCCCTGACACGCTGCGGGGCCCGTCCGTTCCCGGCCTGTCCGTTCCCGGGCCGGACGGGCTCGATCACCGCGTGCGGATCACGGAGCCAGACGCGCTGCCCCCGGTCGGTCACGGTCAGCCCGAACTGTTCGTGGCCGGGCCGCCCGAGGGCCTCGTACTCCAGCCAGGTCTGCTCGACGTCCTCCCAGAGGAGCCCGGGGCCGTACTGCCGGACGTCCCCTCCGGTCTCGGCCGTAGCAGCGGCCCCGTCCGCGCGGGTCACCCACACCTGGGCGCCGTCGGCGGTCTGCTGGTGGGTGAGGCGTACGCCGGGAAGCCGGGCCCCGGCGTACAGCGCGAACCCGAGCGTGAGGAGCCGGGCCGGGTCCACGCCCGCGGCGCGAGCCCGGCCCCCCGCTCCGTCGACCTGATGCGGGCCCGCACGATGGGCCCGCATGGGCATGTACGACGCACCACCGCAGAAGGGCCCGAACGCGGTGCCGTCCTCCTGGACATCGAGCCGGACCAAGGCACCGGACCAGAAGTCCCGCGCGAGCGGGGCGACGACGATCCCACCCGTCCTGACCTGCCGGACGAGGGCGTGCGGGACGTACCGGAGAGCGCAGGTCGCGATCAGCCGGTCCACCGGCCCCGTACCGGGCCACGGCTGCTCGCCGTCCCCGACACGCAGCTGGGGCCGGTACCCCGCGCCCGTCAGGAACTCCGCCGCCTGCCGCGCGACGACGGGGTCCAGCTCGATGCTGTGGACCCGCTCGTCACCGAGCCGCTCGGAGAGCAGCGCGGCCACGTACCCGGTGCCGGTACCGATCTCCAGCACACGGTGCCCGTCCTCGACCTGGAGCAGCCCGAGCATCCGGGCCACCATCGACGGCTGGCTGTTCGACGAGGTCGCGACACCCGGCCCGCCCTCGGCCCCGTCGTCGAGCTGGGTCACGACCGGCTCGTCGCTGTTGACCAGGTCCAGCCAGTGGTCCGTCCCGACGACCGGCTCACACCGGTCGGGGAGCTGCCGCCAGACGTCCGCCGGGATGAACAGGCTGCGCGGCACGGCGTCGAAGACCCGCCGCCAGCGGGCACTGAGCAGCCCGCGATCGGCGAGATCCTGCACCAGGTCCGGGTAGGTGCGGACGGTGTGCGCCGCGTTCATGGGCGCGGGGTGTAGGTGGGGCCGCTGCCGTCCGGGGACGGAGGGGTGGGCGGCGGCGTCCAGGGCTTGTCGGAGGGTGCGCCGCCGTGCTTGCCGTCGTCGGCCTGCTGTGTGGTGGTCATCGTGTCTCTCCTTCGCTGGGGGTGAGCCCGGCCGGTTGCGGAACGGCCGCCCGGCCGGATTCATGGGGTGTGGCAGGGAGAGGCGCAGCGGCGCACTTCGATGGGGCGGTCCTTCGTCGGTGCATCGGGGCGCCGGAGCTCCCGGGCCCGGGACATCCACTGTGGTGGCGTCGACCTCACGGCAGCTGCGCTTCCGGTGACGTGTGCTCGCAGCGCGGACAAGCGCAGTCCGGCAGGACGGAGGAGAGCGCGGGCTGCGCCAGAGGCACGACCACGCCCTCCTCGTGAACCACCTGGATCCTGCCGTCACGGTGCACCTCGTACACCTTGATCGTCATCGTCACCACGACACCTACCCTTACTCTGAGTTGCCGGTCGTCACTGCATCCACGACGGTAGGCCGCGGAAGCCTCCGCTTGAACTGACTGTGGGTACGGGTGCCGACTGCGGAGAAGGGGCAAGGGGGACGCGATGGGAACCGGCTCGCACACCACCCTGACCAGCGGTCAGGGAACGGTGCGCAGAAACCGCGGCGGATCGGTGTCCGGGTACGTATTCCGTCTGATCCGCGAGCAGTTGGGTCACACCCAGGACACCCTCGCCGAGCGGTTCCGGATCTCGCCCGACACGATTGCGGGCTGGGAGTCGGGTCGTCGGCCCCTGACCGCCGTGCCTGTGGGGCAGATGCTCGTGTACCGCCACCAGCTCCTGCATCTGGGCAGCGCACCCTCCCTGCTTCTGTCCCTGGAGCGGGCCATGGAAGCGGACGTACTCCTGGCCGGCACCTTGGACGAGGATGTCCCCGCCGAGCACAGCCCCCTCGGCACATGGGTCATGCAGCGTGCCTTGGTCGAGTTCCTGTCCTGGCCGCTCAACGGTGTCACCCCGACGCCGTTGCGGACCTTGCCCGAACCGCCGCGACCACGCCGGGGCCCGGTGCCGCGCGGACCGGAGCTCCTTGCCGACGACCGGCGACGCTTCTTCTCCCGCATGCGCCGGTCCGCAGAACAGGCTCGCGGCAGGGAGCGCTTCCTCCTGCGCCGTCAGACCCTCTACCTGGCCGGGTACGACGACGCGCCCGACACCTCCGACTGGCTGGCCCACCAGCAGCAGACCGCGCGTCCGGACGGCTGGCTCGCAGGTTGGCTCAACTCCCGCTCCGTCGCTGCCGTCGCCGCCAGGCAGGGGGACCAGGATCGGATGGGGCACTTCATCAGCACAAGCCTCGCCGACGACGACGCGGGTGAAGCGGCCAACCTGAACTACTGGGCCTACTGGATCGGCGAGGCACCGCACATCCAGCTGTCCGACGACTTCATCGCCGGTCCGGACACCGGCCCGTGGCAGGGCGACAGGCTCATGCGCCACCTCACGCGTGGCCTGATCCCGCAGCACGGATTCTTCGACCTCAACGTCCACACCCTCTGGACCCTCGTCGCAGCCCGCCCGAACCTGTTGCGCCCGGGCATCCCGGCCGGTCGCGACCTACGCCAGGCGCTCCCTGTGATGTTGGATGGCCGGGAGTTGTCGACGCGCGCGCGCCGAGAACTGGAAGGCATCCGGTACGCGATCCGCCTCGCAGAGGCGTGAGAGGAGACGGGCGTGGCTGACGACCTGTCCGCAGTGGGACGCTTCTTGTACGAGGTCGGCACGCTCAAGCACACCCGCCGAACAGGATGGTGGATGGCCGGGGTCAGCGACCCGGAGAGCGTGGCCGAGCACTCGTGGCGCACCTCGTTGATCGCGTCGATCATCGCCGAACTGGAGGGCGCCGACCCTGCGCGGGCCGCATTCCTCGCGGTGTGGCACGACACCCAGGAGACTCGCACCGGGGACGTCAATCACCTGGGGAAGAAGTACGCACCCGCAGGCGACCCGCAGGAGGTCACCGCCGATCAGACGGCGGGCATGCCCGAGGTCCTGGCCTCCGCCATCCGTCGTCTGGTCGCCGAGTACGAGGCCAAGGAGTCACCGGAGGCGGTGTGCGCGCGGGACGCCGACAAGCTGGAGTGCATGCTCCAGGGCATCGAGTACAAGGCGCAGGGCCACGAGAACGCTCAGCGTTGGATCGACAACAGCAAGGCCCGCCTCGTCACGGAAACCGGAAAGCGGCTGGCGGACGAACTCCTCCAGCAGGGCACGCTCGACTGGCTTCGTACCGCCCTCGGAGAGACCAGCACCTGACCCGGACGCATGAAACCGCCCTGCCCCCGGCCGGAGCCGGGGGCAGGGCGGTTCTTCGCGCGGGGCGCGGGTGCCGTCAGGCCGCGACGGGGACGCCCTTCAGCTCCGCGTCACGCGCCTCGGGCTCGTCGACCGGGGAGGACGACGCCGAGTTGTACGCGTCGTGGTCGAGGATCTTCTCCCGGGCCGCCACGATGACCGGGACCAGAGCCTGTCCCGCCACGTTCGTCGCGGTCCGCATCATGTCCAGGATCGGGTCGATGGCGAGGAGCAGGCCCACGCCCTCCAGCGGGAGGCCCAGGGTCGACAGGGTCAGGGTCAGCATGACCGTGGCGCCGGTGAGGCCGGCGGTGGCCGCCGAGCCGATGACCGAGACGAACGCGATCAGGATGTAGTCACCGATGCCCAGCTGGACGTCGAAGATCTGCGCGATGAAGATCGCCGCCAGCGCCGGGTAGATCGCGGCGCAGCCGTCCATCTTGGTCGTGGCGCCGAACGGGACGGCGAAGGAGGCGTACTCCTTCGGGACGCCGAGGCGCTCGGTGACCTTCTGGGTGACGGGCATCGTGCCGACGGACGAGCGGGAGACGAAGGCCAGCTGGATCGCGGGCCAGGCGCCCTTGAAGAACTGGAGCGGGCTGACCTTGGCGACCGTCGCGAGCAGCAGCGGGTAGACGCCGAACATCACCAGGGCGCAGCCGATGTAGACGTCGGCGGTGAACGTCGCGTACTTGCCGATCAGGTCCCAGCCGTAGTCGGCGATCGCGTAGCCGATGAGGCCGACGGTGCCGATGGGGGCGAGGCGGATGACCCACCACAGGGCCTTCTGGAGGAGCTCGAGGACCGACTCGCTGAGGGCGAGGATCGGCTTGGCCTTCTCGCCGAGCTTGAGCGCGGCGATACCGGCGACGGCGGCCATGAAGACGATCTGCAGGACGTTCAGCTCGGTGAAGGGCGTGATGACGTCCGTGGGGATGATGCCGGTGAGGAAGTCGAGCCAGGAGCCCGCGTTCTCGGGCTTGGCGCCGTCCTTCGGGGTGAGGCCGGTGCCGGCGCCCGGGTTGGTGACCAGACCGATCGCGAGGCCGATGGCGACGGCGATCAGCGAGGTGATCATGAACCAGAGCAGCGTGCGGGTGGCGAGCCTGGCGGCGTTGTTGACCTTGCGCAGGTTGGTGATCGACACCAGGATCGCGAAGAAGACGAGGGGCGCGACGGCCAGCTTCAGCAGCTGGACGAAGATGTGGCCGACCTGGTCGAGCGTGGTGTAGAGCCAGCCGATCTCGTAGCTGCGGGTGATCCAGCCGAGCAGCACACCGAGGACCAGACCGGCGACGATCTGTATCCAGAACGGGATGCTGGGCAGACGGAAACCTGAGCCTGACGGCTTGCCGGTTTCGGCGGGGGACGCGGAATTCGCGGACACGGACACACTCCAGATGTGACGCATCGGGACGTACGAGCACAGACGTACGGTCGTGCGGTCGAACAGGGGACGGGGGTGCGGCGCCCGCGTCAGGGGCGGCGCCGCTGCATGATGCCGGTTCAGACGTTGCGGCAACAGACCGCGGACATACAGCGGCAGAGATCGACGTGCAGGCGCACCACGAGCGGGACGCCCAAGGCGTGACGGGGGCGCACTGCGGTAATCATGTCGAATACGTTAACACCGCAACTTTGAGAACCTCAAAGGTCCACTTCTTGATCAACTTTGACCGTGGGCGGCTCCGGACATGCCGAAGCCCCGGTACGGGAGCTGCTGCTCCGGTCCGGGGCTTCGTCCGTGCGCGTTCCGGGTGTGAGGAACCTTACGCGGCGCCTACCGCGTGACGCTGTCCTCGCGGGCGCGGTTCGCCTCGAGCCTGGCCTTGGTCCGGTCCACCGAGGAGACGATCTGCTCGGACATCTCGTCGCGCTGCTTGCGGAGCAGGATGAAGCTGAGGGGTGCGGAGAGCAGGAGGCCGAGGAGGAGGACCCAGACGACGTTCGAGCCGCCGACACCCGAGGGCAGCACACCGAAGTGGACCGCGACACCCGCGACGAAGAAGCAGCCGACGAAAATCAGCAGCCGCATGGCGGTGTACCGGATCGTTGCGCTCGGCTTGGCAGCGGGCACGGCTGGCCTTCTCTCTACGTCCGACGTTCCTGCGGTCGCGCAGTCAGGGGTCCTGCCCGACCAGTGAAGCATGCCCCGAATTCGATCAGTTCGCAGGGGTTGCCCGGGCGCCGCTACCGGAAGAGCGGCAGCAGCATGATGACGTCGTCGCGGTAGTCGTCCTCGGCGACCCGGATGGCGTCCGGGACCCGGCCCACCTCCTTGTATCCGCAGGAGGCGTAGAAGCGGTCGGCGCCGGTGCCGCCGCGGCAGGTGAGGCGGACGGCGCCGATGCCGTCGAGTCCGCGGGCCGCGTCGGCGACGGCCGCCATCAGCTCACGCCCGAAGCCCTTGCCCTGGTGGCGCGGGTGGACCATCACCGTGTAGACGCCGATCCAGTGCCGCATGAGCCGGTGGGTGTTATGGGTGAGGAAGGCGGTGGCGGCGACCGTGCCGTCCTCGTCCCGTCCGACCACCAGGTGGGTGCGGCCCTCGGCCATCGCCGCGAGGTGCTTGACCAGTTCCGGCCTGACGTCGTCGGCGGTGACGGGGGCCACGAAGCCCACGGCTCCGCCGGCGTTGGTGACGTCGGCCCAGAGCGCGGTGATGCCGTCCCGCAGGGTCCGGTCGAACGCGGGATCCACTTCAAATGTAAGCGCCATCCAAGCACGTTAACCATTACGCGTCGCGCCGTTCAAACCGTGTCCACCACGCGAGAAAGCCCCGGCCGGGGGGAGACGGTGGGCCGGGGCTTTCGTACGGCGGACGTCCGGGCGCCCGCGACGGGCGCGGGGCGTCGGGCGGGGGGTGGGACCTCAGACGCGCATCGGCTGCGGCGTCTCGCGCCGCTCGGCGTCCGGCCCCGGGTACTCACGCAGGATCTCGTACCGGGTGTTGCGCTCCACGGGCCGGAAGCCCGCGTCCCGGATGAGGTCCAGCAGGTCCTCGCGGCCGAGCTTGTTCGGGGTGCCGTAGTCGTCGGCGTCATGCGTGATCTTGTACTCGACGACCGAACCGTCCATGTCGTCGGCGCCGTGCTGGAGCGCGAGCTGCGCGGTCTGCACGCCGTGCATCACCCAGAAGACCTTGACGTGCGGGACGTTGTCGAAGAGCAGCCGCGAGACCGCGAAGGTCTTGAGCGCCTCGGCGCCGGTCGCCATGGACGTCCGGGCCTGCAGGGTGTTGCGGACCTTGCCGTCCTTCATGTCGACGAAGTCGTGCTGGTAGCGCAGCGGGATGAAGACCTGGAAACCACCGGTCTCGTCCTGCATCTCCCGCAGCCGCAGCACGTGGTCGACGCGGTGACGGGGCTCCTCGATGTGCCCGTACAGCATCGTCGCCGGGGTCTTGAGACCCTTCTCGTGCGCGAGGCGGTGGATGCGCGACCAGTCCTCCCAGTGGGTGTTGTGGTCGACGATGTGCTGGCGGACCTCCCAGTCGAAGATCTCCGCGCCGCCGCCGGTCAGCGACTCCAGACCGGCCTCGATCAGCTCGTCGAGGATCTCGGAGGCCGAGAGCCCCGAGATCGTCTCGAAGTGGTGGATCTCCGTCGCCGTGAAGGCCTTGAGCGCGACCTCCGGCAGGGCTTCCTTGAGCGCGCTGAGCGAGCGCGGGTAGTAGCGCCACGGCAGGGTGGGGTGCAGCCCGTTGACGATGTGCAGCTCGGTGAGGTTCTCGCCCTGCATCGCCTTCGCGAGGCGGACGGCCTCCTCGATGCGCATCGTGTACGCGTCCTTCTCGCCCGGCTTGCGCTGGAACGAGCAGTACGCGCAGGACGCGGTGCACACGTTCGTCATGTTGAGGTGGCGGTTGACGTTGAAGTGGACGACGTCGCCGTTCTTCCTCGTGCGCACCTCGTGGGCCAGCCCGCCGAGCCATGCCAGGTCGTCGGACTCGTAGAGCGCGATCCCGTCCTCGCGGGTCAGCCGCTCGCCGGCCCGGACCTTCTGCTCCAGCTCGCGCTTGAGTCCCGCGTCCACCAGGGCGCCTCCATATCCTCTGTCCAGCCGTTCCGGCAGCCCACGGTACTCCCCCGCCGTTCGGGCGCGCGGACCCCCACCCACTCGGCGTCACACCTCTTCGGGAAGCTCTCCGACCCGGTTCTCCCACTTGGTGGAGAGGACGACCGTGGTACGGGTCCGGGAGACCCCCTTGGTGCCGCTGAGCCGGCGGATCGTCTTCTCCAGGCCGTCCACGTCCCCGACGCGGACCTTGAGCATGAACGAGTCGTCGCCCGCGATGAACCAGCAGTCCTCGATCTCCGCGAGGTCCTTCAGCCGGTGCGCCACGTCCTCGTGGTCGGCGGCGTCGGAGAGCGAGATGCCGATCAGCGCGGTGACGCCCAGCCCCAGCGACGCGGAGTCGACGGTCGCGCGGTAACCGGTGATGACCCCGGCGGTTTCCAGCCGGTTGATGCGGTCGGTGACGCTGGGCCCGGAGAGCCCTACGAGCCGTCCCAGCTCGGCGTACGAGGCCCTGCCGTTCTCTCTGAGGGCCTGGATGAGCTGCCTGTCCACCGCGTCCATATGACTGAAACCTTCCATTGTTCAGCAGTACCGCGAGTTTACGTGTAGAATCCAAGGCGTGGCAGGGTCAAGCCCTGCAAATCTTTCCCATCATCCAAGAAACGCTTTCGAATCTTCAGGAGTGAAGTCACCGTGTACTCGATCGAGATGGCCTACGCCCGAATGCGCGAGCTGCAGGACCTGGCCAACCGCTCGCGTGCCCACCAGCCCGCCGCGGCCCACCGGGTCGACCGCACCCGCGCCCCGGGTGCGAACGGGAAGAAGCGCTGACCCCACCGGCTCAGCCCCGGGAGGCTCCACCGAGCTCCCCCTCCCACCGGCGGTACAACTGGTGCGGCACATCCGCCGCGTCCAGCACCCGCCCGGCGACGAAGTCCACCAGGTCCTGGATGTGCGTCGCCCCCGCGTAGAACCCCGGAGAGGCGGGCAGCACGACCGCGCCCGCCTCGTCCAGCGCCACCATCTGCTTGAGCGTCGAACCGCTGAGCGGAGTCTCACGGACGGCGACGACCAGCTTCCGCCGCTCCTTCAGCGTCACGCTCGCGGCACGCTGCAGCAGGTCCTTCGAGAGCCCGAGCGCCACCCCGGCCACACACGCCGTGGACGCCGGGACGATCAGCATCCCCTTGGCCGGATAGGACCCCGAGGACGGCCCGGCCGCCAGGTCCCCCGCCGCCCAGTGGCGTACGTCGCCGATGTCCGGCCGGAAGGTGTCCGGCTTCCCGTCGGCGCCCCGCGCCAGCCAGCTCCGCAGGTCCTCCTGCCAGTGGGCGTCGCGGAAGGAGATCCCCGTCTCGTCCAGGAGCGTCAGCCGCGAGGCGCGGCTGACCACGAGATCGACGCTCTCCCCCGCGGCCAGCAGTCCGCGCAGCACCGAAGCCGCGAAGGGTGTACCCGATGCGCCCGACACCCCGACAATCCAAGGCCTGCGCTGCTGTTCACTCATCGAAGTCCCGGCTCTCACGCCACCGAGCCTATCCGGCACCCCGCCTCAGGAACCGAGCCAGGGGCTCCGGACGTTGCAACGGTGTGGGAACAGACATCGACAGGGGGTGACCATGCCGGGCGCACGCACGAGCGCGACCGCGCGGGCCGTCACGGCCGGCGTCGTCATGCTCGCCTGGATCGCGCTGCTGTGGCTGCTGGAAGGCATCGACACGGCGACGGACCACTCCCTCGACACCTACGGCATCAGTCCGCGTGAGCCCGCGGAGCTGGCCGACATCGTGCCGTCGGCGTTCCTGCACAGCGGCTGGGAACACGTGGCGTCCAACAGCGTCCCGCTGCTGGTGCTGGGCTTCATCGCCGCACTGGGCGGCGCGGGCAGGTTCGCCGCCGTCGTCCTGGTGGTGATCGTGACGTCCGGCCTCGGCGTCTGGCTGACCGCGCCCGCGAACACCGTGACGCTCGGCGCGTCCGGCGTGGTCTTCGGGCTCTTCGGCTATCTGCTGGTCCGCGGCTTCGTGGACCGGCGCCCGCTGGACATCGTCGTCGGCGTGGTCATCGCCGCGGTCTACGGCTCGCTTCTCTGGGGCGTGCTGCCGACCGACTCCGGCATCAGCTGGCAGGGCCATCTCTTCGGCCTCATAGGCGGGGTGGTGGCGGCGTTCGTCCTCCGCCGCCCCCGCCGCCCCCAGGAGCCGCGCGGCTACGTCACGGTGTGAGGCCGCGCACCAACAGATCGAGCAGGGCGCACGCGAAGAGCGCGATCCCGATGAAGCCGTTGACCGAGAAGAACGCCCGGTTCAGCCGGGACAGGTCGTGCGGCCGCACGACCCGGTGCTCGTACACGAAGGCCACGGCGACGATCACCATGCCGATCCAGTAGAAGATCTCCGCGTCCGTCGCCAGCCCGAACCACACCAGCAGCCCGGTCGTCACCACGTGGCAGACCCGCGCGCCCCAGAGCGCGGCGGGGATGCCGAAGCGGGCAGGGAAGGAGAGCACTCCGTGGGCGCGGTCGGCCCGCACGTCCTGGCAGGCGAAGATCAGGTCGAAGCCGCCGATCCAGATGCCGACGGCGAGCCCCAGGATCACCGCGTCCCACGACCAGCTGCCGGTCACGGCAAGCCAGGCACCGATCGGGCCGATGGCCTGGGCGAGGCCCAGGATCGCGTGCGGGAAGTTCGTGAACCGCTTGCCGTACGGGTAGACGACCATCGGCACGACGGCCACCGGTGCCAGCACCAGGCAGAGGGGGTTCAGCAGGGCGGCGGCGCCGAGGAAGAAGGCGAGGGCCACGATCGCGCCGGTCCACGCGGACCTGACCGTGACGGCGCCCGTCACGAGCTCCCGGCCCTCCGTGCGCGGGTTCCGGGCGTCGATCTCCCGGTCGATGATCCGGTTGGCGGCCATCGCGAACGTACGCAGCCCGACCATCGCGATGGTCACCAGCAGCAGCGTGCCCCAGTGGATGTTCCCGTCCAGCTGGAACATCGCGGTCAGCGCGGCGATGTAGGCGAAGGGCAGCGCGAAGACCGAGTGCTCGATCATCACCAGCCGCAGGAACGCGCGGGACTTGCCGCGCGGCTGCGGGACAGCCGCCGCCGAGGCCGATGCACTCACAGGCCGTACTCCTTCCACCGGCGGTCGACCTTCGCCGCCGTCTCCGGGTCGGACTCGACCATCTCCGGCCAGCCCCCGTCCCGCGTGTACCCCTCCTCGGGCAGCTTGCGCGTCGCGTCGATGCCCGCCTTGCCACCCCAGAACTGCTGGTAGGAGGCGTGGTCGAGATGGTCGACCGGCCCTTCGGTGACCGTCAGGTCCCGTGCGTAGTCGGTGTTCCCGAGCGCCCGCCAGGCGACCTCGTGCAGATCGTGGACGTCGCAGTCGGAGTCCACGACCACGATCAGCTTGGTCAGCGACATCATGTGCGCCCCCCAGATGGCGCTCATGACCTTCTGGGCGTGCTTCGGGTACTTCTTGTCGATCGAGACGATCGCGCAGTTGTGGAAGCCGCCCGCCTCCGGCAGGTGGTAGTCCACGATGTCCGGGACGATGATCTTGAGCAGGGGCAGGAAGAACCGCTCGGTCGCCCGTCCCAGCGGGCCGTCCTCGGTGGGAGGCCGCCCCACGACGATCGACTGGAGCAGCGGACGCTTCCGCATCGTCACGCAGTCGATCTTCAGCGCGGGGAAGGGTTCCTGCGGCGTGTAGAAGCCGGTGTGGTCGCCGAACGGCCCCTCGGGCAGCATCTCGCCCGGTTCCAGCCAGCCCTCGATGACGACCTCCGCCTGCGCCGGGACCTGGAGCGGGACGGTCTTGCAGTCGACCATCTCGATCCGCTTGCCCTGGACGAAGCCGGCGAAGAGGTACTCGTCGATGTCCCCCGGCAGCGGCGCCGTGGAGGCGTAGGTGACCGCGGGCGGGGCCCCGAACGCGATGGCGACGGGCAGCTTCTCGCCCCGCCTGGCGGCGACCTGGTAGTGGTTGCGGCTGTCCTTGTGGATCTGCCAGTGCATCCCGATGGTGCGCCGGTCATGGCGCTGGAGCCGGTAGAGCCCGAGGTTGCGGATCCCCGTCTCCGGGTCCTTGGTGTGCGTGAGGCCCAGGTTGAAGAAGGATCCGCCGTCCTCGGGCCAGGTGAAGAGCGCGGGCAGCTGGTCGAGGTCCACGTCGTCGCCGGTCAGGACGACCTCCTGGACGGGGGCGCTGTCGGACTTCACCTTCTTCGGCGGCAGGTGGGTCACCGCCCCGAGCTTCCCGAACGCCTCCCGGATCCCGACGAACCCCTGTGGCAGCTCCGGCTTGAGCAGGCCGCCGATCTTGTCGCTGATCTCCGCGTAGGACTTCAGGCCGAGCGCCTTGAGCAGCCGCCGGTCGGTCCCGAAGACGTTCATGGCCAGGGGCATGGACGCCCCCTTGACGTTCTCGAAGAGCAGCGCGGGACCGCCCGCCTTGTTCACCCGGTCGACGATCTCGCCGACCTCCAGATACGGGTCGACCTCGGCCTTGATGCGCTTGAGATCGCCCTCGCGCTCCAGAGCACGGAGCAGGGAGCGAAGATCGTCGTAAGCCATACGGTCAAGTATCGGACACCGGCTACCCTGGGCCCGTCACCGGGGGCGGTCCATGCGCCCCGTCACCTCACCTCGGGGGATCTTCCACGATGTTCAGGGCCCTGATCTACATCCTGCCGCTGGCGCTGACGATCTTCGCGTTCATCGACTGCCTGAACACACCTGAGGACGAGGCGAAGCACCTGCCGAAGATCGCCTGGGTCTTCATCATCCTGCTGTTCTGGATCGTCGGGCCGATCGTCTGGCTCGCCGCGGGCAAGATGCGCCACGCCCCCCAGGGCGGCCGCACTCCTTCGGAGTGGCACCGCAACCACCGCAACACCTGGGTGGCGCCCGACGACAACCCGGACTTCCTGAAGTCGCTGAAGGACGAGAACAAGAAGGACGAGTCGCTCCTCAAGGACTGGGAGGCGGACCTGCGCCGGCGCGAGGACGAGATCAAGCGCCGGGAGAGCGGCACGGGTCCCGAGGACCCGACCCCGCCGACGGCCTCATGACGTCCCTCCCGTGAGGGGCGTCCGCATGAGGGGTTCCTCATGAGGACAGCAGTCGCCCCAGGCGCTCCAGCAGGGGCAGCAGCGCCGTGCGCTCCTCGGGGGTGAGCGCCTCCAGGGCGCCGTGCACCACGCGCATCTCGGCGCGGATCCGGTGCGCCGTCTCGGTGCCCTCCGCCGTGCGGGCGGCCACCTTGGAGCGGCGGTCGCCGGGCGCCGGGGTACGCGTCACCAGGCCTCGGGCCTCCATGCGGCCGATGAGACCGGTGGCGTTGGAGGCGTCGCACACCAGATGACTGGCCAGCGCGCTCATGGGCATGGGCTCATTGAGGGCGATCAGCGCCCGGGCCTGGGAGGTGCTGAGGCCGTGACGGCCGGCGACGGCGGTGAGGTCGTCGTGATGGCCGCGGACGACGACTGCGAGGGGTTCCAGCAGTTCGTCCGGAGTAGGGACGGCGCGGGGTGCGGGTTCCGTCGTCATGGTCGGTCATCCTTCGGTCGGTACGCGTGGTCCGGAGGCCCGGACTCTGTCCGCCACGCACCCGCATTCATTTGACATGCTCAACTTTAACCCGTTACATGAACGGTATTGCTTGAGCATATCAAGCTTCGCGTTCCGCGCGTTTTCCGCACAGCGTCTCGTAGGGAGCACCCCCCATGCCCTCCGTACTCTTCGTCCTCACCGGTGCCGACCACTGGACCCTCAACGACGGCACCGCCCATCCCACCGGTTTCTGGGCCGAGGAACTCGCCGCCCCGCACCGCGTCTTCACCCAGGCCGGCTTCGACATCACCGTCGCCACCCCCGGCGGTGTGGCCCCCACGGTCGACGCCGCCAGCCTGGCCGCCGAGGCGAACGGAGGCCAGGAGCAGGCCGACGCCGTGGCCTCGTACCTCGCCTCGATCGACGAGACGCTGCGCATCCCCGCCCGGCTCGAGGACATCGTGCCCACGTCCTACGACATCGTCTTCTACCCCGGCGGCCACGGCCCCATGGAGGACCTGGCCGTCAGCGAGGTCTCCGGCAGGCTGCTGACCTCGGCCCTGGACTCCGGCACCCACGTCGCCGTCCTGTGCCACGCGCCCGCCGCCCTGCTGCCCGCCCGCCGCGAGGACGGCAGCTGGCCGTTCGCCGGCTACCGCATGACCGGCTTCAGCAACGCCGAGGAGACCCAGGCCGGCCTCGCCGCCAAGGCGCCGTGGCTGCTGGAGAACCGTCTCGTCGAGCTCGGCGCCGACTACGCCGCGGCCGAGCCGTGGGCGGTGCACACCGTGCACGACCGCAACCTGCACACCGGTCAGAACCCTGCCTCCTCCGAGCAGCTGGCCCGCGAGATCGTAGCGGCCCTGTGAGCGCCGCGGAGACCGTGCGGGAAGCCCCGGCCGACGTCGTCGCCCGGCTCCGTGCCACCTTCCGCACCGGCCGCACCAAGGACCTGGCCTGGCGCACCACCCAGCTGACGCGGCTGCGCGCGCTGCTCACCGAGCGCGGGGACGAACTGGCCGAGGCGCTCCGGGCCGACCTCGGCAAGAGCCGCAAGGAGGCCTACCGGACCGAGATCGACTTCACTATCCGGGAGATCGACCACACCCTCGAGCGTCTGGAGGGGTGGCTGGAGCCCGAGCCCGCCCCCGTACCGGCGGTCCTCGGCGGCGCCACCGCCCACACCGTGCAGGACCCGCTCGGCGTCGTCCTCGTCATCGCCCCGTGGAACTACCCGGTGCAGCTGCTGCTCGCTCCCGTCGTGGGCGCGCTGGCCGCGGGCAACACGGTCGTCGCCAAGCCCAGTGAACTGGCGGCCGCGACCTCCGCCGCCGTGGCCCGGCTGGTGCCGCTGTATCTGGACACGGACGCCGTCGCCGTCGTGGAGGGCGCGGTCCCGGAGACCACCGCGCTGCTCGCCGAGCGCTTCGACCACATCTTCTACACCGGCAACGGCACGGTCGGCCGGATCGTCATGACCGCCGCGGCGAAGCACCTCACGCCCGTCACCCTCGAACTGGGCGGCAAGTCGCCGGTGTTCGTGGACCGCGACACGGACCTGAAGACGGTGGCCGCCCGGCTGGCCTCCGGGAAGTTCCTCAACGCCGGCCAGACGTGCGTCGCCCCCGACTACGTCCTGACCGATCCGGAGACCGCACCGGCCCTGGCGGACGCCCTCGCGGCGGCGGTCGAGGGACTGTTCGGCGAGGACGCGTCCACCAGTCCGGAGTACGGCCGGATCGTGAACGAGCGCCACTTCGACCGGCTGGTCGGGCTCCTGGACTCCGGCCGCACGGTGACGGGCGGGGCCCACGACCGGGAGGGGAAGTACATCGCCCCGACGGTGCTCGCCGATGTCTCCCCGGACTCCCCCGTGATGGGCGAGGAGATCTTCGGACCGGTGCTGCCGATCCTCACGGTGGACGGGCTCGACGAGGCCATCGGCTTCATCAACGACCGTGACAAGCCGCTGGCCCTGTACGCGTTCACCCAGGACCCGGCCGTGCGGGAACGGCTGCTGACCGAGACCTCCTCGGGCGGCGTGGGCATGGGCCTGCCCCTCGCCCATCTGACCGTCTCGGACCTGCCCTTCGGCGGGGTCGGCGAGAGCGGCATGGGCAACTACCACGGGCGGTACTCCCTGGAGACGTTCAGCCACCGCAAGGCGGTCCTGGACACCCCGCTCGGCTGAGAGCACGTACGACGGGAGGGCGCGACCAGCGATGGTCGCGCCCTCCCGTCGTACGCGGGTGTACCGGTCAGACCCCTGCGTAGGAGTGCTTGCCGGTGACGAAGATGTTCACGCCGTAGTAGTTGAAGAGCCAGCAGCCGAAGGCGACCAGCGCCAGGTAGGCGGCCTTGCGGCCCTTCCAGCCGGCCGTCGCACGGGCGTGCAGGTAGGCGGCGTACGCGACCCAGGTGATGAAGGACCAGACCTCCTTGGGGTCCCAGCCCCAGTAACGGCCCCACGCGTCGCCCGCCCAGATCGCGCCCGCGATGATCGTGAACGTCCACAGCGGGAAGACGGCCGCGTTGATGCGGTACGAGAAGGTGTCCAGGCTCTTGGCGGCCGGCAGCCGCTCCATGACGGAGGTCGCGAACTTCCCGGGCGTCCCGCCGTTGGCCAGCTTGTTCTCGTAGCTGTCGCGGAACAGGTAGAGCAGCGTGCCGACGGCACCCAGGTAGAAGACCGCGCCGCAGATGATGGCGGTGGAGACGTGGATCCACAGCCAGTAGGAGTGCAGCGCCGGGACCAGCTGGTCGCTGTCGGTGTACAGCGTGGTGGTCGCGATGCCGAGGTCCAGCAGGACCGTGGTGACCAGCAGCAGACCGATCCAGCGGACGTTCTTCCTCAGCGCGAGCAGGAGCAGGTACGCGCCCACGGCCACCGTGGAGAAGGTGATCGAGAACTCGTACATGTTGCCCCAGGGGGCCCGCTGCACCGACAGGGCACGGGCGACGACTCCGCCCGCCTGGACGGCGAAGGCGACGACGGTCAGCGAGACCGCGATCCGCCCCCAAAGGTCGCCCTTGAAGGTGCCGCCGGCCGCACCGGGGCCGTCCGGGACGTCACGGGATCCGGCGGCGGAGCGCGTGACGACCTGGGGGCGCTCCAGCACGGCGGTGCCACCCTGTTGCGCGGCCTGCACCTTCACCGCCGGACCGGTTGCCGAGTCCTTCTTGAGCGCGGCGGCCGTGCGGCCGACCTTGCTCCGGCTGCCGAACACCCACTCGGCGATGTGCGCGAAGAAGGCCAGGGTGTAGACGGCCATCGACGAATAGATCAGCGTGTTGCTGACGTTCGCCAGATTCTCGTTGGTTGCGGCGGCGAGATTCACTTCTCAGCCCCTTCGGCAGGTTCTTCGGAGAGTTGTTCGGGACGGTGGTCGGGATCGGGTCCGGACGCGGTCGGCGCCACGGTGTGGAGCGCGACCGCGAGGTCGGTCAGCTCCTCGGGGAGCTTCGCGGACTCGCTGCGTCCCAGGCCCGCCATCTCGACGACGGTGACACCGTCCGTCCCCCGCACGGCCCGCACCCACACCCGGCGGCGCTGGATGAAGAGCGATCCGGCGAGGCCGATGATGGCGGCGACGGCGCCGGTGAGCGCCCATCCGCTGGCGGGCTGACGCGTGATCTGGAAGCTGGCCCACTCCTCGACGCTCTCGAAGGTGATCGACCCCGCGCCGTCGGGGAGCTTCATGGTCTCCCCAGGGCGCAGCCGCTTCTTCAGCTTGTCCCCGTTGCTGTCCTTGAATTCCTTCATGTCGGACGTGTCGAGCTGGTAGACGTTCTGCGGCAGACCCGAGTCCACGCCGAGGCTGCCGTAGTAGCCGTTGAGCGCGAGGACCGGGTAGTCGAGACCGGGGTACTGCGAGAACATCGTGCCCTGGCCGTCACCGGCGAACGTCGGCACGAAGAACGCCTGGAAGCCCAGCTGGGACTTCTTGCCGCTCTTGTCCTTGTAGCCGTCCATCACCTTGATCGCGCCGGTCGAGGTGACGTTGTTGTCGATGGGCAGCAGGGGCACCGCGCTCCGGTAGACCTCCTTGCCCTCGCCGTCCTTGACCGAGATGACCGGGGCGTAGCCGTGCGCGTTGAGGTAGACCTTCGTGCCGTCGACGACGAGCGGCTTGTTGACCTCGATGACCTTCTTCTTCGTCTCCCCGTCCGCGCCCTCCGCGTACGTCACCCGTGCCTCGTAGGTGCGGGGCGTGCCGCGCTGGGGGCCGTTGCGCTCGTACGTGCCGACGAAGTCCTTCAGGTCGAAGCTGAAGGGGGTGAGATCGTCGTCGTCGAAGAGCGAACCGGACTTGAAGTCGTCGTACTGGGTGATGGTGTTGGCGAACCCGTCGCCCTCGACGACCAGCTTGCCGCCCTCGGACTTGAAGAGCTGCCCGCCGGCGAACGCGACCAGCATGACGATCAGCGCGACGTGGAAGAGCAGGTTCCCGGTCTCGCGGAGATAGCCCTTCTCGCTCGCGACCGCGTCAGCGACGACGTGCGAGCGGAAGCGCCGCTTGCGCAGGATCGAGAGGGCTGCCTCGCGCACCTGCTCGGGCTCGGCGTCGGTGCGCCAGGTGGTGTACGCCGGCAGCCGGGTCAGCTTCTTCGGCGCGCCCGGTGGGCGGCCACGCAGCTGCCCGACGAACTGCCAGGTGCGCGGGACGATGCAGCCGATCAGCGAGACGAACAGCAGGATGTAGATCGCGGAGAACCACACCGAGCTGTAGACGTCGAAGAACTGCAGCTTCTCGTAGACCGGACTGACGGTGGTGTGGGCCTCCTTGAAGGTCTGCACCTTCAGTTCGTCCACGCTGTTCTGCGGGATCAGCGAGCCGGGGATGGCACCGAGCGACAGCAGGAAGAGCAGGATCAGCGCGACCCGCATCGAGGTGAGCTGCCGCCAGAACCACCGGGCCCAGCCGATGACGCCCATCGAGGGCAGGGAGGCGGCGGACTCCTCGCGCGGGGCGGTGGAGAGCTGTTCCCCGGCCTGGCCGAGGTCGCGCTCGTCCGTGGTGTTCGTGTTGCTCATGGACTCAGATCCCCACAGTGAAGCCGTTGGACCAGACCTGCATCTCCTGGATGAGCATGTCCCACGCGCCCGTCAGCAGGAGGATGCCGGTCACGATCATCATGCCGCCGCCGATGCGCATGACCCATGCGTAATGGCGTTTGACCCAGCCGAACGCGCCGAGCGCCCGGCGGAAGGCGATCGCCGCCAGGACGAAGGGGACGCCGAGCCCCAGGCAGTACGCCACCGACAGGATCGCCCCGCGCCCGGCCGTCGCCTGGTCGAAGGCGAGCGCGTTGACGGAGGCGAGCGTGGGGCCGAGGCAGGGCGTCCAGCCGATCCCGAAGAGCGCTCCGAGCAGCGGCGCTCCCGCCAGCCCTGTCACCGGCCGCTTGTGGATGCGGAACTCGCGCTGCGTCATCCAGGGCAGGAGCCCCATGAAGAAGATCCCCATGAGGATCATCAGCGCGCCGAGGACCTTGGAGAGCGTCCCGCTGTACTCCTGGAGCGTCTGGCCGAAGAAGCCGAAGAGCGCGCCGCCGGACACGAACACGGCGGTGAAGCCGAGGACGAAGAGTGCGGCGCCGGCGACGGTCCTGCCCCTGCGGCGTTCGGCGAGGTCGGCGCCGCTGACCCCGGTGACGTAGCTGAGGTAGCCGGGCACGAGCGGCAGGACGCACGGCGAGAAGAAGGAGACGAGCCCTCCGAGCAGGGCGATGGGCAGCGCCACTATGAGGGCCCCGCCGGCCACCGTCTCGTTTCCGCCGGTGGTCGCGGCCAGCTGGAGGACGGCGGTCACTTCTCGGCGACCAGCGGGTCGATCATCTCGCGCAGCTTCGTGGCGTCGAGCGCCGCGAGGGAGCGGGCGGCGAGCTTCCCCTCGCGGTCGACGACCACGGTCGACGGGATGGCCTTCGGGTTCAGCGTGCCCTTGGGGAAGCGCAGGAGCTGCTTGCCCGTCGGGTCGTAGAGGCTCGGGTAGGTGACCCCGAAGTCCTCCTCGAAGCTGACCGCGAGGGACTTCTGGGGGTCGCGGGTGTTGACGCCGACGAACTGGACGCCCTGGTCCTTCATCTCCTCGGAGACCTTCACGAAGTGCTTGGCCTCCGCGCGGCAGGGGCCGCACCACGATCCCCAGAAGTTCAGGACGACGATCTTGCCCTTGTAGTCGGCGATGTCGAGGTCGGTGCCGTCCAGGGTCGCGCCCGCGAGCTTCGGCGCGGCGGTGCGTTCGCCCTTGGCGACGGTGGAGATCCCGCCACTGCCGGTGACGAAGTTCGTGTTGCCGCCACCGCCCGCCCGGTTGCCGTCCCCACTGCATGCGGACAGGGTCAGGGCACCGGCCACAGCGGTGGCGGCGAGCAGGGTGAAGCGGCGTCGGAGTGCGCGGCCAGAGCTCATGTGAAAAGTTTCGCATGGCAGTTCCAGGGATCTTGGGCACCCCCCTCGGTGCCCGTAAAGCCCCTTGTCAGGACTGTTTGAAGAAGGCGTTCCAGCCACCCTCGGGGGCCTGTCCGACCTGGAGCGAACGAAGCTTCGCGAGCACCGCCGGGTCCTGTACGTCGAGCCAGTCGACGAACTGCCGGAAGGAGACGAGGCGCACATCGGGCTTGCCCGAGATGTGTTTGAGCGCGTCCTCCACGGCGTCCATGTAGATGCCGCCGTTCCACTCCTCGAAGTGGTTTCCGATGTAGAAGGGCGCGCGGTTCGTCTCGTAGGCGCGGTCGAATCCGGCGATGTACGCCTGGGCGGCCTGGGTGCGCCACCCGGGATAGCGGGACGGCATGCCCTTGGTCGAATTCTTCGACTGGTTGGCGAGGATGTTGTAGTCCATGGAGAGGACCTCGAAGGAGTGCCCGGGGAACGGAATGCCCTGCAGCGGGAGGTCCCAGACGCCCTGACGCCTCTCGGGCCACATCTGGCTGCCGCCCGGCGAACTCGCGTCGTAGCGCCAGCCCAGCTGCTTCGCGGTGGGCAGGAGGTTGTCCTGGCCGAGCAGACAGGGCGTACGGCCTCCGACCAGTTCCTTGCGGTAGTCGAAGGGCAGCGGGTCGACGTCCTCCCAGCCGGTGTTCGTGCGCCATCCGGTGACGAACGACACGGCCTGGTCGATCTCGCTCCGCCATTGCGCGGGCGTCCAGTCGCCGACCGATCCGGAGCCGCCGCAGAAATGCCCGTTGAAATGGGTGCCGATCTCGTGACCGTCGAGCCAGGCCTGGCGGACGTACTTCAGTGTCTGCTTGACGTGGTCGTCGGTGAGATAACCGATGTCGGAGGCGCCGCGGGGGTTGTTGGGCGGCCGGTAGAGGGACTTCTTCGACTCGGGCAGCACATAGAGCCCCGAGAGGAAGAAGGTCATCGCCGCGTCGTGTTCCTGGGCGAGTTCGAGAAAGCGCGGGAAGAGACCGTTGCCGACTTCGCCCGCCCCGTCCCAGGAAAAGATCACGAACTGCGGCGGCGTCTGGCCGGGCTCCAGCACAACGGGGGCGGCGGGCTGATTGGGCTGCTTTCCGGTGTCCGCCGTGGAACCGTCACCGATCAGCCTGACGTGCTTCTCGGGTGGGCCGCCGCCGTTCCCGGGCGTCGCCTTGCCACCGTTGCCACGCTTCTCGGGTTCCGGCCGTCCGCCGTCCGATGACCCGAGGGAGCCGCAGCCGGTCATCGAGAGTGCGGCTGCGGCTCCGAGTCCGGCCCCGAGCAGGCCCCTTCGGTTGATTTCACGCATTGCGTCCCCATCTGCGGTCGTATTACCTCAATGCCATACAAACTGGCGATGGCTTAGATGAGGAAACCAACACGGAGGTTCCGCCGATAATCACAAAAGTTGTTACGTGAACACACCCTTACAGGTGCTGCACACCGCACACAGACGGACGCCGCGCACGGACCCCGGAGTAGGGGCCCGGTGCGCGGCGTACGGTCCCGGTGCGCGGCACGGGAGCGGCTACGCGCCGAACGCCTTGGACTTCCCCTTCACGGGCTTCGCTCCCGCGAGCAGGTGCGCGGGCACCAGGTCCCGGGCGGGCTCGGTGTACCCGACGGACACGATCTTGTCCCCCTGGTACGTGAAGGTCGTGAGCGAGGCCAGGGTGCACTCCCGCTTGCGCGGGTCGTGCCACAGCCTGCGCCGCTCCACGAAGCTCCGCACGATCCAGATGGGCAACTGGTGGCTGACGCAGACCGCCTCGTGCCCGCGCGCGGCGTCACGCGCCGCGTCCAGCGCGCCCATCATCCGCACGACCTGCTCGACGTACGGCTCGCCCCAGGACGGCTTGAAGGGGTTGGTGAGGTGCTTCCAGTTCTCGGGCTTGCGCAGTGCGCCGTCGCCGACCCCGAAGGTCTTGCCCTCGAAGACGTTGGCGGCCTCGATGAGGCGCTCGTCGGTGGCCAGTTCCACGCCGTGCGACGTGGCGATCGGCGTGGCGGTCTCCTGGGCGCGCTCCAGCGGGGAGGCCACGACATGCGTGATGTCGCGCTTCTCGAGGTGCTCGGCCACCCGGTCCGCCATCCGGCGGCCGAGCTCGGACAGGCTGTAACCGGCGCGGCGCCCGTAGAGCACGCCCTCCGGGTTGTGCACCTCGCCGTGGCGCATCAGGTGGACGACGGTGATGTCCTTCGCCCCGTCCTCGCTGTTCCCGCTGTGCGTGCTCATGCGACGGCCTCCGATGCGGCGCGGGCGGCGGCGGGCAGCGCCGCGGCGACCCGCTCCAGCGCCCGCGCGTCGTGGGCGGTGGAGACGAACCAGGACTCGAAGGCGGACGGCGGCAGGTACACGCCCTGCTCCAGCATCGAGTGGAAGAACGCGGTGAAGCGGAAGGCCTCCTGCTTCTTCGCGCCCTCGTAGTCGCGTACGGGCTCGTCGGTGAAGAAGACGGAGAACATGTTGCTCGCCGCCGACACCGTGTGTGCGACGCCCTCCTTGCTGAAGGCCTCCCCGACGAGGGAGCGCAGCTCCGCGGAGACCGCGTCGACCTTCGCGTACGCCGCGTCGTCGAGCAGCCGCAGTTGGGCGAGGCCGGCGGCGGTGGCGACCGGGTTCCCGGAGAGGGTGCCCGCCTGGTAGACCGGCCCGGCCGGGGCCAGGTGCGCCATCACGTCGGCGCGGCCGCCGAACGCGGCGGCCGGGAAGCCTCCGCCCATGACCTTGCCGAAGGTCATCAGGTCAGGCCGCACCCCGTCGATGCCGTACCAGCCGGCCTTGGACGTACGGAATCCGGTCATCACCTCGTCGGAGATGTACAGCGCGCCGTCGGCCGCGCAGATCTCCTTCAGCCCTGCGTTGAAACCGTCCAGCGGCGGCACGACGCCCATGTTGCCCGGCGACGCCTCGGTGATCACACAGGCGATCTCACCCGGCTGCGCGGCGAACGCCGCGCGCACGGCCTCCAGGTCGTTGTACGGGAGCACGATCGTGTCGCCCGCCTGCGCCCCGGTCACCCCGGGCGTGTCGGGGAGTCCGAAGGTGGCGACCCCGGAACCGGCGGCGGCCAGCAGCGCGTCGACGTGACCGTGGTAACAGCCGGCGAACTTCACGACCTTGGCGCGTCCGGTGAATCCACGCGCGAGACGGATCGCGGACATGGTCGCCTCGGTGCCCGACGACACCAGCCGCACCTGCTCCACGGGCTCGATCCGGGCCACGATCTCCTCGGCGAGCGCGACCTCGCCCTCACCCGGCGTACCGAACGAGGTACCCCGGGCCACCGCCTCCTGCACGGCCGCGGTGACCTCGGGGTGCGCGTGG
This sequence comes from Streptomyces sp. JH34, assembly GCF_029428875.1. Taxonomy (NCBI): domain Bacteria; kingdom Bacillati; phylum Actinomycetota; class Actinomycetes; order Kitasatosporales; family Streptomycetaceae; genus Streptomyces; species Streptomyces sp. JH34. The sequence continues at coordinate 4,110,712 of NZ_JAJSOO010000001.1, read as the reverse complement.
CCGAGGATCATCGGCCCCCACGAACACACGAGGTCGACGTACTCGCGGCCGTCGGCGTCAGTGAGGTACGGACCCGTGCCGGACACCATGAACCGGGGCGTACCGCCCACGGCGCGGAAGGCGCGCACGGGAGAGTTCACGCCGCCGGGCGTCACCTGGGACGCGCGGTCGAACAGCGTCTGTGAAACTGGGGCTTCGTATGAATACGCCACTTTGGTCCTGATCTGCGATTCGGTGTTCGGGGGGCCCGGCCGGGAATTCCGGCCCGCCGGTGAGCAGGGAGCGCGCTCTCCCCGTATGAGGCTCGTACAACGAAAGGGCGTCAGTCTCCTCGCGTCTGCAAAACTGGGGCGTCACAGGGAAAGCTCACACATGCCATGGTGTCAGAGGCGTGGACGGTCTTGCGGACAGGTGTTTCACCGCACGCCCGTGGGGGAGGTCACTGACGATGATCGGGTTGCGCGGCGGGGCTGTGTCTCCTAAGAAGTAGTCGGGTGGATGAGATATGCATCGCGGTGGCGGAGTGGGTGAAGGGACCGACGACCTGGGGCCCGAGCCTGCCCGACGAGGGCGGCACCGGCGCAAGGCCGAACGCGAGGCCGAGCGCGCACGGGACGCACCGGCGGGTGGCGTCGACGGTCCGGGGATCAGGAGCAGTGGAAGGGTGGGGGTGACCTACAAGTACTTCGGTGCCCCCGACGGGGCCACCGCCGCACGTGTGCCCATTTCCATGCGCCCCGAGGAACTGGGGGGCGACGAGCTGGGCATGGGCGGCATGTTCAGCAAGATCAAGCCGGAGACGGTGGCGGCCATGGTCCTCACCGGCATACAGGGCATACCCCTGCACAAGGTGCCGCCGCTGGAGCTGGTCGTTCTCCACCCCGACTACGCGGTGGTCAAGCTGCCGATGACGGTGGTCGACCCCCTGCGCGACGTCGGCGAGGAGTCGGTCGGCGCGGCGGCCTTCATCTGGTCCACGGTCCCCGACCGCGGCGGCCCGCGTGACGCCTTCAACGTCTACCAGCTGCTCCACGAATGGCAGGACTTCTCCCACCGGCTGCACGACGCGGGACACCAGGCGTACTGCCTGGTGTGGCCCTGACGCGGCAGCGCGTCCTCGTCGCGACCGGCGGCCGCACGGACGTGGTGCCGGGTCCGCGCTCCACCCCGGTCCGGCGGTGTAGGAACATATGACACATGACAGCGGATGAACTGCATGTGGTCGTGGAGACCACGGACGACGGTGCCGTCCTGATCCGTGTCAGGGGAACCCTGGACGGGTGGTCGGCCCCTTCCGCGCTCGTCGACGCGCTGGAGGAGGCCGCCGGGAGCGGTGGCCGGCTCACCGTGGCCGACCTGTCCCGGCTCGAGTTCGCCGACTCGACGGCGCTCCACGCCCTGCTGAACGCGCATCGGCGCCACGCCGGGGCCGGAGTGGCACTGGTGCTGGCCGGACCGCTCGACACCGGCGTGCGCAGGCTCTTCGAGGTCTCGGGCACGCTCGGCGCCTTCACGTTCGCCGACACGGTGGAAGCGGCACTGCGATGCTGACCGCCCGCGGGCCGCGCCGTCCACGGACCGGCTCCCGGACAGGGAGTGTGGTCCGGGCCCGACCGGGCAGGCGCAGAGGGCGATGAACGGGGAACGAGAAGTACTGAGGGACGGCGCGAGTCCTGCCGACGGGGCGGAGGAGGCCGTCAGCCCACCTGCTCCGAAGGAGCCGATGGGCGCCTTCCCCGCGCCCGGCGTGCCACGGAACGCGGCCGCCGCACGGGACATGGTCACCCGGCTCCTGGAGGCGGAGTTCTGTTCGCTCGGCGGAGAGGGACCCGCCGACGTCGTGGTGGCCGACGCCCTGCTGGTGACCTCCGAGCTCGTGACCAACGCGGTCAGGCACGGCGGCGGTCTCACCGGGTTCACCGCGGAGATCACCGACGACGGTCTCCTCCTCACGGTCGCCGACGCCAGTACACACGCGCCGGTCACCGCCGAACGCGATCCGGCCGCCGCCTCCATCGGCGGGTACGGCTGGCTCCTGGTACGCCGCCTGGCGAGGCGGGTGTCCATCACGTACCTCCCCGGCGGTAAGCACATCGTGGCGCTGGTCGCCCTCGCCTGAGCGCCGGGCCACGCGCTCGCGCCCCTCGGAAGGACGGGCTACCGCAGTCGTCCGCGCTCGTCGACGGACACCGGAGGCGTGGACAGGCGTGCACGCGCACCAGGTGCGCGAACGGCGGCCGCGCGGACGGGAGGGCGAAGCCGGCCGGCGCCGCGTTCCTCCGGGCCGCCGCCTGCCCTCCGCGGGACTCCTTCGTCCAGGTCGTCCGGATCCACTGGACGGTGATCTCCGCAGTCTCCCCTGCCCCTCGCCGAGGAGAGACTGTACGTATCGCGCGGCACCCGCGTGGACCGGCGGGTGTCCGCAGCGGCGGACGTGAACGGTTGGCATAATCCCTGCATGGTCCGCGAGCCTCTCGACAACTCCGCGCCGGCAGGCCCGCCCGTGGTGGCGGCCGAGGGCGAGGTCAACGGTTACTGGGTAGTCCGTGCGCAGGGCGATCTCGACAGCGACACCATCGACCCGCTGTTCATCGCCCTGTGGCAGGCCGTGCCCGGGCACCAGGTCGTCGTACTGGACGCGTCCGCGGTCACCTTCGCGGACTCGTCGTTCCTCAGCCTGCTCATCGAGGTGCACCGGAGGACCGAGCTGCGCGTCGCCGCACCGGGCGCGGTCCTGACCCGGCTCCTGCGGACCGCGGGCGTCGACCGGGTGATCAGGAGCTACCCCACACTCGACGCCGCCCTCGGCGAACCGCCGCGCGGCTCCTCGACGCCGCCCGTTCCTTCCGGCTGACGCGAGACCGCCTCAGCCGGAAGGAACGGGCGGCGGCACCGTCCGGTACCGGTCGCCGGCCGGCGGCGGTCCGTCCTGCGCACGCTCACGCTCACGCTCACCCCGGTCATCGGCACCGTCGAGGACGAAGAGGTGCCGGATCCCCGTGACCTCCAGGGTCCTGCGGAAGAAGTCGGGCGCGTTCCGCAGCTGCAGCACGACACCGCGCGACGTCGTGTCGCGGTGGATCTGCAGAAGGGCGGAGACCCCGCTCGAGTCGCACACGCGCAGCCCGGAGCAGTCCAGGACGAGCGCCTGCGGGGCGGGTTCGGCCGCGAGGCATGCCTGGGCACGCTCCACCAGCTGCTCACTGGTGTCGTAGTCCAGGTCACCGACGAGACCCAGTCGTACGGCACCCGGACCGGCTTCAACTTCCAGGGTGAAGGGCGGACAGGGCAGATCGGTCATCCGAGGCTCCGGGGTTGTGGCCGACGGCTGCGAGGTGGGCGTCCAGGGTGGTACGCGCCGCACCGAGCAGCCGGGTGGATCGGGGGAAGTCCTTGAGCTCGGCCCCCAGGACGTCGAGGACCGGCCGCAGGGAGACGGCCGGAACCTGCCGGGCCTCCAGGATGCCCGCGGTCCAGCCCAGGAAGCCGGTGAAGAGCTCGTCGTCGTCCATGTAGAGGGCCACACCGAGGTATTCGACGATGTGGGAGATGTCCTGTGCGGTGTGCTCGCGCTGCTGCTCCGTGTAGGCCGTGGCCGCGGGGAAGCGGCTCTCCAGCTGTGCCAGCACCTCCCGCACGAGCTGCGGCCGGCTGCGGACGACGAGGGTGTACTCCTGGTCGCCCAGGTGCGGCAGATCGTCTATCTGCTGCCTTCCGGCGGCCGGCACGGGCACCGCGATCCCCTCAGCGATCCGGCGCGCGGCAGCGCGGGCGTCGGGCGCCCAGGCGTCGGCGCCCAGGCGGAGCGCGTACCGCCCGTCGGGCCCGAACGCCGCCCCGCCCGCGAGTACGGGCACTCCGACGGCCTGGCAGGCGGTGACGGCCGCGTGCGCGGCGGGCAGCCGGGTGGGGATCGAGGAGGACAGCGCGACCACGTCCGCGCCGTTGTTGTGCAGGTGTCCGATGAGGTGCGGTGTGGGCACCTGGGCCCCGAGGAAGTCGACCTGCCACCCGCGCAGCGTGAGGACCTCGGCCAGCAGACGGGCCGGCAGCACGTGCCATTCCTGGTCGACACAGGCCACGGTGACGCGGCCCAGACGCGGGGTGGTGCGTGCGGCCGGGTGGTGGGCGAGGGCGGCGATGACCCGCTCGGCGATGGCACTCGCCGCGTGTTCCTGCGCCACGCTGAGGCGGTTGGCCGCCCACTCGGTGCCGACCCGCGCCTGTACCGGGGCGATGACGTCCAGCAGCGCGGTCTCGGCGTCGATCCCGGCGTCCAGCGCGGTGAAGAGCACCGCGGCGGCGGCGTGTTCGTCCCGGCCGGTCACCGCGGCCCACAACTGTTCCTGGAGACCGTTCACGTCGGGTGCGGCAAGGATGTCTGTACTCATTGCGTGTACCTGCCCCGGGTGTGGCCGTTCACCGCGCTCAGGTGGGTGGTCGGCGGAGCGGTGATCGCGACGAGCGCCATGTCGTCGTGCCGGCCGTCGTGGAGCCACTGGGACGCGAGCATCTGCACACGCTCGACCACGGCCGTGCCCGGCATGCCCGCGCACTCCCGCATGGCCCGCATCAGCCGCTCCTCACCGAACAGTTCGTCGCCGAGGGGCCCGCCGCGGGCCTCGGTGACGCCGTCCGTGTAGAGCAGGCACGTCTCGCCCGGGAGCAGTTCGGTCTCCACGGTGCGGGCCTCGATGTGGGGCAGCGCCCCCACCAGGGTCCCGCGGGTGTCGATCTCCTCCACCCGGCCGTCGTTCCGGATCACCAGGGGGGCGGGGTGGCCCGCCGAGGTGAGGCGCAGACGCACCCGGTTCTCCTCGCGCCGGACCGAGGCCAGCACGAGCGTCGCGAAGCGGGTGTGGTGCGAGTTGAGCAGCGCCCCGTTGAGCAGCCGCAGCATGGCCTCGTGGTCGCCCGCCATCGGTGTCAGCGCCTGGAGCGTGTTGCGGATCTTGCCGGTGAGCACGGCCGCGTCCAGGCCCTTGCCGCACACGTCCCCGAGGACCGCCAGGGACGCGTCCTCGGGGGTGCTGCCCGGGTGGACGTCGTAGAAGTCGCCGCCGACCCGGTCCCGCGCCGCCGCGGGCTGGTAGCCGCCGGCGAACTCGACTCCGTTGACCCGGTCCAGCCGGGGCGGCAGCAGGTCGCGCATGAGGGTCCGCGTTATGTCGCTCTGCTCGGCGTACAGCCGCGCGGCGGACAGGGCGGCACCGGCCCGCGCCGCGAACAGCCGGGCGAAGATCTCCTCGTTCTCGTTGAACTCGGTGGAATCCGTGCCGCGCAGCAGCACCAGGACACCCGCCGGTACACCGTGGCCCGGCAGCGGGGTGACGGCGGCCGACCCGACGGTGCCGCCGAAGCCCTCGGGGATGAGCCAGTCCGGCAGGAAGGCCGGGTCGATCCACCGGGAGGGTACGGGCGGGAAGCCCTGCAGCGCCTCGCTCAGGCCGGGCACCAGGGCGGTGTCCGCGATCACCGTGCGGCGGACCGCCGCACCGCCCTCGACGGCGTACGTCATGGGCAGTTTTCGTCCCGCGGCGGGCACGATGACGATCGCGGCCTCGGCGAGGTACCGGGAGGCGAGCTGAGCGGTGACGAGCATGCAGCGGTCGGTGTTCAGCGACGCCAGGAGGACGTTCGAGGCCTCCGCCAGGAAGGCGGTGCGCTCCCGCTCCGTGGCCAGCTCCTCCTCGACGAGCCGCCGGTCGGTGTCGTCGGCCAGCCACCACACCACCTCACCGTCGCCGTACGGGGCCGGGTGCGCCTCGAAGCTCCGTGCGCCGATCCGCCCGCGGAAGGCGGCATGGGCGTCACCCCCGGGGCGGCCGGTGGGGTTCGTCGTCTCCTCGTGGGCACGTGCCAGCCAGGACGGCGCGGCATCCGACAGTGCGACGCCCGGAGTGACGCCTCCCAGGAGCGAAGCGGCTGCCGGGTTGAGATCGCGGACCGTTCCTGTCCGGTCCACGACGATCACTGCGTACGGGGCCGGGCCCCACAGGTCGGAGGCGGACCGTTGCTGAGTTTTCGTGGCGATGTGTTCCTTCAGAGGAGCCATGAGGGGGGACCCGCCCGAGGCGAGCCGCACCACCTTCCAACTGGACGAAAAGTACTTTCCCTTCGGCAACCATTGCCCAGTCGGGGCACGAATGGCAACCCGCCCGTCCACGCCGGGACGACGGCGGAACGGCGTGTGCGCCATCTCTCCCGAAGAGCTTCACGCCAGGCACACGGATCGCATGAAATGCCTGATATCGTCCGCCCCGCCCCGTCCCCGTCGGACCTCTTCCCCGCGCGGCCCGGTCACACCGGCGCCCGCTCCGGACATCCCGGCGCAGGGTCACGGGGTGCGTCAGGAGCCACCGGCGAGCCGGCCGCTGAGGGAGCCGTGGAGGTCGGCACTCCGCTCGTTGAGACCGATGATCTCGACGCTCTTCCCCCGCTGTTCGTACTTCGTGGTGATGGCGTCCAGCGTCGCGACCGAGGAGGCGTCCCAGATGTGTGCCGAGGTCAGGTCGATGACGACCGACCGGGGATCGGCGGCGTAGTCGAAGCGTCCGACGAGGTCGTTGGACGAGGCGAAGAAGAGTTCCCCGAAGACGGAGTAGACGATCCGGCCCCCGTCCGCGTCGGTGACGGACGTGACATCGGCGAGGTGGGCGACCCGCCTGGCGAATATGACCATCGCGGTGACCGAGCCGACGACGACACCGACGGCGAGGTTCTCGGTGGCGACGACACAGACCACCGTGACGACCATCACCACGATCTCGCCGGCCGGCATCCGCCTGAGCGTCCCCGGTGCGATCGAATGCCAGTCGAAGGTCGCGAAACACACCATGACCATCACCGCGACGAGGGCCGCCATCGGGATACGGGAGACGAGCGGCCCGAACGCGATGCACAGCACCATCAGGAAGACGCCCGCGAAGAACGTGGAAAGCCGCGTACGGGCACCGGAGACCTTCACGTTGATCATGGTCTGGCCGATCATCGCGCAGCCGCCCATGCCGCCGAGGAAGCCGGTCACGATGTTGGCGACGCCCTGGCCGATCGACTCGCGGGTCTTGCTGGAGTGGGTGTCGGTGATCTCGTCGACCAGCTTCGCCGTCATCAGCGACTCCATCAGGCCGACCAGCGCCATGGCCAGCGCGTAGGGGGCGACGGTCGTCAGGGTGTCCAGGGTGAAGGGCACGTCGGGCAGGCCGGGCACCGGCAGGGACGAGGGCAGCTCGCCCTTGTCGCCGACCGTCGGCACCGCGATGCCGGCGGCGACGGTGATCGCCGTGAGGATGACGATGGAGACCAGCGGGGCCGGGACCGCCCTGGTGATCCGCGGGAACAGCACCATCAGGACCAGCCCGCCGACGACCAGCGGATACACCGGCCAGGGGACGTCGCTCAGCTCGGGGACCTGCCCCATGAAGACCAGGATCGCCAGCGCGTTGACGAAGCCGACCATCACGCTGCGGGGCACGAACCTCATCAGCCTGGCGACACCGAGCGCGCCGAGTACGACCTGGAAGACCCCGCCCAGGATGACGCCCGCGATCAGGTAGCCGAATCCGTGCTCCCGGTTGAGCGGGGCGATGACGAGGGCGACCGCGCCGGTCGCGGCGGAGATCATCGCGGGCCTGCCGCCGACGACGGAGATGACGACGGCCATCGTGAAGGCGGCGAACAGACCGACGGCGGGGTCCACCCCGGCGATGATCGAGAACGAGATCGCCTCGGGGATCAGTGCGAGCCCCACGACGAGACCGGCCAGGACCTCCGTGCGGAAGACCTTCGGGGACAGCCAGGACGGCCGGAAGCCACGCAGCCGGCCGGCCGGGGACAGTACGGATGCAGGCAAGGGAGACGTGACCTGTCGTTGCTCGGGCAGGCCCGGCGGACCGGGACGTGCACAGGACGCGGAGGCCGGAGGGCTTCCCGCGGTTCGTCCGCGACCGCGGACGAGTACTTCGGGGCGGAGCGCACCGCTGCCGCCGGGCTCACGGAGAGCGGCCGTGCGGACGGCACGGGCTCGGCCGGAACGCGCCGGACCCCCTTCGCACGGGGCGCCGGATCGCGCCGGAGGCGTCGTCGGCCCCGGGTACCTGGCGCCGTGCAACTCTACCCTAACGTTAGGGTAGGGATCGGAACGCCGTCCTCCCCTGGTCGCGGCGGGAGTCGAGAGGGCACATGGTCACCGTGAGCAGCGAGCACATGCAGATCGGCGAGGTCGCCGCGCGCACCGAGCTGTCACTGCGCACGATCCGGCACTACGAGGAGACCGGGCTCGTGACACCCTCGGCCCGCTCCCGCGGCGGGTTCCGGCTGTACACCGAGGCCGACGTGGCACGGCTGATGGTCGTCCGCCGGATGAAGCCCCTCGGCTTCAGCCTGGACGAGATGCGGGACCTGCTCGAGGCGGTCGACCGTCTCGACGAAGGTGGGGAAGCGGCGCCGGACGAGCGCGACGAACTCCTGGAGCGGGTGCGCGCGTACGAACGGTCCGCGAGCGAGCAGGTCGCCAAGCTGCGGGTCCAGCTGGCGAGGGCGGAGGAGTTCGCCCTGACCCTGCGCACCCGCCTGGACCGGAGCGGGCCGCCGCAGGGGTGACCACCACGGCCACCGCCGCCGGGGCGCACCTCGCGCTCGGCCGGGCGCCCACTCACGCGCACACCACCGGGGCGGAGAGCTACGCCCGCCCGGCACGGCGTGTCGAAGAAACACGCCAGGGGCGGCACCCGTGCGACCTAGGATCCGACCATGGCCGGACCTGGACGAGAGACGCGGGGCATCGTCGACGCCCCCGACCTGTTCACCCGCGTGCGCTTCCGTCTTCGTGACCCCGCACCGGCTCTGCGGCGGCACCTGGAGCACTACTGGCTGATCGACTGGGACCTGTCGGAGCCCTACACCTCACGCGTGGTGCCGCACCCGAGCGTCCACCTGGTCTTCGAACGGATGGAGTCGGGCAGCGAGGTCCAGCGCGCGGGCTCCGCCGAGGTCTACGGCGTCGTGCAGGGGCTCTTCAGCCAGCGGCTGGAGGGCAGGGGGCGGGTGTGCGGGGTGAAGTTCCGGCCCGGCGCCTTCCGGCAGTTCGCCCCGCGGCTGCCCGTCTCGGAGTGGACCGGGCGCCGGATCCCCGCCGACGAGGTGCTCGCCGCGCCCGGGAACGTTCCCTCCGCCTCGGCGACCGTGCCGGCCGTGCTCGATCCGGCCGACGAGGACGCCCGGGTCGCGGCTCTGGACTCGTACGTACTCTCCCTCCTTCCGCAGCCGGACCCGCAGGCGGCACTCGCGACCGAACTCGCCGAGCTCGTGCGCACGGACCGCTCGTTGCTGCGGGTGGACGCCCTCGCCCGGGCGGGCGGACTCTCCGTGCGCTCGCTGCAACGGCTGTTCTCCACCTGTGTGGGGGTCGGGCCCAAGTGGGTCATCCTCCGCCACCGCATCCACGAGGCCCTGCAACGCGCCGGATCGGACCCGGATCCCGACTGGGCGCGGCTCGCCGCCGATCTCGGCTACAGCGACCAGGCGCACCTGGTGCGGGACTTCACCGCCACGGTGGGTGTCCCCCCGGCGGCCTTCGCGCAGCGCTGACGCCTGCCCGGCCGCCCGCCTGCCCCAGGGCTCCGGCCCCCGCGCCGGTCCCCCGCGCCGGTCCCCCGGACCGGCCCTCGCGCGTCGGCCGTCGCCCGTCAGCGGGAAACCTCTCGCTGCCGCGCCCGGCCCGATGGCATCCTGACCAGGTGAACGGACCCGAGATCACCCTCGAAGTAGCCCCGGAACTGCGGCTCTTCGTCGCCCATGACCGCCGCCGCGGACGCACGGCCGTCACCACGGACGGCTCATCGACCCTCGGACATGTCGTGGAGTCCCTGGGCATCCCGCTCACCGAGGCCGGGCAACTCCTCGTCGACGGAAGCCCCGTGCCGGTGTCCCACATCCCCGGCGCGGGCGAACTGGTCGAGGTCCGGGCGGTGCGGCGCCCCCAGCAGGTCCCCGGCGCGCCACTGCGCTTCCTGCTCGACGTCCATCTGGGCACGCTCGCCCGGCGGTTGCGCCTCCTGGGCGTCGACGCCGCGTACGAGAGCGAGGACATCGGCGACCCCGCGCTGGCCGCCCTCTCGGCCGAGCAGCGGCGCGTCATGCTCTCCCGCGACCGGGGGCTGCTCCGCCGCAGGGAGATCTGGGCGGGGGCCTACGTCTACAGCGACCGGCCGGACGATCAGCTCCGGGACGTGCTGGGCCGCTTCGCCCCCGTGCTCGCTCCGTGGACACGCTGCACGGCCTGCAACGGGGAGCTGACAGCGGCCGACAAGGAATCGGTGAGCTCTCAGCTGGAGCAGGGCACGCAGGCGTCCTACGACGTGTTCGCGCAGTGCGCCGCCTGTGGACGGGTGTACTGGCGGGGCGCCCACCACGCCCGGCTGGAAGCCGTCGTGGAGGACGCCGTACGCGAGTTCGGCGGGTCGGGGGGACCGGACGCCGACCGCCTGGGACGGCGCGGGCGGACCGGGCTGACGGGCGCGGGCGGACGGCGCCTCAGAAGACGTACGCGTCACCCGTGGAAAGCACCAGCACCTCATGCGTGTCGTTGCGCCGGTTCCGGTCGCTGGCACCGCCGTTCCACACGGTGTCCACCCGCACCGCGACCTCGGCCGGCCGTCCCGTCAGACGCAGCCCGAGAGCGGTGCGGCGCGCCTCCCCGGACACGCCCAGCGGGCCGGTCCCGCACAGCACCGTCCGGCTGCCGCTGCGCAGGCAGCCCTGGGGCAACAGCTGTCCGACGGCGAGCGGGGCGGAGAAGCGCAGTCGCACCGTCGCGTCGGCGAGCGGCGACGGCCCCCGGTTCCCCGTCCGCAGCCGGACCTCGATCCGCTCCTCCCGGAGCGAGACGCGGCCGTGATGGGCCACGTCGGCCTCCGGGGCGAACCCCCTGGGTGCCGGCTCGGCCACGGCGGACAGCCCCGGACCCAGCACCACGACCACCGCGACCGCCGCGACGGCGGCCACCTTCCGGACTCCTCGCGTCACTCGCATGCGCGGAACATACCGATGACCGGCAATCGCCCCTGCTCGATGACGGGTTCGCCACGCTCCCCCACCCGCACGGCCCACCGTCACCGCCGGAACCGTTCGCCGGCCCTCTCCCGCGGACGCCGCCGCACGGACACCGCCCCGGGCCCGGGTCGTCCTACCGGTTCCCTCCCACCGGTGGCCGCGCACCCTCATGACACGCTGGGCCCATGCTCGTCGCCCGCTCCATCGCACTCTTCGTCGTAGCCGCGCTCTTCGAGATCGGAGGTGCCTGGCTCGTCTGGCAGGGCGTACGCGAGCACCGGGGATGGATCTGGATCGGAGCGGGCGTCATCGCTCTCGGGGCCTACGGATTCGTGGCCACGCTCCAGCCGGACGGTGACTTCGGCCGCATCCTCGCGGCGTACGGCGGGGTGTTCGTCGCCGGTTCGATCGCCTGGGGCATGGTCGCCGACGGTTACCGCCCGGACCGCTGGGACGTGACCGGCGCGCTGATCTGCCTGGCCGGCATGGCTTTGATCATGTACGCCCCCCGAAACCACTGAGCCCGCCCCCGGAGCGCCCGCCTATCCTGGCCCCGTACCGATCAGCTGTCCGAGGAGTTCGCATGGCCGCCACCCCCATCGCCGTCATCACCGGCGCGAGCAGCGGCATCGGTGCCGCGACCGCCAGGCAGCTGGCCGCCGCCGGATACCGCGTGGTGCTCACCGCACGCCGCAAGGACCGCATCGAGACACTGGCCGCCGAGCTCACCGAGGCCGGGCACAAGGCGACGGCGTACGCCCTGGACGTCACCGACCGCGCGGCGGTCGACGAGTTCGCCACGGCGTTCCGCTCCCTGGCCGTCCTCGTCAACAACGCGGGCGGCGCACTGGGCGCCGACCCCGTCGCCACGGGCGATCCGGCCGACTGGCGCCAGATGTACGAGACCAACGTCATCGGCACGCTCAACGTCACCCAGGCCCTGCTCCCCGCCCTGACCGCGAGCGGGGACGGCACCGTCGTGATCCTCTCCTCGACGGCCGGCCTCTCCACCTACGAGGGCGGCGGCGGTTACGTCGCCGCCAAGCACGGCGAGCACGTGCTGGCGGAGACCCTCCGCCTGGAGATCGTCGGAACCCCGGTCCGCGTGATCGAGGTCGCGCCCGGCATGGTCAAGACCGACGAGTTCGCCACCACCCGCTTCCGCGGCGACACGGAGAAGGCCGCCAAGATCTACGCGGGCGTCGACGCCCCGCTCTCCGCCGACGACGTGGCCGACACGATCACCTGGGCCGTCACCCGCCCCAGCCACGTCAACATCGACCTCCTGGTGGTCCGGCCCCGCGCCCAGGCCTCCAACTCCAAGGTCCACCGCACGCTCTGAGGCCGACGGCCGAGGCGAGCCCCGGACCCCCGCCGCAGGGGTCCGGGGCCTGACCTCCGGACGGTGCCCGCCGTCCGGGTGAGGCGACCGGCCTCAGCCCTTCACGCACACGACCTGCTTGAGCTTCGCGACGACCTCGACCAGATCCCGCTGCTGATCGATGACCTGCTCGATCGGCTTGTACGCCGCCGGGATCTCGTCCACCACGCCGGAGTCCTTGCGGCACTCCACGCCCCGCGTCTGGTCCTCCAGGTCCTGCGTCGAGAACCTCCGCTTCGCCGCGTTCCTGCTCATCCGCCGGCCCGCGCCGTGCGAGGCGGAGTTGAACGACTTCGCGTTCCCCAGCCCCTTCACGATGTACGAGCCGGTCCCCATGGAACCGGGGATGATCCCGAACTCCCCCGAGCCGGCGCGGATCGCTCCCTTCCGGGTGACCAGCAGGTCCATGCCGTCGTACCGCTCCTCCGACACGTAGTTGTGGTGGCAGGAGATGACCGGCTCGAACATGACCCGGGCCTTCTTGAACTCCTTCCGGACCACGTCCTGGAAGAGCCCCATCATGATCGAACGGTTGTACTTCGCGTACTCCTGGGCCCAGAACAGGTCGTTGCGGTAGGCCGCCATCTGCGGGGTGTCCGCGATGAAGACCGCCAGGTCACGGTCGACGAGGCCCTGGTTGTGCGGAAGCTTCTGGGCCTGCCCGATGTGGAAGTCGGCGAGCTCCTTGCCGATGTTCCGGGAGCCGGAGTGCAGCATCAGCCACACCGATCCCGCCTCGTCGAGGCAGAACTCGATGAAGTGGTTCCCGCTCCCGAGCGTCCCCATCTGCTTGGTGGCCCGGTCCTGCCGGAACTTGACCGCGTCGGCGATCCCGTCGAACCGCGACCAGAAGTCGTCCCAGCCGGAGGTCGGGAAGCCGTGGAGCTTCCCCGGGTCGACGGTGGTGTCGTGCATCCCCCGGCCCACCGGAATCGCCTGCTCGATCTTCGACCGGAGCCGCGAGAGGTCTCCCGGCAGGTCGTTGGCCGTGAGCGACGTCTTCACTGCCGACATCCCGCAGCCGATGTCCACGCCCACCGCTGCCGGGCAGACCGCGCCGTGCATCGCGATCACCGAACCGACGGTCGCTCCCTTGCCGAAGTGGACGTCCGGCATGACGGCGAGACCCTTGATCCAGGGCAGCGTGGACACGTTCCGCAACTGCTGCATCGCGACGTCCTCGACCGACGCCGGATCCGCCCACATACGGATGGGAACCTGCGCACCCGGTACCTCTACATATGACATAACCCCTCGATTCCCCCGAAAAAGACTGAAAGCGCAAAACCGGTGCCGAGGTCGGCATAAAGGTCGGCCGACCGGCATTCACAGCGGCGCGTGCGATACACATTGTGTCCATCGGCCGCCATCGAGCGGCAACCCGTTTTCGTACCGAAGGGAGCCTGGGACCGTGCGACACATGGCGTACGTACCCGGCGTCGCGCTTCTCGCAGCGCTCGTCGCCGGCTGCAGCGCCGGCTCCGACGCCGACGACCCCGCCGCCGACAGCAAGCCCGGCAGCCCGACGGTCACGGCCGCGCCTCCCGGGAAGTACCGGACGCTGCCCGAATCCTGCCGTGCCGTACCGCGTTCCACCCTCCGGGACCTGCTGCCGGGCACCGCCACGCTGCCCGGGGAGCAGCAGGACAAGGTGTACGAGGGCACCGCCACCGTCACCTACGACACGGACCGCAAGGTCGGCTGCCGCTGGAAGTCGGACGCCCAGGACGCCTCCCGGAACCTGTCCATCGACTTCGAGCGCGTCGTGTCGTACGACCCCGCGGTGAGCGACGACGACCGCGCCCGGGACGTGTACGCGAAGAAGCAGGAGGCTGCCGCGCTCCCCGCTCCGTCCGGCGTCACCCCCAGCGAGACGCCCGGCGGACCGGCCTCCAAGCCGGCCGGCGGCACGCCGTCCGGCTCCCCGAGCGGCTCCTCCTCCGCCACGCCCTCCGCCGCCCCGTCCGGCAGCAGCACGGGCACCGGCCCGGACGCGGATCTCCGGCCGCGGCTGCTCGACGGACTCGGGGACGCCGCGTACCTGGACGATGAGCTCACCCGGGCGGGTTCCACCGCCCAGCACCGCACCGTGAGCGTGGTATTCCGCACATCGAACGTCATCGTGACCGTCCAGTACACCGAGCAGCCGGCCCGCGTCACCGAGGTGCCCGACAGCAGGGAACTGCAGGAGAAGGCCCAGGCCCTGGCGCGGAATCTGGCCGACACCCTCAGCGACTGAACGGACCGCGGCGGTCCCCCGAGGGGTGCCACGGCTCCCTCCGGGGGATCCGCACGAAGGCGGCATCCGGTCGCGGTCCGTCGTACCGTGGCCCCCGACCGACGTACCGCCCGACCGACTCACCGCCCGACCGCCCGCACGACCGACACCGCCGTGCCGTCCGAGTGAAGGAACCATGCACCGATCAGCCCCGCGACTGTCCCGCATACTCGCCTGCGCCGCCGTCCCGGTGATGCTCGTCGTCGCCGGCTGCTCGTCGGACTCCGGCGACGCGAAGGACTCGGGCTCGGGCGCCTCGAACTCCCCGAGCGCGAAGAAGACCGAGCCCACCGTCGAGCCCGCGAAGTTCACCGAACTGCCCGACGCCTGCGCGTCGCTCGGCAAGAAGACGATCGAGGACCTGGTCCCGAAGGCGAAGAACAAGGGCGGCACGACAGGCAAGTCCAGCGACACCGCGACCCGCGGCGGCTGCTCCTGGAACGGCCTCGACGACAACGGCGTCAAGGGCTCCCAGTACCGCTGGCTCGACGTCGGCTACACCCGCTTCGACTCGGACCAGTCCCTGGGCAGCGGCGCCAAGCGCGCGACGGACGAGTACACGAAGCAGGTCGCGAAGGCCCAGGCGACCGAGGGCGCCGAGAAGGCGGCCGCCAAGCCCGCGACCGGTCTCGGCGAGCAGGCCACCTCCGTGACCTACGGCCTCACGAAGTCCAAGGAGGACTTCGAGTACGCGACGGTGGTCGCCCGCACCGGCAACGTCGTCGTCAGCGTCACCTACAACGGGGCCGGGTTCGCGGGCGCCAAGACGCCTGCCGCCGCCGACATCCTGAAGGGCGCGCAGAAGGCCGCCAAGGAGGCCGTCGCCGCGGTCGGCGCCACCGGCGACACGGAGAAGTCCTCGGCCACGCCGTCCTCCAAGGCGCCGGCCTCGCCGTCGTCCAAGGCATCGGCATCGTCCTCGGCCAAGGCCGACGACAAGTCGTGATCTGACCTCGGGCGGAACGCGAACACTCCTGCCCACAGGCGCCTCACCGAAGCCCGGTGCTCCCACGAGCACCGGGCTTCGGCCCCTCCCCACGCAGCACGCCCGGCGGGCATGTGCCAGGCTGTGCCCGCGCCGGGTGCCGAACTGGACCCGGTCCATCGAAGTCGGGAGGGGATCGCGGGTGGCCGCAATGCAGCTGACACGCACACACCGCGTGCTCATCGGGGTGGTCGTCGCCGGCGCCGTGCTCATCGCCGCGATCGGTTTCGCGGGCTCGTACGCCGCCGTGCGCGAACTCGCGGAGGAAAAGGGCTTCGGCGAGTTCTCGGTGGTCTTCCCGATCGGCATCGACGCGGGCATCTGCGTCCTGCTCGCACTGGACCTGCTGCTGACGTGGATGCGCATCCCGTTCCCGCTGCTGCGTCAGACCGCGTGGCTGCTGACCGCGGCGACGATCGCCTTCAACGGCGCGGCGGCCTGGCCCGACCCGCTGGGCACCGGGATGCACGCGGTGATCCCGATCCTGTTCGTCGTCGCCGTGGAGGCCGCACGGCACGCCGTGGGCCGGATCGCGGACATCACGGCCGACAAGCACATGGAGGGTGTCCGCCTCACCCGCTGGCTGCTCTCCCCCGTCCCCACCTTCAAGCTGTGGCGCCGGATGAAGCTGTGGGAGCTGCGCAGTTACGAGCAGGTCATCAAGCTCGAACAGGACCGGCTGATCTACCAGGCCCGCCTCCAGGCGCGCTTCGGCCGCAACTGGCGCCGCAAGGCGCCCGTCGAGTCGATGATGCCGCTGCGCCTGGCGAAGTACGGCGTCCCGCTCGCCGAGACCGCCCCCGCCGGCCTCGCCGCGGCGGGCATCGAGCCGGCCCTGCTGCCGCCGGTCCCGGCAGCCGTGGAGTCCGGGCAGCACCCCCAACTCCCCTACGCCCCGCAGCCCCAGGGCGAGCAGGAGCACGCCCCCCGGCAGGACCGGCCCCACCGGTACCAGCAGGACGAGTACGACCGGCAGGACGAGTACGAACAGCAGGACCGCTTCGTCCAGCAGGACGAGTTCGAGCAGCAGTACCCGCAGGAGGGCCCCGGCTCGCACAACAGCCCGTGGTTCGCGGCGCCCAAGGACGAGGCGTACGAAGGCGGGTACGACCCCGAGTACGACGAGGGCACGGACTCCAGCCCCGTGATGGTCCCCTCGGGCGTCCCCGGCCGGACCCGCCCGCTCGGCAACGTGGGCACGATCGGAGCGTTCCCGCACCCCCGAGCCGCGGAGCCCGAGCAGGGGCAGCCGCACGAGCAGCCGGAGAACCAGCGGCAGACGGAGCCGGTGCAGCAGGAGGCCGGCCAGGCCGAATGGGCACAGACCGAGATCGAGTTCGGCGAGATCGCGTACGACGTGTTCACGGAGTACACGCATCAGCACCAGGACTACCCGAGCGCCGAGGTGCTCGACATCCACCTCTCGGACGGTCACAACGTCCGCCACCCGCACAGCGCCGCTCTGCTGCGCAAGCTGCTGCCCGGCTTCAAGCAGCGCTTCGACAACGAGATGGCCGCCGACCACATCGCGTAGAGCGGAAACGGACAGACGAAACGGGCGGGCCGCTGAGCGGCCCGCCCGTTCTCACTTCAGGAGCGACTACGCGCCGAGCAGCGTCCGCACCCGGTCCGCCCCGACCGCGAGGAGGAGCGTGGGCAGGCGCGGCCCGGTGTCACGGCCGACGAGCAGCCGGTACAGCAGCGCGAAGAAGGAGCGCTGGGCCACCTTCAGCTCCGGCGTCGGCTTGGCGTCCGGCGCCAGGCCCTCCAGCACCTTCGGTACGCCGTAGACGAGCGTGGTCAGCCCGTCCAGCGACCAGTGCGTGTCGAGCCCTTCCAGCAGCAGCCGCAGCGACTCGCGGCCCTGCTCGTCCAGGGAGCCGAGCAGTTCCTTGTCCGGCTCGTCGCGCACGATGGTGCGGGCCTCGGCGGGCACCTGGGTGGTGATCCAGCTCTCGGCACGGTCGAGGCGGGGCCGTGCCTCGTCGAGCGAGGTCAGCGGGCTCGAGGGGTCGAGCTCGCTGAGGATGCGCAGCGTCTGGTCCTCCGCGCCCGCGGTGATGTCGGCGACCGACGCGAGCGTGCGGTACGGCAGCGGGTGGGGGGTGCTGGGCAGCTCCCCGGCGGCCGTGCCGACGGCCCGGGCGTAGGCGGCGGCGTCGGCGGGGAGCACCGTGCCGTCGGCGACCTTGCGGGCCAGCGAGTCCCACTCGTCGTAGAGCCGCTGGATCTCCTGGTCGAAGGCGATCTTGAAGGACTGGTTCGGCCTGCGGCGCGCGTACAGCCAGCGCAGCAGCGGCGCCTCCATGATCTTCAGCGCGTCGGCCGGGGTCGGCACGCCGCCCTTGCTGGAGGACATCTTCGCCATGCCGGAGATCCCGACGAACGCGTACATCGGCCCGATCGGCTGGACACCGTCGAAGATCTCGCGCACGATCTGGCCGCCGACGACGAACGAGGAGCCCGGCGAGGAGTGGTCCACGCCGCTGGGCTCGAAGATCACGCCCTCGTAGGCCCAGCGCATCGGCCAGTCGACCTTCCAGACCAGCTTGCCGCGGTTGAACTCGTTCAGCCGGACCGTCTCGGCGAAACCGCAGGCCGAGCACGTGTAGTTCAGCTCGGTCGTGTCGTCGTCGTAGGAGGTGACGACGGTGAGGTCCTTCTCGCAGTTGCCGCAGTACGGCTTGTACGGGAAGTAGCCGGCGGAGCCGGAGCTGCCGTCGTCCTCGTCCGCCGCGCCCGAACCCTCCGCGGCCTCCAGCTCTGCCTCGTCGGCCTTCTTCTGCTGCGGCTTCTTGCCCTTCGCGCCCGCAGCGCCGTCCTTCTTGGTGCGGTAGCGGTCCAGGACGGCGTCGATGTCGGCGCGGTGCCTCATCGCGTGCAGGATCTGCTCGCGGTAGGTGCCCGCGAGGTACTGCTCGGTCTGGCTGATCCCGTCGTACTCGACGCCCAGCTCGTCCAGCGCCTCGGTCATGGCGGCCTTGAAGTGCTCGGCCCAGTTCGGGTACGCCGACCCGGCCGGGGCGGGCACCGACGTCAGCGGCTTGCCGATGTGCGCCTGCCAGGAGTCGTCGACGCCCTCGACGCCGTTCGGCACCTTGCGGTAGCGGTCGTAGTCGTCCCAGGAGATCAGGTGGCGCACGGTGTGACCGCGGCGGCGGATCTCGTCGGCGACGAGGTGCGGGGTCATGACCTCGCGGAGGTTGCCCAGGTGGATCGGGCCCGACGGGGAGAGGCCGGACGCGACGACGACCGGTTTGCCAGGCGCACGTCGCTCCGATTCGGCGATGACATCGTCCGCGAAGCGGGAGACCCAGTCGGTCTCGGTGCTGCTCTGACTCGAAGCCACGGTCGGCACGTCCTTCTCTCGTGTAGGACTCGTAGGGGACGCCCACTAGGGGCACCCCCATTCTCCCAGGTACCGACCGCAGCGCGAAAACGGCTTTACGCCCCGTGGGATACTGGGGTGATCCCTTGTCCTCTACCGAAACGGCAGCCGCTCATGGCTTCGGTCCCTTCCCTCGCTTCCACGCTCCAGCAGCAGCTCGCGGACGCCCTGACGGCAGCACTGCCGGAAGCAGGCACCGCGGACCCGCTGCTGCGACGAAGCGACCGGGCCGACTTCCAGGCCAACGGGATCCTCGCGCTCGCCAAGAAGCTCAAGGGAAACCCGCGCGAGCTGGCCTCCCAGGTCACGGCGGCCCTCCCGGCCGGTGACCTGATCAAGGACATCGAGGTGTCCGGCCCCGGCTTCCTGAACATCACGCTCACCGACCGGGCGATCATCGGCACGCTCGCCGCGCGGGCCGCCGACGGCGACCGGCTCGGCGTCCCGCCGAAGTCCACGCCGGGCACGACCGTGATCGACTACGCCCAGCCGAACGTGGCCAAGGAGATGCACGTCGGCCACCTGCGGTCCGCGGTCATCGGGGACGCGATGGTCCAGATCCTCGAGTTCACCGGCGAGAACGTCGTCCGGCGCCACCACATCGGCGACTGGGGCACCCAGTTCGGCATGCTCATCCAGTACCTCTTCGAGCACCCGGACGAGCTGAAGCACGAGGGCGACAAGGCGGACGGCGAAGCCGCGATGTCGTCGCTGAACCGCGTCTACAAGGCGTCGCGGGTCCTGTTCGACTCCGACGAGGAGTTCAAGGCCCGCTCCCGTGACCGCGTCGTGGCCCTCCAGGCCGGTGAGCCGGAGACGCTCGCGCACTGGCAGCGCTTCGTCGACGAGTCGAAGATCTACTTCTACTCGGTCTTCGACAAGCTCGACATGGAGATCGCCGACCCCGACATCGTCGGCGAGTCGGGCTACAACGACATGCTCGAGGAGACCTGCCGGATCCTGGAGGAGACGGGCGTCGCCGTCCGCTCCGAGGGCGCGCTCTGCGTGTTCTTCGACGACGTGAAGGGCCCGGACGGCAACCCGGTCCCGCTGATCGTCAAGAAGACCAACGGCGGCTACGGCTACGCGGCCACCGACCTCTCCGCGATCCGCGACCGGGTGCAGGACCTCAAGGCCGACACCCTCCTCTACGTCGTCGACGCCCGGCAGTCCCTGCACTTCAAGATGGTCTTCGAGACGGCCCGCCGCGCCGGCTGGCTGAACGACGGCGTCAAGGCGCACCAGCTGGCCTTCGGCACCGTCCTCGGCAAGGACGGCAAGCCGTTCAAGACCCGTGAGGGCACCACCGTCCGGCTGGAGGACCTGCTGGACGAGGCCGTCGAGCGGGCCACCGCCGTGGTCCGGGAGAAGGCCGAGAAGGTGGGCCTGACCGAGGAGGAGATCGTCGAGAACGGCCGGTACGTCGGCGTCGGCGCCGTGAAGTACGCCGACCTGTCGACCTCCGCCGTGCGGGACTACAAGTTCGACCTGGACCAGATGGTGTCGCTGAACGGCGACACGTCGGTGTACCTCCAGTACGCCTACGCCCGGATCCGCTCCATCCTGCGCAAGGCGGGCGACGCGAAGCCCGCCGCGCACCCGGAGCTGGAGCTGGCCCCGGCGGAGCGTGCGCTCGGCCTGCACCTGGACCAGTTCGGCGCGGTCCTGGAGGAGGTGGCCGAGGGGTACGAGCCCCACAAGCTGGCCGCGTACCTCTACCAGCTGGCCTCGCACCTCACCACGTTCTACGACCAGTGCCAGGTGCTGAGCGACGAGAATCCGGCGGAGGTCGTCGAGAACCGGCTGTTCCTCGTCGAGCTCACCGCCCGCACCCTGCACCAGGGCATGAAGCTGCTCGGCATCAGGACGCCCGAGCGCCTCTGATCACCCACGGCGCCGGGCCGGGGACAGCAGCACGGATCGCCCGTGCGGGACCACGTCCCGCACGGGCGATGCCGTTCCGCGTTCAGCCGAGCGCGTCCGCGAACATGCCCGCCTCGTACGAACCACCCCGCTGGTGCAGGATGACGGCCAGCCGGTTGGCCGCGTTGATCAGGGCGACCAGCGAGACCAGCGCCACGGTCTGGTCGTCGTCGTAGTGCTCGCGCACCAGGTCCCAGGTCTCGTCGGACACCCCCTGGTGGGCGTCGGCGAGCCGGGTGCCCTCCTCCGCGAGCGCCAGCGCGGCCTGCTCCGCCTCGGTGAAGACGGTGGACTCACGCCACGCGGCGACCAGATGGAGCCGGACCGCGCTCTCGCCCGCGGCCGCCGCCTCCTTGACGTGCATGTCGATGCAGTGCCCGCAGCCGTTGATCTGGCTGGCACGCAGCGAGACCAGCTCCTGCGTGGACTTCGGCAGCGCCGACTGCTGGATCACCAGGCCCGCGCCCGCGAACCGCTTGACGAACCTGAGGCCGGTCTCGTTCTCGAAGATGTCGAACCGTGCGTCCATGACGTCGTCCTCACTGTGGTGTCGCTGTTGCACTGGACGAACACCAGACGTCGGCGCCCCGCCCCGTGTGACAGTCCCGCCGCGTGACGTACGCCACCCCGCGCGGCTGTCACGGAACGGCGACGCGCCCCGGCACCGCCGTCAGTTCTCCGCGGGCACCCACTGGGCCGTGTCCGCGCGGTAGTAGTACTCCGGCCGGGCCGTGAGGCTGCTCGTCCGGAACGGCTCGCCCCCGTCGTCGATGCGCAGGGTTCCGCTCCTGCCGCCGCTGGTCCACTCCAGCTCCAGGTACCAGGTCACGTCGTGGCCCTCCACGTGCGCGTCGAGGTGGAACACCTCGACGTCGGTGGAGCTCACCCGGTACGGGAAGTCCTTCGCGGGGACGACCTCGCCGGCGTCCTCCCCGGGGACGGGCTTCGAACGTGGCCGGCTGTCGTCCAGGTCGATGTCGAAGGTCTGCGGCGTGACGCCTCCTCCGCAGCCGTTCCCCATCGAGTACGCGGACCGGGCGAGCGCCGCGTTGCGCCCCAGCACCCGGACGTGCAGTCCGTTCAGCACGACGGCCTCGCCCGAGCTCCCCTGGAGGGTGAGTTCGAGCTTCATGTCACCCCCGTCCACACCGCCGAGGGCCCGCGCCCACCCCCGGGTGTCCTGGGGTGCGGGCGGCGGCGGCACGTCGTCGGGTTCCTGGTCGAGCAGGTAGTACTGCCCGCAGGGCGACTCCCAGTTGTAGGAGCTGATCGTGGCGTGCACGGGCACGCCACCACCGCTCCGCTGCCCGCCCGAGGACGGCGAGGGGCCGGCGGGGGCGCTGCTCCCCCCGGCCGATGGGGAAGCGGTGCCGCCGGGCGTCGCCGACGGCCCGGCGCTCGCGCTCTCCTTCGCGCTCGCGCTCGCACTCGCCCGACCGGTGGGAACGACCGGAGCGTGGCTGGGCGCCGCGTCGGTGCGCCCGCGGTCGGAGGACTCGTCGTCACCGAGGCCGCGGATGGCGAAGGCCGCGGGGACGGTGAGGGCCACGACCGCGACCGCGGTGAGCAGGACACGCAGCTTCCGGTTGGTGCGGCGGCGGGGAGCGGGCACCGCGTCGGGGCGGCGCCTGTCGGGCGTCACATCCTCCGGCTCCGCTCCGGCGCTCGGCTCCGCTCCGGCGCTCGGCTCCGCTTCGGCGCTCGGTTCCGCTTCGGCCCGTGGTTCCGCTCCGGCGCTCGGCTCCGCTCCGGCCCGTGCTTCCGCTTCGGTGCCGGCCCGGGGTGCGGAGCTGTCGGGACCGGCCTGCTCGGGCTCGGAGGTGACGGCCCCCGGATCCGCGGGATCCGGAGCAACGCCGTCCTGCACGTGGGACGGGGCAGCGACCCCGCCGGCTTCCGGCTTCCGCGCGCCCCGCCGCTTCGCCTCGTCGGCGAGGATCCACCTCCGGTGCAGTGCCACCAGTTCGTCGGAGGACGCCCGGCAGACCCTCGCGAAGCGTTCGACCGGCGCGTAGTCATGGGGAACGGCGTCGCCGTTGCAGTAGCGGTGCACGGTCGAGGTGCTCATGTGCAGCTTCTGGGCGAGCGCCCCGTAGCTGAGACCGGACCGCTCCTTCAGCCCCCTGAGCAGCGCCGCGAAGTCCTGGATCTCTGTGCCCACCCCGACCGTTCCCCTTCCGTTCCTTCCCGGGAAGGCATTCCAGGGAAGTGATGTCCGCGCAGGTCAGAGTAGGTAAAGGCGTTCCAGCGTCCCGCATGCCCCGGCAACCGTTGCGACGGAAATTCGGAGCTGGAAAGGATGTGGACACACCGCGGCGTTCCCCGCGACCCGTACGTCCCACCCTTACCCGTCCCGGGAGCCGCTGTGCGTACTCGACCTGAACTCAGCCTGACCGACGTGGTCGCCACAGGAGTGCTGATCGTCTGCATCGCAGTCGTCGTCGCGCTCCTGTGACGCCTCTGATCATGCGTCACCGACCAGTACACCCGCCCGCACCTCAGGGCGCCAAACGGCGCCCCGGGCACTCATCATCTCGAACGGGGAGAACCGTCTCATGCGCAACCTTCGCTTCCGCCGCGCCGCCCGCACCTCCGCCCTCGGCACCGCCGCGCTGATCGCGGCCCTGTCCCTGACGGCCTGCCAGGACGGCGGCCAGGCGGCCGCCGCCGCGTCCACCACCGCTCCCGACACGTCGAGCACCCAGCCGAAGGGCGGCACCGAAGCTCCGGCACCGCAGGGCGGCGCAGCATCCGGTTCGGATTCCGCTTCCGACCCCGGCAAGACCTCCGGCGCCGGTTCGACGAAGGCCGACCCCGCCTCGGACAAGCAGCAGGGCGACGCGAAGGACACCGGCCCTGTCACCCGCGCGTGCGACGGCGGCAACACCAAGGTGACGCTCACGCCCGTGCCCCGGCCCCTCAACCACATGCTGCTCACCGTGACCAACACCGGCTCGGAGGCCTGCAACGCCTACTACTACCCCTTCCTGAGGTTCGGTGAGGCGCAGTCCACCCCGCCGGTGATCGAGGAGAGCAAGCCGCAGGCCGTCGTCACCGTCCTGCCGGGAGAGTCCGCGTACGCCGGCGTCATGACGTCCTCCGCCGACGGGAGCGGCTCGGGCGGCTACTCCACCAAGAAGGTGGCCGTGAGCTTCCAGGGCCGCGAGGGGAGCGGGTCCACCGGTCCGTCCGCGAACGCGTCCCTCAGCAAGGCCGTCTACGTCGACAGCACGCTGACGGTCACCTACTGGCAGACCGACATGGACGACGCCCTCATGCACTGACCTCGCCACACACCGGCCCGTCACGACGGGCGGAGCTCCTGAACGGGCGTGACACCGCGGAACCGGTGTCACGCCCGTTCGTCGTGCCCGGGCCGACGCACCCCCGCAGATGACCCGCGAGACCCCGACGAAGCGTTCACCTCCATGCCGTTGCAACGCAACGCGTCGAGGCTGTTGCATTACCTTCCAATTCGTTGCAACAAAAACAACGCATTAACCTGCAATGACAAGGTTTTGACGCAACAAGCTTGTTGCCGCATCACGGAATGCAACGTAGCGTTTCCATCATCAGAAACACGAAACCAGGGAGCGCACGATGCAGAACTTCGACACCCCCACCGCCGTCCAGGCAGTGCTCGACATCCCCGCGGGGCGCATCCAGTTCATCGCCGCCGACCGCACCGACACCACGGTCGAGGTCCGCCCCGCCAACCCCTCCAGGAGCCGCGACGTGAGGACGGCCGAGCAGACCGAGGTCACCTACGCCGACGGACTCCTGCACATCAAGGCCCCCGAGGCGAAGAACCGGCTCCTGGGCAACTCCGGATCCGTCGAGGTGACCGTCCAGCTGCCCGCCGGCTCCCGCGTCGACGCCAAGTCCGGCGCCGCCGAGTTCCGGGGCGTCGGCCGGCTCGGGGACGTCGCCTTCGACGGCGGCCACGGCTCGGTCAAGCTCGACGAGGCCGCGAGTGCCCGCCTCACCGGTCTCGACGCCCACATCACGGTCGGCCGGCTCAACGGTCACGGCGACATCAGCACCCAGCGGGGCGACGTGAAGATCACCGAGGCCGTACACGGTCAGCTCACGCTGAACACCCAGCAGGGCGACATCACCGTCGGCGCCGCCCGCGGTGTATCCGCCTCGCTGGACGCCGGAACCGACTACGGCCGGATCGACAACGCGCTCAGGAACACCGACGGCACACCCGGCCTGACCATCAAGGCGACCACCTCCCAGGGCGACATCACCGCCCGCAGCCTCTGACCCCCATCCCCCGAAGGAGCACCGGCATGACGAACCTGGCCATCGCGGCGAACGGGCTGCGCAAGTCCTACGGCGACAAGAACGTCCTGGACGGCATCGACCTCGCCGTCCCGCAGGGAACGGTCTTCTCCCTCCTCGGACCGAACGGCGCCGGCAAGACCACCGCCGTCAAGATCCTCTCCACTCTCATCTCACCCGGCCCCGGGTCCGGTGAGATCCGGGTCGGAGGCCACGACCTCGCCACCGACCCACAGGCCGCACGGGCGGCGATCGGTGTGACCGGGCAGTTCTCCGCCGTGGACGGGCTGATCACCGGCGAGGAGAACATGCTCCTCATGGCCGACCTGCACCACCTGCCCAAGGCCGAGGGACGGCGGGTCACCGCCGAACTCCTGGAACGCCTCGACCTCACCGACGCCGCGAAGAGACCCGCCTCCGGCTACTCCGGCGGTATGAAACGCCGCCTCGACATCGCCATGACCCTGGTCGGCGACCCCCGCATCATCTTCCTCGACGAACCCACCACCGGCCTCGACCCCCGCAGCCGCCACAACATGTGGGGCATCATCCGCGAACTCGTCTGCACCGGCGTCACCGTCTTCCTCACCACCCAGTACCTCGAGGAGGCGGACCAACTCGCCGACCGCATCGCCGTCCTGAACAACGGCCGCATCGCCGCCGAGGGCACCGCCGACGAACTCAAACGCCTCATCCCCGGCGGCCACGTCCGCCTCCGCTTCACCGACCCCACCACCTACCGGCACGCAGCCGCCACCCTGACCGACGCCGCCCCCGACGACGAGGCCCTCACCCTCCAACTCCCCAGCGACGGCAGCCAACGCGACCTGCGCACCATCCTCGACCGCCTCGACACCGCCGGCATCGAGGCCGACGAACTCACCGTCCACACCCCCGACCTCGACGACGTCTTCTTCGCCCTGACCGGATCCACCACCGTCCCCGCCCAGACCAAGGAGACCGTCCGATGAGCAACCTCTCCCTCGCCGTGCGCGACGCCGACACGATGCTGCGCCGCAACCTCCTGCACGCCCGTCGCTACCCCTCCCTGACGCTGAACCTCCTGCTCACCCCGGTCATGCTCCTGCTGCTCTTCGTCTACGTCTTCGGCGACACCATGAGTGGCGGCGCGGGCCGCTCCGAGTACATCGCCTACATCGTCCCCGGCATCCTGCTGATGACGATCGGCTCCACCACCATCGGCACCGCCGTCTCCGTGTCCACCGACATGAACGAGGGCATCATCGCCCGCTTCCGCACCATGGCGATCCACCGGAGCTCCATCCTGTTCGGGCACGTCGTCGGCAGCGTGCTGCAGACGATGACCAGCGTGGTCCTCGTCGGCGCGATCGGCGTGGCCATGGGCTTCCGCTCCACGGACGCCACCGTCCTGGACTGGCTGGCGGCGTTCGGGCTGCTCGCCCTGTTCGCCCTGGCCTTCACCTGGATCGCGGTCGGCATGGGTCTGGTCAGCCCCAACGCCGAGGCCGCCAGCAACAACGCCATGCCGCTCATCCTGCTGCCGCTCATCTCCAGCGCCTTCGTCCCGCTGGACTCCATGCCCGGCTGGTTCCAGCCGATCGCCGAGTACCAGCCCTTCACCCCCGCCATCGAAACCCTCCGCGGCCTGCTCCTCGGCACGGACATCGGCAACAACTGGTGGATCGCCCTCGCTTGGTGCCTCGGCCTCACCGTCCTCGGCTACCGCTGGTCGAAGGCACAGTTCAACAGCGACCCGAAGTAACCCGCATGACAGCGCGGGCCACCCCCGTCGAGGCACTCCCGGGCCGCGGCCGGTTCGGGGGACGTGGGACGGCGATTCCTGCGAGAGAACATGCGGGCGGCCCTCCCCGCAACCGGTTCCGTACTCAACCGCATTGATCACCCGCGACGCCTGTCCCCCGAGCGAGCTACGCGCAGGTGTCCACCGTGAGGTGACGATCGCGGAGCGCCTGATCCGTAGCGTTCGAGGCACCGCGGCACCCCGGCCGCGGACCGGTGAAGGAGCGTTCATGAGATTCGTCTGGCAACTGCTGGCCGCCGTGCTGGTCGCCATGATCGGCGGCCAGGCCGTCGGCGCCGTCGAGGACAGTCCGTGGCTCCAACTCGTCCTGGGGCTCCTGACAGCCGTGGCCGCCGTACTCGTCTACGGATGGGTGGTGCGCAGGACGGAGCACCGCCCGTCCACCGAGGTGGCCCGCGAGGGTGCCGAGGCCGCGTTCGGCCGGGGGCTGCTGATCGGCGTCGCGATGTTCGGCGCCGTCATCACGAACATCTACTTCAACGCGCACTACGAGATAAACGGCCTGGGCTCCCCGAGTGGCGCGGTCGGGCTGATCGGCTTCATGGCGGCCGCCGCCGTGACCGAGGAAGTGATGTTCCGTGGCGTGCTGTTCCGGATCATCGAGGAGCGCACCGGCACCTGGATCGCGCTGACGCTGACCGGCGTACTGTTCGGCGCCTCGCACCTGCTGAACCCCAACGCCGACCTGTGGGGCGCGATCGCCATCGCGATCGAGGCAGGCGGAATGCTCGCCGCCGCCTACGCCGCGACCCGCAACCTGTGGGTGCCGATCGGCCTGCACTTCGGCTGGAACTTCGCGGCGGCCGGCATCTTCAGCACCGAGGTCTCCGGCAACGACACCCCGCAGGGACTGCTGGACACCGTCACATCCGGCCCGGCATGGGTCACCGGCGGCGACTTCGGTCCGGAGGGAAGCGTCTACTCGGTGCTGTTCGGAGTCCTGATCACCGCCGCGTTCCTGTGGCTGGCACACCGCCGCGGCAACCTGGTGCCCCGCCGCCGCGGCACCGGCAAGGCCACCGCCGCCACCACTACACTCCCCCGATGACCGGACTCCCGCGGATCCTGGAACGGTGGCGCCGGCCGGACGCCGCACTCTGGTACGCCCCCCTGGCCCTGCTGCTGTTCGCCGCCTCGTTCCTGCCGGGGTTCCGCAGCAACGGTACGGAGCTGGGCGGCCTGCCGGACCGCCCCTTCGACGCCCTGGCCGTCGCGGCGATCGCCCTCCAGTCCCTCCCGCTCGCAGGGCGCCGGCGGTGGCCGGTCATCTGCTTCACCGCGGTGTCGCTCGGCTTCGCCCTCGACCAGCTCCGCGGCTACCACACCCTCGCGGGCACCGCGCTGCCCATCGCGCTGATCAGCGTGGCGTCCCTCGTGGAGCACCACCGGCGGGCCGTCGCGACCGCCTTCACCGTGGCCTACGTCCCGCTGGCGGTCGCACTCCACCGGATCGGCCCGGGCGAGCCGCCGAGCGAGTTCGTGACGTTCTACCTGGCCGTGGCACTCGCCTGGGGCGTCGGGGTGTGGCTTCGCAACAACCGGGCCGCGGAGGCCGAGCGCCGCCGCCGCGTCGCCGAGGACACCCGCACCGCCGAACGGGCGCGCATCGCCCGCGAGCTCCACGACGTCGTGACCCACCACGTGACGGCGATGGTCGTACAGGCCGAGGCGGCACGCTATCTGACCGCCGCACCCGACCGCCTCGACCAGAGCCTGACCGCCGTCACGGACACCGGACGACGGGCCATCACGGACCTGCGCCACCTGCTCGACCTGCTCAACCCCGACCACGGCACCCCGGCCGCACCGCCGCCCGCCGGCGAACTCCTCACCCTCGTCGAACAGACGCGGCGGGCGGGGCAGCCGGTGGAGTTCACGGAGGAAGGCACACCCGCCGCGTCGGCCGGCAGCGCCGACCTGGTCGCCTACCGGGTCGTGCAGGAAACCCTGACCAACGCCCTCAAGTACGCTCATGGCAGCACCACATCGGTCCGGGTGCGCCACTGCGAGCAGGAGATAACCGTGGAGGTCAGCACGGACGGCTCCAGCTCGAAGGCCTCACCCACGGGCGGGAGCGGCCGAGGGCTGACCGGTCTCCGCGAGCGCGTCGACGTGCTGGGCGGCGACTTCAGCGCGGGCCGGCAACCGGACGGCGGCTTCGTCGTCCGGGTCCGCATACCCGCCGGGAGCCCCGCGTGACCGATCCGATCCGTGTCCTGATCTGCGACGACCAGGTACTGATCCGCACCGGGCTGGCGACGATCATCGACGCACAGCCCGACCTCGAGGTCGCCGGCGAGTGCGGGGACGGCCGGACCGGGGTCGACCTCGCCGGGAAAGTGCGCCCGGACGTCGTGGTCATGGACATCCGCATGCCGGTGCTCGACGGCATCGCGGCCACCCGCCTGCTGGCCGGCGCCGGAGTGCCCCACCCCGTCAAGGTGCTCGTGGTGACGACGTTCAACCTGGACGAGTACGTCTACGAGGCGCTGCGCGCCGGCGCGAGCGGATTCCTCCTCAAGGACGCCCCGCCGGACCGGCTGCTCCACGGCATCCGGACCGTGGCCGCCGGCGCGGCGCTCCTGGACCCCGACGTGACACGCCAGCTGGTCGGCCGGTACGCCGCCCGGATCCGGCCCACCGAGGACAAGAGCGCCGACATCCCGCTGACCCCCCGCGAGCTGGAGGTCCTGCGCCTCATCGCGGACGGCCTCTCCAACAACGAGATCGCCGCCTCCCTCGTGATCAGCAGGGAGACGGTCAAGACCTTCGTCTCACGCATCCTCACCAAACTCGGGCTCCGCGACCGCGTCCAGGCGGTCGTCTACGCCTACCGCCAGGGCCTGGTGTCCTGAACCATCAGGGCTTCGTGAACGCGCACCACACGAGCTTCCCCGGGTCCCGCTCTCCCACGCCCCACCGATCGGCGAGCGCGTCGACGAGCAACAGCCCACGCCCCGACTCACCTTCCGGCCGCCGCACCGCAGGCACCCCACCCCCGCTGTCGTGCACCTCCACGGTCAGCGCGCGTCCCTCCGCCTCCAGTCGCAGCCGGACCAGATACCCGCGCCCCGGCGGCACCCCGTGCAGCAGCGCGTTGGTCGCCAGCTCACTCACGCACACCAGCACGTCGTCGAGCCTCGCCCCGAACCCCCAGTCGGTCACGGCCTCGCGCGTGAACTCCCGTACCGCAGCGACCGAGCGGCGTTCACGCCGGCAGAAGCGCTCACGGAGCAGCGAGAGTTGCATCGTCTCATTCATGAGACGAGCGTCACTCTCTGTTCCTATCGTTCAGCAGTAGGTGAGCACGTACAGATCTCTTGTACGGGTCGCCGACGTGTGAAGTACGCACCAGGGCGGGGAGGCCGCACCGTATGCACCCCAGGAATCGGCAGCGCAGGAACGCGTCCGCCATGAAACTCGTCGGCAAGCTGGTCGGCCTGTTCCGCGCCACGGCGGACCTGACCCAGGCCCAGCTCGCGGACCGGGCAGCCGTACAGGTGGAGACGATCGCCTCCATCGAACAGGGCCGCCGCGCACTGCTGCCCGACCTGGCCCGACGCCTGGACGCGCTGCTGGACACGAAGGGGGCGCTGGAGACGGCGGTGGACAACATGCCGGAGGTGGACCTGATCCCGGCTTGGGCGGAGCAGTACATGGATCTGGAGCGGGAGGCGTTCGTCCTGTCGTTCTTCGCGAATCAAGTCCTGCCCGGCCTGCTACAGACGGAGAACTACGCCCGAGCCGTCTTCACCAGCAGAGTTCCGGCCTTCAGCGAAGAGGAGATCAGCGGCCTGGTCGCAACCCGGCTGCAACGTCAGGAGCTGCTGCACCGGAAGACACCTCCCACCATCAGCTTCGTGCTCTCCGAAGCCATCGTGACCGCCCAGCTCGGCGGGCCGGAGGTGCACCTGGAGACGCTGCGCCATCTCCGTGGTTGCGCTGAACTGCCGGGCATCGCGCTACAGGTCATCCCGCTCAGTCGTCGGTCACACGCCGCTCTCGACGGGCCCTTCATCCTGCTCGAAACGCCGGACTACCAGCACCTCGCGTACACGGAAACCCAGCGCGGCAGCCAACTGATCGCCGATCCGGACGAGGTCAGCATCCTCTCCCAGAGGTATGCGATGCTGCGGACGCAGGCTCTAGACACCGAGGACACCAGGAGCCTGCTGGACCAGCTCCTAGGAGACACATGAGCACCGAACTCAACTGGCGCAAGTCCAGCTACAGCGGCAGCGACGGCGGCGAGTGCATCGAAGTCGCCGCACACCCCGCCGCCGTCCACGTCCGCGACTCCAAGAACCCCGAGGGCCCCACCGTCACCGTGGCCCCCACCGCCTGGTCGGCCTTCGCCGCGTTCGCGGCCCGGAGCTGACCGGACGGGCAGGCGTTCAGGGGGCTTTGAGCAGATCGCGAAGCTCGGCGACGTAGGTACGCACGTCCCGTTCGGCAGGCAGTTCGGCGGGGACCTCCGGCACCCCCTCATCCGGCTGCCTACAGACGCGGCAGAGGCCATCAGGAAGGGCCTCCGCGCGGCCGGGCACGCCGCACTTGGTGCACTCCATCATCACCCGCCGGACCGGCGTACCAGGTGCGGGCGGCACCGGGGTGACGGACACCTGGGGCGGGATCTTGCCCGTGAGACGGCGGCGGACGAGGCCGACCGGCGAGTCGACCCGGGCGGGAAGCCCGGCGACGAGGGCCCGGACGAGGTAGTCGGCGTCCACTCCGCGCGTGAACCACTCGGCGGCCAGCGGCTCCAGGACCGCACAGTCGGCGGCGGAGAGCGCCAGCCGGGCATCAACGCGGCCGAGCTGCGCCAAGGCCGCGTAAGCGGGTGAGTGCCCTTCTGTGACCGGCTCCGGTTCCTGCGCCCTCTGCTCGGGCACGACCGGGGCTGCGGCAGGGGCAACAGGGGCAACGACCGCCACAGGCTCGGGCACGGCTGCCCGCTGGACCTCGGCAGCCATCAACGCACCCCACCACTCGTTGTCGCGCGCTGTGCGGGACCAGAACGTGCGGAAGACCCAGCGCACTTGCCCGCCCTCACCGGTCACCAGGCAGCGCACACGGCGCAGATACCCGGCGACGGACAGGGCTTTGAGGGCCGAGCCGACCGCCTGCTGACCGTAGAGCGGCAACTGCTTCGCCAGCCCCTTGACGTCCATGGCCGCGCCCTCGGGAAGGTGGTCGATGAACCCGGCGATGTTCCGCTCCCGCAGCGGCAGCAGCATGAAGTCATCGGCGCAGCGCGGCTGTTGGTCCGGCGCGGATCGCTTGCCGTAGCCGGGACCGGCCATCGGATACGGGCGCGAGGAGGCGGGGGCGCTCGGGGCGGAGCTAAGGTGCTGGATAGCCACGGGATCGCTCTTCTCGATCTTGGGGTGAGACCCCGGCCTGGTGTTGCTAGCACCGCGTCGGGGTCGTTCTGTTTTCCGCACCGTAAGCAGTCGCCACACTCCGCTGCAAGTCGGTCACGATTAGTCATACTTGCTGATCGTGACGGGTCAGGGAGGTCGGGGAGGTTTACCCAAACCCTCTTCTACCTACCGGGTAAAGAAGGCGCTCGGATCCCGAAGCCCGTATCCCGCCGCCCGGGTCCCGAAGCTCAAGCATCGGGCCCGCGCTACCGGAAACGTCCCCCGGAAGAGTGACCACACCCCTCCCGAAGCTCGCCCCTCGAACCCCGGCGCCCGAACCCCGAGCTTCGGGCACCGGGGTTCACGCCATCGCCTCCGCGTCCGTGACAGCCGGAAGCGGGCCACGACCTCTCGTGACCCGCCTCCAAGACTCCGTGCCCGGCGTCAGCGCCCCAGCTTCCGCGCGACCTCCGTCGCCCAGTACGTCAGGATCATCCGCGCACCCGCGCGCCGGATGCCCGTCAGGCTCTCCAGGATCGCCGCGTCCCGGTCGATCCAGCCCTTCTCCGCGGCGGCCTCGATCATGGCGTACTCACCGCTGATCTGGTACGCCGCGACCGGCACGTCCACCGCGTCGGCGACCTTGGCGAGGATGTCCAGGTAGGGCCCGGCGGGCTTGACCATGACCATGTCGGCGCCCTCCTCCAGGTCCAGCGCCAGCTCGCGCAGTGACTCCCGGATGTTCGCCGGGTCCTGCTGGTACGTCTTGCGGTCCCCTTGGAGCGAGGAGCCGACGGCCTCGCGGAACGGACCGTAGAACGCCGAGGAGTACTTCGCGGTGTAGGCGAGGATCGACACGTCCTCGTGGCCCGTCTGGTCCAGCGCGTCGCGGATCACGCCGACCTGGCCGTCCATCATGCCGCTGGGGCCCACCACATGGGCGCCCGCGTCGGCCTGGACCTGGGCCATCTCGGCGTACCGCTCCAGTGTGGCGTCGTTGTCCACACGCCCGTCCTCGGTCAGCACCCCGCAGTGGCCGTGGTCGGTGTACTCGTCCAGACAGAGGTCGGACATGATCACCAGGTCGTCCCCGACCTCTTCCCGCACCGCCCGCAGACCGACCTGGAGAATGCCGTCCGGGTCGGTCCCCGCCGTGCCCCGCGCGTCCTTCTTCTCGTCCAGCGGGACGCCGAAGAGCATGATCCCCGAGACACCGGCCTCAACCGCGTCGACGGCGGCCTTCCGCAGCGTGTCCAGGGTGTGCTGCTGGACACCCGGCATGGCCGAGATGGCGACCGGGGCGTCGATGCCCTCGCGCACGAACGCGGGCAGGATCAGGTTCGCCGGGTCGAGCCGGGTCTCGGCGACCATGCGCCGCATGACGGGGGTCGTCCGCAGCCGGCGGGGCCGCGAGCCGGGGAAGTTTCCGTAATCGGTCATCCTTCGAGACTAGACCCGTACACATCACCGGTTTACCGACAGCCCAGCCGGAAAAAACAAGGCCGGGTCCGACCGCCCTGACACGGCACCGGACGGAAAACACGTCGACAGCACCCCCGGGAACCCGGCAGAGTGCCCGCCCGTGACGAGCAGCGAACTGTGGGACCACGCGACCGCCGACCGCTACGACACCGAAGAGGCGCCGAGATCCACCGCCGCCTTCCTCGGACCGACCCTCGACTTCCTCGCCGGACTCGCCGGTGACGGACGGGCCCTGGAGTTCGCCATCGGGACCGGCCGCGTCGGCGTCCCGCTCCGTGAACGCGGCGTACCCGTGACCGGTATCGAACTCTCCGAGCACATGGCAGCCGTACTACGACGCAAGATCGACCAGGACCGGCTCCCGGTCACCGTCGGGGACATGGCCACCACCATCGTCCCCGGCACGTTCTCGCTGGTCTACGTCGTCTACAACACCATCTCGAACCTGCTCACCCAGGACGAGCAGGTCGAGTGCTTCCGCAACGCCGCGCGCCACCTGGAACCCGGCGGCCGGTTCGTCGTCGAGCTCGGTGTGCCACCGCTGCGGCTCCTGCCACCCACTCAGACCGCGGTGCCGTTCGACGTCTCCGAGCGGCACCTCGGCTTCGACACCTTCGACCTGGTCGAGCAGCTCCTCGTCTCGCACCACTTCACCCGCGAGGAAGACGGCGGCTACCGCCGTGGCAGCTGCCGCCAGCGGTACGCCTGGCCGGCGGAACTCGACCTCATGGCGAAGATCGCCGGGCTCCAGCTGGAACGCCGGGTCGCCGACTGGGAGGGGACACCGTTCACCCAGGACTCCGGCGGCCACATCTCGGTGTGGCGCAAGCCGGTCTGAGGCCGGAGGACCCCGGAACCGCCCGCGCGCGGGTACGCGAAGGGCCCGGCCGCTTCCCCCGAGGAAGCGACCGGGCCCACGAATCCGCTGCCCGCCGGATCAGGTCGTCGTCCGGCGACGCCGCGCACCAGGACGCCGCTCGCTCGGCCGGGTCACCGGGTCACCGGCCTCCTTGGCCGCGTCCCGGCGCTGCGCGCCGAAGTCCGCCAGCGCCTGGGCCAGCTTGTGGACCGACGGCTCCGGGGACAGGACGTCGACCCGCAGGCCGTGCTCCTCCGCGGTCTTCGCCGTGGCCGGGCCGATGCAGGCGATCACCGTCACGTTGTGCGGCTTGCCCGCGATACCGACCAGGTTGCGGACGGTCGAGGACGAGGTGAAGAGCACCGCGTCGAAACCGCCGCCCTTGATCGCCTCGCGGGTGTCGGCCGGCGGCGGCGAGGCGCGGACCGTGCGGTACGCGGTGACGTCGTCGACCTCCCAGCCCAGCTCGATGAGCCCGGCCACCAGGGTCTCCGTGGCGATGTCGGCACGCGGCAGGAACACCCGGTCGATCGGGTCGAAGACCGGGTCGTACGGCGGCCAGTCCTCCAGCAGACCCGCCGCCGACTGCTCACCCGACGGCACCAGATCCGGCTTCACGCCGAAGTCGATCAGCGCGGCACCGGTCTGCTCGCCGACGGCCGCGACCTTGATCCCGGCGAAGGCACGGGCGTCGAGCCCGTACTCCTCGAACTTCTCCCGCACGGCCTTCACCGCGTTCACCGAGGTGAACGCGATCCACTCGTAGCGGCCCGTGACCAGACCCTTGACCGCGCGCTCCATCTGCTGGGGCGTGCGCGGCGGCTCGACGGCGATCGTCGGGACCTCGTGCGGCACGGCACCGTAGGACCGCAGCTGGTCGGAGAGCGAAGCCGACTGCTCCTTCGTACGCGGCACGAGCACCTTCCAGCCGAACAGCGGCTTGGACTCGAACCACGCGAGCTGGTCGCGCTGAGCGGCGGAGCTCCGCTCCCCGACCACGGCTATGACGGGCAGGTGCCCGTCCGGCGACGGGAGGACCTTGGCCTGCTTCAGGACCTGGGCGATCGTCCCGAGGGTCGCCGTCCAGGTGCGCTGGCGGGTCGTCGTACCGGCGATCGTGACCGTGAGCGGGGTGTCGGGCTTCCGCCCGGCCGAGACCAGCTCACCCGCGGCCGCGGCGACCGAGTCGAGCGACGCGGACACGACGGCCGTCGCGTCACTCGCGCCGACCTCGGACCAGCAGCGGTCCGAAGCCGTCCGCGCGTCGACGAAGCGCACGTCGGCGCCCTGCGCGTCACGCAGCGGCACACCGGCGTACGCGGGTACACCGACCGCGTTCGCGATGCCGGGCACGACCTCGAAAGGCACGCCCGCGGCAGCGCAGGCGAGCATCTCGGCACCCGTGTTGCCGTCCAGGCCGGGGTCGCCCGTGACGGCACGCACCACCCGCCTGCCGCCCTTCGCTGCCTCCATGACAAGATTGGTGGCATCCCTGAGGACGGGTACTCCAGCGGGTGTTGACGCCATGTCAACAACCGTCATCTCAGGCGTGCTTACCCCTGCCCGCGCGTGGCAGCGAACGACGTCGAGGACGTCCGGTTCGGCTACAAGGACGTCCGCGCTCGCAAGCGCCTCGACGGCGCGCAGCGTCAGCAGTCCGGGGTCGCCGGGACCGGCGCCGAGGAAGGTGACATGCCCTGAGGACAGGACAGGGAAGTCGGATACGACAGGGCCGGTGGGGCTCAAAGTGCTCGCTCCCCCATAAGACCGGCCGCACCCTTGGCGAGCATCTCGGCCGCGAGCTCGCGACCGAGGGCCGCCGCGTCGTCGTGCGACGTGGGGACGGGACCGGTGATGGACAGCTGCACCAGGGAAGTACCGTCGGTTGAACCGACGACACCGCGCAGGCGCAGTTCGTTGACAACCTGCCCTTCGGCCAGGAGGTCGGCCAGCGCACCTACAGGTGCGGAACAGCCGGCCTCCAGGGCGTTGAGCAGGGCGCGCTCGGCGGTCACGGCGACCCGGGTGTACGGGTCGTCGAGCTCGGCGAGAGCTGCGGCGAGGTCAGCGCTGCTTTCAGCGCATTCGACCGCCAGTGCTCCCTGGCCGGGAGCGGGCAGGACGGTGTCGACCGGCAGGAAGTCGGTGACCTCGTCCGTGCGTCCGAGGCGGCTGAGCCCGGCGGCGGCGAGTACCACCGCGTCCAGCTCCCCGCTTCGTACAAAACCGATGCGCGTATCGACGTTGCCGCGGATCGCGACGGTCTCTATCTCGAGGCCGTGCGAGCGGGCGTACGCGTTGAGCTGCGCCATGCGGCGCGGCGAACCGGTGCCGATGCGGGCACCGGGCGGCAGCTGCTCGAAGGTCAGCCCGTCCCGCGCCACCAGTGCGTCGCGCGGGTCCTCGCGCTGCGGCACGGCGGCGAGGACGAGGCCCTCGGGCTGCGTGGTCGGCAGGTCCTTGAGCGAGTGGACGGCGAAGTCCACCTCGCCGCTCAGCAGCGCCTCGCGCAGCGCGGCGACGAACACACCGGTCCCGCCGATCTGCGCCAGGTGCTCCCGGGAGACGTCCCCGTACGTGGTGATCTCGACGAGCTCGACGGCACGCCCGGTCACCTCACGGACCGCGTCGGCGACCATGCCGGACTGCGCCATGGCGAGCTTGCTGCGCCGGGTGCCTAGCCGGAGGGGTGTGGTGCTCTCCCCGCCCAGGGGTGAGTAGTCGGTCATGACCGCCCTCGATTCGGGTCGTTCAGGTCTGCCCGTGAGACGGCGGCCACCGTCTGCGGGTCGAGGTCGAAGAGTTCCCGCAGCGCATCGGCGTATCCGGCACCGCCGGGCTCGCTCGCGAGCTGCTTGACCCGCACGGTGGGCGCGTGCAGGAGTTTGTCGACGACGCGGCGCACGGTCTGCGTGATCTCGGCGCGCTGCTTCTCGTCCAGGTCGGGGAGGCGTCCGTCGAGCCGCGCGATCTCGCCGGCCACCACATCGGCGGCCATGGTGCGCAGGGCGACGACGGTCGGGGTGATGTGCGCGGCACGCTGCGCGGCTCCGAAGGCGGCGACCTCGTCGGCGACGATGGTGCGCACCTGGTCCACATCGGCGGCCATCGGGGCGTCCGCGGACGCCTCGGCGAGCGACTCGATGTCGACGAGGCGCACACCGGCGACGCGGTGGGCCGCTCCGTCGATGTCACGCGGCATCGCGAGGTCGAGCAGGTGGAGCCGGGCCGGTCCGGTGGCCACGGGCCGGGCGGGCGTCCGGCGCACGGCCCGGTCCTGCGCGGCAGCGGTGGCGGTGGCGGATCCGTTCTCCACCCACGCCGCGTGCTGGTCCAGCTCGTCGGGCAGCGCGGCGGCGGGAGCCTCGGGCGCCTGCGCCGCACTGTCGAAGTCGGCGCCGAGCGCGGCGGCGACGGCCTCGGCCGTCAGGACGAGGCCCGTCGCGCCGGTACAGGACACGACGACATCGGCACGTGTCAATTCGTCCGCGACCCCGGTCATCTCCACGGCCCGCGCCGTCGGGACACCTGCCTGGCCGAGGATCTCCGCGAGCCGGTCGGCACGGGCCCGGGTCCGGTTGGCGACGACGATCTCGGCGACGCCCGCACGGGCCAGGGTGGCGGCGGCGAGCGAGGACATCGAGCCCGCGCCGATCACCAGCGCGCGCTTCCCGGCCGCCCACCCGGTGACGTCGGCGCCGTCCGCCAGCTGCTCGAGACCGAAGGTGACCAGCGACTGGCCGGCCCGGTCGATCCCGGTCTCGCTGTGGGCGCGCTTGCCGACCCGCAGGGCCTGCTGGAAGAGGTCGTTCAGCAGACGCCCCGCGGTGTGGAGCTCCTGCCCCACCGCCAGCGCGTCCTTGATCTGGCCGAGGATCTGGCCCTCGCCGACGACCATCGAGTCCAGCCCGCACGCCACCGAGAAGAGGTGGTGGACGGCCCGGTCCTCGTAGTGCACATAAAGATAGGGAGTGAGCTCGTCCAGCCCGACCCCGCTGTGCTGCGCGAGCAGGGTGGACAGCTCGGCGACACCCGCGTGGAACTTGTCCACGTCCGCGTACAGCTCGATGCGGTTGCAGGTGGCCAGGACGGCGGCCTCGGTCGCGGGCTCCGCGGCGAGGGTGTCCTGAAGCAGCTTCGTCCGGGCATCGGCGGCCAGAGCCGCCCGCTCCAGCACGGAGACGGGGGCACTGCGGTGACTCAGCCCTACGACCAGGAGACTCATGCCGGCATCACGGCGGGCATGTCCCCGTCAGGTCCCTTGCGGCCGGCGGGCGTCGCACGCATCGGCGGCGCCTCGTCGGTGTCGGAGTCCACGGCCGCCCTGCCGTCGGCGGCGGCCTCCTCGCCGGCCTTGCGCTGCTCGTGGAAGGCGAGGATCTGCAGCTCGATCGAGAGGTCGACCTTGCGCACGTCGACACCGTCGGGCACGGAGAGCACCGTCGGCGCGAAGTTCAGGATGGAGGTGACACCCGCGGCGACGAGCCGGTCGCATACCTGCTGCGCCGCGCCGGGCGGGGTGGTGATGACACCGATGGACACACCGTTGTCGCTGATGATCCGGTCCAGGTCGTCGGTGTGCTGCACCGCGATCCCGGCCACCGGCGTCCCCGCCATCGCGGGATCTGCGTCGATCAGGGCCGCGACCCGGAAACCACGCGAGGCGAACCCGCCGTAGTTGGCGAGGGCGGCGCCGAGATTACCGATGCCGACGATCGCGACGGGCCAGTCCTGGGTGAGCCCGAGCTCGCGGGAGATCTGGTAGACGAGATACTCGACGTCGTACCCGACACCACGCGTGCCGTAGGAGCCCAGGTAGCTGAAGTCCTTGCGCAGCTTGGCGGAATTGACCCCCGCCGCCGCGGCGAGCTCCTCGGAGGAGACCGTCGGGACCGAGCGCTCGGAGAGCGCCGTCAGCGCTCGGAGATACAGCGGAAGTCGGGCGACGGTGGCCTCGGGAATTCCTCGGCTACGGGTCGCCGGTCGGTGAGTTCGGCCAGTTGCCACGGTGCTCCTGCGGGATGAGCGGGGCTGCAGGCGGCCGGATGTCCTATGACCGCCCCGTCCACTGCAGGCTATGTCTTTGTGAACGCGTGCACAAAGATAGTGTCCGTTTTGTCTGGTCAAAGTGACCGGGGTCACGCATATTCCCTGCGCGATCCCGGAACCAGGGACGTCACCGGCCCGTTGCAGGCCCGAAGGGGGCAAGACCGTACACACTCCTCATGTCCACGCCCCCGAGACCACTCAAAACGCCCACGATGTTAACCGGGATTCGCCGAGGAAGCCCCCTCACGCACGCAAGGCCGTGCGCAGCCGCGCCGGGTCCACCCGCCAGAAGGTGTGCTGCTCGCCGTCGATCAGGACCACCGGGATCTGCTCCCAGTACTCCTGGTGCAGCGCCTCGTCCCGCGTGATGTCCTTCTCCACCCAGGACGCGCCGGTCTCCTCGCAGACCGCGCTCACCACCAGCCGCGCGTCGTCACAGAGGTGACAACCGGGCTTCCCGACGAGGGTCACCACCCGGTCCGCGGGCTTCTTCTTCGTACGACGCAGCAGAGCACTCATACCTTCATTCTGCGCCTCCCGCCGAACCCGAACGGGCCTGGCGGGTGCGCGGAATCACCCGTTTAACGCCCCGGTTCCGGAGAGTTCACACCGCCGCATCCCGCCGGGTCGGGAAGAGACGGACCGAATGGCTATGCTCACGGCATGGCCGCTCTTGGATGGCTCACCCCCCGCAGGCGCCCCGCCACGGCACGCAGCGTGCTCGCAGGCGAGGCCGCAGCCGAGGCCGCGCAGAAGGCGGCGCTCGCGACCGGCACGGAAGAGCTGCCGGCCACCGCCGAAGAGGCCCTGGAACCCCCGTTCCCGGTGGCCGGGGACACCCGCGCCGCCGCCTTCTTCGACCTCGACAACACCGTCATGCAGGGCGCCGCGATCTTCCACTTCGGGCGCGGCCTGTACAAGCGGAAGTTCTTCGAGCGCCGCGAACTGACCCGGTTCGCCTGGCAGCAGGCCTGGTTCAGGCTGGCCGGCGTCGAGGACCCGGAGCACATGCAGGACGCGCGTGACAGCGCCCTCTCCATCGTCAAGGGCCACCGCGTCTCCGAGCTGATGTCCATCGGCGAGGAGATCTACGACGAGTACATGGCCGACCGCATCTGGCCCGGCACCCGCGCCCTGGCCCAGGCCCACCTCGACGCGGGCCAGAGGGTCTGGCTGGTCACCGCCGCCCCCGTGGAGACCGCGACGATCATCGCCCGGCGCCTGGGCCTCACCGGCGCCCTGGGCACCGTCGCCGAGTCGGTCGACGGCGTCTACACGGGCCGGCTGGTCGGCGAACCCCTGCACGGCCCGGCGAAGGCCGAGGCGGTACGCGCCCTCGCGGCGGCCGAGGGCCTGGACCTGGAGCGCTGCGCGGCGTACAGCGACTCGCACAACGACATCCCGATGCTGTCCCTGGTCGGCCACCCGTACGCGATCAACCCGGACTCCAAACTGCGCAAACACGCCCGCTCGCTGGACTGGCGGCTGCGCGACTACCGCACCGGCCGCAAGGCCGCCAAGGTCGGCATCCCCGCCGCGGCGGGCGTCGGCGCCCTGGCCGGAGGCACGGCCGCGGCCGTCGCGCTCCACCGCCGCCGCCGCTGACCCCTCCCCCGGCCCCTCCCCCGCACACACCGTGGCTCCGTACGGCACCTCCGTACGGAGCCCCGGCGCGTGCGGAGCGGCGCGCCCGGAGACGTACACCCGACCGAGAGCGGAACACCGGGCGGTACACCCGTCGCTCCGGCCAGTCGCGTTGCGTTCCGACGACCACAACCCGTCGTCACCACTTGCAGATCTCGAAGGCATTCGATCAATAACTGTTCACGATATGCCACTTGATCCGTCACTTAGAGGTTACGGAAGCGACGTAATCGGTGATTTGAGCAACTGGGTGTAGCAACGCCTGTACGAAGCGTTATTCTCCTCAGACGCACAAGGAGCCCGCCACCCGCTACCACGAGTGACGGTTCTCGAACTGCACGTGATGGAAGCTCTGCCTCTGGGAGTCCCGTGTACCCACACGTCGGGGTTGACACCTCGGGCCTGGCTACGCTCCGCGCAACGGTCCTCGACCTCTTGCGCGGCTTCGTCCCCACCGCGTACGCCGTCCCCCAATTTGCCACCCCTGTACCTGCCGGCCCTTGCTACGCCCTGGCCGAACGCAGCGCGGCCGTCGGAAGACGCGGCAACCGCGCCGCCACGACTGCCGCGTCGTCGGCTCCGGTCCGCCGGCCCACAGCCGACAGCGACAGCGCGCGCATGATGGATCTCGTCGAGCGCGCGCAGGCCGGCGAGGCCGAGGCCTTCGGCCGCCTGTACGACCAGTACAGCGACACCGTGTACCGGTACATCTACTACCGCGTGGGAGGCAAGGCGACGGCGGAGGACCTCACCAGCGAGACGTTCCTGCGCGCACTCCGCCGCATCTCCACCTTCACCTGGCAGGGCCGCGACTTCGGCGCCTGGCTGGTCACGATCGC
Source organism: Streptomyces sp. JH34 (assembly GCF_029428875.1). NCBI lineage: Bacteria > Bacillati > Actinomycetota > Actinomycetes > Kitasatosporales > Streptomycetaceae > Streptomyces > Streptomyces sp. JH34. The sequence goes on along the minus strand of NZ_JAJSOO010000001.1, from coordinate 4,068,378 downwards.
TCGGAACCTGGTCGCCGACCACTTCAAATCCAGTCGTTTCCGACTGGAAGTGACCACCGGCGAAATGCTCGACGCCAACGAGGTCGCACGGAGCCCGGAGGACTCCGTCCTGGAGTCCCTCTCCAACGCCGCGCTCCTGCAAGCCGTCCGACGACTGAACCCGCAGCAGCAGGAGTGCGTGACCCTGCGGTTCCTGCAGGGGCTCTCGGTCGCCGAGACCGCCCGGGTCATGGGGAAGAACGAGGGTGCGATCAAAACCTTGCAGTACCGAGCCGTGCGCACGCTCGCACGACTTCTGCCGGACGACGCCCGCTGACGTCACCATCCGTGACGTGTTCGTGACACACCGATCGGATCATCCTCAGTCCGTAACCCAACTGCCGCGCCACTCGTTGTGCCGGATGCAGGCCCCCTGTCGCCACACCTGACCGTTTCCACTCGCTCGATCGTGTGGAAACGTCTCCGGTGGGCAACCTTCCGGAACCTCAGGGGAGTCGACCGTCATGACGAGAGGAGGTGCCGCCAGTGATCGCAAACGTTTCGGCACACCGGCGGGCGAACGCCTTCGCCCAGGCCCTGGAGGAGCAGTCCCCCAAGGGTGCGGCGGCCGTGCAGCCCGAGGACCCGGCCGAACCGGCCGACCACGGACCGCTGTTGGCCCTGGCGAACGGCCTCGGCGAGCTACCGGAGCCGGAATTCGATCCCGAGGTCAAAGTGGTGCAGCGAGCCCAGCTCGTCGCGGCCATGGAGACCATGTTCGCCGAAGGTGGTGCGTCCACGGGCCCTACCGTGCCCGAACAACGGAGCAAGGGAGCCCACCGGGCGTCCCCGATCCGGAGGCTCCGTCCCCGCTCCCGCTGGGCGAAGGGCCTCACCGCGGGCGGGCTCACGGTCGGTGTGGCCGCGGGAGCGTTCGGCGGAGTGGCCGCTGCCAGTTCCGACGCCCTGCCGGGTGACTCCCTCTACCCGCTCAAGCGGGGCATGGAGGACATCAGCCGCGGCATGGCCAGCAACGACGCCGACCGGGGCGAGGCCTACCTCGACCAGGCGTCGACCCGTCTCAACGAAGCCCGCCGGCTGATGGAACGAGGCCGCTCGGGCTCGATGGACCACGAGTCGATCGGTGAGGTCAGACGCGCCCTCGACGGCATGACGCACGACGCCACCGAGGGCCACCGCCTGCTCCACACCGCGTACGAGCGCGACGGCGCCATCGGACCCATCCAGACGCTGGACTCCTTCTCCCGCTCGCACCGCGCGACCTGGAGCAGCCTCCGCGACCGGCTGCCCGTCCAGCTGACCGACATCAGCGACAAGGTCAGCTCCGTCTTCGAGGCCATGGACCAGGAAGTCGCCCCCCTGAAGTCCCTGCTGCCCCGCGCACCGGGTACGGAGAGGGGCACACCGCCCACCGGCTCCGCACCGGAGGACCGCGGTTCGTCCCCCGCGGACCGCGAGGCTCCCGAGTCCTCCGCGGCCCCGGACGACAGCGCGTCCACGAGCACCTCCCCGGAGCCCTCCGGCTCCGACAGCGACCCGGCCGAAGGGCTGCTCGACGGCGGCACGGACGGCCTCCTGGAAGACCTCCCGACGGACGGCACCACCCCGTCGTCACCGGGCGGCACATCCGGCACCACCCCCTCGCCGGACGTCACCCTGCCGCCGCTCCTCCCGGGCCTGCTGCCTGGACTGGGCATCGACAGCGAGGACGTCGAGCCGTAGGGGCCGACGCATGAGGGAGGGGCGGCCCGGACCGGGCCGCCCCTCCTCTCCATGTCGTCGGCCCCTACGGCTCGACACCTCGGGCCACGCCCCGGCGCGCTCTCAGAAGAAGACCGACCGGCGCTGCACCAGCAGCTTGTAGAGCGTGTGCTGGATCTGCTCCCGCACCTGGTCCGTCAGGTTGAACATCAGCATCGGGTCCTCCGCCGCCTCCGGCGGATACCCGTCCGTGGGAATCGGCTCCCCGAACTGGATCGTCCACTTCGTCGGCAGCGGCAGCGCGCCCAGCGGCCCCAGCCACGGGAACGTCGGCGTGATCGGGAAGTACGGCACACCCAGGACCCGCGCCAGCGTCTTGGAGTTGCCGATCATCGGGTAGATCTCCTCCGCCCCGACGATCGAGCACGGCACGATCGGCACCCCGGCCCGCAGCGCCGTCGAGACGAACCCGCCCCGCCCGAATCGCTGCAGCTTGTACCGCTCCCCGAACGGCTTCCCGATGCCCTTGAAGCCCTCCGGCATCACCCCGACGACCTCGCCGCCCTGCAGCAGCCGCTCCGCGTCCTCCGCGCACGCGAGGGTGTGCCCGGCCTTCCTCGCCAGCTCGTTGACCACGGGGAGCATGAAGACGAGGTCGGCCGCGAGGAGTCGCAGATGCCGCTCGGCCGGGTGGTTGTCGTGGACCGCGACCTGGAGCATCAGCCCGTCCAGCGGCAGTGTCCCGGAGTGGTTGGCCACGACGAGCGCCCCGCCGTCGGACGGGATGTTCTCGATGCCCTTCACCTCGACGCGGAAGTACTTGTCCGCGAGCGGACGCAGCATCGACATGAGGACCTGGTCGGTCAGCTCCTTGTCGTAGCCGAACTCGTCGACGTCGTAATCGCCCGTGAGCCGCCGCCGCAGGAAAGCGAGCCCGCCCGCGATCCGCCTGTCCCAGCCACTCACCGGACCCTCCTCGCCGCCCTGAGGGACGGCACCGGCGGCCTCGGCGGCCCCTTCCGGCACCTGACCGCCCGGCAGGGCGCTCACGGGCGCAGCACCGGCCGACGCCGGCGTGTGGGCCCGGCCGCCGCCCGGCAGCACGCCTCTGCGCCGCGCCGCGCCGGAACGCGACCGGTCGTCGTCGAAGGGAATGACCTTGGCGTCCGCCATCGTCGGTCGCGCTCCTCTACCTGGCGCCGTGAGTCGAATGTGTCGTACCGGCCTGTGCCCCGCCGAGCGGCAGCCCCGCGAGTCTCCCGACCGCTCTGCCCACCCGCTCGGGAGGCAGCAGCCCCGGTCCCCGGCTCCGCGCGAACTCCGCGAAGGTCTCGGCCGTGGTGAACCTCGGCCGGAACCCCAGCGTCTCGCGCATCTGCACCGTCGAGACGACCCTGCCGTGGGTGAGCAGCCGGATCTGTTCCGGCGAGAAGTCCGTCATGCCGATCGTACGGAGCGCCGTCCCCACCCAGGTGACGGCCGGCAGCAGCACCGGCACGGTCGGCCGTCCCAGCCGGCGCGAGCACTGCGACAGCAGCAGCACACCGTCGCCCGCGATGTTGAACGTGCCGCTGTTCAGGGTCCCGCGCCGGGGTTCACGGGCGGCGATCTCCAGCACGTCGACGACGTCGTCCTCGTGGACGAACTGCAGCCGGGGGTCGTACCCGAGGACAGTCGGCAGGACCGGCAGCGTCAGGTAGTCGGCGAGCGGCGAGTCCGGCTCGGGGCCCAGGATGTTCGCGAACCTCAGCACGCACACCGCCACGTCCGGCCTGCGGCGGGCGAACCCGCGGACGTACCCCTCGACCTCCACCGCGTCCTTGGCGAAGCCTCCGCTGGGAAGGGACTTGGGCGACGTCGTCTCGGTGAAGACCGCGGGGTCCCGGGGCGCGGAGCCGTACACGTTCGTACTGGACTTGACCACGAGGCGCTGGACCGCCGGGGACTTCTGGCAGGCGCCCAGCAGCTGCATCGTGCCGATGACGTTGGTCTCCTTGACCGTCGTCCGGCCTCCCGCACCGAGCGCCTTCGCCGAGACGTCCAGATGGACGACCGTGTCGACGGAATGCTCGGCGAGGACCCTGGCGATGGCCGACTGCCGGATGTCCGCCAGGACGAACTCCGCGTCGCCCAGCTGGTGCCCGGGCGTGACCGCGTCCAGGGCGATCACCCGGTCCACACCGGGATCTCGCTGGATGCGCCGCACGAAACGGCCTCCCAGCTGACGGGCCGCACCTGTGACGAGCACGATCTTCCCCAAGATCAGCGCCTTCCGTCGATCGTTCACCGAACGGGGTCTTCCCCTGGCCGTCACCGTAGTCGCTGGATGTTGCCCTGTGATGACCCCGGGCGGGCTTTACCGAACCGATGGCCCGAATACCACCGGATCCGCCGCACAACCGGAGCCCGGCACACGGCCCGGCAACGCACCGAGGCCCTCCCGCCAGGACGGCGGAAGGGCCTCGGACTCACGAACTGCGTTCGCCTACTTCTTGTTGCGACGCTGAACGCGCGTGCGCTTGAGCAGCTTGCGGTGCTTCTTCTTGGCCATCCGCTTACGCCGCTTCTTGATAACAGAGCCCACGACTACCCTCGCTCACTTCTTCTTCACTGGTGCGGGGCGTCTGGGCCCACACGACCTACGTCGGCCTAGCCTACCCGCCACCGGGTGAGGGACGTAATCCGAGGGCTGTCTCAGGCCGACTCCACCCCCACGAAGGACTCGCGAAGGTACTCGTGAACCGCTTGCTCCGGGACCCGGAAGGACCTTCCCACCCTGATCGCCGGCAGATGACCGTTGTGCACCAAGCGGTACACGGTCATCTTCGACACCCTCATGACCGAGGCGACTTCCGCCACGGTCAGAAACCTGACCTCGTTGAGAGGCCTCTCACTGTCAGCAGCCATGACCCACCTGTACCTTCCGCACGCGACGCGCACCGGCTTCCCCTCCGGTGACTCTTCGTCGTTGTGCGCTCACTCCCCAGATTAGGGGCGGGTGATGCGAGTGGGGAAGAGGTGAGCGAATCGACCGCCTACCGTGACAGACACGCTCTATTGAGCACATACCGAGCCAGCGGCCGGTAGTGGTCCGCCCGCACCCCGTCATCGAGCGGAACGGCGACGGACACCCGCCCCTCCGCCTCACCCACGAACAGCGCGGGATCGTCCGTATCCGCCAGCCCGATGGCCTCGATACCCAGCTGACCTGCACCGCAGACCCAGCCGTGGTCCCCGACCACCAGCTCCGGAAGCGGCCCCCCCGGCCTTCACGGCCTCCTCCAGCACCGCCCGCACCGGCAGCGGCGAATGCGTGTGTGCGCCGGTCGCACTGCCCGGAACCCGCACGCCCGGTTCGCGCACCAGCGCGACACCTCGTACGTAGTCGAGACGGTACGTACGTACGCCGAATCGGGTCGTCATGTCGACACATCGGCCCTGCGCCGGGGTGAGTACCCTGCAGCCGGCCGCCGACAAGGCGTCTGCCAGACCTGCGTAGAACCCGAGGAGCCGATGCGGATGCCCGGTGCCGAACAGCACCGGAACCCGTCTCTCCGCAGCCCTCGCGAGGCACCGGGCGAAAGCCTCCAGAGCGGCCAGGGTCCGCTCCGGATCGATCACGTCCAGGCCTGACACATGATCAGGGTCGTCCGACACCCCGCACTTGTCGGACATCAGCCGCAACAGGTCGCGCTCACTCCAGGCACGGTCCGGATCGAGTCCGAGCAGCACACGAGGATCCCTCGCCGCGAACAGCCGATAACTCCGCAGGCTGGTCTCCCGCGGCGTGGCCACGGGCCCCGCGAGCCGCGCCGCCAGCAGATGAGCGCGCAGCGCTCCGGTGCTCAACACCCTCCCGATGCTCCCGCACCCGGCGCGCCCCGGGGCCGGAACCCGGATACCGCCCCACCGTTGGCGTAAGCCCCGCCTCAGGCCAGCAGTCCCCGCAGCGGGAAGGCGGACCGCCGGGTCGCCAGCACCGCCTGGTCCAGCCGGTCCGCGGGGTCGTACCCGTCCTCCCACGGCTTCCACGACGGCGTACGTCCGTCGGTCATCCGGGCGGGTCCCAACTGACGTGTGCGGGCGTAGACCTCGGCCCGCCACGACTCCGGAACGACCGACTCGGGGTCCACCGGCGCATGGGCGGCGATCCCCACGAGATGCGTCCAGGAACGCGGCACCACGTCCACCACCGCGTAACCCCCTCCGCCCAGCGCCACCCAGCGCCCGTCCTCGGCGCAAGCATGAGCGAGCTCATGACATGCCGTCATGACGGAACGCTGGGCGTCCAGCGACACCGCGAGATGCGCCAGCGGGTCCTCGAAATGCGTATCGGCCCCGTGCTGGGTCACCAGCACCTGCGGCCGGAAGTCCTCCAACAGCTCCGGCACCACCGCGTGGAACGCCCGCAGCCACCCGGCGTCACCCGTACCCGCCGGCAGGGCCACGTTCACGGCCCCGCCCTCCCCCGCCCCGGCACCGGTCTCCTCCGGCCACCCGGTCTGCGGGAACAGCGTCCGCGGATGCTCGTGCAGCGACACGGTCAGCACCCGCGGGTCCTCCCAGAACGCCGCCTGCACCCCGTCCCCGTGGTGGACGTCCACATCGACGTACGCCACCCGCTCCGCACCGAGTTCCAGCAGCCGGGCGATGGCGAGAGCCGGGTCGTTGTACACGCAGAAACCGGAGGCCGCCCCGGGCATCGCATGGTGCAGCCCACCCGTGAAGTTCACCGCATGCCGGCTCTCACCCCGCCACACCGCCTCCGCGGCCCCCACGGAGAGCCCGGCGATGAGCGCGGACGCGTCGTGCATCCCCGCGAAGGCGGGATCGTCGACCGTCCCGAGCCCGTATGCCTGGTCGGCGGACCCCGGATCCACGGATGCGGACCGGACCGCCGTCACGTAGTCCTCACGGTGCACGAGCCGCAGAGTCGAGTCCCCGGCGGTCTTCGCCGACCGCACATCCACCGAGCCGTCCAGCCCGAACGCCCGCACCAGGCCCATCGTCAGGGCGAGTCTGACCGGATCCATGGGGTGACTGGACCCGAAGTCGTATCCCGTTACTGCCTCATCCCACATCAGCTGCGCGCGCCCGCTCATGCCCGCCACCGTATAGGGCGGGTTCCGCGCCGAACGACCGGGCGTACACGAGCGTCGCCAGGACAAGCACCATGGGCACGAGCATCGCGCCGCGGTAACTCCACGCGTCCCCCAGCGCCCCCACGAGCGGCGAGCCCACGAGGAAACCCACGTAGTTGAAGACGTTCAGCCGGGCCACCGCCACATCACTGGCCCCGGGGAAAATCCGCCCCGCGGCGGCGAAGGTCTGCGGCACGATCACACAGAGCCCCAGCCCCAGCAGCGTGAAGCCGAGCATCCCCCACCAGGCCCCGGGCGCCACAGCCACCACCCCGAAGCCCACAGCGGCCAGCACACTCCCGCCCCGCACCACCGCGACCGCCCCGAACCGGCGCACCCCCAGGTCACCGACCGCCCGCCCCAGCAGGGTCGTCACCATGTAGACGTTGTACGGAACCGTCGCCAGTTGCTCCGAACTGCCCAGGACGTCCTGCAGGTACTTCGCACTCCAGTTGGAGACCGTCGAGTCCCCTATGTACGCGAAGGCCATCACCAGGCAGAGCGGCAGAAGCAGCCTGAACGGCACGCCCGGACCCCGGTCCTGGCCGGCCGCCACCACCGCCCCGGCAGCCTTCCCCTCCGCGTACCAACGGCTCCCGACCAGAGCCGCGGGCAGCAGGACGACCACCGCCGGCAGATAGGACACGAGCAGCGACAGGTCCCAGTGCGCTCCCGCCCACGCCATCGACGCCCCGGCGATGCCTCCCAGGCTGAACGCGGCGTGGAAACCGAGCATGATGCTGCGCCCGTACGCCCGCTGGAGGCTGACGCCCATCATGTTCATCGAGGCGTCCAGCGCCCCGACCGCCAGCCCGAAGACGCCGAGCGCGACAGCCACCTGCCAGACCTCGGTGCCGGCGCCCACACCGAGCAGGGCCAGCATCACGACGGGCTGCGCCCACCTGAGCACGACCCCGGGCCTCACCCGCGCGACCACTTTCTCGCTGACCACACTGGCGACCCCCGCCAGGACAGGAACGGCGGCCAGGAAGACGGGCAGCAGTCCGTCGGATATCCCGTACCGGTCCTGGATGGCGGGGATGCGCGTCACGAGGAGCGCAAAGGTCACCCCTTGCACCAGGAAGCTCAGAGCGAGCGAGGCTCTGCCGTACCGCAACCGCGCATCCGTCATGGCCGCGAGCGTAGAGCCCGGATCTACCCCTGGGTAGACGGATCAGGCGAGGAGTTCGGGCAGCTGCCTCATGTCGGAGAAGTGCCCCGTGACCCCGCTGAGCCGGTCCGCCGGCATCATCGAGGTGAAGCCGTACACGTCCATCCCCGCGGCGCGGGCCGCCTCGACGCCCAGCGGGCTGTCCTCGATCACGACACACCGTTCGGGGGCGACACCCATCCGTTCGGCGGCGTGGAGGAACAGGTCCGGGGCCGGCTTGCCCTGCCCGACGTCCTCGGAGCTGAAGATCCACTCCTCCTCGAACCACTGGTCGAGGCCGGTGTTCCGGTGCCCCGCCGCGATCTTCTGGTGACTTCCGGACGAGGCCACGCAGTACGCGACACCGTCGGCGACGAGCGAGCCCAGCAGCTCGTCGACTCCCTCGACCGCGGCCAGCTGCTCCTGCTGGAACGCGGTGAGGGTGCGCCGGTGGAGCTCCTCGTCGAAGTCCTCGGGCAGTTTCTCGCCGGTCCGCTCCTCCACGAGGTCGTGGACCCGGTGGATGGCGGCCCCCATGAAGTCACGGAGGGACTCCTCGTACGAGGTGGGGTGGCCGAGCTCGGTGAGGTAGCCGGCCAGGACGGTGTTGGAGATCGGTTCACTGTCGACGAGCACGCCGTCGTTGTCGAAGATGACCAGTTCGTAGCGCATGGTCCGACCCTAGACGCTCAGAACGCAGAAAAGCCCCGTGCCACAAGGGCACGGGGCTTTCCCGGAATAATTGTTCGGCGGCGTCCTACTCTCCCACAGGGTCCCCCCTGCAGTACCATCGGCGCTGAAAGGCTTAGCTTCCGGGTTCGGAATGTAACCGGGCGTTTCCCTAACGCAATGACCACCGAAACACTATGAAATTAACCAACACCGGGCAAAAACACGGCCGTTCGTTATTTCAGAACTAACACAGTGGACGCGAGCAACTGAGGACAAGCCCTCGGCCTATTAGTACCAGTCAGCTCCACCCGTTACCGGGCTTCCACATCTGGCCTATCAACCCAGTCGTCTACTGGGAGCCTTAACCACTCAAGGTGGTGGGAATACTCATCTCGAAGCAGGCTTCCCGCTTAGATGCTTTCAGCGGTTATCCTTTCCGAACGTAGCCAACCAGCCATGCCCTTGGCAGGACAACTGGCACACCAGAGGTTCGTCCGTCCCGGTCCTCTCGTACTAGGGACAGCCCTTCTCAATATTCCTACGCGCACAGCGGATAGGGACCGAACTGTCTCACGACGTTCTAAACCCAGCTCGCGTACCGCTTTAATGGGCGAACAGCCCAACCCTTGGGACCGACTCCAGCCCCAGGATGCGACGAGCCGACATCGAGGTGCCAAACCATCCCGTCGATATGGACTCTTGGGGAAGATCAGCCTGTTATCCCCGGGGTACCTTTTATCCGTTGAGCGACAGCGCTTCCACAAGCCACTGCCGGATCACTAGTCCCGACTTTCGTCCCTGCTCGACCCGTCGGTCTCACAGTCAAGCTCCCTTGTGCACTTACACTCAACACCTGATTGCCAACCAGGCTGAGGGAACCTTTGGGCGCCTCCGTTACTCTTTAGGAGGCAACCGCCCCAGTTAAACTACCCATCAGACACTGTCCCTGATCCGGATCACGGACCCAGGTTAGACATCCAGCACGACCAGAGTGGTATTTCAACGGCGACTCCACAACCACTGGCGTGGCTGTTTCAAAGTCTCCCACCTATCCTACACAAGCCGAACCGAACACCAATATCAAACTATAGTAAAGGTCCCGGGGTCTTTCCGTCCTGCTGCGCGAAACGAGCATCTTTACTCGTAGTGCAATTTCACCGGGCCTATGGTTGAGACAGTCGAGAAGTCGTTACGCCATTCGTGCAGGTCGGAACTTACCCGACAAGGAATTTCGCTACCTTAGGATGGTTATAGTTACCACCGCCGTTTACTGGCGCTTAAGTTCTCAGCTTCGCCGACCCGAAAGTCAGCTAACCGGTCCCCTTAACGTTCCAGCACCGGGCAGGCGTCAGTCCGTATACATCGCCTTACGGCTTCGCACGGACCTGTGTTTTTAGTAAACAGTCGCTTCTCGCTGGTCTCTGCGGCCACCCCCAGCTCAGGAAGCAAGTTCCCTCACCAGTGATGGCCCCCCTTCTCCCGAAGTTACGGGGGCATTTTGCCGAGTTCCTTAACCATAGTTCACCCGAACGCCTCGGTATTCTCTACCTGACTACCTGAGTCGGTTTAGGGTACGGGCCGCCATGAAACTCGCTAGAGGCTTTTCTCGACAGCATAGGATCATCCACTTCACCACAATCGGCTCGGCATCAGGTCTCAGCCTTAATGTGTGACGGATTTGCCTACCACACGGCCTACACCCTTACCCCGGGACAACCACCGCCCGGGCTGGACTACCTTCCTGCGTCACCCCATCGCTTACCTAGTACAAGTCTGGTTCGTCGGCTCCACCACTACCCTCAACTCCGAAGAGATCGGGCCGGCTTCACGGACTTAGCATCGCCTGATTCAGTATTGGGCGTTTCAAAGCGGGTACCGGAATATCAACCGGTTGTCCATCGACTACGCCTGTCGGCCTCGCCTTAGGTCCCGACTTACCCTGGGCAGATCAGCTTGACCCAGGAACCCTTAGTCAATCGGCGCACACGTTTCTCACGTGTGTATCGCTACTCATGCCTGCATTCTCACTCGTGAACCGTCCACAACTCGCTTCCGCGGCTGCTTCACCCGGCACACGACGCTCCCCTACCCATCCACACAGGCGTTGGCCCTATATGTGTGAATGACACGACTTCGGCGGTACGCTTGAGCCCCGCTACATTGTCGGCGCGGAATCACTTGACCAGTGAGCTATTACGCACTCTTTCAAGGGTGGCTGCTTCTAAGCCAACCTCCTGGTTGTCTCTGCGACTCCACATCCTTTCCCACTTAGCGTACGCTTAGGGGCCTTAGTCGATGCTCTGGGCTGTTTCCCTCTCGACCATGGAGCTTATCCCCCACAGTCTCACTGCCGTGCTCTCACTTACCGGCATTCGGAGTTTGGCTAAGGTCAGTAACCCGGTAGGGCCCATCGCCTATCCAGTGCTCTACCTCCGGCAAGAAACACACGACGCTGCACCTAAATGCATTTCGGGGAGAACCAGCTATCACGGAGTTTGATTGGCCTTTCACCCCTAACCACAGGTCATCCCCCAGGTTTTCAACCCTGGTGGGTTCGGTCCTCCACGAAGTCTTACCTCCGCTTCAACCTGCCCATGGCTAGATCACTCCGCTTCGGGTCTAGAGCGTGCAACTCAATCGCCCTATTCGGACTCGCTTTCGCTACGGCTTCCCCACACGGGTTAACCTCGCTACACACCGCTAACTCGCAGGCTCATTCTTCAAAAGGCACGCAGTCACGACTGCATGTGCAAGCACATACAGCGACGCTCCCACGGCTTGTAGGCACACGGTTTCAGGTACTATTTCACTCCGCTCCCGCGGTACTTTTCACCATTCCCTCACGGTACTATCCGCTATCGGTCACCAGGGAATATTTAGGCTTAGCGGGTGGTCCCGCCAGATTCACACGGGATTTCTCGGGCCCCGTGCTACTTGGGTGTCTCTCAAACGAGCCGTTGATGTTTCAGCTACGGGGGTCTTACCCTCTACGCCGGACCTTTCGCATGTCCTTCGCCTACATCAACGGTTTCTGACTCGCCTCACAGCCGGCAGACTGTGAAAAAGAGATCCCACAACCCCGCATGCGCAACCCCTGCCGGGTATCACACGCATACGGTTTGGCCTGATCCAGTTTCGCTCGCCACTACTCCCGGAATCACGGTTGTTTTCTCTTCCTGAGGGTACTGAGATGTTTCACTTCCCCTCGTTCCCTCCACACTGCCTATGTGTTCAGCAGCGGGTGACAGCCCATGACGGCTGCCGGGTTTCCCCATTCGGAAACCCCCGGATCAAAGCTTGGTTGACAGCTCCCCGGGGACTATCGTGGCCTCCCACGTCCTTCATCGGTTCCTGGTGCCAAGGCATCCACCGTGCGCCCTTAAAAACTTGGCCACAGATGCTCGCGTCCACTGTGCAGTTCTCAAACAACGACCAGCCACCCATCACCCCACCCTTACAGGTGAGTGCACTGGGGCCGGCAACCGAAGGCGACCATAACCGGCCGTACCTTCAGATACCCAACAGCGTGCCCGACCCGACCGATCCCTCACCACGTTCCACGCCGAAGCAGTACTAGCAATGAGTTACCTGTCGTGCCGAATAGTCAACGTTCCACCCTTGAGCAACCACCGTCGAACATTTGCCGACGAAATGGCCTCTGGACTCCCCGAAGAGAATCTAGATGCTCCTTAGAAAGGAGGTGATCCAGCCGCACCTTCCGGTACGGCTACCTTGTTACGACTTCGTCCCAATCGCCAGTCCCACCTTCGACAGCTCCCTCCCACAAGGGGTTGGGCCACCGGCTTCGGGTGTTACCGACTTTCGTGACGTGACGGGCGGTGTGTACAAGGCCCGGGAACGTATTCACCGCAGCAATGCTGATCTGCGATTACTAGCAACTCCGACTTCATGGGGTCGAGTTGCAGACCCCAATCCGAACTGAGACCGGCTTTTTGAGATTCGCTCCGCCTCGCGGCATCGCAGCTCATTGTACCGGCCATTGTAGCACGTGTGCAGCCCAAGACATAAGGGGCATGATGACTTGACGTCGTCCCCACCTTCCTCCGAGTTGACCCCGGCAGTCTCCTGTGAGTCCCCATCACCCCGAAGGGCATGCTGGCAACACAGAACAAGGGTTGCGCTCGTTGCGGGACTTAACCCAACATCTCACGACACGAGCTGACGACAGCCATGCACCACCTGTATACCGACCACAAGGGGGGCACCATCTCTGATGCTTTCCGGTATATGTCAAGCCTTGGTAAGGTTCTTCGCGTTGCGTCGAATTAAGCCACATGCTCCGCTGCTTGTGCGGGCCCCCGTCAATTCCTTTGAGTTTTAGCCTTGCGGCCGTACTCCCCAGGCGGGGAACTTAATGCGTTAGCTGCGGCACCGACGACGTGGAATGTCGCCAACACCTAGTTCCCAACGTTTACGGCGTGGACTACCAGGGTATCTAATCCTGTTCGCTCCCCACGCTTTCGCTCCTCAGCGTCAGTAATGGCCCAGAGATCCGCCTTCGCCACCGGTGTTCCTCCTGATATCTGCGCATTTCACCGCTACACCAGGAATTCCGATCTCCCCTACCACACTCTAGCTAGCCCGTATCGAATGCAGACTCGGGGTTAAGCCCCGAGCTTTCACATCCGACGTGACAAGCCGCCTACGAGCTCTTTACGCCCAATAATTCCGGACAACGCTCGCACCCTACGTATTACCGCGGCTGCTGGCACGTAGTTAGCCGGTGCTTCTTCTGCAGGTACCGTCACTTGCGCTTCTTCCCTGCTGAAAGAGGTTTACAACCCGAAGGCCGTCATCCCTCACGCGGCGTCGCTGCATCAGGCTTTCGCCCATTGTGCAATATTCCCCACTGCTGCCTCCCGTAGGAGTCTGGGCCGTGTCTCAGTCCCAGTGTGGCCGGTCGCCCTCTCAGGCCGGCTACCCGTCGTCGCCTTGGTAGGCCATTACCCCACCAACAAGCTGATAGGCCGCGGGCTCATCCTTCACCGCCGGAGCTTTTAACCCCGCCCCATGAGGGACAGAGTGTTATCCGGTATTAGACCCCGTTTCCAGGGCTTGTCCCAGAGTGAAGGGCAGATTGCCCACGTGTTACTCACCCGTTCGCCACTAATCCACCCCGAAGGGCTTCATCGTTCGACTTGCATGTGTTAAGCACGCCGCCAGCGTTCGTCCTGAGCCAGGATCAAACTCTCCGTGAATGTTTTCCCGTAATCGGGATCACAACACGAGAGCGGAACAACCAGGTCGGAATATGACCGGTTGTTCACAGCGTCCTCGCTGTTGTTGCCTACCCGACCCGAAGATCGTGCAGGACTTTTCAAAGGAACCACCAACCTGCGTGATGCAGGCCGGGGTATCAACATATCTGGCGTTGACTTTTGGCACGCTGTTGAGTTCTCAAGGAACGGACGCTTCCTTCGGTCCCGTTTCACCGGGGCCCTCCGGGCGCTTCCCTTCGTTCTTGCGTTTCCGACTCTATCAGACTCTTTCGTGTCCGATTCCCGGCCGAAGCGGGTTACTGCTCGGCGGTTAATTTACCACCGTGCTTTCCAGTTCTTCGCTTTCGCGTTTCCCTTTCCGGCGAGTCCGACTCTATCAGATCCTTTCGGGCCTGATTCCCAGTCAGCGGGGTTCGTCTTCTCGACCCTTGGGCCGTTCCGACGAGTGAGACTTTAGCGGAATCCCCGGCCCCGACGCTAATCGGGTCACCTTCGAACGCTGATTCCTCATTTCGCACGTGCGCACGTAAAAACACACGACAGACGTCGTTCGTTTTCGTGGTCACTGCGGAATGGCTGTCCGGGGACCGACCGGGGTCGGCGCTCACGTCGGACAACTCGGAGCACACTACGGATCTGTGTCGGGCGTGTCAACCCCCCTCTGGCGTGCCCCTGTCGTGGAACGCCAGCCTGTAGTCGCGCGGGCTGGTGGCCAGGTGCGTCGCGAAGTGCTGGCGCATCGTGACCTCGCTGCCGAAGCCCGCCCGGCGGGCCACCTCGGGGACGGCCAGGTCGGTCCTCTCCAGCAGCTTCTGGGCTGCGGCGATGCGTTGGGTGATCAGCCATCGCATCGGCGTCGTACCGGTGGTGGCCTGGAAACGGCGGGCGAAGGTCCGGGGGGCCATGCCGGCCCGGGCGGCGAGGCCGGCCACCGTGTGGGGTTCCGCCAGACGGGTCAGCGCGTGGGCCCGTGCTTCCGCCAGGGCGTCCGCGTCACGGTCGGCGCGCGGTGTGGGGTGCTCGATGAACTGCGCCTGGGTCCCGGTGCGGAACGGTGCCGTGACCATCGAACGCGCGATCGTCGCCGCCGCCTCCGCCCCATGGGTCGTCCGCACCAGGTGCAGGCAGAGGTCGATGCCGGCCGCGGTACCGGCCGAGGTCCAGATGTTGTCCTCGTGGAGGAAGAGGGCGTCCCGTATCACGGTGACCCGTGGATGCCGCTCCTTGAGCAGTTCGGTGAGGTTCCAGTGGGTGACGGCCCTGCGGCCGTCCAGGAGTCCGGCCTGGGCGAGGGTGAATGCACCGCCGCAGAGCGCGGCAAGGGGCGTGCCGCGGGTATGCGCGGCACGCAGCGCGTCGAGCACCGGTTCGGGGGCGGGCGTCAGGTGGTCGTCGAGCCCGGGAACCACGATCAGGTCCGCGCGGTCGAGCCAGGCAAGTGTCCGGTCCGGTGTGAGGGACAGACCGCCCCGGAGCTGGAGGGGGCCCGGTTCGCCCGCCACCCGTCGCAGTTCGAAGGGGGGCACGCCGCGGTCGGTGCGGTCCACTCCCCAGACCTCCGTGATGACCGAGACGTCGAAGGCGCGGACGCCGGGGAACGCCACCAGGGCCACACGGGCGGGGCGGGGCTCGGTAGGCACGGTCATGGTGGCAGTAAAGCATCGGGCGATGACTTTTCCGCGTCTGGGAACGGGGCCCCGACGGGAGGAGGGTGGTGGGCATGGAGATCGCGGAGAACGCAGCGCTGGTGGTCGTCGATGTGCAGCAGGGGTTCGAGGAGGAGGCGTACTGGGGGCCGCGTGACAATCCGGAGGCCGACGGGAACATCGCGGAACTGATCGACGCCTGGCAGACGAGCGGCCGGCCCGTCGTCTTCGTGCGGCACGACTCGCGCAAGCCGGATTCGCCCCTGAGGGAGGGGTACGCGGGGAACGCGTTCAAGGGCTACGTCGAGGAGCGCAGGGGGAAGGGGACCGGGCCGGAGCTGTTCCTGACGAAGACGGTGAACTCCGCCTTCTACGGCACTCCCGATCTGGACGCCTGGCTGCGGGAGGCCGGGGTGCGGCAGATCGTGGTGGCGGGGATCCAGACCAATATGTGCGCGGAGACGACGGCCCGCATGGGCGGCAATCTCGGCTACGAGGTGTTCTTCGCGCTCGACGCGACGTACACATTCGACGCGGTCGGCCCGTGGGGCTGGAAGCTGAGTGCTCGGGAGCTGTCGCGCGCCACCGCCGTGACCCTGCACGGCGGTGGGTTCGCGCGGGTGGTGCGCAGCGAGGAGCTGGTGGCCGCGGCGCGGTAGCCGGTCAGCCGTTGCCGGTGGCCAGCTCGCGGCTGCGGTCGCGGGCGGCTTCGAGGGCCGCGATGAGGGCGGCCCTCACTCCGTGGTTCTCCAGCTCCCGGATGGCGCTGATGGTCGTGCCGGCGGGGCTGGTGACGGCCTCGCGGAGCTTGACCGGGTGTTCGCCGCTGTCCCGCAGCATCACCGCGGCCCCGATGGCGGCCTGCACGATCAGGTCGTGGGCCTGGGCGCGGGGCAGGCCGAGCAGGATGCCCGCGTCGGTCATCGCCTCGACGAGGAAGTAGAAGTACGCGGGTCCGGAGCCGGAGAGCGCGGTGGCCGCGTCCTGCTGGGACTCGGGGACCCGGAGCGTCTTTCCGACGCCGCCGAAGATCGACTCCGCGTGGTCGAGGTGCGCGGCGGTGGCGTGGCTGCCCGCGGAGATGACGGACATGCCCTCGTCCACCAGGACGGGGGTGTTCGGCATGACGCGTACGACCGGGGTGCCGGCGGGCAGGTTGTCCTCGATGAAGGCGGTGGTGATGCCGGCGGCGGCACTGATGACGAGGCGGTCGGCGGTGACGTGGGGGGCGAGCTCGTCGAGGAGCCTGCCCATGTCCTGGGGCTTGACCGCGAGGATGAGGATGTCGGCGCTTTTGGCGGCCTCGGCGTTGGTGACGGCCTCGACGCCGTAGCGGGTGCGGAGCTTCTCGGCGCGCTCGGCGCGGCGGGTGGTCACCAGCAGGTCGCTCGCCCGCCAGCCGGCCCTGATCATGCCGCTGAGCAGGGCCTCGCCGATCTTTCCTGTACCGAGGACTGCGACTGTCTGGGTCATGCGGTTCATCCTCCGGGGGCGGTGCGCGGTAGGTGGTCCGCCATCCTCGCACCGTGCCGTCAGCTGGTGCGGCGGCGGAGGGTGGCCGCCCCCAGGCAGAGGACGAGCAGCGCGCAGCCGGCGACGATCAGGACGTCGCGGTAGAAGTCGGCGGTGGCGTCGGTGTGGGTGAGGACCTGGTTCATCCCGTCGACGGCGTAGGACATCGGCAGGACGTCGGAGATGGTCTCGAGTACGGGGTGCATCCGGTCGCGCGGTGTGAACAGTCCGCACAGCAGCAGCTGCGGGAAGATCACTGCGGGCATGAACTGGACCGCCTGGAACTCCGAGGCGGCGAAGGCCGAGACGAACAGGCCGAGCGCCGTGCCGAGGAGAGCGTCGAGCAGGGCGACCAGGAGCAGCAGCCAGGGGGACCCGACGACGTCGAGTCCGAGGACCCAGACGGACATCGCGGTGGCCAGGAGGGACTGGGCGACCGCGACGGCGCCGAAGGCCAGCGCGTATCCGGCGATCAGGTCGCCCTTTCCGAGGGGCAGGGCGAGGAGGCGCTCCAGGGTGCCGGAGGTCCGTTCACGGAGGGTGGCGATCGAGGTCACCAGGAACATCGTGATCAGCGGGAAGATGCCGAGCAGCGAGGCGCCGATGGCGTCGAAGGTGCCGGGGCCGGCGTCGAAGACGTAGCGCAGGAGCGTGATCATCAGGACCGGGACGACGAGCAGCAGCGCGACGGTGCGGGGATCGTGGCGGAGCTGGCGCAGGACGCGTCCGGCGGTGGCGAGGGCCCGGGCCGGGGAGAGCGCGGGGGTGTCGGTGCTCATCGGGTCGTCTCCTGGCGAGGGGTGGCTCGGTCCGTGGTGGCCCGGTGTCCGGTCGTCCCGTCCGCGGCGGCCTCGTCGACGAGGCGGAGAAAGGCCTCCTCCACGGTGGCGGAGCCGGTACGGGTGCGGAGCGCGTCGGGGGTGTCGTCGGCGAGGAGGGTGCCCTCGCGCATGAGCAGCAGTCGGTGGCAGCGTTCGGCCTCGTCCATGACGTGGGAGGAGACGAGGATCGTGGTGCCCCGGTCGGCGGCGAGGGAGTGGAAGAGGTCCCACAGGTCGCGGCGCAGCACGGGGTCGAGGCCGACGGTCGGCTCGTCGAGGACCAGGAGTTCGGGGGTGCCGAGCAGGGCCACTGCGAGGGAGACGCGGCTGAGCTGCCCTCCGGAGAGGTTGCCGGCGAGGGCGTCGGCGTGGCGGGTCAGGTCGACGTCGCCGATCGCCCGCGTGACGGCCTCCTCCCGGGCTTCACGGTGGCCGCGCCCCGGTCGCAGGACCGCCGCGAAGTAGTCGAGGTTCTGCCGCACGGTGAGGTCCGTGTAGACGGACGGTGCCTGGGTGACGTAGCCGACGCGTGCTCTCAGGGAGGGGTGGCCCGCGGGGCGGCCGAGGACGTCGAGCGTTCCCGAGACCTTGGCCTGGGTTCCGACGACGGCACGCATGAGCGTGGACTTCCCGCAGCCGGACGGTCCGAGGAGGCCGGTGATCCGGCCCGGCTCGACGGTGAAGCCGAGGCCGTCCAGGACGGCGCGGTCTCCTCGTACGACGGTGAGGGCGCGCGCCTCGACGGCCCCCGCGTGCTCAGCCCGCGGAGAATTCATCATGTGATGAATATGGGCCGTGCCGGAGGGCCGCGTCAAGGGAGGTGGCGCGCCCGACCCGGGTGGTCAGCTGATCAGCAGGGCGAGCTCGGCCACGTAACGCTCCTCGACCATGTCGTCGGGGAACACGGCGGCCAGATGTCGGCGTTCCTCGCCCAGGAACCGGCGGGTGGACTCCGCACCCGGCCCGCCGCGCACCAGGAAGGCGGAGTGGCTGGAGAGGTTGGCGAGGTGGGTGTCGACCGGCACGGTCCGGGACCACGTCAGCAGCCGCTGCGCGAACTCACCGCCGGACAGCCGCGGGAGGTTGCGCGAGCCGGTGACGCCCGGGGTGCCGTGCGCGCTCTCCTCCGCGCCGAAGTGGCGCCGCAGGCGGGCGTCCTGGTCGGCGATCCAGGGGACGGAGTGGTCGGCGACGTTCCACCAGAGCGCCAGCGCACCGCCCGGACGCAGGACGCGGAGGGCCTCGGGGAGCGCCAGGGCCGGGTCGGTCCAGTGCCAGGACTGCGCGTAGGTGATCAGATCGGCCGAGCCGGTGGCCAGGGGGAGGCGGTTGCCGTCGCCCCGGACGACGGGCACCGACGGCAGTGTCCGGTGCAGCTCGTCCGCCATGCCGGGGCCCGGTTCCACGGCGGTGACACGGGAACCGCGGTCGTGCAGCAACCGCGTGGCGATGCCCGTTCCGGCACCGACGTCGACCACGCGGGCACCGTTCAGTGGGCGGGCGGCCAGCTCCTCGACGGTGTCGAGGAGCGCGGGCGGGTAGCCGGGGCGGGCCGCCGCGTACAGGGCGGCGGAGGCGTCGAAGGAGAGGGCGCGGGGCGCGGATGCGGACATCGGTTCATCGTGCCCGCGTCCTGCCGGGCGCGAGCCGTGTTCGCGCCCCCGCTCTACCCGCGCCCGGAGCGCTTCGCCTTGCCGCCCTTGCGGGCAGCGGGGTTGCCGGTCCGGGACGAGCGGCGCTTCACGTACCGGGCGAGCGCGGTCTCGTACTCCTCGCGCCGCAGTCCCTCGCCCGGTGCCTCCCGCAGCGAGCGGATGAAGTAGGCGAGGAGCGAGCCGATGAAGCCGATCGACTTGAGGCCGCGCAGCCTGTCCTCGTGGGCCGGGTCGGCGGGGCGGCGGGTGAAGCCCTCCCAGGTCTTGCGGAAGGCGATCGCGCTGCACACCGCGAACATCAGCACGACCAGCATGCCGACCAGGCCGCCGACCTCGGCGATCTCCAGTCCCTGGTAGGCGAAGCGCAGCACGAAGCACGCGGCGACCGCGGCGACGAGCGAGCCGACGGTGGCACCCACGCGCCGCAGCCCGTACCCGCCGTCGTGGTCGACCCAGGTCGTACCGAAGAAACGGAGGGCTTCGGGCTGCGGCCCCGGCGTGGAGCCGCCCGTGGGTGCGGCCGGGGACGTCGTTCCGGAGGCTTCGCTCTTCTCGCTCACGGAACCGATTATCCCCACACGCGCGGCGGCTCCGTCAGTCGCAGCGCGTAGCGACGTAGCCGTCACTGCCCGTCTTGACGTAGGCGTCCGACACGAACTGCCCGTTGGCGATGTTGTCCCAGAGGTTCGACGTGCCGTACGGGCCGGACACCCACTCCCCCGGCTTCTGGCAGTACACCGGAACGCTCATCCCGTACGGCAGGGTCCTGACGATCCCGTACTGCGTGCCGGGCCCCCTGCGGACGTTGACCCGGTAGCCGGGCGCGATCGGGTAGACGAAGGCGTCCGCGGCGAGCGTCGTCGCCTCCGCCGTGCCGACCGCCTCGGTGTCCGTCGTGGCTGTGCCGGCGCTGTTCTCTTCAACACCCATGAGGGCCTCCCCCGTTGAAAGCAATGCGTGTGACGCGCAGGCTAACAAGCCACCCTCTTGTCGCACGCACCATCGACTAGGCTCCGTGCGTCGCGCTTGCGCACGAACACACGGGGGTGGGCGATGCCGCCGCTGCGAGGGACCGGATCACATCCGGAAGCGGAGCATCCTGAGTACGCCGGGCAGTACAGGCTCCAGGCATGCCTCGGAGCGGGCGGCATGGGTGTCGTACACCTGGCGCGCTCCGCCTCCGGGCTGCAGCTCGCGGTGAAGGTGGTGCACCGCCAGCACGCGGCGGACCCGGAGTTCAGGGCCCGTTTCCGGCAGGAGGTCGCGGCCGCCCGACGGGTCAGCGGGGCCTTCACGGCGCCGGTCGTGGACGCCGATCCGGAAGCCGCACTGCCCTGGATGGCCACCCTGTACGTGCCCGGCCCGACGCTGTCCGCGCAGGTGAAGCGGAGCGGGCCGATGAGCCCCGCCGAACTGCGCAGGCTCACGGCCGGGCTCGCCGAGGCACTGCGCGACATCCACCGGGCCGGTGTCATCCACCGGGACCTCAAGCCGAGCAACGTGCTGCTCCCCGACTCCGGGCCCAAGGTCATCGACTTCGGGATCTCCCGGCCGTACGACAGTGATCTCCGCACGGAGACGGGCAAGCTGATCGGCTCACCCCCCTACATGGCGCCGGAGCAGTTCCAGCGGCCCCGCGAGGTCGGGCCGGCCGCGGACGTGTTCGCGCTCGGGGCGGTGCTGGTGCACGCGGCCACGGGCCGGGGGCCCTTCGACTCGGACAGCCCGTACCTCGTCGCCTACCAGGTGGTGCACGACGAGGCCGATCTCGCCGGCGTGCCGGCGGATCTCGCGCCTCTGGTAGGGCGTTGCCTGGCCAAGGATCCCGCGGAGCGCCCCACCCCGGACGAGATCATGGCCGCGCTGCACCCCCCGTCGTACGAGGCGGCCGCCTTCATACCCGTCCAGCGCCGGCCGCTCGCCGTGGAGTCCGAGGCCAGGGCTGATGAGGGGGCCGAGGAGGGGGCCACCACCCATGTGCGGGCGACGGACGGCCCGCCCCCGGGACCCGGGACGGCGGAGGGGCCCGACCGGCGGCGGTGGCGCAGGCTCGCGATCGTGGCCACCGCTCTGCTGCTGGTGGCCGGAGGTCTCTGGGCCGCCGCGGCCCGGGGCGGCACAGAGGCGCCGGAGGACGGTGCGCACGAGGACCACGCGACGACCTTCACGCCCTGGCGTACGCCGCTGCCCTCACCGGGCGGCTCCACTCCGGCGTGCGCGCCGGGGCCCGCCGGTTCGGCGGGTTCCGCTCTGTACTGCGTGTCCGCCGGTTTCGGCCTGGCCCGGCTGGACGCCTCGGACGGCCGGGTGGTCTGGTCGCACCGGGACACGTCACCGACCCCGGTGTCCGGGGCCGCGGTGTCCGGCGAGACCGTCTGCGTCGTGGTGGGCGAGGAGTTCCGGGCGTACTCCCCGGGCGAGGGCACGGAGCTGTGGCACACGGACCTCTCCGCCTACTCCGACGCCCCCGTCCCGGCGGGCGGCCTCCTGCTGGCGGTGCGCCGGGACGGGGCACTCGAGGCGCTCGACGCGGCGACCGGTGAATCCCGCTGGCGGCGCACCGTACCGGGGCACGTGAATCCGGGTTACGCGCTGTACGAGGCCGGGACCGGTCTCGCCTACGTGTACGAGAGCTCCGCGCAGGGAGCCACCACGCTGGTCACGGCCGTCGACGCGGGGACCGGCGAGACGGCCTGGCAGCGCGGGCTGGACGGGATCCTCACACCGGCCGGGACGTCGGACGGGCAGCTCCTGCTGACCGCCATGAACGAGCAGTCCCAGACCACCGCCCTGATCCGCTACGACCCGAGGACGCGGAGCGCGACGCGCATCCCGCTGCCTTTGCGGATGAACGCACCGGAGACCGTGGTGGACGGGGACACCGCCCTGCTGCTGGAGCACGGCGGCACGCTGCTCGCCCTCGACGTCCGGACGGGCGCCGGGCCGGCCGAGCTGTGGCGGCTGGAGACGGCGGTCGGCACGGCGTCGGCGCCGGTGCTCGGGGCGGACGGCCGACTGTACTTCTCCGCCACCGACGGGCGGCTGCTCGCCGTCGACACGGGGCGCGGGACGCTGCTCGGCCAGACGCGCCCGCGGCTGAGGGACGGGAAGCTCAGCCACCCTTCCTCGCTGCCGGCCCCCTCCGTCGTGGGCCGGAGCGTCATCGGCACCGCGCCGGACGGTTCCGTCTTCGCCGTGGACGCGGACGACCCCGCCCGCTGGTGAACCCAGGGACGGGGCCGGACAGAAGCCGCTGAGGGTCAGCCGAGCTTCGAGACGTCGCGGACGGCGCCGCGGTCGGCGCTCGTGGCCATCGCGGCGTAGGCGCGCAGGGCGGCGGAGACCTTGCGGTCGCGGTTCTTCGGCGCGTACACGCCGTTCAGCGCCTCGCGGCGGGCGGCGAGGTCCTCGTCGGCGACGAGCAGCTCGATCGAACGGTTCGGGATGTCGATCCGGATCCGGTCGCCGTCCTCCACCAGCGCGATCGTGCCGCCGGACGCCGCCTCGGGCGAGGCGTGCCCGATGGAGAGGCCGGACGTGCCGCCGGAGAACCGGCCGTCGGTCACCAGGGCGCAGGTCTTGCCGAGGCCGCGGCCCTTCAGGAAGGAGGTGGGGTAGAGCATCTCCTGCATGCCGGGGCCGCCCTTGGGTCCCTCGTAGCGGATGACGACGACGTCGCCGTCCTTGATCTCCTTGCGGAGGATCTTGTCGACCGCGTCGTCCTGCGACTCGCAGACGACGGCCGGGCCCTCGAAGGTCCAGATCGACTCGTCGACGCCCGCCGTCTTCACGACACAGCCGTCCACGGCGAGGTTGCCCTTGAGGACCGCGAGACCGCCGTCCTTGGAGTACGCGTGCTCCAGGTCGCGGATGCAGCCGCCCGCGGCGTCCAGGTCCAGGGTGTCCCAGCGCTCGGACTGTGAGAAGGCGGTCGCGCTGCGGACGCAGCCCGGGGCGGCGTGCCAGAGTTCCACGGCCTCGGGGGACGCGGAGCCGCCGCGGACGTCCCACTCCTTCAGCCACTCGGCGAGCGTGTCGGAGTGGACCGAGTGCACGTCCTCGTTGAGCAGCCCGCCGCGGTGCAGCTCACCGAGCAGGGCGGGGATGCCGCCCGCGCGGTGGACGTCCTCCATGTAGTACGTGCCGCCGGGGGCCACGTTGGGGGCGACCTTCGACAGGCACGGGACGCGGCGCGAGACCTCGTTGATGTCGTCGAGGTCGTAGTCGAGCTCGGCCTCCTCGGCCGCCGCCAGCAGGTGGAGGATCGTGTTGGTCGAGCCGCCCATGGCGATGTCCAGCGCCATGGCGTTGTCGAACGCGGCCCGGGTGCCGATGGCGCGCGGCAGGACGGTCTCGTCGTCCTGCTCGTAGTAGCGCTTGGTGATCTCGACGACCGTGCGGCCCGCGTTCTCGTACAGCGCCCTGCGGGCGGTGTGCGTGGCGAGGACGGAGCCGTTGCCGGGGAGGGAGAGGCCGAGGACCTCGGTCAGACAGTTCATCGAGTTGGCCGTGAACATGCCCGAACAGCTGCCGCAGGTGGGGCAGGCGTTCTCCTCGATGCGGAGGATGTCCTCGTCGGAGATGCTCTCGTCGACCGCGTCGCTGATCGCGTTCACCAGGTCGAGCTTGCGGACCGTACCGTCGACGAGGGTGGCCTTGCCGGCCTCCATCGGGCCGCCGGACACGAAGACCGTGGGGATGTTGAGGCGCATCGCGGCCATCAGCATGCCGGGGGTGATCTTGTCGCAGTTGGAGATGCAGATCAGGGCGTCGGCGCAGTGGGCCTCGACCATGTACTCGACGCTGTCCGCGATGAGATCGCGCGACGGGAGGCTGTAGAGCATGCCGTTGTGCCCCATGGCGATGCCGTCGTCCACCGCGATGGTGTTGAACTCGCGGGGCACCGCGCCCGCCGCCTTGATCGCGTCGGAGACGATCCGGCCGACGGGGGCGAGGTGGGTGTGGCCCGGCACGAACTCGGTGAAGGAGTTGGCCACCGCGATGATCGGCTTGCCGATGTCCTCGCCGGCTACGCCGGACGCCCGCATAAGGGCGCGGGCGCCCGCCATGTTGCGGCCGTGGGTGACAGTGCGGGACCTCAGCTGGGGCATCGTCGCTCGCTCCTTCGACAGAAAAGACTGCCTATGAGCGTACGCCTCCGGTGCCAGGATCTGGACATCCTGTCCGGAATGCGGGACGCCGTGCTCACTGGGCGGGCAGGGGGAAGCCCCGCCCGCCCCCGTCCCGTGAGCCGGTCACACCGCCGGAAGCGCCAGCAGCCGGCGGCCGTGGAGCGCGGCCAGCCGCTTGCCGCCGGAGACCACGTACCACGGGTCGATCGCCCCCGTGCCGTCGTTGTAGGTCCAGCGGAGCTTCCCGTCGCGCGCGTCGTAGGCCTGGACGCCGCCGTTCTCGTCGAACTCCGTCGCCCCGTAGAGAGTGTCGCCCACCTTCGCGAACTGCCGCGGGACCGAGACCTCGCGAAGGTCAGGGTTGTGCCACCGCCGCTTGCCGGTGGCGGGATCGACGGCCCACAGGGCGTGGGCGCTGTCCGAGGCGTAGAGCACCCCTTCGAGGACGGCCGGTCCGTTGAACGTGTCGAACTCCTCGGTCTCCAGCGCCCAGCGCTCGGTACCGTCGTCCAGGGCGAACGCGCGCAGGTGCCTGCCGTCGGCGACGAAGACCGCCCCGTCGTGGACGGCGATCCTCTCGAAGTTGGACCTGCTGATCTTCTTCGACCACAGCTGCCGTCCGGTCGTGGTGTCGCGGACGGTCAGGTTCTCCCGGTGGTCGGTGTAGACGAGACGCTCGCCGAGCACCGCGGACGTGAGACCGGACTCCTCGGTACCGGTGTCCCGCTTCTCGTTCCAGAGGGCCTTGCCGGTACGGATGTCGATGGCGGCGATCACGTTGGTCCGGGAGCTGAGGTCCTTCTCCAGGATGCCCGCGATCACGTACACGCGTTCGGCGTCGGCGCCGATGGGCCGGGGCTGGGCGTACCGCCCGCCCAGGCGGCTCCGCCAGGTCTCCTTGCCGGTGGCCGGGTCGAGCCCCACGAGATCGCCGTCGTACTCGCCGCTGGCGAGATAGAGCGTGTCCCCGCCCATGATCAGCCGCGCGCCCGGCTGGGCGGCACCCGGCAGCGACCACAGCTTCTTGCCGGTGGCGATGTCCCGTGCCGTCAGGGGGTCGTCGGCGAGCAGCACCACGTTCCCCACGACGGCGAGCACCTGGTCGCTGCCGAGGGAGCCCACCCCTGTCGCCTCCTGCCACAGGGCGCGCGGAGCGCTCCCGGCCGGAGGAGTCGTGAACGCGTCCCCGTCACCCTTTCCGCCGGCACTGGGCTTCGACTCCCCGGCACCTCCGGAGGCGCCGTCCTCCTCGGGGCCGCACGCCGTCGTCACCGTCCCGGCGATGACGACGCCCAGCCCCGCGCCGGCCAGCCGCAGCAGCCGCCGACGGGACAGGGCGCCGTCCGCCGCGTGCCCGTCCGATGTGCGCACATTCCGAGTCGCCACGGTCCGTCTCCCCCATTTGTCGTTCACCACGTACGTCCGGCTCGCTGATCTCCGACAGCCAACCATCGAAATTCGGCCATGGCCGCAGCTGATACCGATTCGGGACACCGTTGTGCTGTCATCGGCACAGCGGTCACACAGGCAGGACGGCCCCGGTCACCCGTCGGCCAGATACCGCTGGAGCGTGGGGGCCACCATGGCGATGATCTTCTCCGGGTCGGCCGACGCCAGCGGCTCCGCCCGGACGACGTACCGCAGGATCGCGATGCCGATCATGTGTGAGGCCGCGAGTTCCGCGCGGAAGGCCGGATCCGGCACGTCGAGGTCCGCCGCGACGCGCTCCAGCAGCCGGCGCAGCACGAATTCGCGCAGCACCTTCGCCGCCGCGTCGTGCGTGAGCGCGGAACGGAGGATGGCCAGCAGCGGCGCCCGGGACGCCGGGTTCTCCCAGACACCGACGAAGTACCGGGCCAGCCGCTCCCCGACGTCCTCCGACGCGCCGTCCAGGACCGAGGGGAGGAGGAGCGCGGGCTCGAAGGAGACCTCGACGGCCGCGGCGAACACCTCGTCCTTCGTCCCGAAGTAGTGGTGGACCAGGGCCGGGTCCACACCCGCCGCCTTCGCGACACCGCGGATCGACGTCTTGTCGTAGCCGCGTTCGGCGAACTCCGCCCGGGCCGCCTCCAGGATCCGGGTCCGGGCGTCGGGGCCCTCCGCGTGCGCCGTGCGGGAGGGACGGCCCCTGCGCCGGGGGGCCGGCCCGTCGGCGCCGGGAGTCACGGCCGGGGTGCCCGCGCCGACGACGCGAGATGGAGCCGGGTGAAGGCGAGCGCCTCCGCGAGATCGGCCTCGCGTTCGGCCGACGACATGGCGCGGCGGGTGTTGACCTCGATGACCACGTGGCCGTCGAAGCCGGCCCCGGCCAGCCGCTCCAGCAGTTCCGCGCACGGCTGGTCCCCCCGGCCGGGCACCAGGTGCTCGTCCTTGCCGGAGCCCTTGCCGTCGGCGAGGTGGACATGGGCGAGCCGGTCGCCCATCCGGTCCACCATGGCCATGCTGTCGGTGCGCGCGGTCGACGTGTGCGAGAGGTCCACGGTGAAGTGCCGGTAGTCGTCGTTGCTGACGTCCCAGGCAGGGGCGTACGCGAGCATCTCGCGGTCGCGGTAGCGCCACGGATACATGTTCTCCACCGCGAAGCGCACGTCGGTCTCGTCCGCCATGCGCCAGATTCCGGTGACGAAGTCACGGGCGTAGTTGCGCTGCCACCGGAACGGCGGGTGGACGACCACCGTCGAGGCGCCGAGCTTCTCCGCCGCCGCCCTGGCCCGCTGGAGCTTCACCCAGGGGTCCGTCGACCAGACCCGCTGGGTGATCAGCAGACAGGGCGCGTGCACGGCCAGGATCGGCACCTGGTGGTAGTCCGACAGCCGCTTCAGCGCCTCGATGTCCTGGCTTACGGGGTCGGTCCACACCATGACCTCGACGCCGTCGTAACCGAGGCGCGCGGCGATCTCGAAGGCCGTCGCCGTCGACTCCGGATAGACCGAGGCCGTGGACAGGGCGACCTTCGCATCCGGGATGCGCACCACTGGTTCTGCCACGTGGACAGGGTACGGGCAGCGGTGTGCGAGGCCGAGTGGGCCCGGCTGAAAGTGAGAAGGGCCATGAAGGGCGGCGGGTCAGGCCAGGACCGCCGCCTGCTGGGCCGGCAGGTGGTCGAGGCGGCGCAGGATGACTCCCTCGCGCAGCGCCCAGGGGCAGATCTCCAGCTCCTCGACCCCGAACAAATCCATCGCCCCCTCGGCGACCAGTGCCCCGGCCAGCAGCTGGGCGGCGCGCCCCTCGGTGACCCCCGGCAGGCCTCCCCGCTGCGCGACGGTCATCGCGGACAGCTTCGGCACCCACTCCTCCAGCGCCTTGCGGGTGAGGACGCGCTGCACGTAGAGCCCCTCGGCGGAGCGGGCGGCCCCGGTGATCCTGGCGAGCTGCCGGAACGTCTTGGAGGTCCCGACGACGTGGTCGGGCGGCCCCAGCCGGGTGAACTCACCGACCGTACGGGCGATGCCCGCGCGGACATGGCGGCGCAGCGCGCGCACGTCCGTCGGGTCCGGCGGATCGCCCGGGAGCCAGGCGGCGGTGAGGCGGCCGGCGCCGAACGGCAGCGAGACCGCGGCGTCGGGCTCCTCGTCCATGCCGTAGCCCACCTCCAGTGAACCGCCGCCGATGTCCAGGACCAGCAGCTTCCCCGCGGACCAGCCGAACCAGCGGCGGGCGGCCAGGAAGGTCAGCCGCGCCTCCTCCTCGCCGCTGAGGACGGCGAGGGTGACACCGGTCTCGTCGCGCACCCGGGCCAGCACCTCGTCCGCGTTGCCCGCCTCGCGGACCGCGGAGGTGGCGAACGCCAGCACGTCCTCGCAGCCCTTGTCCTCGGCCGCCTGGAGGGCGTCACCGACCGTGGTGACGAGCCGGTCCACGCCCTCGGGGCCGATCGCGCCCTCCGGATCGAGGAGTTCGGCGAGCCGCAATTCCGCCTTGTGCGAGTGGGCGGGCTGCGGGCGGGCGCCGGGGTGCGCGTCGACGACCAGCAGATGCACCGTGTTCGACCCCACGTCGAGGACTCCGAGTCTCATACGGGAACGCTACTGCGGCTTACTCTGGGCAGGTGCCAAAGACGAAAAAGGCGAAGCCGGACAAAGCCACGAAGAAGCAGCCGAAATCGAAGCAGGAGATCCAGCAGCCGAAAGCAGCGGGGCCGGACGGGCCCGACGAGAAGGGGCTCGACTTCGCGCGGGCCTGGGTCGAGTTCCCCGACCCCTCCGACGACGAGCAGGTCTTCCGCTGCGATCTGACCTGGCTGACGTCGAGGTGGAACTGCATCTTCGGCAGCGGCTGCCAGGGCATCCAGGCGGGCCGCGCGGACGACGGCTGCTGCACGCTGGGCGCGCACTTCTCCGACAAGGACGACGAGAAGCGGGTGGCCGGGCACGTGGCGCGGCTCACGCCGGAGATCTGGCAGTTCCACGACGTCGGCACGAAGACCGGCTGGGTCGGTGTCGACGAGGACGGCGAGCGCCAGACGCGGCGCTGGGAGGGCTCCTGCATCTTCCAGAACCGTCCCGGGTTCGCGGGCGGCATGGGCTGCTCGCTTCACATCCTGGCCCTCAAGGAGGGTAAGGAGCCGCTGGAGACCAAGCCCGACGTGTGCTGGCAGCTGCCGGTCCGCCGTACGTACGACTGGATCGAACGGCCCGACGACACGCGCGTGCTGCAGATCTCGATCGGTGAGTACGACCGCCGCGGCTGGGGGCCGGGCGGTCACGACCTGCACTGGTGGTGCACCTCGGCGACATCCGCGCACGGGGCCGGTGACCCGGTCTACGTGTCCTACCGGCCCGAACTCACCGAGCTGATGGGCAAGGAGGCCTACGACCAGCTGGCCGGGCTGTGCGAGCAGCGGCTGGCCTCCCTGCTGCCGATGGCGCCGCACCCGGCGGATCCGGCCTGACCCGAGCCCGGCCCGGGGCGGATCCTCGGTCCGGGGCCTGCCTCCTCGACGGCGGCCCGGTGTACGGCGCACGAACGTTCCGCCGCACACCGGGCCGCCGTCGCCCGTCACCCCGCCGGTCCGGACGGCTCGTCCGGCGGCGTCGAGGGGCCGGACGAGGGGCCGGGCGAGGTGGATCCGTCCGACGGTGACGGCGTCGGGCCGGGCGGGTCCGTGGGTGTCGGCGTCGGGTCCGGCGGACCGGTGGGACCCGTCGGGGTCGGATCGGTCGACGGGGGCGGGGAGGACGGCGTGGGGCTCGGGGATCCGGACGACGGGTCCGGCGAGGGACCCGGGCTCCCGGGACGCGGGGCCGGGGCACCGTGGCCGTTGATCGCGACCGCGGAGCCCGACGGGGCGAGCAGCACGCGGGCGCTCCAAGGGCCCCGCGGCTCGGCCGAGCGGTCCACGAACACGTAGAAGGTGGTGCTCCGGCCGGGGGCGAGGGTGCCGGACGTACGGGTGAGGCGCAGCCAGGGGGCGCCGGTCCGGGCCGACCAGGCGACGGCTTCGTCGCCTGTCGCGGTGAGGGTGATCGTCGTGCGGCCGCCGGACGAGCGTGCCGAGACCCCGATCGAGCCCGCTCCGTCCGGGTCGGCTCCGACACTGACGACCTCGGCCGAGACGTCCGGGCTCCGGGCGCCGTCCGTGAAGCCGCCGTCCCCGTCGGGACGGGCGTTCCCGGCGTTCTCGTAGTGGTCGTACGGATCGGCTCCGGTGCCGGACTCCCCCTCCACGTCGGTCGCGGTGACCGCGGTGTCGCGCCCCTCGCCGGTCAGGGGCGCACCCCGGTAGGCCGCCCACAGGGCGATCACCGGGGCGGCGACGACCGTCGCCACGACCGTCGTCGTCACCACCCTGGCCCGCAGCCGGTCCCGCCGCGCGGCGTGGTCCTTGGGGTCCAGCGGAAAGCCCGTCCGTGCGAAGCGCGGGGCTCCGGTCCGGTTCCGCCGGGCGTGCGCCAGGGCGACGTGCACCGAGGGGCGGGGTGCCTCGACGACCGGCAGCGTCGCCGCCGGGGTGACGGCCGCACCGGGCCAGGGGCCGGAGGCGCCGGCCCGCTCGGCGGCCCGGCGGCAGCGGGGACAGTCGTCGACGTGCCGGACGAGCTCCCGCCGCAGGGCAGCCGAGAGCAGCACCTGGTGGCTGCCGGTGAGCCGGGCGACCGCCGGGCAGTTCCCGGTCTCCACGACGGCGAGGGCGGCGCGGGTGCGCTCCACCTCGCAGGCGGCGCCGGCCAGGAGTTCCCGGGCGCTGCCCAGGTCGAGGCCGAGGACGGCCGCGACGGCGCGCGGGGGCAGACCGTGCCGCACGGCGAGTTCCAGCGCCTCCCTCTGCTCGGGGCTGGTACCCGCGGCCTCGGGCCAGGCCAGCCTGGCGAGTTCGCGTCGGCGCGCTTCGGCCGCCGGGGACTCGCCGGAAGGGCCGGGGGCTGCCTGCTGGGCGCCGTGGGCTGCCGGGGCGCCGACACCGCCGCGCGGCGCGGCGCGGCGCCGGACCGGCCGCCGCCGGTGCGCCTGGCGGCCCCTCCGCTGCTCGGTGAGCGCCCGCAGGCACGCCCACCTGGCCAGGGCGTACAGCCAGGATTTACGTTCCTCCTCTGCCGCGGGGCACCGGCCGTCCTGCCGTTCGGCGATCGCCAGGACGGAGCCGAGCGCCTCGGTGGCGGCCTCGTGGTCGCAGAGCACGGAGAGGCAGTAGGTGAACAGGCCGTCGAGGTACGGCTCGTCACGTGCGGGTGACCGCCGTACCGAAGGGCGGGCCTCGCGACGGTGCGCCCGGTGTGCGCCGGTGGTGTGCGTGGGGGGCTCCAGTCTGCTGCTCGTCACCTTGCGACCGTAGGCAGACGCGGAAGGATCCCTGACAGCGTTTTCCGACATTTAACCCTTACGGGTGACAGCCTCCCTCGAAAGGGGACAGGAGTCCCGGATTCCCCCGGAAGTACCGCATCGGGCACATGTTCGACCCCCGTGCCCACGACCGGCACTGTCGGACCACCCCTATACGGTGACGCCATGGCTGCCCGTACGAAATCCGCGAAGGACCGGCCGTCCTACCGCTGCACCGAATGCGGCTGGACGACCGCCAAATGGCTCGGCCGCTGCCCGGAGTGCCAGGCCTGGGGGACGGTCGAGGAGTTCGGCGGCGCCCCCGCGATCCGCACCACGGCGGCGGGCCGGGTCTCCTCCGCCGCCCTGCCGATCGGCCAGGTGGACAGCCGGCAGGCGACCGCGCGCTCGACCGGGGTCGGCGAGCTGGACCGCGTGCTCGGCGGAGGCCTCGTGCCCGGCGCCGTCGTGCTGCTCGCCGGCGAGCCGGGCGTCGGCAAGTCGACGCTGCTGCTGGACGTGGCCGCCAAGGCGGCGAGCGACGACCACCGCACGCTCTACGTCACGGCCGAGGAGTCCGCCAGCCAGGTGCGGATGCGGGCCGACCGGATCCGGGCGATCAACGACCACCTGTACCTGGCCGCCGAGACAGACCTCTCGGCGGTCCTGGGACACCTGGACGCGGTCAAGCCGTCCCTCCTCGTCCTCGACTCGGTGCAGACCGTGGCCTCCCCGGAGATCGACGGCGCGCCCGGCGGCATGGCACAGGTGCGCGAGGTCGCGGGCGCGCTCATCAGGGCCTCGAAGGAGCGCGGCATGTCGACGCTCCTGGTCGGCCATGTGACCAAGGACGGCGCGATCGCGGGGCCGCGGCTCCTGGAGCACCTCGTCGACGTGGTGCTGTCCTTCGAAGGCGACCGGCACGCCCGCCTCCGGCTGGTGCGCGGCGTGAAGAACAGGTACGGCGCCACCGACGAGGTCGGCTGCTTCGAGCTGCACGACGAGGGCATCACCGGCCTGGCAGACCCCTCCGGGCTCTTCCTCACCCGCCGTGACGAGCCGGTCCCCGGCACCTGTCTGACGGTCACCCTCGAGGGCAAGCGTCCGCTCGTCGCCGAGGTGCAGGCCCTGACGGTCGATTCACAGATCCCCTCGCCCCGGCGCACGACCTCGGGCCTGGAGACCTCCCGGGTCTCGATGATGCTGGCCGTCCTGGAGCAGCGGGGCCGGATCAGCGCGCTCGGCAAGCGGGACATCTACAGCGCGACGGTGGGCGGCGTGAAGCTCACGGAACCGGCCGCGGACCTCGCGATCGCCCTGGCACTGGCCAGTGCGGCCAGCGACACACCGCTCCCGAAGAACCTGGTCGCGATCGGTGAGGTGGGCCTCGCCGGGGAGGTCAGAAGGGTCACGGGGGTCCAGCGCAGGCTCGCGGAGGCGTACCGTCTCGGGTTCAAGCACGCCCTGGTCCCGAGGGACCCGGGGCAGGTCCCGGCCGGCATGAAGGTCACGGAAGTGGCCGACATGGGTGACGCCCTGAGAGTCCTCCCCCGCCGGTCTCGGCCGGACGGACCACAGGACGACGGCGCACGCCGGTAGACTTTGCCCTGGTCTCGCCCGCCCGTACGAACGGTACGAGGGACGCAAGGGCACCGCCGACCTGTGACCGGAGGAGTGCAGTGGCAGCCAACGACCGGGCAGCACCGCCCGGAAAGTCCGGCCAAGGCACGGGCAACGAGGCGCTGATGCGCGCCTCGTTGAGCGCGGTCGCGCCCGGAACGGCCCTCCGCGACGGCCTGGAGCGCATCCTCCGCGGCAACACCGGCGGACTGATCGTCCTCGGCATGGACAAGACCGTCGAATCCATGTGCACCGGCGGATTCGTGCTCGACGTGGAGTTCGCCGCGACGCGCCTGCGCGAACTGTGCAAGCTCGACGGCGCGATGATCCTCGACAAGGACATGACGAAGATCCTCCGGGCCGGCGTGCAGCTGGTCCCGGACGCCTCCATCCCCACCGAGGAGACGGGCACGCGCCACCGCACGGCCGACCGGGTCTCCAAGGCGTGCGGCTTCCCGGTGGTGTCGGTCTCGCAGTCGATGCGCCTGATCGCGCTGTACGTGGACGGGGAGCGGCGGGTCCTGGAGGAGTCCTCCGCGATCCTGTCCCGCGCCAACCAGGCGCTCGCCACCCTGGAGCGCTACAAGCTCAGGCTGGACGAGGTCGCCGGGACGCTCTCCGCCCTGGAGATCGAGGACCTGGTGACGGTCCGGGACGTGACGGCGGTCTCCCAGCGCCTGGAGATGGTGCGCCGGATCGCGACCGAGATCGCCGAGTACGTGGTGGAGCTGGGCACCGACGGCCGTCTCCTGGCCCTCCAGCTGGACGAGTTGATCGCCGGCGTGGAGCCGGAGCGCGAGCTGGTCGTACGCGACTACGTCCCCGAGCCGACGGCGAAGCGGTCCCGCACGGTCACCGAGGCGCTGGCCGAGCTGGACACGCTCACCCACACCGAGCTGCTCGAACTGCCGGTCGTAGCACGGGCGCTGGGGTACAGCGGGTCTCCGGAGACGCTGGACTCCGCGGTCTCCCCGCGCGGCTACCGGCTGCTGGCGAAGGTGCCGCGGCTGCCCGGCGCGATCATCGAGCGGCTGGTGGAGCACTTCGGCGGCCTGCAGAAACTCCTCGCCGCGAGCGTGGACGACCTCCAGGCCGTGGACGGGGTCGGCGAGGCGCGGGCCCGGAGCGTGCGGGAGGGACTCTCGCGGCTGGCGGAGTCCTCGATCCTGGAGCGGTACGTCTAGAACAGTCCCGATCACGTCCTGTCCCGGCCCCGCTCCCCAGGAGCGGGGCCGGTTCCGTGCCCCCTCCGACCCACGCCGCGGGCCACGGCCTCACGCACCCGAGCCCCGCCGGTCCTGACCGGTGGGGCTCGGGCGGGCTTCCGGGAAGCGGTGGGCCTGTTCGTGGAGTCGAGCCACGCCAGGACGACCTGGTTGACGGTCGCCCTGGCCTCCTCCGCCACCTCGGCCACGGCCTTGAGGCGGGCCCGGGTGGCGGCGTGCTCGAAACCGGGGCCCAGGGGCTTGTCGTCACGGACGTACGCGCCGGAGAGCAGCGGGGTGTAGGCGACCTGGGTGAGCGAGGGAGTGGCCCGCACGTAGCTGAGCAGGTCACCGCTGACCCGGCCCTGGTTGCCGTCGGGGGGGGGGTGCCCGCGACCTGCCGTCCCTGCCCCTGCCCCTGCCCCTGCCCCTGCCCCTGCCCCTGCGCGACCTCTACCGCACGCCGACGATCCGTGCCCTGACCGAGGGCGTGTGACGGCGGGCGGTCACGGGCCGCCCTCTCCGGACGGCGAGCAGCGCTGGGAGAGGGCGGCCCGGGGCTCCACCGGACACCCGTGCCCGGTGGGGCCCGCAGCGGTGCGTCAGTCCTTGGCCAGGACGAACGACGCCCGCTGGACGGTCCCGCCCGGGACCTCGGCCTCCAGCAGATACGTCCCCGGGCCCGCCGCCTTGACGGGCGGCGTCGCGCACCGGGGCGCGCTCCCCCTGCGGTCCCACTCCACGGTGTGGACGACCGTCGCACCCGCCGGGACCCTCAGGAAGAAGGCGCCGCTCTTCGGGCAGTCCTCGGAGGACCACACCTGCGCGTCTTCCTCGCCGGCCTCGGTGATCGTGAACACCGCGCTCTTCGGGCCGAAGTCGGCCTTGCAGTCGGCGGCCGAGGTGTTCCTGGCGCTCAGCCGGAACTCCGGCTCGTCACCCGGCGCGTAGCTGATGTCCGTCTTCAGGCTCAACCGGAGGACGGAGGCGGTGCAGTCGGGGAGCGAAGACCCTGCCGGGACCTGCTGGCCGCCACTACCGCCGCCCGTGCCCGCGCTCGCACCCGCCGATGCGGAACCGCCCGCTCCACCGGCGGCCGATCCTGCCGCGCCGCCCGTCCCGGTGGCCCCGCCGTCCCCACCGGATCCCGCGCCACCGCCGGATCCCGAGCCACCCCCGGACTCGGAGTCGCCCGACTCGTCGCGCCCGCCGGGGGGTTGACCGACGACGGGGCCGGAACTCGAAGGGCCCGGGGTGATGGACGGAGCGGGGTCGGAGCCTCCCGGCTTCCCGTCGTCCTTCGCGCCGCCACCGCCGCCACCCGAGGTGACGGCCCACGCGACCAGCGCCGCGAGCAGCGCGATCACCAGCACCGCTACTGCTCTCCTACGCCAGTAGATGCTGGAGGGAAGCGGCCCGACCGGATTGCGCATAGAACCCACGGACCGAACTGTACGAGAGATCACGCCCAACTCCGGCCCCCAACCGCCGCTCTGATCGACAATTCTCCGGATCATCATCACGGAGCCGCGGTTCCCGGGCGCTTCCGTCCGCTTTGCACCGGATCGAAGATCGTCCGACCCGTACGAAGGGACAGAACGGGTGGCTTTATCACCCCGTGAGCCCCGAGCCGGACGCGACACCCCTCGGAGCCGTGCACATCGTGTGGTCTTCCGTGCCAGGATCGAGAGTGCGATGACTGCCACGACTGCGACACAGACGCCCCCCGCCTCCCTCCATACCCCCGTCATCGGGTGGTTCGAGCAGCACGCCCGCGATCTGCCCTGGCGCCGCCCCGAAGCAGGTGCCTGGGGTGTGATGGTGAGCGAGTTCATGCTGCAGCAGACCCCGGTGAACCGGGTCCTCCCGGTCTACGAACAGTGGATGGCCCGCTGGCCGCGCCCCGCGGACCTCGCCGCCGACGCACCCGGGGAAGCCGTCCGCGTCTGGGGCCGGCTCGGCTACCCCCGGCGCGCGCTACGGCTCCACGGAGCGGCGCAGGCAATAACGGAACGGCACGGCGGGGATGTGCCGAGCGAGCACGGCCAGTTGCTCGCACTGCCCGGGATCGGGGAGTACACGGCCGCGGCCGTGGCCTCGTTCGCGTACGGGCAGCGCCACGCCGTGCTGGACACGAACGTCCGCAGGGTGTTCGCCAGGGCCGCCACCGGCATCCAGTACCCGCCGAACGCGACCACCGCGGCCGAGCGCAAGCTCGCCCGTACCCTGCTCCCGGAGGAGGAGGGCCGCGCGGCGAGCTGGGCGGCGGCCACGATGGAGCTCGGCGCGCTCGTGTGCACCGCGAAGAGCGAGGACTGCACGCGGTGCCCGATCGCCGAGCAGTGCGCCTGGCGGCTGGCGGGCAAGCCCGCCCACCAGGGCCCGCCCCGACGTGGCCAGACCTACGCCGGCACGGACCGGCAGGTGCGGGGGCGGTTGCTCGCGGTGCTGCGCGACGCCGTCACCCCGGTGCCGCAGTCCGCGCTGGACGCGGTGTGGGAGGAGCCCGTGCAGCGGGCGCGTGCCCTGGACGGGCTCGTCGCCGACGGCCTGGTCGAACCCCTCGCGAACGGCCGCTACCGGCTTCCCCTGACCTGACCCACGCCCCACGCGCCGGGCGCACGGCTGTCCATCGGCTGTTACACAACCGATGGGCAGCCGTGCGCCCGTGTACGGCTGCTCCGCACACCCTCGTGACAACGCCTCCGTAACGTCACCGGACGTCGGCGACGGGACCACCCGGCCGACGGCGGTACACGGGGATTCACGGGGACGGAGGCGGTTGTCATGGCGCAGAGCGAGGTGCTCGGCTTCGAGGAGTACGTACGGACCCGGCAGGACGCGCTGCTGCGCAGCGCCCGCCGGCTGGTCCCCGATCCCGTGGACGCGCAGGACCTGCTGCAGACCGCGCTGGTCCGCACCTTCGGCCGCTGGGACGGCATCGCCGACAAGTCGCTCGCCGACGCGTATCTGCGTCGCGTCATGATCAACACGCGTACGGAGTGGTGGCGGGCCCGCAAGCTCGACGAGGTACCCACCGAGCAGCTCCCCGACGCGAGCGTCGACGACGGTGCCGAGCAGCGCGCGGACCGCGCCCTGCTCATCGACGTCCTCGGCGTACTGGCTCCGAAGCAGCGCAGCGTCGTCGTGCTGCGACACTGGGAGCAGATGAGCACGGAGGAGACGGCCGCTGCGCTCGGGATGTCCGCCGGCACGGTGAAGAGCACGCTGCACCGTGCCCTCGCACGCCTGCGCCAGGAGCTGGAGGACCGTGCCGCCCGGAGCCGTGAGGCCGAGGACACACCGGCGCGGATCCCCGCGCAGCGGAACAGGCGTCATGACGAGCGGGGGCGGGAGCGGTGCGCGGCCTGACGGGAAGCACGACGAAGGGGCCCGGCCGCAGGAGATCCGGGGCCGGTCCGGCGGCGGGGAGTGCGGCGGCGGCCGGGCTCGCCGCCTTCGGGCTGTTGTGCTCCGGCTGTTCCACCGGAGGAACGGGTACACGGGACGAGGGCCCTGCGAGCACCCAGCAGGTCGCCCGGGCGACGCCGTCGAGCACCGTTCCCGCGGGAACCGCGACGCCCGCCCCGCGGGTGAACGCCGTGAAGCTCGTCATGGGCGACCCGAAGATCAGCCGGCGGTTCAAGGACGACCTGAAGCCGTGCACCGGTGACGAGTACCCGGTCGACACCTCGTACGGCACACTCACCGGCGGCTCGGCAGCCGATGTCGTGGTCAACGTGATGACCTGCGGCGATTCGGTGGGGGTCGGCACGTACGTCTACCAGCGGCACGCCGACGGTTCCTACGGGAACGTCTTCGCCACCGAGGTGCCCGCGGTCTACGGCACCATCGACCGGGGAGACCTGGTGGTGACGACCCAGGTGTACGGGTCGAAGGACTCCGTCACGTATCCCTCCGGCGAGGACGTCGTCACCTACCGGTGGACCGCCGGCCGCTTCGCCGAGACCGACCGGGTTCACAACGACTTCAACCGGGCCGTCGGCGGCGGTGAGGGCGCCCTTCCCGCCGCACCGCAGACGGCGCAGAACTGAGAGCCCCCCGCATGGCCGAGACCCATGTCCTCTTCGTCGAGGACGACGACGTCATCCGTGAGGCCACCCAGCTCGCGCTGGAGCGGGTGGGCTTCACCGTCACCGCGGTACCCGACGGCCTGCAGGGCCTGGAGGCTTTCCGGGCGGACCGTCCCGACATCGCGCTGCTGGACGTGATGGTCCCCGGCCTGGACGGTGTCAGCCTGTGCCGGCGCATCCGCGACGAGTCGACGGTGCCCGTGATCATGCTGTCGGCCCGGGCCGACGCGATCGACGTGGTGCTGGGGCTGGAGGCCGGGGCCGACGACTACGTCACCAAGCCGTTCGACGGGGCGGTGCTCGTCGCCCGCATCCGCGCCGTACTGCGCCGCTTCGGCCATGCCGCCGGTGCGGGGGCCGGCGCCCCCGCACCGGCGGGCGGGGCGCAGGACAAGGCGAGCGGGATGCTGGTCTTCGGCGACGTGGAGATCGACACCGAGGGCATGGAGGTCCGCCGGGAGGGCGCGCACGTGAGTCTGACGCCCACGGAGATGCGCCTGCTGCTGGAGTTCTCGACGGCGCCGGGCACGGTCCTCTCCCGCGACAAGCTCCTGGAGCGGGTCTGGGACTACGGCTGGGGCGGGGACACCCGCGTCGTCGACGTCCATGTGCAGCGGCTGCGTACCAAGATCGGGCAGGACCGGATCGAGACGGTCCGCGGCTTCGGCTACAAGCTGCGCGCATGAGGAGACTGGCCTTGCGGACCGGGGTCCGCTGGAAGATCAGCATCGCGATCGCCGCCGTCGGCGCTCTCATCGCGCTGACGCTGAGCCTCGTCGTGCACAACGCGGCCCGCGTCTCGATGCTCGAGAACGCCCGTGAGGTGCAGCTGGAACGGCTGCTGTTCGCGCAGCGGCTGTACGAGGCGGGGAACACGCAGAAGCCGTCCCCGAAATTCGGCGCCAAGATCAACGACCCGGCCCTGCCGGACAGCCTGCGCGGGCAGACCCGGGAGAACCGGCGCGCCACCCACGTCGACGATTACGGGGACGGGGTTCCCGACGTCTGGGCGGCCGTGCCGCTCGCCAACGGCGACGTCCTGTCGCTGCACACCCGGTTCGCCGACCGCAGCTCCATGATCATGGGCGACCTCGACCGGGCCCTGGTCATCGGCTCGGTCTCGGTCGTCTTCGGCGGCTGCGCACTGGGCGTCCTGATCGGCGGCCAGCTGTCCCGGAGGCTGCGCAAGGCAGCCGCGGCGGCGGGCAAGGTCGCCCAGGGCAACACGGAGGTACGCGTACGGGAGGCCGTCGGCGGGGTCGTGCGGGACGAGACCGACGAACTGGCCCGGGCCGTGGACGCGCTCACGGACGCGTTGAACGAGCGCATCGAGGCGGAGCGCCGGGTGACCGCCGACATCGCCCATGAGCTGCGCACCCCGGTGACCGGGCTGCTCACCGCGGCCGAGCTGCTGCCCCCGG
Organism: Streptomyces sp. JH34; assembly: GCF_029428875.1. NCBI lineage: Bacteria > Bacillati > Actinomycetota > Actinomycetes > Kitasatosporales > Streptomycetaceae > Streptomyces > Streptomyces sp. JH34. The sequence goes on along the minus strand of NZ_JAJSOO010000001.1, from coordinate 4,028,609 downwards.
GGCGGCCGACGGAGCTCGTACGGGACCGGGCCCAGGCCATGCGGACCCTGGTCGAGGACGTCCTGGAGGTGGCCAGGCTGGACAGCGCCTCGGAGCGGGCCGAGCTGCAGGAGCTGCCGCTCGGTGAATTCGTCAGCCGGCGCATCCGGCTGCTGGACCCGGAGATCACGGTGCGCGTGCTGCACGAGTCCTGGGTGTCCACCGATCCGCGGCGGCTGGAACGCATCCTGGGCAACCTGCTGGGCAACGCCGCCAAGCACGGCGCCGGCCCGGTCGAGGTCACGGTGGAGGGCCGGGTGGTCCGGGTCCGCGACCACGGGCCCGGCTTCCCCGAGGCGCTGCTGCGGGAAGGGCCGAGCCGGTTCCGTACCGGCAGCAGCGACAGGGCCGGGCGCGGCCACGGTCTCGGCCTGACCATCGCCGCCGGGCAGGCGCGGGTCCTAGGGGCCAGGCTGACCTTCCGCAACGCGGGCCCCGCCGGCGGCACGGGCGGGGCGGTCGCCGTGCTGTGGCTGCCCGAGCACGCGCCGACGAACACCGGAAGCTTCCCGGTGCTGCAGCCGGGAACGGGCTGAGAACCGGGTTCGGCCCCGGGGACATCCCGTCCCCGGGGCCGAACCGTCGGATCCGGGCCGCACCGCGGCCCCGATCCGCTCAGACGGCCTGCGACTCCATCGCCGCGGGCCTGCCCGGCGCCGCGGCGCCGTCCTCGGGTGTCTCCGGCTTCGCCGTGCCGCGCAGCGGGACCTCCTTGACGAACAGCGCCGCCACCAGGGCCACCACCGCCACCGAGCCGCCCACCAGGAACGCGATGTGCGTCCCCGAGGCCACGGCGTACTCGTACGCCTCACGCACGGCGTCGGGCAGTTTCGCCAGGCTGGAGGCGTCCAGCTGCGCGGACTTCCCCGTCACCCCGCCGCCACCGTGCCCCGCCATCTCGTCCTGCACGCGACCGGTGAACAGCGCGCCCATGATCGCGACCCCGAAGGAGCTGCCGAGTGTGCGGAAGAGGGTGGTCGCGGACGAGGCGACGCCCATGTCCTTGAGCTCGACGCTGTTCTGCGCGACGAGCATCGTGATCTGCATCAGGAAGCCCATCCCCGCACCGAGCACAGCCATGTAGACGCCCGAGGTGAAGCGCGTGGTGCCGGTGTCCATGGTGGCGAGGAGGAACAGGCCCGCGACCATGAGGATGCTGCCCAGGATCGGGAAGATCTTGTACTTGCCGGTACTCGTGGTGACCCGGCCCGCCACGAGCGAGACGACCATCATCGAGAGCAGCATCGGCAGGAGCAGCAGTCCGGAGTTGGTGGCGGACGCGCCCTGGACCGTCTGCTGGTAGAGCGGAAGGAAGAGCACCGCTCCGAACATCACGAAGCCGGCCATGAAGCCGACCACCGACATCAGGGTGAAGTTGCGGCTGCGGAAGATGTGCAGCGGCATGATCGGTTCGGCTGCCCTGGTCTCGACTAGGACGAAGCCGACGAGGGAGGCCACGCCGAGCGCGATGAGCTCCATGATCACGGCCGAGCTCCAGGCGTACTCCGAACCGCCCCAGGTGGTGACCAGCACGATCGCGGTGATGCCTACGGTGAGGAGCGCGGCGCCCAGGTAGTCGATCTTCGCCTTCGAGCGCTCCTTGTGGGGCAGGTGCAGCACCACGGTGACCATCGCCAGCGCGACCACGCCCAGCGGGAGGTTGATGTAGAAGCTCCAGCGCCAGCCCAGGTGGTCGGTGATCGCGCCGCCGACCAGCGGTCCGCCGATCATGGCGACCGCCATCACTCCGGCCATCATGCCCTGGTACTTGCCGCGCTCCCGGGGAGGCACGAGGTCACCGAGGATGGCCATGACACCGACCATCAGACCGCCGGCTCCGAGACCCTGGACCGCGCGGAATCCGATCAGCTGGCCCATGTCCTGGGCCATTCCGCTCAGCACCGAGCCGATCAGGAAGACCACGATGGACGTGAGGAAGATGCCCTTGCGTCCGTACAGGTCGCCGAGCTTTCCCCAGATGGGGGTGGAGGCCGCGGTGGCCAGGGTGTAGGCCGTGACCACCCAGGACAGATGCTCCAGGCCGCCCAGGTCGCCGACGATCGTCGGCATCGCGGTGCCGACGATGAGGTTGTCGAGCATGGCCAGCAGCATCGTGATCATCAGGGCGAGCACCACCACCCTGATGCTTCGTGTGCGCGGCTCGGCCGGGCCGGCCGCCGCCTTCTTCGGTTCCGCCATGTCGTCTTCCCCTGATCCCCTGGTGCCCGGTCCACCGACCCGACGCTTACTTGTCGCCCGGCTAGTTGGTTATGCTGAGGAAAGTAGACCCGTAACTAGCCGGGCGTCAAGTAAGTTCTTGGGAGAGTCGCATGGGCAGCACGCCGCAGCCGCGCCGGGGCAACACCCGGCAGCGCATTCAGGACGTCGCCCTGGAACTCTTCGCGGAACAGGGGTACGAGAAGACGTCGCTCCGCGAGATCGCCGAGCGGCTGCAGGTCACCAAGGCGGCGCTCTACTACCACTTCAAGACCAAGGAAGACATCCTCAGCAGCATCTTCGAGGACCTGAACCGGCCGGTCGAGGAGCTCCTGGAATGGGGCAAGGAACAGCCCCGCACGCTGGAGACCAAGAAGGAGATCCTGGTCCGCTACAGCGAGGCGCTCAAGGCGGCCGCGCCGCTCTTCGTCTTCATGCAGGAGAACCAGGCGGCGGTGCGCGAGCTGAGCATCGGCCCCACCATGAAGGAGCGGGCCATCGCCCTGGTCGGCCTGATCAAGGATCCCGACGCCCAGCTGACGGACCAGGTGCGATGCTTCACCGCGCTCTTCGCGATGCACGCCGGAATGATGGCCCTCAGGGACGCCGAAGGCGACCCCGAGGAGAAGCGCAAGGCTGCTCTCGAGGTCGCCTTCGAGCTGGTGACCAAGGCCCATGACCCGGGGCCCACCGCCTGACCCGGCGGCTGCGGGACGCGCGTCAGACGGTGACGTGCACGGACTTCAGGTACGAGACCGGGTCGAGCGCCGAGCCGTAGTTCGGCGAATTCCGGATCTCGAAGTGCAGGTGCGGACCGCTGGAGTTACCGGTGTTGCCGGACTTGGCGATCTCGTCACCCGTCTTCACGCGGTCACCGACGTTGACCTCGATCTTCGACAGGTGCGCGTACTGCGAGTACTTGCCGTTGGCGTGCTTGATCACGATGGCATTGCCGTACGCGGGACCGTCGCCGCCGCCGTTCGGGCCGGCCTTGACGACCCGGCCGGTGTGCGCGGCCTCGACCTTGGTGCCGATCGGGACCGCGAAGTCCTGACCGGAGTGCTTGTGGGCCCAGCGGTCGCCGCCGGTGCCGTAGGTGGCACTCAGCTCGTAGTGGTTGACCGGGGCCTCCCACGAGGCGGCCTTCTTCTTGGCCGCGGCCTTCTTCTTCGCGGCCGCCTTCTTCTTGGCGTCGGCCTTCTCGGCCTTGTCGGCCTTCGCCTGGGCGGCAGCCTTGCTCTGGGCGGTCGCCTGCTGGGCGACGGAGTCGGCGGTGGCCGCGCCGGCGAGGGCCGCGGTGTCCGCGGTGCCCGTCGTGCCGGACGCGAACGCCGCGCCCGCACCGAACACCATCGACGCACCCAGGCCGGCGGCCACGACGGCGCCACTGACGCGGGACATGGACGGGCGGCGGGAGTGCTGGAACGTAACGCGCTTCGACATGCGGGGAGAACCTCCGGGGTGACTGGACCCGATGCTCGACCGGGCTTGCTCCACCTTGGTAACCCGCACCCCCCACAACACTCAAACACCCCATCTACGAACAAAAGCCGTAGTGGAGGGGCCGGGAATTCGCGGTGGGCATGAAGCCCTGGGGCGCCCGACGATCTTCCGGACAATTTTCGCGAAGCGGGTTTAACCGCAGCTCCAATGCCATTCTTCCTGGACATGGGCCCACAAGGGGGTCATATCGTCCCAAACGGCGAAAGTCTCCTCAGGGGCGGGCCGAAGGTCCCTCGACCGGACACGGCTGTTCCTCCTAAGGCACCTAGTAGGCCTCTTGGGGCCTGTGCGCCTTGTCACCGCCGGTGGGTCCGAAGCCTGTCCGTTTCGGGACCTTCGGCCCTGCGGACCGTCCGCGCCCGCGAACAGCCTCCCGACCCACCGGGGTAGGACGCCGAACGGCCGGCCAGGGCAGGGGCGCTGCCTGACTGTCCGGCCGCTCGACTGCCTGACTGCCTGACCGGCTGTGCGGCTGTGCGGCCCGCCCGGCTGCCCGGCTGCCCGGCTGCCCGGCTGCCCGGCTGCCCGGCTGCCTGAGCGTGCAGCCTGACCGCTTGCCTGGACCTGACCTGACCTGACCTGACCTGACCTGGACCTGATGCCTGCCCACCCGCCCACCTGAACCCTGCAGCCCCGCCGTTCACCCGGCCCGGCTCCATGCCTGGGGAGGCAGCTTCCCCGCGGGCACCGGCCGCCCGCCCGCCCGGCCCGGCAAGCACGGCTCACCGGCGCCAGGCTTCACCCCCAGGGAGCCCAGGGACCTCGTACGGGCGACCTCGTACGGGCGTCCCTGGGTCCCTCCGGTGCCCCGGGGCCTCGCCGCACCTGTTTCGGAGCAGGAAACGGGACACAAAAAAGGGGTTGCCCCGGACCGAAACCGGTCCGGGGCAACCCCTTCAACGCTCAGGCGTCAGGCGCCCTACGCTTCCTTCGTCAGGTTCGGGCCGCCGCCCGCTGCCTGCTCGATCGGCGGGACGTCCGGCAGTGCGGACTTCTCCTCGCCGCGGAACGAGAACTTCTTCTCGTCCCCTTCACCCTCGGTGCCCACGACCACGATGTGACCGGGACGCAGCTCGCCGAAGAGGATCTTCTCGGAGAGGATGTCCTCGATCTCGCGCTGGATCGTCCGGCGCAGCGGCCGGGCGCCCATCACGGGGTCGTAGCCCTTCTTCGCCAGGAGCGACTTGGCCTCGGCGCTGAGCTCGATGCCCATGTCGCGGTCCTTGAGACGCTCGTCCACCTTGTCGACCATCAGGTCGACGATCTGGATGATGTCTTCCTCGGTGAGCTGGTGGAAGACGACCGTGTCGTCGACACGGTTGAGGAACTCGGGCCGGAAGTGCTGCTTGAGCTCTTCGTTGACCTTGACCTTCATCCGCTCGTAGTTCGTCTTGACGTCGCCCTGGGCGGCGAAGCCCAGGTTGAAGCCCTTCGAGATGTCCCGGGTCCCGAGGTTGGTCGTCATGATGATGACCGTGTTCTTGAAGTCCACGACCCGGCCCTGGGAGTCGGTCAGACGACCGTCCTCCAGAATCTGGAGCAGGGAATTGAAGATATCGGGGTGGGCCTTCTCGACCTCGTCGAAGAGGACGACGGAGAACGGCTTGCGGCGCACCTTCTCGGTGAGCTGACCGCCCTCTTCGTAACCCACGTAACCGGGGGGCGAACCGAAGAGACGGGAAACCGTGTGCTTCTCGCTGAACTCCGACATGTCGAGGGAGATCAGCGCGTCCTCGTCACCGAAGAGGAATTCGGCGAGCGTCTTGGAGAGCTCCGTCTTACCGACACCGGACGGGCCGGCGAAGATGAACGAGCCACCGGGGCGCTTCGGGTCCTTCAGGCCGGCCCGCGTACGGCGGATCGCCTGCGAGAGGGCCTTGATGGCGTCCTTCTGGCCGATGACGCGCTTGTGGAGCTCGTCCTCCATCCGCAGCAGACGTGAGGACTCCTCCTCGGTCAGCTTGAAGACCGGGATGCCGGTCGCGGTGGCCAGGACCTCGGCGATGAGCTCGCCGTCGACCTCGGCCACGACGTCCATGTCGCCGGCCTTCCACTCCTTCTCCCGCTTGGCCTTCGCCGCCAGCAGCTGCTTCTCCTTGTCGCGGAGCGAAGCTGCCTTCTCGAAGTCCTGGGAGTCGATCGCCGACTCCTTGTCGCGGCGGACGCCCGCGATCTTCTCGTCGAACTCGCGGAGGTCCGGCGGCGCGGTCATCCGGCGGATGCGCATCCGGGAGCCGGCCTCGTCGATCAGGTCGATCGCCTTGTCCGGCAGGAAGCGGTCCGAGATGTAGCGGTCGGCCAGAGTGGCGGCCTGGACCAGCGCCTCGTCCGTGATGGAGACCCTGTGGTGGGCCTCGTAACGGTCGCGCAGACCCTTGAGGATCTCGATGGTGTGCGGCAGCGACGGCTCCGCGACCTGGATGGGCTGGAAGCGGCGCTCGAGCGCCGCGTCCTTCTCCAGGTGCTTGCGGTACTCGTCGAGCGTCGTGGCACCGATGGTCTGCAGCTCGCCCCGCGCCAGCATCGGCTTGAGGATGCTCGCGGCGTCGATCGCGCCCTCGGCGGCACCCGCACCCACCAGGGTGTGGAGCTCGTCGATGAACAGGATGATGTCGCCGCGGGTGCGGATCTCCTTGAGGACCTTCTTCAGGCGCTCCTCGAAGTCACCGCGGTAGCGGGAGCCGGCGACCAGTGCACCGAGGTCGAGGGTGTAGAGGTGCTTGTCCTTGAGGGTCTCGGGCACCTCGCCCTTGACGATGGCCTGGGCCAGGCCCTCGACCACAGCCGTCTTGCCGACGCCGGGCTCACCGATGAGCACCGGGTTGTTCTTGGTACGGCGGGACAGCACCTGCATGACCCGCTCGATCTCCTTCTCGCGCCCGATGACCGGGTCGAGCTTGGACTCACGAGCGGCCTGGGTGAGATTCCGGCCGAACTGGTCGAGCACGAGGGATGTGGAGGGCGTGCCCTCCGCGGGGCCGCCGGCGGTGGCCGCCTCCTTGCCTCCCGAGTACCCGGAGAGCAGCTGGATGACCTGCTGCCGCACCCGGTTCAGGTCGGCGCCCAGCTTCACGAGGACCTGGGCGGCGACGCCCTCGCCCTCGCGGATGAGGCCGAGCAGGATGTGCTCCGTGCCGATGTAGTTGTGGCCGAGCTGAAGGGCCTCACGGAGCGACAGCTCCAGGACCTTCTTGGCCCGGGGGGTGAAGGGGATGTGCCCGGACGGGGCCTGCTGGCCCTGACCGATGATCTCCTCCACCTGCTGGCGGACCGCCTCGAGCGAAATCCCGAGGCTCTCCAGGGCCTTAGCGGCGACACCCTCACCCTCATGGATCAGGCCCAGGAGGATGTGCTCGGTGCCGATGTAGTTGTGGTTGAGCATCCGGGCTTCTTCCTGAGCCAGGACGACAACCCGCCGCGCGCGGTCGGTGAACCTCTCGAACATCGTTAATCGCTCCTCAGAGCGGTCAGGCAGTAAGGGGTCGGTCCCCTCCCTGTCCTTCCGCAGCTTAGTCCCGCAAGCGGGGACCGCTCATTTCAACTGCCGACACCCGGCCCTGCTTCCCGGGGGTTCTCCCGCCCCGAACGCCGACAACTGCTCCAACCCGATGGTGCGAGACGATGTTCCCGCAGGCCAGGCAGATAGCCCTTTCGCCAGTACGCCGATGGCGAACGTGAGACGCTTTTGCCCGCGTGTCGCCCCTTCCCACTAGGGATGTCTTACCCGCACCCACTGACAGTCCATGCGGCGCACCCCCGTTTCCTCCGCTACGGGCGAACAACTTCGCGCCGGCCGATGCTTCCGCACGCCCCTTCGGTGGGCACGCACAGCAGTCACTCGCGGACGGCGCGTAACTCCGGGCCGGGTTCCACGGTTCATCGGACATGGCTTCCCTCGTCCCGCCTCCCCGCCCGTCGCCGGAATCCGACGGCCGCGCGGAGTGGTACGCCCGCGAACTCGGCTGGGCCACGGCGGGCACGGCGCCGGTGCGGCTGCTGACAGGGCTGCGCTTCGACGTGCTGGAGCTTCCGGCCGTGGCAGGTCACGCGGCGCTGCGCCGGGTCGGACGCACCGGTCCGGTGGCGGTGGCGGGGCAGCGGATGGGGCTGCTGATGGCCGCGGGCAGCGCCGACGAGGTGCCCGGTCTGCTCGACTGGCTGGAGTGGGGCGGAATCGACCTCGACCTGTCCGCCGTGGGCACCGGCGGGCAGATCACGGCCCCGGCGCCGCCGGGCTGGGCGACGGGCTCGCCGGGGGCCGCCGGCTGGCTGCGGCCCCCCGGACCACGCCAGGGGACGGAACGGTCCCTCCCTGCCCTCCGAGGCCTCGGGAGCAGCGGTGGGGATGCTCCCGATCTCGTACGGCTCGTGGACGCGGCGGCTACCGAATGCCACCGGGCCAGACTCGTACGCGCCCGGACACACCTGCGGTCGCATCGGCCGACAGGTCAGCCGTTGGCCTTCTCGTAGGCCTCACGGATCTCGGCGGGAACGCGGCCGCGGTCATTCACGTTGTGGCCGTTCTCGCGCGCCCACCGGCGGATCTCGGCGGTGTCCTTGTTGCCACCGGTAACGGCGCGGCCCTTGCCACGGCCGGTCGCGGCGCGGCCACCGGTGCGACGCCCACTCTTGGTGTACGGCTCAAGAAGACCACGCAGCTTGTCCGCGTTGGCCGTGGTGAGGTCGATCTCGTACGTCTTGCCATCCAGAGCGAACGTCACGGTCTCGTCCGCCTCGCCACCGTCGAGGTCATCAACTAGAAGGACCTGAACCTTCTGTGCCACCGGATTTTCCTTTCATCGAAAATGCAGTACGCGGAAAGGAAACCGCTTTTCCCCGGAAAACACAAACCCTTGGGAGAGGTTCAGGAGCGCAAGAACACGGGAAACATGCGCGATTCGGACATAGGGTTCCGCCGCCTTGTGCCGTTCACAGGTGCAGAAGCATCCGGCTGTTGCCCAAGGTGTTCGGCTTCACTCGTTCGAGACCAAGGAACTCGGCGACACCCTCGTCATAGGAACGCAGCAGCTCGCTGTAGACATCTCCGTCGACCGGAGTCTCTCCGATCTCGGTGAAGCCGTGTGCGGCGAAGAAGTCGACTTCGAACGTGAGACAGAAAACCCGGCGGACACCGAGCCAGCGCGCGGTCTGCAAGAGCTTGTCCAGGACCTGGTGTCCGACTCCGGCGCCCTTGATGCCGCGGTCGACCGCGAGCGTGCGGACTTCGGCCAGGTCTTCCCACATCACGTGGAGTGCGCCGCAGCCGATGACGCGGGCGTCCTCGTCGCGTTCGGCGACCCAGAACTCCTGGATGTCCTCATAAAGGGTCACCGTCGCTTTGTCGAGCAGGATGCCCTGGGAGACGTAGCCGTCAAGGAGTCCGCGGACGGACGCCACATCGCTCGTCCTGGCGCGGCGTACGGTGATGGCCGGCTTATTTACCGACGGGCCGGTATGAACATCTGCGCGAGATCCGGTTTCCGGCGCGCCGTGCGCTCCTGTTCGCGACGCGGCGTGGTGCTCGGTATGCGACTGCTCTGGGGACATCCCCCGACGCTATCGCCCGCTCTCCGACGGCGCTTCATCGGCCGCGGTCGTCCCGTCGGGCGGACTCCCGGCCGGTTCGGGGAAGATGGGCGCCACGACACGGATCGCGTCCCGGAGGGCTTCACGCTGCTCCGCGGACATCATGCCGAAGAAGGCGACCAGTGCGGCGGCCGGGTTGTCGCTCTGCGCCCAGGCTTCGTTCATCAGTGCGGCCGAGTATGCGGCGCGGGTGGAGACCGCCGTATATCGATATGCCCGGCCGTCCACTTCCCGGCGGACCCAGCCCTTCTGATGAAGATTGTCCATAACCGTCATCACGGTCGTGTACGCGATGGACCGTTCCTGTTGAAGATCCTCGAGAACTTCCCGCACGGTGACCGGACGGTTCCATTGCCAGACCCGTGTCATCACGGCGTCTTCCAGCTCTCCCATTTGGCGAGGCACAGCGTCACCTTAGTGCTAGATGTCTGGAATGGGGTAATTAATGAACGGCAAAAGGGCGCACGACTCCGGTGGAGCCGTGCGCCCTTCGTGCTCGGTCCGGGTCAGACGCCCTCGGGCCGCGGAGCCTGCTTGGCCAGTTCTGCACGGGCGAGCGCCGCGTCCACCGCGGCGTCCTCCTTGGCCTTGTTCGGGCCGCCCTGGCTCTTGATGATGGTCCTGACGAGGCCGATGAAGAAGACAGCCATCACCACGGGGGGAACGAGCGCGGATACGTAGTCCATGCCGTCCAGGGTAGCGAGCCCGGCATTCCGGCCACTCCCGGGCACCCCTCAGGCGCGTCGCCCGCTTCAGGAGACGGCGCGCTCCTCAGGCGGAGGCGCCGGCGCGGGACGGCGGCGGGGCGGGAAGACCTCGGACGGCTTGGGCATGGGCCGCTCCCCCGGAGTCGCCGGACGAGCCGGCGCGGGGGGCCGCGACGGGGTGCGGGGCCGCTCAGGCTCCTTGGCCGCCGCCAGCCCGCCGGGGAGGGCCAGCAGCCTGCTGCGCGGCGCGGGCGCCGTCGCCGGCCTCGTGCGCCCGGCGAGACGCGCCCGCACCGAACGCTCCGCCAGCACCTGGCAGCGCTCCAGCAGGGCCGCCGCGACCGGCCCGGCACGCAGGGCGCGCAGGGCCGCGAGGTCGTCGGGGCGAGGGTCGTAGCCCGCGGCGAGGGCGTCCTGGAGGAGTTCGAGATAGCCGGTGAGTGAGCCGGGAAGCGCGTCGCGGTAACGGGCGAGATCGGCGAGGAGGAAGGCGCGCAGCCGTCCCGCCTCGCTCACCACCTCGTCCACCGCGCCCGCCAGGCGCAGGCAGTCCTGGACATCCTCTTCCGGCAGGGGCGTGGGGTGGAGGGCGTTGGCGAGAGCACGTCGGAGCACCCGGAGCTCGTCCGCGCTGAACGCCATGCCGCCACGTGATCCGTAGGGCGTGGGCATGACGCGACAATACGTGCTAAATGGACAAAATCCGCTTAACCAACCGCTCGGCGGCGCGCCGTCGGACGGCGCGCCACCGAGCCGTTCCCGCAGGTGGTCGCGGGCGCGCTCTACATCCGGGCGATGTTGCGCTCGTACACGAGGCGCAGGCCGATGAGCGTCAGCCAGGGCTCGTGCTCGTCGATGACGGAGGACTCGCCCAACACCATCGGAGCAAGACCCCCGGTCGCGATGACGGTGACCTCGTCGGGGTCGGCGGCCAGCTCCTTCTTCATGCGCTCGACCACCCCGTCGATCTGACCGGCGAAGCCGTACACGATGCCGGACTGCATGGCCTCGACGGTGTTCTTGCCGATCACGCTGCGGGGCCGCGCCAGCTCGATCTTGCGGAGCTGGGCGCCCTTCACTCCGAGGGCCTCCACGGAGATCTCGATGCCCGGGGCGATCACCCCGCCCGTGTACTCACCCCGCGCGGAGACCGCGTCGAAGGTCGTGGCCGTGCCGAGGTCGACGACGATCGCCGGGCCGCCGTAGAGCTCGACGGCTGCCACCGCGTTGATGATGCGGTCCGCGCCGACCTCCTTCGGGTTGTCCGTCAGAACCGGCACACCGGTCTTGACGCCCGGCTCCACGAGGACCGCGGGGACGTCGCCGTAGTAGCGGCGGGTGACTTCCCGCAGCTCGTGGAGCACGGCGGGGACGGTCGAGCAGATCGCGATGCCCTCGATGCCGTCGCCGAGTTCGACACCGAGCAGCGGGTGCATGCCCATCAGGCCCTGGAGGAGGACGGCCAGCTCGTCGGCTGTGCGCCGGGCGTCCGTGGAGATCCGCCAGTGCTCGACGATCTCCTCGCCGTCGAACAGGCCGAGGACGGTGTGGGAGTTGCCGACGTCGATGGTGAGCAGCATCAGGCGCCGGCCCCGTAGGTCTCCGCCGCGGTGTCACGGAAGTCCAGGCCGATGTCGAGGATCGGCGAGGAGTGCGTCAGGGCGCCGACGGCCAGGTAGTCCACGCCGGCCTCGGCGTAGGCGCGGGCGGAGCCGAGGGTGAGCCGGCCCGAGGACTCCAGCACCGCACGGCCACCGACGAGGGCGACCGCCTCGGCGGTCTCGGACGGGGTGAAGTTGTCCAGCAGGATCAGGTCGGCACCCGCGTCGAGCACCTCGCGGACCTGCTCCAGGGTGTCGACCTCGACCTCGATCGCGAGTTCCGGGAACGTCGTCCTGACCCGCTTGAACGCCTCGGCCACGCCGCCCGCGGCGATCACGTGGTTGTCCTTGACCAGCGCGGCGTCCACGAGGGACATGCGGTGGTTGACCCCGCCGCCGCAGCGCACCGCGTACTTCTCCAGCGCGCGCAGCCCCGGAGTGGTCTTGCGGGTGTCGCGGACCTTCGCCTTCGTGCCTTCGAGCACGTCGGCCCAGGCGCGGGTCGCGGTGGCGATCCCGGAGAGCCTGCAGAGCAGGTTGAGCGCGCTGCGCTCGCCGGTGAGCAGGTCCCGGGTGCGGGTGGTGACCGTGAGCAGCTTCTGGCCTGCCACGACGCGGTCGCCGTCCTCGACGTGGCGCTCGACCTCGAACTCGTCGGTGCAGACGATGGACAGGACGGCCTCGGCGACGCGCAGCCCCGCGACGACGCCCGCCTCGCGCGCCGTGAAGTCACCGGTGGCGACGGAGTCCTCCGGGACGGTCGCCACGGTGGTGACGTCCTCGCCCCCGTCGAGGTCCTCCTCGATCGCCACGTGCGCGATGTCCTCGACCTGGACGGGGTCCAGACCGGCGTCGGCCAGGAGCTGGGCCAGTGCGGGATCGAGGCCGCACTCCAGGCCGTCGGGGTCGTACCCGTCACCGCAGCCGCAGCCGTCGCCGCAGCCGCCCCCGGACTCGGCGGGTACGCCGATGTGGATCAGCGGTACGTCCACGGGGGTGGGGCGCGGATTCTCTTCGGGCGTGCTCACGGTTACGGCTCCTCGGGGGCGTCGGCGGGATGGTTGCGAATTCTGTCGGACGCTGCCGCGTCCATGGGGCCCGCGGGGGCTCCGGGGCGTACGGGCGGGAACCCGGCACCGTCCGTCGTGGTGACGACGGGCTGCCGGTCCGGGGCGATGCGGACGACGATGTGGCGGCGCCAGGCGGCGTCGTCGCGGTCGGGCAGGTCCTCGCGCCAGTGGCAGCCGCGGGTCTCCTCGCGCTCCCGCGCGGCGGCGACCAGGACCCGTGAGACGAGGAGCAGATTCGTGGCCTCCCACGCCTCGACCCCGGGCACGGCGTCCTTCGGTCCGTCCTCCTCTGCGGCGGCCGCGGCGCGCTGGAGCGCCTCCAGCTCCTCGGCCGCGGCGGCGAGGCTCCCGGCGGAACGGATGACCCCGGCACCCCTGGTCATGATGCGCTGGATCGCGGTCCGGGACTCTGCGGTCAGCAGCGTGACGGTGCCGGCCCCGGCGGGACCCGCCACGGGGGTGCGCCGGACGGGGGCCCCGGAATCCGCCGGGGGCCCGTCCGCGGCGCCGGTGATGTCGGCCGCGATGCGCTCGGCGAAGACCAGGCCCTCCAGCAGGGAGTTGGACGCCAGCCGGTTCGCCCCGTGCACGCCCGTGCAGGCGACCTCGCCGCAGGCGTACAGGCCGGGCACCGTCGTACGGCCCCGGAGGTCCGTACGCACGCCGCCGGAGGCGTAGTGCGCGGCGGGGGCCACCGGGATGGGCCGGGTGACGGGATCGATGCCGTGGGCGCGGCAGGCGGCGAGGATCGTCGGGAACCGCTGCTCCCACATCTCGGCGCCGAAGTGACGGGCGTCGAGATACATGTGCCCGGTGCCCTGGAGGTGCATCTGCTGGGTGATCGCCTTGGCGACGACGTCACGGGGCGCCAGCTCGGCCAGCTCGTGCTGCCCGAGCATGAAACGGGTACCGGAGGCGTCCACGAGATGGGCGCCCTCGCCCCGCACCGCTTCGGACACCAGCGGCTGCTGTCCCTCGGAGTCGGCACCCAGGAACAGGACGGTCGGGTGGAACTGGACGAATTCGAGGTCGGAGACCTCGGCGCCCGCCCGCAGTGCGAGCGCCACCCCGTCGCCCGTGGAGACCGGCGGGTTGGTGGTGGCGGAGAAGACCTGCCCCATGCCGCCGGTCGCGAGCACCACGGCCGGGGCGTGGACGGCGCCGACGCCGTCGTGCTGCCCCTCTCCCATGACGTGCAGGGTGACACCCTCGGCACAGCCTTCGGCGTCCGTGAGCAGGTCCAGGACCAGGGCGTTCTCGATGATGCGCAGGGCGGCCGAGCGGACCGCCTCGACGAGGGCACGGGAGATCTCGGCACCCGTCGCGTCACCCCCCGCGTGCGCGATGCGGCGGCGGTGGTGGCCGCCCTCACGGGTCAGCGCGATGGCCCCCGTGTCGGTGGTGTCGAAGTGCGCGCCGGTGTCGATCAGCCGGCGTACGGCGCCGGGCCCCTCGGTGACCAGGGCGCGCACCGCCGTCTCGTCGCACAGACCCACTCCGGCGACCAGGGTGTCGTCGAGGTGCTGCTCGGGGGTGTCCCCCTCTCCGAGCGCGGCGGCGATGCCGCCCTGGGCCCACCGGGTGGAGCCGTCGTCGAGGCGGGCCTTGGTGACGACGACGGTCCTGAGGCCCGCCGCGGAGCAGCGCAGAGCGGTGGTGAGACCGGCCACGCCGGAGCCGACCACGACGACGTCCGCGTCGATGGCCCAGCCGGGGGCGGGGGCGGTCAGCCGTATTCCGGTCATGTGAGCGCTCCGAGGGTCAGCGGGATGTTGTCGATCAGGCGGGTGGCTCCCACCCGTGCCGCGACGGCGAGGACCGCCTCGCCGCTGACGCGGTCGTCGGGTACCTCGGTGAAGTCCGCCGGGTCGACGAGCGCCACGTAGTCCAGGGTGAGGGGCACGTCCGCCTCGGCCGCCTCGTCCAGGACCGCCCGTGCCGCGGCCAGCACCGCGGACGGCGCGACGGTGGGCCGGGCGAGCGCCACGGCCTGCGTGTCGGCGGCCGCCCGTGCCTCTCCGAGGCGGGTGAGGGCGGCGGCCCGCCCCTCGCGCTCCGGTGTCGTCCGCGCGCGGGCGTGCAGCGTCTGCTGGGCGGCGAGCCGGTCGCGGGCGGCGAACAGGGCCCTGGGCAGGGCCAGCGCCGTACTGCGCTCCTCGGCGGAGAGGAAGCGGTTGCGGCTGGAGAGCGCGAGACCGTCCGGGTCGCGGACGGTCGGCACCGCGACGATGTCGATGCCGAAGTTCAGGTCGCGGACCATGCGGCGGACCAGCGCCAACTGCTGGGCGTCCTTCTGTCCGAAGAACGCGGCGTCGGGCCGGGTGAGGTGGAGGAGCTTGGCGACGACGGTGAGCATGCCGTCGAAGTGCCCGGGACGGGCGGCGCCCTCCAGCCGCTCGCCCATGGGGCCCGCGGTGATCCTGACCTGGGGCTCGCCGCCGGGGTAGACCTCGTCGACGGACGGGGCGAACACCGCGTCGGCGCCGGCCTCCGTGGCGACGGCGAGGTCGGCGTCCAGGGTGCGGGGGTAGCGGTCGAGGTCGGCGGCCTCGCCGAACTGGAGCGGGTTGACGAAGACGGTGACCACGACCTGGCCCCCGGGGCCCGCCGCGGCCCGTGCCGCGCGGATGAGGGTGGCGTGGCCGTCGTGGAGCGCGCCCATCGTCATGACGACGGCGCGGCGGGCCCCGGCGGCCCGGCCCAGGGCTTCCAGCTCGGCGGCGGAGCGCAGCAGGGTGGCGGGTGCGGTGTTCATCGCTTCTCCCCCGGCCCGGACTCGCCGGGACCGTTCGTTCCGTTCGTTCCGTGGGCGGCGCCGTTGTCCGACAGGACGCCGAGCAGTGCCTCCGCGGACTCCGGCTTGAGCAGGCCGTGGTCGAGCGCCCGGTCGGCCGTGGCCCTCGCCATGGCGAGGTATCCGGCCACCGTCTGCGGTGCGTGCGCGCGCAGCTCCCGGATGTGCGCGGACACCGTGCCCGCGTCACCCCGGGCGACGGGGCCGGTCAGCGCCGCGTCGCCGGAGCGCAGGGCGTTGTCGAGCGCGGCTCCCAGGAGGGGGCCGAGCATCCGGTCGGGCGCGCCCACGCCGGCCTGCCGGAGCAGGTCCATCGACTGCGCGACGAGGGTGACCAGGTGGTTCGAGCCGAGCGCCAGAGCCGCGTGGTAGAGCGGCCGGGACTCCTCGGCAACCCACTCGGGCTCGCCGCCCATCTCGATGACGAGCGCCTCGGCCGCGAGCCTGAGCTCCTCCGGGGCGGTGACCCCGAAGGAGCAGCCCGCCAGCCGCTGGACGTCCACGGAGGTGCCGGTGAAGGTCATCGCCGGATGCAGGGCCAGCGGGAGGGCGCCGGCCCGCAGCGCGGGGTCGAGCACCTGGGTCCCGTACCGCCCGGAGGTGTGGACGAGCAGCTGCCCGGGTCGTACGGCGCCGGTCTCGGCGAGGCCTTCGACCAGGCCGGGCAGCGTGTCGTCGGGGACGGTCAGCAGCACGAGCTCGGCGCGCGCGAGGACCTCCGCGGGGGTCACGAGGGGGACGTCGGGCAGCAGGGCGGCGGCCCGGCGCACAGATGCGTCGGAGACACCGGACACGGCGACCGGGCGGTGCCCGGCGAGCTGCAGCGCGGCGGCGAGGGCGGGGCCGACCCGGCCCGCGCCGACGACTCCGACGGTGAGGCGGGCAGGGCGGTCCCTCGCGTCGAGGGCTTCTCTGGAAACTGATGCGTTCACGCGGCGACGGCCTTCCGTTCCAGTCCGCGGCGGGTACCGGACGATTCATCTGCATGCTACGCCAGCGTTTCGTCACACACTCCGGCCGTCCACAGCCTGTGGATAACTTTCGCGCACCGCGAGCTTCCCGGGCGGACAGCGCCGGCCGTCCGGGCCGGTGATCGTCCCACGCGGGTCACCGGCGGGCAGGAGGACCGGAACCGAAGGAAGCAGGGCCGGGGCCGGTATGTCCGGGCTCAGGCCAGGGGCGGCCTGTGCGTGGCGACCCAGGCGCGGATCCGGCCGCGGATTCCACGCAGCACCTCCCGGTCGTGGGAGCCGGGCGGCGGGGGTGGCGCCTCACCGTGCCGCGCGGCCCGGTAGCTGTCGAGCATGTGCTGCTGAACGATGTCCATGAGTCCAGCCTGGCTCCGGCCCGGCGGGGCCGCGCGTGGATTGACGACCGCAGTCAAGTGGCGTCCGGATCCGCCCGGGCACCCCGCACCATGGAGGGGTGAGCGTGCACATCGACATCGCGGGCCTGCCTCCCGGGCGCATAGTCTTCGAGACCTCCCCCCTCGCCGAGCTGGGGCTCGCCCTCCATGCCCTCTCCGAGCCCGGACACCACCCCGGGCTGCACGGCTGGACGACCGCCACCTCCGCGGCCCTGGAGCCGGACCTCGCCGACCGGCTGCACGAGGCGGAGTTCCTGTGGCGGAACACCTTCTCCGACATCTTCATGCCCTTCGCCGGTGTCCTCGGCGGGGACGGCAGGACCGGCTCGACGCTCGCCGAGGACCTGGACATCCTGGACCAGCTCGACGACGAACGGTTCGTCTCGGCCGCCCTGGAATTCACCTGTTCGAGTCTGTACGACACCGGGGCGCCCTCTCCGCTCACCGACGCGCGCACGCGGGCCCGCGCGGTCGAGATGGCGACCGCCAGGGGACCGAAGCAACTGGACTTCACCCGGCAGCTGCTGGCCGACCCCGCCTCCGTACGCGTCTGGGTCCGGCGCCTCCTCGAGGACTGCGACCAGGCCTTCTTCGCCGACACCTGGCGGCGCGTCCAGGTCCAGCTGGCCGCCGACGCACGGCACAAGACCGAGCTGTTGCGGCGCAAGGGCGTCGGCGCGGCCCTGGAAGCCGTCTCCGCGGCGCTGTCCCTGGACGAGGAGGCCGGCAGGATCAGCGCCGACAAGCTGTCCACGGGCCGGACCGACGCAACGGGATCGGCCGCGGGCACCGGCCTCACCCTCGTCCCGACCAGCTTCGGCTGGCCTCATCTGATGGTGCTGCACGCCCCCGGCTGGCGTCCGGTGATCCACTACCCGGTCCACCGCCCGGAACTGCCCTCCCCCGCCTCCGTCGAGCTGCTCCAGCTCCGGCTGGAGGCGCTGGCCCACCCCCTGCGGATGCGGATCTGCCGCAATCTGGCCCGCTCCCCGTACACCACCGGTGAGCTCGCCGACTCGCTCGGCATCACGCCCCCCGAGGTCTCCCGCCACCTGGGGGTGCTCAAGAAGGCCGGCCTGGCCGGCACCCGGCGACGCGGCCGGTACGTCCTGCACTCGCTGGACCTGACGGTGGTCGCCCGCCTGGGCAGCGACTTCCTGGAGGGCGTGCTGCGGTGAGCGGCCCGTCGACCCGGATCAGCATCAGCGGGACGACCGGTCAGCCCGCGCCGCCACCGGCCCTGACCAGGCCCGTCTCGTAGGCGAGGACGACCACCTGGACGCGGTCGCGCAGGCCCAGTTTGGTGAGGATGCGGCCCACGTGGGTCTTCACGGTGGCCTCGGACAGCACCAGACGGGCCGCGATCTCGCCGTTCGACAGGCCCTGCGCGACCAGCATCATCACCTCGCGCTCGCGCCCGGTCAGCTTCTCGACGTGCTTGTCCTGCGGCTCGGTCCTGCCGCTCGGCAGCATCGGCGAGAACCGGTCGAGCAGCCTGCGGGTCGTGGACGGTGCCACGACGGCGTCCCCGCTGTGCACCGAGCGGATGGCGGAGAGCAGTTCGCCGGGCGGGACGTCCTTGAGCATGAAACCGCTGGCGCCCGCCTTGAGGCCGGAGAACGCGTACTCGTCCAGGTCGAACGTGGTCAGGATCAGCACCTTGGGCGGGTCGGTCCGCGCGCGGATGCGCCGGGTCGCCTCGACACCGTCCAGCCTCGGCATGCGTACGTCCATCAACACCACGTCGACGGCCGTGGACCGCAGGATCTCGACCGCCTCGGCCCCGTCGCCCGCCTCCGCGACCACCTCCATGTCCGGCTGGGCGGCGAGCACCATCCGGAAGCCGGTGCGCAGCAGCACCTGGTCGTCGACGAGCATCACGCGGATCGCCATGGGGGTCTGGTCTCCTGTCCTCACGGTCACTGTTCGGCCGGCTTGAGCGGAAGCAGGGCGCTGATCCGGAAGCCGCCGCCCTGACGCGGACCCGCGTCCAGCGTGCCGCCGACCATGCCGACCCGCTCACGCATCCCGATCATCCCCTGTCCCGCGCCGTCGGCCCCACCGTCCGCGTAGAGTTCGTGGGGGGCGCCGCGGCCGTCGTCCTCGACCAACAGGCCCAGCCCGTCGTCGAAGTAGACCAGCCGCACACTCGCCCCGGCGTCGGGGCCGCCGTGCTTGCGGGTGTTGGTGAGCGCCTCCTGGACGATGCGGTACGCGGTCAGCTCGACCCCGCTCGGCAGCGGACGCGGAGTGCCCTCGATCTTGAAGTCCACCGCGAGGCCGGTCTCCCTGACCTTGCCGACGAGTTCCTCGATCTGTTCGACGTCGGGCTGGGGGACGTACTCCCCGCTCTCCTGGGAATCGCCGGTCCTGAGGACCCCGAGCAGCCGGCGCATCTCGGCGAGCGCCTTGCGGCCGGTGCCGGAGATGGTCTCCAGGGCCTGCCGGGCCTGATCCGGCGACGAGTCCATGACATACGCGGCACCGTCCGCCTGCACCACCATCACCGAGACGTTGTGCGCGACGACGTCGTGCAGTTCACGGGCGATACGGGCACGTTCGGCGGCCACGGCGACCTTCGACTGCGCCTCGCGCTCCCGTTCCAGCCGGGCGGCCCGCTCCTCCAGCTGGCTGAAGTAGGCCCGCCGGGTGCGTATGGAGTCGCCCAGCACCCAGGCCAGGACGAAGGGCACGGTCATGATCACGACGTACCCGAGCGTCTGCGCCCAGCCGCCGTACGGCGCGTCGTCGGGCCAGCGCAGACGCGAGAAACCCGCCGCGACGAGGCTGCACCCGAGGGCCAGCCGGGACGCCCAGCGCTCCCCCACCGTGGCCACGGTGTACGTGATCACCAGCATGGCGAAGTCCGCCACGTCCGGCCGCACCCCGAGCACCAGCTGGGCGAGCCCCATCAGGATGGCGAGCAGCAGCATCTTCTCCGGCACGCGGCGGCGCAGCGCGACCACGACGGACAGGCCGACGGCGATCGGCACCCCGGCGACGCGCTCCCCGCCGGCACCGGTCTGGTCGGTCACGATGGACACGCCGGAGAACCCGAGGAGGAGGACAGCCCAGAGGATGTCGACGCCCGTCGGGTGTCTGCGGATGAAATCGTAGAAGCGCTGCACGTCACCCAGCGTAGGGACAGCTGATCGGTGCCCGGGTCAGCCGGAGGGCCGATCCGGGTCCTGGGACCGTACTCCCCAAGGTGGAGACTTGCCTACGTGACGTATGACTGGTGCCGCTGGCGGGAGGCCGCCGAGACCGCTTTGTACGGGGAAGAGGGGTTCTACCGGCGCCCGGAGGGCCCGGCGGGGCATTTCCGCACCTCGGTGCACGCCTCCCCGCTGTTCGCCACCGCCGTCGCCCGGCTGCTGGCCGGCACGGCGCGCGAGCTGGGGACGGACTCGGTCGACCTGGTCGATGTGGGAGCGGGGCGCGGCGAGCTGCTGACCGGGGTGCTTGCGGCGCTGCGGGACGGAGCCCCGGCCCCCGGCCTCACCGTGCGGGCGTACGCCGTCGAAATCGCCCCGCGCCCGCCGGGCCTGGACCCGGCCGTCGAGTGGTGCGCCGAACCCCCGAAAGGTGCGCGGGGGCTGCTCTTCGCCAACGAATGGCTGGACAACGTGCCCACGGACGTCGCCGAGGCCGACGCGGACGGGGTGCCCCGTTACGTCCTCGTGCGCCGGGCCGACGGCACCGAGCGGCTCGGCGACCCGGTGACCGGGGCGGACGCCCGCTGGCTGAGCCGCTGGTGGCCGCTGTCCCGGCCCGGCGACCGGGCGGAGATCGGCCGGCCCCGCGACGAGGCCTGGGCACGGGCCGTCGCGTCGCTGGCCGGCGGCACCGCGGTGGCGGTGGACTACGCGCACGTACGGGCGTCGAGGCCGCCCTTCGGCACGCTCACCGGATTCCGCGAGGGCCGCGAGGTACCACCGGTGCCCGACGGGAGCTGTGACCTGACCTCGCACGTGGCACTGGACGCCTGCGCGGCGGCAGCGGACGGCGCGGCCGAGATCCTGGACCAGCGGACGGCGCTGCGGGAACTGGGCGTCAGCGGTGGACGTCCGCCACTGGCACAGGCGTCGGCGGACCCCGCCGGCTATGTGCGGGCGCTCGCCTCGGCGGGGGAGGCGGCGGAGCTCACGGCGCGCGGCGGGCTGGGTGACTTCGGCTGGCTGCGGCATCGGGTCCCGGAACGTGAGGGGGGATACTGTCCCGCATGACGGAGACGACGATCGGCATCGGCGGCGCGGCGGAGAGCACCGACATGGTGCTGAACATCGGTCCGCAGCACCCCTCCACCCACGGTGTGCTCCGGCTGCGGCTCGTCCTGGACGGCGAGCGGATCCAGCAGGCCGAACCCGTCATCGGCTACATGCACCGGGGCGCCGAGAAGCTCTTCGAGGCAAGGGACTACCGGCAGATCATCATGCTCGCCAACCGCCACGACTGGCTGTCGGCGTTCTCCAACGAGCTCGGGGTCGTGATGGCCGTCGAGCGGATGCTCGGCATGGAGGTGCCCGAGCGGGCCGTCTGGACGAGGACGCTGCTCGCGGAGCTGAACCGGGTCCTCAACCACCTGATGTTCCTCGGCTCCTACCCCCTCGAACTCGGCGGGATCACCCCGATGTTCCACGCGTTCCGGGAACGCGAGGAGCTCCAGGCCGCGATGGAGGAGGTCTCCGGCGGCCGCATGCACTACATGTTCAACCGGGTCGGCGGCCTCAAGGAGGACCTGCCCGCGGGCTGGCTCGGCCGGGCCAGGGACGCCGTGGCGTCGGTGCGTTCACGCATGGACGTCTACGACCGGCTGGTGCTCGGCAACGAGATCTTCCGGGGCCGCACCCGCGGGGTGGGCGTCCTGTCCGCCGAGGCCGTGCACGCCTACGGGGTGTCCGGGCCGATCGCCAGGGCCTCCGGCGTCGACTTCGACCTGCGGCGCGACGAGCCGTACCTCGCGTACGGGGAACTGCGGGACACCCTCAGGGTCGTCACCCGGACCGAGGGCGACTGCCTGGCCCGCTTCGAGTGCCTGCTGGAACAGACCCACAACGCCCTGGACCTCGCCGACGCCTGCCTCGACCGGATGGCGGACCTGCCTCCCGGGCCCATCAACCAGCGGCTGCCCAAGGTGCTCAAGGCCCCGGAGGGCCACACCTACGCCTGGACCGAGAACCCGCTGGGCGTCAACGGCTACTACCTGGTGTCCACGGGAGAGAAGACCCCGTACCGGCTGAAGCTGCGCTCCGCCTCGTTCAACAACATCCAGGCCCTCACCGAGCTCCTGCCGGGCACGCTCGTCGCCGACATGGTGGCGATCCTGGGCTCGCTCTTCTTCGTCGTAGGAGACATCGACAAGTGACCCGGGCCGCCGGCCCGGGGAGACCGGTCCGGCCAGGACGCCCGCCGCGCGAGGCCGGTGCCGCCCGCTGCCACGCCTGGCCGACGGGTGCCCGCGGCTAGGAGGAGACGGCGCTGCGCAGCTCGACGACCGCCAGCTGCTCGGTGTCGTCGTGGGCCGTGAGGTCGATGACCTTGCCGACGGCGCGGTTCTCGGCCGTGCCGGTGCGGTGCGCCGCCAGTGCCTCCTCGCCCACCACGTCCGCGAGGTCCTCGTTCTGCACGGACTCGATCGCGGCGTTCGCCTTCTGCGTGCCGAAGAAGTCGAAGCTCCCCTGCGGGACGAGGTGACGGCGCGCGGCGGCGTACGGGACGACGGCGGATGCCGCGGGTACGGAGCGCGGCGGGCGCACCGCCGCGGCGGGCGACAGCCGCGGTGCGGGCAGGGCGGACTCGGGACGGCGGTGCTGGAGGTCACCCGCTCCGGCGACCGCCGCGTGCTTCCCCTTCGGGCCGTCGCCCTCCGGGGCCCGTTCCTCGGACCGCTCGGCGATGTCGCGCAGGCGGGCCAGTTCGGCCGTGCGGCGCGCCTCCTGGAGTGCGGCGTTGCGGCTCAGGTCCCGCAGGGCCTGAGCGGCACGCACGTACGCGCCCGGCGTCGGCGTGGAACGCGCGGGAAGGAGCTCATGCGGTGAGGACGCCTCGATGGCCAGCTGCCTGCGGCCCTCCAGCGCGCTGGCGCGCTCCGTCTCGGCGTTGGCGTACCGGCGCAGCAGCCCCGCGTGCTCGCCGCGCAGACCGGCGAGTTCCACGCGCTTGCGGCGCAGCTTGGTCTCCAGCCGGGTGCGCAGTTCCCTTGACTCCTCGAGGTCCGCCTCGAGCTCGGCTATGCGCTCCTCGGTCTTCCACTCGTCGCTGGCGCGCGCACGGGCGAGCTCCGCGACCCGCAGCCCGGCGGCCCGGTCCCAGCTGCGCATCAGACAGGCACCGGTGACCGCCGCGGCCGCTGTCACGGCCACCAGGGTGCGCAGCGCCAGGGGCTCCGCGAGGAGCCAGGCTCCGGCGGCACACACGGCCGGCACTCCGGCCACCACGGCGGGAGGCAGGATTCTGTGGAGGGGCGGCGAATGGCGGTGGCGTCCTCGTGGCATGGCCCGAAATTTACCGTGCGTACGGGCCACTTGGGAGACCACCCGGCAATCTGTTCCCCGCCGGTTACCTGGCGGCCTCTCAAGTACCCCTCGGACGCGCCTTTCTACTTCTTGATCAGCCCCTTCGACCGGAGATAGTCACCTGCCGCATCGGCGGGCTTGGCGCGCTCCGCGTCGACCTTGCGGTTCAGTTCCGCGAGGTCCTGGGTACTCAGTACCTCGGTGAGCTTCCCGAGCGCCTCGGCGATCTCCGGCGCGCCCGCGTCCTTGGCATTGAGAACCGGAAGAACGTTGTCCGCGTTCTGGAGCTTCTTGTCGTCGTCGAGGAACACCAGCCCGTAGGAGTCGAGCACCGCGTCCGTCGTGGTCGTGAGGACCAACTGGTCCTTGCCGTCCTTGACGGCCTGCTTCGACTGCGGCGTACCGACGCCCTTGGGGTCGATTCCGGTGACGTCGATGCCGTACGTCTTCTTCAGCCCGGGCGCGCAGAACGGGCGCACCTCGCACTCGTCGCCCGCGGCGATCTTCACCTTGATCTTCGACTCGCCGAGATCGGAAAGCGTCGTGAGGCTGTTCTTGTCGGCGAATTCCTTCGACACCGCGAAGGCGTTCTGGTCGACCGCCTCGCCCGCCGGAAGGACCTTCAGCCCGAGCGGGCCGGCGAGCTTCTCCAGAGCGGTGACGGTGGCCGCCACGTCACCCGAGGCGACCGGCTTCTTCGCCGCCCCGTCCGCACCGTTGACCTTGGCGTTGAGGAATTCCGCGAGGGTCGCGGCGTATTCGGGGACTACGTCGATCTCGCCCTTCTCCAGCGAGGGCTCGTACAGTTCGCGGTTCTTCACCGTGGTGATCGAGGTGTCGTACCCGGCGTCGCCCAGAACCTGGGCGTACAGCTCGGCGAGCACCTTGGACTCGGTGAAGCCGGCGGCGCCCACGACGAGCGCGCCCTTGCCGGAGCCTGCGGCATCGTCCGAGCCGCCCTTCTCCTTCTCCAGGCTGTCGCCGCCGCACGCCGCGAGCGAGCCCGCCAGCACGACCGCTCCGATGACCGCACCCGCTATGCGCGAGGTCCTGCTCATGTTGTTCTCCGTCCGCGAAAAAATGGTGTGCACAGTCCGAGGGTTCGCGCGCTCATACGGCCCCGCGCCGGCGCAGGGGTGACAGCAGCCGGTCCAGCGCCACCAGGACGCCCTCCACCACCAGGGCCAGGAGGGCGACCAGCACGGCGCCGGCGAAGACCTGGGCGGTGTCGTAGGTGTTGAAGCCCGCGGTGATGATCCGGCCCAGGCCGCCGAGGCCGACCATCGCCGCGATCGAGGCGGTGGCGATCACCTGCACGGCGGCGGACCGGAGGCCGGTCATGATCATCGGGTAGGCGAGGGGGAGTTCGACCCGCACGAAGAGCTGCGAGCCCGACATCCCCATGCCGCGCGCGGCCTCCAGCACCGACCGGTCCACCTCCGTCATGCCGACGTAGGCGTTGGTCAGCAGCGGGGGCACGGCGAAGAGCACGAGCGCGACGACCGTGGGCAGATAACCGGCGTTGCGCAGCGGCGTCATCATGAAGAGGGCCAGCACCGCGAACACCGGGACCGCCCGGCCCACGTTGGAGATGTTGACGGCGAGGCCGCCCCCCTTGCCCACGTGCCCGAGGTACAGCGCGACGGGCAGGGCGATGACACACGCCACCGCGAGTGCGATCCCGCTGACGTACAGGTGCTCGGCCAGCCGGTGTGCCGCCCCGCCGTCCCCCGACCAGTTGGCGCCGGTGGTGAGCCAGGTCCAGGCCTCCCCTATGACTCCCATGGATCAGCCGGCCTCCGTCTTCGCGATGCCCGGACCGCCGGGCGCCCCTGCGGGCGTCCGTATGCGGGTCCAGGGGGTGAGCATGCGTTGCACCCCGAGCAGCAGCAGGTCCGCCCCCACCGCGAGCAGCACGCAGAGCACGGCCGCGGTGAGCACCTGGGCCTTGAAGAAGCTCGGCAGCGCGTCCTCGATGAGATTGCCGAGCCCGCCCTTGCCGACGAGGGAGCCGACCGTCGTCAGCGCCACCGTCGACACGGTGGCGATCCGAAGGCCGGCCATCAGCGCGGGCAGCGCGAGGGGGAGTTCGACCTCCCAGAGGAGGCGGACCGGCCCGTACCCCATGCCCGTCGCGGCCTCCCTGGCCTCCTGCGGAACCGCTTCGAGGCCCGCCAGGATGTTGCGTACGAGGATGGTCAGCGAGTAGAGCACCAGGCCGGTGACCACGAGCGCGGCGGACAGCCCGAAGAGCGGCAGCAGCAGTGAGAACATCGCCAGGGACGGCACGGTGTAGAGCACGGTGGTCAGGCCCAGCACCGGACCCGCGAAATGCCGGCCGCGGCGGGCGAGCAGCGCGAGCGGGAATGCCACCGCGAGCCCTATCAGTACGGAAACCGCCGTGATCCAGATGTGCTGGACGGTCGCCTCGGTCAACTCATGGCTGCGGGAGCGCAGATACTCCCCGCAGATCCAGTCGTTCGCCACCAGGCAGTTCTGTCCGGCCATCCGCCCCCACCTCCTGTTTCCGTCGCGATGCCGTCCCGGGTCCGGTCCTGGGAGACCCTATCCCCGACCACCGACAATCGCCGAGGCTGTCGTATTCCGGCAACATGGCCTTCACAGGACCCGCGTCACAATGGGGAATCATGATCCGTTTCGAGCACGTCACCAAGCGGTACGAGGACGGCACCACCGCCGTCGACGACCTTTCCTTCGAGGTCGCCGAGGGTGAACTGGTCACGCTCGTCGGGCCTTCCGGCTGCGGCAAGACGACCACCATGAAAATGGTGAACCGTCTGACCGAACCGACCGACGGCAGGATATTTCTCGACGGGGACGACATATCGGCCATCGACCCCGTCCGGCTCCGCCGCCGTATCGGCTATGTGATCCAGCAGGTGGGTCTCTTCCCGCACAAGACGGTCCTGGAGAACACGGCGACCGTCCCCCATCTCCTGGGCTGGGGAAGGGAAAAGGGCAGGAAGCGTGCGGCCGAACTGCTCGATCTGGTCGGACTCGATCCTTCCGTATATGGCGGCCGCTATCCCGAGCAGCTTTCCGGCGGTCAGCGCCAGCGCGTGGGTGTGGCACGGGCCCTGGCAGCCGACCCGCCGGTGCTGCTGATGGACGAGCCTTTCGGCGCGGTCGATCCGGTCGTACGGGAAAGGCTGCAGAACGAATTCCTGAAACTGCAGGCGCAGGTCCGCAAGACCGTCCTCTTCGTCACCCATGACATCGAGGAGGCCGTACGTCTCGGCGACCGGATCGCCGTGTACGGGCATGGACGCATCGAGCAGTTCGACACCCCGGCCACGGTGCTCGGGGCTCCCGCGACGCCGTACGTCGCCGACTTCGTCGGGGCGGACCGCGGGCTGAAGCGGCTCTCGGTCACGCCCATCGAGGAGAGCGACCTGGACCAGCCGCCGGTCGTCCATCTCGACGACCCGCTGGCGAAGGCGACCGCACGGCTCAGGGCCGACGGCGCACGCTGGGCGGTCGTCCTGGACGGCCAGGACAACCTGCACGGCTGGATCCCGGCGGGCGACGGAAGGACGGGCGACGGGACGTCGGCCGGGGGCACGGTCCGTGAGCACGCCCGGCGCATGGAGGCCTGGCTCCCGCTCGGCGCGCCGCTCAAGCAGGCCTTCGCCACGATGCTGCAGCACGACGCGGGCTGGATCGCCGTCATCGACGAGGAGGGCGCGGGCCGGTTCCTGGGCGTACTCACCCCGGCCCGCCTCCACGAGGCACTGCGCCGCTCGATCGACGCGGACGCGCAGGACGTGCCGCGTGCCGACGTCGCCGTGGAGACCGTCGCGGGCGTCGCCTCCCGCTGATCGTGGTCCGCCGGCACCGCCATCCGGCCGAACGGACGCGAGCGGATCCCGGGGGCTCCGGCGGCCCTACGGGGTCCGCCCGCGGGCGTGGTGCCCGGCCGGCCCGTCGCCGCGACCGCTGACGGTCACCACGCGGGGCGGCCCGACCTCCCCCTCACCGGGCCTAGGCTGGTCGCATGAGTACGTTGCGAGGGCGGGGCACGGTGAGGGGTCTGCCGGAATGGGACCGCTGCGCGGTCATGGGAGTCGTCAATGTGACGCCCGACTCCTTCTCCGACGGAGGTCACTGGTTCGACACCACGGCAGCGATCAAGCACGGCCTCGAACTGGTGGCCGAAGGTGCGGACCTGATCGATGTCGGCGGCGAGTCGACCCGCCCGGGCGCGAGCAGGGTGGACGAGACCGAGGAACTGCGACGCGTGATCCCCGTCGTGCGGGGGCTGGCCTCCGAGGGCGTCACCGTCTCCGTGGACACCATGCGCGCCGTCGTCGCCGAACAGTCCGTCGCCGCCGGTGCGGCCCTGGTCAACGACGTGAGCGGCGGCCTCGCCGACCCGGGCATGATCCCGGTCGTCGCCGACGCCGCAGTGCCGTTCGTCGTCATGCACTGGCGCGGTTTCAGCGAGTCGATGAACAGCCGGGCGGTCTACGGCGACGTCGTCGGAGAGGTCGTCGCCGAACTCCGCGCACGCATGGAGGCGGTGATCGAGGGCGGGGTCGCCCCCGAGCGGCTGGTGATCGATCCCGGGCTCGGCTTCGCCAAGGACGCCTCTCAGGACCTCGCGCTCGTCGCCCACCTCGACCGGCTGCGCGATCTGGGCAGGCCCCTGCTCGTCGCCGCCTCCCGCAAGAGGTTCCTCGGCCACGTCCTGGCCGCCGAGGGCGCGGCACCCCCGCCGGCCCGTGAGCGGGACGCCGCGACGGCCGCGGTCTCCGCCCTCTCCGCCGCCGCCGGCGCCTGGGCGGTCCGGGTGCACGCGGTACGGCCGACGGCGGACGCGGTCCGGGTCGCCCGGGCCGTCGAGGGAGCCGCATGAGCGCCGCGCGCGACGAGCACGAGGAGGCGGCGGCGGACATCGCCGCGGTCGAGCAGGCGAACACCGCCTTCTACGAGGCGATGGAGCGCGGCGACCTCGACGGGCTCTCGGGCCTGTGGCTGCCCGGCGAGGACCTCACCGTCTCCTGCGTCCACCCGGGCTGGCCCGTGCTCACGGGCCGCGGCGAGGTGCTGCGGAGCTACGCGCTGATCATGGCGAACACCGAGTACATCCAGTTCTTCCTGACCGATGTCGGGGTCTCGATGACCGGGGACACCGCCCTGGTGACCTGTACCGAGAACATCCTCAGCGGGGGTCCCGCGGAAGAGGGCAGCTCCCTGGGGCCGCTCGTGGGCCAGCTGGTCGTCGCCACCAACGTGTTCCGGCGCACACCGGACGGCTGGAAACTCTGGTCCCACCACGGATCACCCGTCCTGGCGGAAACCGGTGAGGACGAGGACGAGGAACCGACCGTCTGAGCGGACGGGACGGATCGCGGGGATTGGGCTCCCCGGTCACGGGGTATACGCGGCTTCCAACCCCCTGCCGGGCCGGTCCTCGCCCCCGCGGGCGGGTGCTGTCGGTGCTCGCGGGTAGATTCGAAAGACGGCACCCTCACCGCCCGCACGCGGCCGGGTGCCTCAGGAGACGACGAACAGCAGGAGTGATTCGCGTGGATCGTGTCGCGCTGCGCGGCCTCAAGGCCCGTGGGCACCACGGTGTCTTCCCCAGGGAACGGGAAGAGGGCCAGACCTTCATCGTCGACCTGGTGCTCGGTCTCGACACCCGCCCCGCGGCAGCCGCCGACGACCTGTCGAAGACCGTTCACTACGGCGTGGTCGCGGAAGAGGTCGTCGACGTCATCAAGGGTGAGCCGGTCGATCTGATCGAGACGCTCGCGGAACGCATCGCGCAGCAGTGCCTCAAGCACGAAGGGGTCCAGGAGATCGAGGTCGTCGTCCACAAGCCGGACGCCCCCATCACCGTCCCGTTCGACGACGTGACCATCACCATCATCCGGAGCCGAGCATGACTGCATTTTCCACCGAGGGGCAGAGCGACCCGACCGTACAGCCGGTTCCCGCAGCCGTGGTCGAGCAGGTCGACGCGGCGGACGTCACCCTCTCCAACCCCAAACGGGCCGTGATCTCCCTCGGCTCCAACCTGGGCAACCGCCTCGAGACGATCCAGGGGGCCGTCGACGCCCTGGAGGACACCCCCGGCCTCCGGGTCAAAGCGGTCTCCCCGGTCTACGAGACGGAGCCCTGGGGCGTCGACCCCGGCTCCCAGCCCTCGTACTTCAACGCGGTGGTCGTCGTGAAGACGACCCTGCCCCCCTCGTCCCTGCTGGAGCGCGGCCAGGCCATCGAGGAGGCCTTCGACCGGGTCCGCGAGGAGCGCTGGGGACCGCGCACGATCGACGTCGACATCGTGTCGTACGCCGACGTGGTCTCCGACGACCCGCTGCTGACCCTTCCGCACCCGCGCGCCCGCGAGCGCGCCTTCGTGCTCGCACCCTGGCACGACGTGGACCCGGACGCCCTGCTGCCCGGCGTCGGCCCGGTCGCCGACCTGCTGGCCGCTGTCGGCCGCGACGGGGTGCTTCCCCGGCCCGACCTGGAACTCCGTCTCCCCGAGTAGTCGTTAGGCTCAAGGACGACCGCCCGCGGGCGGCGACACGGGCAACGGCGACGAAGGGCGGCACTCTCGGTGAAGCAACTACGGCTCGGCCTCCTGGCCGGACTCTTCGCCGGAGCCGGCGTCCTGTCCTGGGGCGCGGCCCGCCTCTGGGACGCTCTGGGGACGCTGCCGAGCGTGCCGCTCGCCGCACCCATCGTGCTGGCCGTGATCGCCGTCGTCCTGCTCGCGACGGCGCTGTCCGTCCGGGCGCGGCTGCGCGCCCAGCGGGAGCGGCGCCCCGGGGCGAAGGGCGTGGAGCCGATGATGGCCGCGCGCGCAGTGGTCTTCGGCCAGGCCAGCGCACTGGTCGCCGCGCTGGTCGCCGGGATGTACGGCGGCACCTGTGTCTTCCTGCTCAGCCTCCTGGATGTCCCGCCCCGCAGGGATCAGGCCATCTACGCGGGCAGCGCCGTCCTGGCCGGCGTCGCGGTCGTGGCCGCCGCCGTCTTCCTCGAGCGGGTCTGCAAGCTTCCGGACGACGGGGACGACGAGCGGAACACGGCACAGGCCGCCTGAGAGGCAATCCGAGCGGCCGGCCCATGAGATCCACCGACGCGCCCGCCACACGAACGCGGCGCTGCCGCCACCGGGCCCGGACCGCTCGGGCGCCAGAGGCCCCGGCTGTCCGGTCCCGCCAGGTCAGCGCGCCATGATGAGGCTCATGGCCTCCGCACGCGTGGCCGAATCACGTAGCTGCCCGCGGACCGCGGACGTGAGCGTCTTCGCTCCGGGCTTGCGGATGCCCCTCATGGACATGCACATGTGCTCGCACTCGACGACCACGATGACCCCGCGCGGCTCCAGGATCGCCATCAGGGACTCGGCGATCTGCGTGGTGAGCCGCTCCTGGACCTGCGGCCGCCTGGCATAGACGTCGACCAGCCGCGCAAGCTTCGAGAGGCCGGTGATCTTGCCGCTGGTCGCCGGGATGTAGCCCACGTGCGCGACCCCGCGGAACGGGACCAGGTGGTGCTCACACGTACTGAACACCTCGATGTCCTTGACCAGCACCATCTCGTCGTGACCGAGGTCGAACGTCGTCGTCAGGACGTCCTCGGGCTCCTGGTGGAGGCCCGCGAATATCTCCTTGTACGCACGTGCCACTCGGCCCGGCGTCTCGCGCAGGCCCTCGCGGTCGGGGTCCTCACCGACGGCGATGAGGAGTTCCCGAACGGCGGACTCGGCCCGCTTCTCGTCGAAAACGCCGATCGAAGCCTGCCCGTCGAGCGTCACCGGGTCGGTCATTCTGTGCCTCGTTCCTCTGTGCAGTCACATGCGCGGACCCGCCCGGCCCTCACGGAATTACGGCAGGCACAGCGCAGGCATACGAAAAAGCCGCGCCCCCACAGGCTAGAACCTGGGGGGCGCGGCATCCATTCCGGGCCTGGTGGAGCCCCCGTGACAGGGGCCACACCGGGTCGGGCAGGGGTCAGCTCTCGGGCCGGTCCTCGGGGAGTGCCTCCGTGGACGTGCCGTTGTTCTTCGTCATGTCCGTCGGCGCGATCTCCGGGGTGCCCGAACCGTTGGCGGAGCCGTTGGTGAGAGCGAGCTCCTTGGGAGAGAGCACGGGCGGACGCGTGGACGGAGTGCGCCGGGCTGATCCGGTCCACGCCGGGCGAGCCGGGCGCTTCACGATCGGGGCGAAGATCTCGGCGATCTGCTCCTTGCCGAGCGTCTCCTTCTCGAGGAGCTCCAGGACCAGGGCGTCGAGGATGTCGCGGTTCTCGACGAGAATCTCCCACGCGTCGTTGTGCGCGGTCTCGATGAGCTTCTTGACCTCCTCGTCGACGAGCGCCGCGACCTCTTCCGAGTAGTCGCGCTGATGGCCCATCTCCCGGCCCACGAACGGCTCGGTGTTGTCCCCGCCGAACTTGATCGCGCCGAGACGCTCGGTCATGCCGTACTGCGTGACCATCGCGCGGGCCGTGGCAGTGGCCTTCTCGATGTCGTTCGCAGCACCGGTCGTCGGGTCGTGGAAGACCAGCTCCTCGGCCGCGCGCCCGCCCAGCATGTACGCCAGCTGGTCGAGCATCTCGTTGCGCGTCGTGGAGTACTTGTCCTCCTCCGGGAGCACCATCGTGTAACCGAGGGCGCGTCCGCGGGAGAGGATCGTGATCTTGTGGACCGGGTCCGACTGGGGTGAGGCCGCCGCGACCAGGGCGTGTCCGCCCTCGTGGTACGCGGTGATCTTCTTTTCCTTCTCGGACATGATCCGGGTCCGCTTCTGCGGTCCCGCCACGACGCGGTCGATGGCCTCGTCGAGCATGTGGTTGTCGATCAGCTTCTTGTTGCTGCGCGCCGTGAGGAGCGCCGCTTCGTTCAGCACGTTCGACAGGTCGGCACCGGTGAAGCCGGGCGTACGACGGGCGACGGCGTTGAGGTCGACGTCCTCCGCGACCGGCTTGCCCTTCTGGTGCACCTTGAGGATCTCGAGGCGGCCCTGCATGTCCGGCCGGTCGACGGCGATCTGCCGGTCGAAGCGCCCCGGACGCAGCAGCGCCGGGTCCAGGATGTCCGGCCGGTTCGTGGCGGCGATCAGGATGACGCCGCCCTTCACGTCGAAGCCGTCCATCTCGACGAGCAACTGGTTGAGCGTCTGCTCACGCTCGTCGTGACCGCCGCCCATGCCCGCACCGCGGTGCCGTCCGACGGCGTCGATCTCGTCGACGAAGACGATCGCCGGAGCGTTCGCCTTGGCCTGCTCGAAGAGGTCACGGACACGGGAGGCGCCGACACCGACGAACATCTCGACGAAGTCGGAACCGGAGATCGAGTAGAACGGGACGCCCGCCTCGCCCGCGACCGCGCGAGCGAGCAGCGTCTTACCCGTGCCGGGCGGCCCGTACAGCAGGACGCCCTTCGGGATCTTGGCGCCGACGGCCTGGAACTTCGCCGGCTCCTGGAGGAATTCCTTGATCTCGTACAGTTCCTCGACGGCCTCGTCCGACCCCGCCACATCGGCGAACGTCGTCTTCGGCGTGTCCTTGGTGATCAGCTTGGCCTTGGACTTGCCGAACTGCATGACCTTGGAGCCGCCGCCCTGCATCTGATTCATCAGAAACAGGAACACGACCACGATCAGGACGAAGGGCAGCAGCGAGAGAAGGATCGAGACGAACGGGGACTGCTTCGACGGCGAGACGGTGTAACCCTTCTCGATGTCACCGCTCTCGAACTTCTTCTGCAGTGTGTCGGCGAGCTCGACACCCTGGTTGCCGATGTAGCTCGCCTGGAACTTGCTGCCGGACTCGCCGTCGAGCTTCTGCTTGTCCTTCAGCTCGATCTTAAG
Organism: Streptomyces sp. JH34; assembly: GCF_029428875.1. Taxonomy (NCBI): domain Bacteria; kingdom Bacillati; phylum Actinomycetota; class Actinomycetes; order Kitasatosporales; family Streptomycetaceae; genus Streptomyces; species Streptomyces sp. JH34. The sequence continues at coordinate 3,995,366 of NZ_JAJSOO010000001.1, read as the reverse complement.
GATCTGTTCGTCACCGGTGGTCAGCTTGGCCTGCTCCACCTGGTTCTTGCTGATCGCCTGGATCACCTTGCCGGTGTCCACCGTCTTGTAGCCGCCGGACGAGCCGACGACCTGCATCAACACGACCACGGCGAGGACGGCCAGCACGATCCACATGACCGGCCCACGGAAGTATCGCTTCACGTCCATCCATACGGAGCGAAGTCGCCCCGTCCCTCCTGCCCGTAGGTAAATGCTGCTGTGAGAAAAGACTGTGCTTCGGACGGTACCCCAGCATTGTCACCCGTGACCGCAGGGGACGTCTGGCAAACCCGCCCTCGAAGGCTCCAACGGCGGGAACACCACGAGGGTTCCCGGGAGTCCGGCCGGGTTCGGCCGGTCCTGCCGGGGCTGTTACCTCAACCGCCGTAGACGTGAGGCGCGAGCGTACCGACGAAGGGGAGGTTGCGGTACTTCTCGGCGTAGTCGAGTCCGTAGCCGACGACGAATTCGTTGGGGATGTCGAAGCCGACCCACTTCACGTCGATCGCGACCTTCGCCGCGTCCGGCTTGCGGAGCAGCGTGCAGACCTCCAGGCTCGCGGGTTCACGCGAGCCCAGGTTGGTCAGCAGCCAGGACAGCGTCAGACCGGAGTCGATGATGTCCTCGACGATCAGGACGTGCTTGCCCTTGATGTCGGTGTCGAGGTCCTTGAGGATCCGGACGACGCCCGAGGACTGGGTGCCTGCGCCGTACGACGAGACGGCCATCCAGTCCATGGTGACGGGGGTGGACAGGGCCCGGGCCAGGTCCGCCATGACCATCACCGCGCCCTTGAGCACGCCGACGATGAGCAGGTCCTTGCCCGCGTACTCCGCGTCGATCTTCGCTGCGAGCTCGGCGAGCTTCGCGTCGATCTCTTCCTTGGTGAGGAGCACCGACTGAAGGTCGGTGCCCATGTCCTTCTCGTTCACCCGCGTCTCTTTCTCTGCCCTGCCGGACCGGACTCTTCCCCGGGCCGGACCGGCGTTTCGCCTGCATGTCAGCCGCTTGCGCTTCAGCTCTGCCGAATCACCAGTCTGCCACCCTGCCGCCGGACCTCGACGCGGCCGGGCAGGTTGATGGCCCCCTGGCCCCGCCAGCCGGTGATGAGCCGGTCGACTTCCTCGATGTGGCGGGCGAAGAGCGAACCCGCGGGGGACCCGGCGTCGATCACGGCCCGGCGCAGCACCCGGCGGCGAACCGCGGGCGGCAGCACGGAGAGCTTGACGCATTCCAGGTGCCCGGCGTCGTCCAGGACCGAGCGGGCGGCCTCGGCGGCCCAGGTGTCGAGGGCGTCGGCGTCGTCGCGGGAGAGCTGGGCCGTACGGGCGAGTGCCTCCACCACGCCTTTACCGAGGGCCTTCTCCAGGGCGGGCAGGCCTTCGTGGCGGAGCCGGGAGCGGGTGTAGGCGGGATCGATGTTGTGGGGGTCGTCCCAGACGGGGATCGACTGGACCAGACAGGCCTTGCGGGCGGTCTGCCGGTCGAGCTGGAGCAACGGGCGGCGGTAGCGGCCGGCGGGGCCTGAGGCGGCTGCCATCCCGGAGAGCGAGCGGATGCCGGAGCCGCGTGCGAGGCCCAGCAGAACCGTCTCGGCCTGGTCGTCGCGGGTGTGACCGAGGAGCACGGCGGCGGCGCCGTGGCGCTCCGCCGCGTCGTCCAGGGCCGCGTAGCGGGCGTCACGGGCGGCGGCCTCGGGCCCGCCGTCGCGGCCGACCCGTACAGCGACGGCCTCGACCGGGTCGAGTCGCATCTCGGCGAGGCGCGCCACGACCTCGTCGGCACGGAGTCCGGAGCCGGGCTGGAGGTTGTGGTCGACGGTGATGCCGCCGGCGCGGACGGGCAGCTTGCGCGACTCGAAGGCGAGGGCGGAGGCGAGAGCCATGGAGTCGGCGCCCCCGGAGCAGGCGACGAGCACCAGCGGGGTGTCCGGCCGCTCGGGGAGCGCGGACCGCCGGGCGCCCGCGCCGGCTTCGGCGAACGCGGCGTGTCCCGCCTGTTCGGTGTGACGGTTGTGTTCGGTGACGACGTCGTGGAGTACGCGGCGGACCGCCAGGCGTATCGCCGCGACCGCAGGATGGGGACCCATGTCCGGTGCCCTTCGGGTGAAGTTTTGGGGGGTGCCTCCGAGCGGATGGGACGGAGTCCCATCACTCAGAGTGCGTCGATGGTGACAGAGCCAAGCCGTCCATCGAGCATTGCACGCCTTCCCATGCCCCTACGGTCCCTCGGATGGGTGATTGGCGGGGCAATCCTCTGCCACCGGACCGGCCAGGATCACGAATCCGACTTACGGTGCACCCGCGCCACCCAGTCCGCCGGTGCGGCGATCTCAGCCTTGGTGGGAAGGGTGTTGGGGGAGGTCCACACCCGGTTGAAACCGTCCATACCCACCTCGTCCACCACGGCCCGGACGAACTTCTCGCCGTCGCGGTACTGCCGCAGCTTGGCGTCGAGCCCCAGGAGCCTGCGCAGCGCCAGGTCCAGCCGGCTCGCGCCGCGCGCCCTGCGCCGCTGGAACTTCTCCCGGATCTCGGCGACGGAGGCCACCACGTCGGGGCCCACACCGTCCATCACGAAATCGGCGTGCCCTTCGAGCAGGGACATCACGGCGGTGAGCCGGCCCAGGATCTCGCGCTGGGCGGGCGTCTGGACGATCTCGACGAGGCTGCGCCCCCCGTCGTCGCCCTCCTCACCCCGTTCACCCTCGGGACGACTGCCGCCCGAGAAGGCCTGCGCCGCCTCGCGGAGGCGTTCGAGCACGGTCATCGGGTCGACGTCGGTCTCGTCGAGGAACGACTGGATTTCGCCCCGCAGATGGTCGCGGAGCCAGGGAACCCCGGTGAACTGGGTGCGGTGCGTCTCCTCGTGGAGCGCCACCCAGAGCCTGAAGTCGTGCGGGTCGACCTCGAGTTCCCGCTCGACGTGGACGATGTTGGGGGCGACCAGCAGCAGCCTGCCCCCTCCCTTCGAGGACGCGGGCAGCTCACGGGTGGCGGGGGCGAAGGTCTCGTACTGTCCGAGGACCCTGGACGCCAGGAACGACAGCAGCATGCCCAGTTCGACGCCGGTCACCTTGCCGCCGACCGCGCCCAGCACGGCGTTTCCGGGGCCGCTGCCGCGGCGGTCCTGCATCTTCCCGAGCAGGGGGCCCAGCAGTTCACGGAAGCCCGCGACGTTGGCCCTGATCCAGCCGGCCCGGTCGACGACCAGGACCGGGGTGTCCTCGGGTTCGTGCCCGTCCGGGATCATTCGGGTGAACGAACGGACGTGCTCCTCGGATGCCTTGGCATGCCGCCGGAGTTCCGCGACGACGGCACGGGCCTCCTCACGGCTGATCTCGGGACCCGGCCGCACGAACCGGGTCGCGGTCGCGACCGCGAGATTCCAGTCGACCATCTCGGCACCACCGATGCTCGTCATGCGTCAACCGTACGTGAGGTGGTCGCCCCATGGTGGGGTGTCAGCCGGTCACCGTGTGCCTTTGGTGAGAGTGGTGGCCAGGGTGTCCAGCGACGCCTCCGCCTCGGCAGGGGAAGTGGTGCCCGAGGCCAGGAACGCGAAGGCCAGGAGCCGGCCCTGTGCGTCGACCGTGGTCCCGGCGAGGCTGTTCACCCCGGTGAGGGTGCCGGTCTTGGCCCTGATCAGGCCGGTCGCCGGCGAGGTCGCGGTGTAGCGGTCACCGAGCGTGCCGCTGAATCCGGCGACCGGGAGGCCGGTGAGCACGGGGCGCAGCTCGGGGTGGTCCGGTCCGGCGGCGAGCGCGAGCAGCCGGGCGAGGAGGCCCGCGCTCACCTTGTCCGCACGGTCGAGTCCACTGCCGTCCGCGAGCCAGGCCCCGGCCAGCGGCATGCCGAGCGTCTGCAGCTGAGCGGTGACCGCGCGGCGGCTGCCGGCGAAGGACGCGGGCTCCCCGGCCTTCAGCGCGGTCTGCCGGGCCAGGGCCTCGGCGATGTCGTTGTCACTGTTGGTCAGGGCCCGTTCGACCAGCGCGGAGAGCGGCTTCGACCAGTGCGTCGCCACCGTCCTCGATCCCTTGGCGGCCTTCCCGGACACGGGGGCGTGGGTGGCCGCACCGGCGTCGCCGAGCAGCTCCGCGAAGCTGCGCGCGGCGTCACCCGCGGGATCGCCGCTACGGAGGGCCGGCCCCCGGTCGCTCCCGTCCAGGCGGCCCTCGTCGGCCATGAGCGCGCTCATCGGCGCGATGTTCTCGTTGGGGCCGATGGGGTGGCGGGCGGGCCCCGAGTAGCGCGAGGTGTCGTACGCCAGCCGTACGCGTCCGGTGCCGCCGTCCCGCAGCGAGCGCGCCGTGTCGGCGGCCAGGGAGCGCAGGGCGGCCTCGTCGAGCGTGGGGTCTCCGCCGCCCACGAGGGTGAGCGTCCTGGAGTCCGGTGAGAGCACGACCGTCGTCGCGATGCGGTGGGCGGGGCCGAGCGCGGAGAGCGCGGCGGCGGTCGTGGCGATCTTCACCGTGGACGCGGGGGTCATGGGAGTGGTGGCGCCCCGCGCGTACAACTGCTTCCCTGTGGCCGCGTCGACGACGACGGCGGTGCGCACGGAGCCGAGTGCGGGTGTGTCCAGCAGGGGGTCGAGGACGCCCTTCAGCCCGCTCGCGCCTGCCGGGGTGAGGCCCGCGGTGGCGCCGAGGGCACTCAGGACGGCGGGCGCGCTGGGGGCGGGTTCCGGCCCGTCGGGCGCGTTCCCTTCGTGATGTGCGCCACCTGCGCGCTGCTGGACGGCCGCCCGGTCGCGCTCGGCCTTACGCTGACCGGAGTCCCAGGGACCGGCGGCCAGGACGGCGCCGGCGGCGACCACCAGGCCGAGCACCGCGGAGCCTGCGACGAGCCGGCGGTTCCCCGAACCGCTCCCGAGCTTCAGGTACTCCGGGGCTTTCCACCCGCCCCATCTGCTCAGCGGTTCCTCCGTCGGTCTCTGCACCGGCTCGGCCACCGTTGACCAGCCCCTTTCGCGAGCACTCGTCTGCGTGAGGGACACTTAACCATCAGTCGTATGTGTTGATCATGGAGGAGCCACCCGTGGAGTTCGACGTCGTTATCGAGATCCCGAAGGGTTCGCGGAACAAGTACGAGGTGGACCACGAGACCGGTCGGATCCGTCTGGACCGTCGACTCTTCACCTCGACCAGCTACCCGGCGGACTACGGTTTCGTCGAGAACACCCTCGGCGAGGACGGCGACCCGCTGGACGCGCTGGTCATCCTCGAGGAGCCGACGTTCCCCGGCTGCCTCATCAAGTGCCGCGCCATCGGCATGTTCCGGATGACCGACGAGGCCGGCGGCGACGACAAGCTGCTGTGCGTCCCGGCGTCCGACCCCCGGGTGGAGCACCTGCGCGACATCCACCACGTGTCGGAGTTCGACCGCCTGGAGATCCAGCACTTCTTCGAGGTCTACAAGGACCTCGAGCCCGGCAAGTCCGTCGAGGGCGCCGACTGGGTCGGCCGCACCGAGGCCGAGGCAGAGATCGAGGCCTCCTACAAGCGCCTCGAGGCGCAGGGCGACAAGCACTGACGCAGTTCCTCCGGCTTCCGCTTGTGAGCGGGACGACGTGGATCGCGGCGCACGGGGCCGACCGGCTCAGCTGACCGTACGGACGACGGGCGGCGCACCTTCACCGGTGCGCCGCCCGTTGCGTGTGGTGCCCATGTCCGTGCTCATACTGGGCAGAAGCGCTCCCGTGACGGGCGGTCGAGGAGGAACGAGGTCGAGTGGTGGCGGAACAGGGCGGTCCCGAGGACCAGAAGCCCCAGTCCGACGAGGCGCACAGCGCGTTCGTCCCGCCTGCCGGAGTCGAGCAGCCGACGGCTCCGCAGGAGGACGACCACCCCACATCGGAGTTCGCGCTTCCGGCCGGCCTGCACAGCGACCCGTCGGCGTCCTCGGACACGGGTCAGGGTTCCGCTTCCGGATCGGGGTACGGCCCGGGGTCCGACACGCTGTCGTCCGCGTTCGTTCCACCGAGCGGGTACAACGCGCAGCACCAGCCACCCGCGTTCACCCCCGCGCACGGCATTCCGATGGTCCGGCTGACCAAGGAGGCCCCCTGGCAGGACCGGATGCGCACGATGCTCCGGATGCCGGTGTTCGAACGGCCGGCACCCGAGATGGTGCAGAAGACCGACGACTCCGGGCCCGCCGTACCGCGTGTGCTCGACCTGACGCTCCGTATCGGTGAGCTGCTGCTCGCGGGCGGCGAGGGCGCCGAGGACGTCGAGGCGGCCATGTTCGCCGTGTCGCGTTCGTACGGGCTGGACCGCTGCGAGCCGACGGTCACGTTCACGCTGCTGTCCATCTCGCACCAGCCGTCCCTGGTCGACGACCCCATCACCGCCAGCCGTACCGTGCGCCGCCGGGGCACCGACTACACCCGGCTGGCCGCCGTGTTCCGGCTCATCGACGACATCACCTCGGCGGAGCACGTCGAGGTCTCGCTGGAGGAGGCCTACCGGCGCCTGGCCGAGATCCGGCGTAACCGGCACCCGTACCCCGGCTGGGTGCTGACGGCCGCGGCCGGCCTGCTCGCGGGTTCGGCATCGGTGCTGGTCGGTGGTGGTGCGCTGGTCTTCATCGTGGCGGCGGCGGGTGCGATGCTCGGCGACCGGCTGGCCTGGCTCTGCGCCGGCCGCGGACTGCCCGAGTTCTACCAGTTCACGGTCGCGGCCATGCCGCCGGCCGCGATGGGCATCGCGCTGACCCTCACCCACTCGACGGATGTGCGGCCCTCCGCGGTGATCACCGGTGGTCTGTTCGCGCTGCTTCCCGGGCGGGCCCTCGTCGCCGGGGTGCAGGACGGTCTGACCGGCTACTACATCACCGCGGGAGCCCGGCTCCTGGAAGTCATGTACTTCTTCATCGGCATCGTCGCGGGTGTGCTGCTGATGCTCTACCTGGGGGTCCAGCTCGGCGCACAGCTGAACCCGGAGGCGCGGTTCGTACCCAACGACCGGCCGGTACTCCAGATCCTGGCCTCGATGGCCCTCACCCTGGCCTTCGCCATCCTGCTCCAGCAGGAACGTTCCACGGTCCTCGCGGTGACACTCAACGGCGGGGTGGCCTGGATCATCTACGGCGCGATGGCCCGCACCGGCGGCATCTCCCCCGTGGCGGCCACGGCCGTCGCCGCGGGTCTGGTCGGGCTGTTCGGCCAGTTGTTCTCGCGGTACCGCTACACGTCGTCGCTGCCGTACATCACGGCCGCGATCGGCCCGCTGCTGCCCGGTTCGGCGACCTACTTCGGACTGCTGGGCGTGGCGCAGAACGAGGTGGACGCCGGGCTCACGTCGCTCTTCACCGCTGTCGCCACGGCGCTGGCGATCGCCATCGGGGTCAACCTGGGGAGCGAGATCTCGCGCCTCTTCATGCGGGTGCCGGGCGCGGTCGAGGGCCCGTCCCGCCGTGCCGCCAAGCGGACCCGCGGCTTCTGACGGACGAACGGCGCCCCGGTCCCCACACGGGAACCGGGGCGCCGTCGGCGCGTGCGCGGTGGATCAGCGCCTGTCCTGCCAGCCGTACTGACCCGGGTCGTCCTCCTGGCCGTCGCCCGGGCGGGCCGCGGGCCGGTCGTCGTAGGAGCCGCCGTCCGTGTACTGAGAGGGCTGAGGGGGCTGCTGAGCGGGCCGGGCGCCGCCGTACTGACCCTGAGCGGCGCCGTACTGTCCGCCCTGGTCCGCGGCGCCGTACTGGCCCGCGCCGTACTGACCCTGAGCCGCGCCGTACTGTCCGCCCTGGTCCGAGGCGCCGTACTGGCCCGCGCCGTACTGACCCTGAGCCGCGCCGTACTGTCCGCCCTGGTCCGAGGCGCCGTGCTGCCCTGCGCCGTACTGACCCGCGGGGTACTGGGCGCCCTGGTCACCGCCGTACTGACCGCCCTGCCCGGCCCCGTACTGGCCCTGGCCCGCGCCGTACCGACCATCCTGGTCCGCCGCGCCGTACTGCCCGCCTCCCTGGGGTGCGGTGTACCTGGTGTCCTGGCCACCGGCGTACCGGCCGCCGTACGGAGTGTCCTGGCCGCCGTACCCGGCGCCGCCCTGCTGCTGACCGCCCTGACCGTACTGACCTGCCTGGCCGCCGTACGGCCCCGCCTGAGCACCGCCGTACTGACCTGCCTGGCCGCCGTACGGGCCCACCTGAGCACCGCCGTACGGGCCGTCACCGTACTGGGCGCCCTGGCCGCCGGCGTACTGGCCGCCCTGATCGGTGCCGTACCGGCTGTCGTAGGGGGCGCCGCCGTACGGGGCCGCCCGGTCACCGGTGTGCTGGTGGGCGGCGGGGCCCTGGCCGTCCTCGCCCGCTCCGCCGTGCGGGCCCGCCGAGGGGCCGCCGTCCGAGGGGCCGTGGTCGTCGCCCTGCCGCGCGGCGCGTTCCTTCTTCGACTTGCTGCGGGCCCTCAGGAACTCGATCAGGATCGGCACCACGGAGATCAGCACGATCAGGATGAGGATCATCTCGATGTTCTCGTGCACGAAGGCGATCTTGCCGAGGGCCGCCCCGAGCAGCGTCACGCCGACACCCCAGAGGATGCCGCCGATGATGTTGAACGTGATGAAGGAGCGGTAGTCCATCCGGCTCACACCGGCGATGATCGGCGTGAACGTGCGGACGATGGGGACGAAGCGGGCCAGCACCAGGGACTTCGGTCCGTACTTCTCGAAGAACTCGTGGGCCTTCTCGACGTTCTCCTGCTTGAAGAGACGGGAGTCCGGGCGTTTGAAGAGCGCCGGTCCCACCTTGCGGCCGAAGAGATAGCCGACCTGGTCGCCGATGATCGCCGCCAGGGCGACCAGGACGCAGACCAGCCACAGGGGGTACTTGAGGTCGCCGGTCGTCACCAGGAGGCCCGTGGTGAACAACAGGGAGTCGCCGGGCAGGAAGAACCCGATCAGCAGTCCGGACTCGGCGAACACGATGAGCAGGAGGCCGGGCAGCCCGAAGGTGTTGAGCAGATAATCCGGGTCCAGCCAGCTCGGGCCGAGCGCAAGCGTATTCAAGGGTCCGGGCTCCAGGGTTGGTCGGTGTGCGCGGCTGCGTGGCCGCCCCAAGCTATCAACGCCGCGGCGGACGCCTGGGTTCCACTGGCGTAAGCGAGGATGCGCACGGAACGAACCGGGGCAAAGCTTTCCGCAGGAGGTGCCACATCATGGGCATTGAGGACTACGGGGGCGGACAGACACCCCGGGCGGACGTCCTGGTCGTCACCACGAACGACGTTCCCGGCTACCAGGTGACCGAGGTCATCGGCGAGGTGTTCGGACTCACGGTCCGCTCCCGCCACCTCGGCAGCCAGATCGGCGCCGGTCTGAAGTCGATGATCGGCGGTGAGCTCAAAGGACTCACCAAGACGCTGGTCGAGACCCGCAACCAGGCGATGGAGCGGCTGGTCGACCAGGCCAGGGCCCGCGGCGCGAACGCGGTGCTGATGATGCGCTTCGACGTGAGCGAGGCGGCGGACGTGGGCACCGAGGTCTGCGCGTACGGAACGGCCGCCGTGATCAGCAATTCCTGATCCGCGCGCCCCCGCTCTCCCGTCCCCCGCCTGCTCCCCGACGGCCCGCCCTCGTCCACGCCCCCGGAGGTTCCCGCATGCCCACGTCCGTCAACGTCGCCGTCATCTACTACTCCTCCACCGGCACGATCTCCACGATCGCCAAGGCCATGGCCGGATACGTCGAGAGCGCCGGAGCGCACATGCGGCTGCGCAAGGCCGCCGAGCTCGCCCCCCAGGCGGCGATCGACTCCAATCCGGCCTGGGCCGAGCACGCACGGGCGACCGCCGACATCCCCGAGGTCTCGCCGGACGACATGGTCTGGGCGGACGCGGTGATCTTCGGTACGCCGACCCGGTACGGCAACGTCACGGCCCAGCTCAAGCAGTTCCTCGACACGCTGGGCGGGCTCTGGCAGGCGGGACAGCTCGCCGACAAGGTCTACAGCGGCTTCACCGCCAGCAGCACGACCCACGGCGGACAGGAGTCCACCCTGCTGGCGCTGTACAACACGATCTACCACTTCGGCGGAATCCTGGTGCCGCCCGGCTACACGGACCCCTCGAAGTTCGTCGACGGCAACCCGTACGGCACCTCCCATGTCTCGGGCCAGGGCGACATCCCTGTCGCCGAGCAGACCCTGACCGCCGCACGTGTCCAGGCCGAACGCGTCGTGAAGTTCACCCGGGCCGTCAAGGCCGGACTCGCGGCAGAGGACTGAGGGGACAGCTCACGATGGCACTCCACCAGGGACGGCACGGCAAGGCCGCCCCGTCCGAGGAACACCGCAGACTCGCCCTGAACCCGTTCTTCGGGGAGGCCGACCCGACCGCGCCCATGATCGCGGCACCGCCGACGCACCGGCTCCCGGACGACCCGCTGCCGCCGTCGACCGCCTACCGGCTCGTCCACGACGAGCTGATGCTCGACGGGAACTCCCGGCTCAACCTCGCCACCTTCGTCACCACCTGGATGGAGCCCCAGGCCGGTGTGCTGATGGCCGAGTGCCGGGACAAGAACATGATCGACAAGGACGAGTACCCCCGCACCGCCGAGCTGGAACGGCGCTGCGTGGCGATGCTCGCCGACCTCTGGAACGCACCCGACCCGGCATCCACGGTGGGCTGTTCGACGACGGGCTCCAGCGAGGCCTGCATGCTGGCGGGGATGGCACTGAAGCGGCGCTGGTCGGCGAGGAACACCGACCGTTATCCGGCGACCGCGCGGCCCAACCTGGTGATGGGCGTCAACGTGCAGGTCTGCTGGGAGAAGTTCTGCACGTTCTGGGAGGTGGAGCCGCGCCAGGTCCCGATGGACGGTGAGCGCTTCCACCTGGACCCGCAGGCGGCGGCCGAGCTGTGCGACGAGAACACCATCGGTGTGGTCGGGATCCTCGGGTCCACCTTCGACGGTTCCTACGAGCCGGTCGCCGACCTCTGCGCGGCGCTGGACGACCTCCAGGAGCGCACCGGGCTCGACATCCCCGTCCATGTGGACGGCGCGTCCGGGGCGATGATCGCCCCGTTCCTCGACCCGGACCTGGTCTGGGACTTCCGGCTGCCCCGGGTGTCCTCGATCAACACGTCCGGGCACAAGTACGGCCTGGTCTACCCGGGTGTGGGCTGGGCGCTGTGGCGTTCCCCGGCCGAGCTGCCGGAGGAGCTGGTGTTCCGGGTCAACTACCTGGGTGGCGACATGCCGACCTTCGCGTTGAACTTCTCCCGGCCCGGCGCACAGGTGGTCGCGCAGTACTACACGTTCCTGCGGCTGGGCCGGGAGGGCTACCGGGCCGTGCAGCAGGCCTCCCGGGACATCGCGCGCCGGCTCGCCGTGGAGTTCGAGGCCCTGGAGGACTTCAGGCTCCTGACCCGCGGCGACGAACTCCCGGTGTTCGCGGTGACGACGAAGCCCGAGGTGCGGGCGTACGACGTCTTCGACGTGTCGAGGCGGCTGCGGGAGCGAGGCTGGCTGGTGCCCGCGTACACCTTCCCCGCCAACCGCCAGGACCTCTCGGTGCTGCGGGTCGTCTGCCGCAACGGCTTCTCGTCGGACCTCGCGGAGCTGCTGCTGGACGACCTGCGCGGGCTGCTGCCCGAACTGCGCGCCCAGCAGCACCCGCTGCACCGGGAGCCCGGGGTCCAGACGGCGTTCCACCACTGAACCCCGGGGGCGGTGTCACCTGCTGAGCCGCGCGAACCTCCGTACCGCCAGAGGGAAGAACACCGCGATCAGCGCCACCGGCCAGAGCACGGCGAGGAGTCCGGCGTGTTCGGCGGCCCAGGAGCCTGAGGCTCCGCCCGGGTTGCCGAAAAGGCCGCGTACCGCCGTCGCCGTGGCCGACATCGGGTTCCACTCGACGACGGCGCCCAGCGGGCCCGGCATCGACTCGGGTGAAGCGAAGACGTTGGAGAGGAAGCCCACCGGCCAGACCAGGATCTGCACGGCCTGCACCATCTCCGGCCTGCCCGCCACCATCGCGAGCTGGATGCCGATCCACAGCATCGCGAACCGCAGCAGGAGCAGCAGTCCCAGCGCTCCCAGAGCGGCGGCCGTGCCGTTGTGCCAGCGCCAGCCGAGGGCGTACCCGACTCCGGTCATCACGGCGAGCGCCGCCACCGACTGGAGCATGTCGGCGACGCTACGCCCGACCAGGACGGCTCCCGAGACCATCGGCATGGAGCGGAACCGGTCGACGACCCCCTTGTTCAGGTCCTGGGTGACGGCCAGCATCGTGCCCTCGAGCCCGAAGGCCATGGTGAGCGCGAGCATGCCGGGCACCAGGAACTCGGTGTTGTCCCCGTCGACCCCCCGCCCGCCGCCGACCAGGTAGTTGAACATCAGGAGCAGCATCACCGGGAAGACCAGGCCGACGACCACCTGGACCGGCTGCCGCGCCCAGTGCGCCAGTTCGCGCCGGGTCATCGTCCAGGAGTCGGTCAGCGCCCAGCCGACGCGTCCCGGTCCCGCCGTCGCCGTACTCATGCCGCCACCTCCGTTCCCGCGGGTGCGCGGGTCCCGCCGTCGCGCGTGGATCCGCCCGCGCCGGACCCGGTGAGGGACAGGAACACCTCGTCCAGCGTGGGCCGGCGCACCGCGATGTCCTCCGCCTCGATGCCCGCCTCCTCCAGTGCCCGTACGGTCCGGGTCAGGGCCCGCATGCGGTCCGGGGCGGGTGCGCCGAGCAGCCGCCGGTCCACGTCCACGGTCACCCCCTCGCCGAGCAGTACGGCCGCCTCGCCGAGCCGGTCCGCGTCGCGCAGCACCACGTCGACGCGGTCGCCGCCGACCATCTCCTTGAGCCGGTCGGCCGTGCCCTCGGCGATGACACGGCCGCCGTCGACGACCGAGATCCGGTCGGCCAGCTGGTCCGCCTCCTCCAGGTACTGCGTGGTCAGCAGGACCGTGGTGCCGCCCGCCGTCAGTGACCGCACCGCGTTCCACACCTCGGCGCGCCCCCGCGGGTCGAGGCCGGTCGTGGGTTCGTCCAGGAAGAGGACCTCCGGGTCGGTGATCAGGGACGCGGCCAGATCGAGACGGCGCCGCATGCCCCCGCTGTACCGCTCGACCGCCTTGCGCCCGGTGTCCACGAGCCCGAAACGCTCCAGCAGTTCGTCGGCCCGCAGGCCCGCCCTGCGGGCCCCCAGGTGGTACAGCCGGCCGAACATCTCCAGGTTCTGCCGGCCGCCGAGCTTCTCGTCCACCGCCGCGTGCTGGCCGAGCAGTCCGATCCGCCGCCTGACCTCGGCGGCCTGGGACCGTACGTCGAAGCCCGCCACTTCCGCCCGGCCGCCGTCGTGCCGCAGCAGGGTCGTCAGCACCCGGACGGCTGTGGTCTTGCCCGCCCCGTTGGGGCCGAGCACGCCGTGCACCGTCCCCCTGCGGACGGCGAAGCCGAGGCCGTCCAGGGCTCGCTTCTCTCCGTACCGCTTGTGCACACCCTCGACGACGATTGCGTCGTTCACGTGCTCACCAGCCTCTCAGGCACTTAGTCAAACTTGACTAGCGAGCCGAAGGTAAACCCGCCGAGCTCTTTAGTCAAACTTGATTAGCGGGCATCCCCAGGATCGGGCACACCGGTGGCGTAGGGGTTCTCCTGACCCTCGGCGAGCACCCCGACGAAGGGGTCGCCCTCACCGGCGAAGGTGTACGCCCCCGCTTCGAGACGGGCGATCAGACCGCGCGTCCACTCGGCACCCGCGTCGGCCGAGTGGACCCACATGTTCATGATCTCGCCGATGTGCCCGAGGGACTCCGGGCCCTCCGACGGCGTGTAGTGCTCCGTGACCGAGGCGCGCCAGCCCTCGATGGCCGCGACGCGCTCCCTCAGGAGCGCCACCGCCTCGCCCCGCTCCAGGTCGACGATGAAGCCGATGCCGGCCGAGAGCACGTCCACGCTCTGGTCGTACGACGTCAGCGACGCCCGGAGCAGGGTGAAGAACTCCTGTTCACCGAGGTCCGTCATCTCGTACTCCGTGCGGGGCGGCCCGCCGGCCGTGGACGGGGCGACCTCATGCGCGAGGAGCAGTCCCTGCTTCGCCATCTGCTTGAGCGCGTGGTAGACCGATCCGGGCTTGGCGTTGGACCACTCGTGAGCGCCCCAGTACTCCAGGTCGTTGCGCACCTGGTAGCCGTGCGCGCGGCGATGCTGACGCACGGCCCCCAGGACGAGGAGACGGATCGCCGACATACCACCCACCCTTTGTACTCAACTTTGACCAGAGTAGCCCGCCTCCTCGGCCACGAGCTGGAGGGCCGTCCTGCCGTCCAGCGTCTCGCGGAGGATGTCGGCATGGCCCGCGTGACGGCCGAACTCCTCGACGAGGTGGATCAGCAGCCAGCGCATCGAGCAGTGCCCGTTCTCGGGGAACCAGGGCGCCGGGGGCAGCGGGAAGGTGTCGTCCATGCTGTCGACGTCATGACGGATGAACGCCTCCGTCTCCGAGGCGACCTCGGCCCAGAACTCCAGCATCTGCGGCATCGTCTCGCCGCCCGTGAGCCGGAAGCCGTCCGCCCAGGTGTCGGCGTTCCGCTCCTTGTCGTTCGGACGCCGCTGGGCCATCCGCAGCCAGTTCAGCTCGCCCTCGGCGACGTGCTTGACCAGCCCGGAGAGCGAGAGCTCGCTCACTCCGGGGCGGCTCGCGGCCTGCTCCTCGGTGAGCCCGAGGACGGAGCGCCGGATCGCACCGCGCTGCGCCTCGACGAAGGCGAGGAGCGCGCCCCGCTCGTTGCCGGGAGCCTCGGCGGGAACGTGAGTGACCATGATGTCTTCCTTCGGCCTGACGTGACGACTGCCTGCGTTCTTGCACCGTCAACGTACGGACCCATCAGGTCAGGTCCTGGCCTCGATCCGGCCCGTCAGAAGGGAAACACCGTTCGCCCGTGCTGCACCGAGATCCACTTACGGGTCGTGAAGGCCGCCACCGCGGCCTCTCCGTTCAGCCGTCCCATGCCGGAGCTCTTCTCGCCCCCGGAAGCGACCTCCGGACCGTCCTGCACGGTCGGACCGTTCACATGGAACATCCCGCCGGTGACACGCCGGGCGAACCGCACGCCCCGCTCGGCGTCCGCCGTGTGCACCGCGCCGCTCAGTCCGTGGGGGCCGGCGTTGACGATGCGCAGGGCCTCGTCCTCACCGTCGAAGGGCACGAGCAGCGCCACGGGACCGAAGATCTCCTCCTCCAGCAGCGGTGACCCCTCCGGCAGCCCGGTGAGCACCGTCGGCTCGACGACGTTGCCGCGGGTGCGCCCCCGCACGAGCGCGGTAGCACCCGCCTCGATCGCACCGTCGACCAGCGCGGTGAGCGCCTCCGCCTGGAAGGCGCTGACGACAGGACCGATACGGGTGTCCGGGTCACGGGGGTCCCCCGACGGGAGGGCGGACACCGCTGCGGTGAACCGCTCGGTGAACTCCTTCTCCACGGAGCGGTCCACCAGGATGCGGTTGGCGGCCATGCCGACCTGCCCCTGGAACAGGAACCGGCTGTAGACGGCCGCCTGGACCGCGTGGCCGAGGTCGGCGTCCTCCAGCACGACCAGGGCACTGTTGCCGCCCAGTTCGAGGATGGTCCGCTTGAACAGCCCGGCGGCGACGGCGCCGACGTGACGGCCCACCCGGTCGGAACCGGTGAACGAGATCACCTTGGGCACCGGGTGCTCGATGAAGGAGTCGCCTATCTCGGCACTGTCGGTGACGAGCACGTTGAGGAGCCCGGCCGGAAGCCCAGCGTCCTCGAAGATGCTGGCGACCAGCCCCCCGCCGGCGACCGGCGCGTTCTGGTGGGGCTTCACCACGACCGCGTTGCCGAGCGCGAGCGCGGGGGCGACGGTCTTCATCGTGACCAGGAAGGGGAGGTCGAAGGCGCTGATCACGCCGACGACCCCGACGGGCACCCGGTAGACCCGGTTCTCCTTGCCGTCGGCGGCCGAGGGCAACAGGTCCGCCGTCCGCCACATCGCCTGCCCGGCCGCCTCGCGCAGGAACTCCTGCGCGGCACGCACCTCGTATTCGGCCCTCTGCCTGGTACCGCCGAGCTCCTCGATGATCAGCTCGACGATTTCCGCGCCGCGTTCCCCGACGATCCGCACGGCGTTCTCCAGAACGGCCCGCCGTTCGTAGGAACCGGTCGTCGCCCATTTCCGCTGCGCGCGTTCGGCGGCCCGGTAGGCGAGGTCGACTTCCGCGGCCGTGGCCACGGTGACCGAGCAGAGTTTCTCACCGTTGTATGGATTGAAATCAATGATGTCCCACGCACCGTTGCCGGTCAGCCACTCGCCGTCGATGTACTGGCGGGCCAGTTCACTGGGGAAGGACATGCAATCCCTTACTGCAGGCGCAGACTCCTGTCGGTACGTCATGGTACTGGCGAATCAGGTCAGTTGAAGGAGTCCTCGGAGAAGATCCCGGCTCTCCTCGGGCCCCGGACTGTCCTCGTGGAGCCGGACCATGGCCTTTTCGTACTGGGCGACTTCTTCTGCCTTGTCCAGATAGAGCGCACTTGTCAGCTGCTCCAGATAGACGATGTCCGACAGATCGGATTCCGGGAAACGCAGCATGGTGAATGCCCCGCTCTCACCGGCGTGACCGCCGAAACTGAAGGGCATCACCTGGAGGGTGATATTCGGCTGCTCCGACATGTCGATCAGGTGCCGCAATTGGGCGCGCATCACTTCGCGGCCGCCGTAAGGACGACGGAGCGCCGCCTCGTCGAGCACGGCGTGGAAACGGGGCGCGTTCTCGGAGACGAGCGCCTTCTGCCGCGCCAGCCGCAACGCGACCCTGCGTTCGATCTCAGCCGTCGGCGCACCGGGCATCCCGCGGGTGACGACGGCATGGGCGTACGCCTCGGTCTGCAACAGACCGTGGACGAACTGGACTTCGTAGATCCGGATGAGCGATGCCGCTCCCTCCAGACCGATATACGTCTGGAACCAGCCGGGCAGCACATCGCCGTAGCTGTGCCACCAGCCCGCCACATTGGCCTCACGGGCCAGGCCGAGGAGTGACTCCCGCTCCGCCTCGTCCGTGACTCCGTACAGCGTGAGCAGGTCCTCGACGTCCCTGGCCTTGAAGCTCACCCGTCCCAACTCCATGCGGCTGATCTTCGATTCGGAGGCGCGGATGGAGTAGCCGGCCGCCTCACGGGTGATGCCGCGCGATTCACGCAGCCGCCTGAGCTGTGAGCCCAGGAGGATGCGCCGCACCACAGAACCACTCGACTCGCCTGCCGTCACCGGCTTACCGACCCTCCCCATCGCTTCCCGTACTCCGGGGCTCCCCCGAACCCCGGAGGCGGATTCTGCCACCAAAACGCTTCAGCCCGTACTCATTCGATTACAGAGACGGGAAGACTTTGGGAAAGCTTCAAAACTATGAAGCGGAAGAAATGAGTCCGAACCGGCACGGTATCGGGCAGAGCGCCCGCGTGCACGTGCATCTGCCCTTGCATCTGCCCTGCGCATTCGGAACCATGGCCCTCGCGCACCTGCGTGCTCGTTCGTGTTGTGCCGCTGTACCCCGCAGTGCCCGCCAGAAGCAGTGCCGCTACAGCCGCGAATCCCGGGAGTGCCTCGTATGGGGACGAATGGATCGACGATGCTCGAGCCGTTACGGCAGGGGCTTCCCCCCATCGACCCCTCGGCGGTCTCCGGTTCGGCCTCCTGCGCGCTGCCGGCCCGGTACGAAGCGGTGGGCGGGGCACGGAGATTCACCCGTACGACACTGACCTCGTGGGATCTGGGCGACCACTTCGACGACGTGGCCCTCGTCGTGTCCGAGCTCGTCACCAACGCGCTGCGGCACGCCCTCCCGGGCGACGCGGCCAGGGAACGCCAGGACACCTCCGTGCGCCTGCATCTGATGCGCTGGACCTCACGCCTCGTGTGCGCGGTGCGCGACCCCAGCCAGAGGGGGCCGGTCGCCGGCGAGGCGCCCGATTCCGCGGAGTCCGGCCGCGGCCTGTTCCTCGTCGAGTCGTTCAGCGACTGCTGGGGCTGGCACCCCTCCCCGGTACCGGCCGGGGACAAGTCGGCCGACGGTGGACTCGGCAAGGTGGTCTGGGCCCTGTTCCGGCTGACGGACCACCCCGTGGCGGAGTACCCGGTCACGGTGGACGCCCTACCCGACGGCCGGTGACACGGTGGACACCCGGCCGCGCGCCGCGGCGCGCGGCCGGGCCACCGGGGCACAGTCCGGTCAGCCGCCGGCGGCCAGGTGGTCGAACTCCCCGTCCTTGACGCCCAGCAGCAGCGCCTCGATCTCGGCCGGCGTGTAGACCAGCGCGGGCCCGTCGGGGTGGCGCGAGTTGCGCATCGCGACATTTCCGCCGGGCAGTTTCGCGAACTCCACACATGATCCCTGTGAGTTGCTGTGCCTGCTCTTCTGCCAGACGACCCCGCGAAGCTCTGTGGCCGCCATGCCGTTGTACACGTCGTGCACAGGACGCTCCCGAGTTGCAAGGTGCAAGTGTCAACTAGCTCGGATCATAGCTGTGTTCAATTGCCAATGCATGAGCAGATGCACGTGCACGCGGGGTGCGCGCGTGATTACAGCTTTTCCGCCCGTCCCCCCCACCTGTCGGCGCTTCGTTTCGCCACCGCTATGAGGAACAGACGCACCGCGCACCAATTCGGCTCCCGATCAACAGAGTTGTTTGTTCCCGCCTGGCCGCTCGGCGCGGTTTTTCGGCCATGAATCAACAAGGAGAAGTCCATCCGGTCTGCCGACGGCCCCGCCCGGACCCTCCGCCCCTGCCGCTCCCGGCCCTACGCCCGCCCGCTGCTGATCTCGAGCGCCTGCGAGAAGTCCTCCAGGGCGCGGAGCAGCAGGGTGGCCCCGTTGCGTACGAAGGGGTCGGGCGGCGGCCCCGGCTCGGCGTCCCGGCGCTCCAGCACCTCCCTGACCGGGGACCAGTCCGGGATGCGGCGCTCCCGCACCGATTTCGCGCCCTCCTCCGTGACCCGGCGCAGCACGTCAGCCAGGCCGGCGGCCTCGGGGACGGGGGAGGCCGACGCGGCGGGCAGGTGGGCCTCCATGAGCATCGCGACCCTGCCGAACTGGGCGAGGGCGTCCTGGGCGTCCGCGGCGGAGGTCCGGGAGATGCCCCGGTGGCGTACCGGTTCGTGCCGGGCCGTCTCCAGCGCCTCTTGCCAGGCGACGCGGGCCTCCCGGGTCGTGAGGAGGGCGGTGCGCACGTCCTCGAGGCTCCTGGACGCGGGGTCGGCGTACCGGTCGAGCACCGTCGCCGCGTAGCGCCCGTCCGTCACCACCCAGGCGGCCAGCCGGTCGCGCAGCCGCGGGGTCTCCCAGGCTGGGTAGAGGGCGTACGCCGCCATGGCGAGGAGTCCGCCGATGAGGGTCAGCACCACCCGTTCGGGCACGGTCTGCGACCAGTCGTCGCCCGCCATGCCGAGCAGGAAGACGACGTAGGCGGAGACACAGACCTGGCTGACCGCGTATCCGGTGCGCATGAGCAGGTACATCAGCCCGGCGCTGACGACGGCGAGCAGGGCGGAGAGCCCCGCGTTCGGGTGTGCCGCCTGCACGATGCCGGTGGCGACGGCGACGCCGACCACCGTGCCCATGAAGCGCGCCACGGACCGCGAGTACGTCTGGGTGAACTCCGGGCGCATCACCATCACGGCGGTCATCGGTGCCCAGTAGCCGTGGCCGAACGGCAGCACCGCCCCCAGGAGATAGCCCGCCGCGGCCACCGCCGACACCCGGACGGCATGGCGCAGGATCGTCGAGCCCCGGCGCATCTCGCGGCGCATGGAGCGGTAGACGACGGGCGCGAGCCGCAGCAGGGTGGGCCGGCGGCGGTGCGGGACGAGCGGCTCCCCCGGTGTCCGGTCGTCCGTACCGGTCCCCTCGGCGATCTCGACGACGTCGGCCAGCAGGGACACGAGCCGGTCGGCGGCCCGGCGGGGCGGGCCGGTGAGGATGACCTCGGTGTCGGGGGACTTCAGGACCGAGAGCGCCGTCTCGTCCAGCTGGACCGGGTCGCCGTGGCGCACCGCCCGGGCCGCGGAGTCGAGGAGGGACCCCGCGGCGCCGAGGATCTCCCACACCCAGTAACGCTCGGGCCCCTCGGCCGGGACCCCCAGGGCGGGATCCGCCAGCGACGCCAGGACCGGCCGCAGCCGTTCGGCGACCCCGCGCGCGCCGTGCAGGTCGGCGGGGCGCCGGCGGGCCTGGCGCGGGGTGACGGCCGCGGCGTTGCGCGCGGTCATCAGCGGTACGGGGTCGAAGGGCGCGACCGGGTCGTTCCGCAGCCTGCGGGCGTAGTCGGCCACACCGGCCAGGGCGTCGGCGAGCGCGTCGCGCTGGGCGCCCCATCTGCGGACCGGGAACAGCACGATCAGCGCCGCCTGGACGAGCCCGCCGAACGCCATCATCGCGGCGTGGGCGGCGGCGTCGAGGACGGAGGTCGGCAGGGTGATCGTGACCAGCATGATCGAGACGTTGGAGCCCGCGATGATGCCACCCGTGGGCCCCGCCGCCCAGGTCATCCCGGCGGCGAACGTCCAGAGGATCAGCAGGGCGAGGAACAGCAGGGTGTGGGACACGGTGACGTAGCCGACGAACGTCGACACCGCCAGGCTCGCCCCGGAGACCAGGGCGAGGACGGGCCTGGGGCGCCAGCTGCGCTGGAAGGTCGCGATGGCGGCCTGGAACGCGCCGAAGGCGGAACCGGCGGCGATCACCGGCCCGAACAGCGCCAGGCTGATCCCGACGACGAGGGCGAGGCCCGCGGCGCCGCGCACCGCGATGAGCGGTTCGAGACGCAGCCGCTCGATCTCCATCCCCGAGCGGGCCGTCTCCCTCAGCGCCCGGAGCCAGCTCATGGGCAGAGCCTAGCCGGATTCACCCACAACCCCGACTTGTGCGGCCATACCGCCCTAACGGCTGATTTCCGGACCTTCTCCACCCATCCTGGCCCGGTCCGCCGCCGCCGTGCCGTGCGTCCATCCTTCGAGGTCCGTCGCCCCGCGCAGCCGGGTCGTGGTGGTCCTCGGGAACATCCGCTCGGCCGTGTCGGTGACCGCCACGTCCCGTGCCGCCAGGACCGGCAGCAGCGCGCCGGTGTCCTCGGCGCGGCCGTCGGCACCGGCGTCCGACCCCGCCGCGGCGGTGACCCGCGCGGTGTCCGCCGCGAGACGGCTGCCCAGACGCTGGGCGTAGGCCATCAGGAAGGACTGCCTGAACGTCTTGGTCCGCTTGCGCCCGCCTGCCCGCTGGCCGGCCTCCGCCTTCGTCATAGCGGCGTTGCCCTGGACCAGCAGGGAGGTGAAGAGCAGCTCCACGGACTCCAGGTCCGGCTCGAAACCCACGACCGTCGTGAAGCCGAGATCGCTGTTCCACACGGCACGGCAGCGGTTCGCCGAGGCCACGGCGTCGAGCAGGACGGCCTTCGCGCTCTCGTACGGGGCGTCGACCCCGATCCGGACGGCCCCCGGCACGTCGGCGCTGTGCGTACGCGCGGCGAGGAGCGCCTCGTCGATGCTGTGCCGGGCCATCAGCTCCTGCGCCTTGGTGGTGAGCGCCTCGGCCTCCTCCGGGAAACCGGTCGCCTCCGCCTTGGCGAGCAGCGCCCGGATCCTGGTGAGCATGCGGGGCTCACCGGCGGTCGGCGGCCGGAGCGTCGTGGCGTCGGCCGATGTGCCGGGCGGCGGACCGGCCGGTTCGATGACCGGGAGCCTCAGCAACAGCCGGTACAGCTCCAGGAGCGCGGAGGCGTACGTGAAGCGGTCGGGGCGGTTGCGCGTCGCGGGGGCGGGCATCGCGGCGAGCTGGTCCGTCCAACGAGGGGGCAGCTGCCCGTACCCCGCCGTCTCCGCCGCGATCAGGGCGGCGGCGAGCGCGGCCCCGGTCTCGTCCAGCTCCCGCCGGACCGTCCGTACGACGTCGGCGGGCTGCCAGCCGCGGGCCCAGGCCCGCCGGACGAACTCCTCGCCCCTGCGGTGCAGCTCCTCGTCGGCGGAGGGGTCCGCCGCGAGGAGGGAGGCGCCGGTGTCGAGGCCCGTGTCGCCGTCCGAGTACAGGGCCGCGGCGCACGCCCGGTCGGTCACCGATTCCATCCGGCCAGCCTAGGCGGCGACCGGATGCCCGGTGCTCCCCAGGGGGGCCGCGGCGGCGGGCTCAGTGCTCGCCGGGGAGGAGCACCAGCTTGCCGCGCACGTGTCCCGCCTCGCTGAGCTCCTGGGCCCGTGCCGCCGCGCCGAGCGGGAACGTCCGCTCGACGGGGATGCGCAGGCCGCCGACCGCGGCCGACCGCGCGTACTCGCCGAGCCGCCTCCCCTCGTCCGGACTGCCGCCACCCGCCGAGAAGGCCACCCCGTGATGGGCCGCGTCCGGGTCGGCGATGGTGGAGATCCGGTCGGAGGTGCCGCCGCGCAGCTCCACCGAGTCCGCCAGGGCGCCCTTGCCCGCCACGTCGAACACCGCGTCCACACCCTGCGGCGCGGCCTCCCGCACGCGGCTCACCAGTCCTTCCCCGTATGCCACGGGGACCGCGCCGAGCACCCGCAGATAGTCGTGGTTGGCGGGGGAGGCGGTCCCGATCACGGTGGCGCCCCGGGCGGCGGCCAGCTGGACCGCGGCGGAACCGACCGCGCCGGACGCGCCGTGCACCAGCAGGGTCTCGCCCGCCGACACCGCCAGCTCGTCGAGCACCCGCGCGGCGGTCGAGGTCGCGACCGGCAGCGCGGCGGCCTCCGGCCAGCCCAGCCCCTCCGGCTTGCGCGCGACCGCGCCCACGTCGGCCAGGACGTACGCCGCGTACGCGCCGGTCGCGCTCCGGCCCAGGACCTCGTCGCCGACAGCGAACTCGGTGACGCCCTCACCGGTCTCGTCCACGACGCCGGCGAACTCGCTGCCGGGTGTGGCGGGCAGCGGGGTGGGGAACGCCGCCTCCATCCAGCCGTTGCGGATCTTGTAGTCGACCGGATTGACCCCGGCCGCCCTGACCGCCACACGGATCTGCCCGGGTCCGGCGTGGACGTCCTCGACCTGGGCCCGGCGCAGGACCTCGGGGCCGCCGAACTCCTCGTACACGATCGCTTCCATCGCCGTCTCCTCCGCGCCTGCCGGCTCCCGGTGCACACCGCGCGCACCTCACTCCGATCCTCGCGGCAGTCGGGCGCGCCCGCCCGGTGAGCCGGTCCCCTGTCAGTGGCGGGTGCAAGACTCGGCCCATGACCGAACGTTGGGCTCTGGCCACCGCGGAAGGGGGCGGCGCGCTCCTCGCGCCGCTCACCCGCGACGGCCTGCCCGCCGGTCCTGTCCTGGCCGAGCCGGATCTCGTCGAGTCGGTCCGCTCCCGCCCCGAGGTGGGCCGCTGGGTCTGGCGCTCGACCGCCGGGACGTACCCCCGGCTGCTCGCCGCAGGCGTGCGCGTCGAGCGGTGTTACGACATCGAGTGCGCCGAGCTGCTGCTGCTCGGGCACGAGGGACGCCTCGGTGAGCCCCGCTCGGCCGCGGCGGCCTTGGCCCGGCTGCGGAACGCCCCGGTGCCGCCCGACCCCCCGCCGCGCTCGGCGGAGCCGGGCTCCCAGTCCTCCCTCTTCGAGCCACGCTCCGGCACCGACCTGCCCTTCGAGGCCCTGCTCCAGGTCTACGCCGAGCAGCTGCGCCGCCACAGGGCGACGGAGCACCCCGGCAGGATGACGCTGCTCACGGCCGCCGAGTCCGCGGGCATGCTGGTCGCCGCCGAGATGAACGGATCCGGGCTGCCCTGGCGGGCCGACGTGCACCGCGAGGTGCTGCACGACCTGCTCGGCGAGCGGTACGCGGGCGGCGGTGAGCCGCGCAGACTGGCCGAGGCGGCGGACGAGGTGTCCACGGCTTTCGGCAGACGGGTTCGCCCCGATCTGCCGGCCGATGTCGTGAAGGCGTTCGCGCAGGCCGGGATCAAGGTGAGGTCGACCCGGCGGTGGGAGCTGGAGGGGCTCGACCACCCGGCGGTGGAGCCCCTGATCCGTTACAAGAAGCTGTACCGCGTCTGGACGGCGCACGGCTGGGGCTGGCTCCAGGACTGGGTGCGCGACGGCCGCTTCCGCCCCGAGTACCAGCCGGGTGGCACGGTCAGCGGACGCTGGACCACCAACGGCGGCGGGGCGCTGCAGATCCCCAAGGTGATACGCCGGGCGGTCGTCGCCGACGAGGGATGGCGGCTGGTCGTGGCGGACGCCGACCAGATGGAACCGCGCGTGCTGGCCGCGATCTCCCGCGACCGGGGGCTGATGGAGGTGGCCGGACACGAGGGCGACCTCTACAAGGCGCTGTCCGACCGGGCGTTCCACGGTGACCGCGACCACGCCAAACTGGCGCTGCTGGGCGCGGTCTACGGGCAGACCTCGGGCGACGGCCTGAAGAACCTGGCGGCGCTGCGGCGGCGCTTCCCGCAGGCCGTCGCCTACGTCGACGACGCGGCGAGGGCCGGCGAGGAGGGCCGCCTCGTCCGCACGTGGCTGGGCCGTACGAGCCCGCCCGCCGCGGGGGCGGGAGAGGACGGGGAGGCGGGGATCCCCCAGGAGAGCGAGGAGCCGCAGGCCGGCGAAGGCACGGACACCGGCACCGGCACCGGCCCGTACGGATTCACCCCGGGCTACGCGTCGTCGAACGCCCGGGCGCGGGGCCGCTTCACCCGAAACTTCGTGGTCCAGGGCAGCGCCGCGGACTGGGCGCTGCTCCTCCTGGCGGCGCTGCGGCGGACTCTGGCCGCCGGTGGGATGCGGGCGGAGTTGGTGTTCTTCCAGCACGACGAGGTGATCGTGCACTGCCCGGCCGGGGAGGCACCCGCGGTCGTGGAGGCGATCCGGGAGGCCGGGGACCTGGCCGGCCGGATCGCCTTCGGGGAGACACCGGTCCGCTTCCCCTTCACCACGGCGGTCGTCGAACGGTACTCGGACGCCAAGTAGGCGGGATCCCGCCCGCCTCTGCCGCCGCGTCACAGGGGCACCGGGCCGGTGCCCCGCCCTTCGCCGGGACGGCGCCGCGGCTCACCCCGAGCCGTACACGGGCTCGTGCCGCCGTGCCGCCGTGCCGCCGTGCCGCCGTGCCGCCGTGCCGCCGTGCCGCCGTGCCGCCGTGCCGCCGTGCCGCCGTGCCGCCGTGCCGCCGTGCCGCTACAGGCTCCGGCCATGGCGACCCCGAGCACGAGATCACCATGCCCGTCCGCCTCTGCCTTGCCGACGGAAGCCTGGATCCGGCGGCCGAGCAACTCCTGGGCTGGGCCGAGGGCGTTCACATACGCTGGTGGCTCCCCCGGGCGGCACGGCGCGGGTAGGTTTCCCCCATGCATATAGGCCCGCTCCTGGGCTCGGGACGCACCGCCGACGTGTACGCACTCGACGGCCCCTGGGTCCTGCGCCGCTACCGCCACGGCATCGACACCACCGGCGAGCTGGCCGTGATGTCGTACCTCGCGGCGTCGGGATTCCCGGTGCCGCGCATCGGTCCGCCGGCCGAGGGCGCGCTCCCCACCGACCTGGTGGTGCGGCGGCTCACCGGACCGACGCTGGCCGAGGCTCTGCTGGCGGGCACGGTCGGCGAGGACGAGGGCGCGGATCTGCTGGCACGCCTGCTGCGGGAGCTGCACGCGATACCCTCGCGGCTCTCCCAGGACCCCGAGGACCGGATCCTGCACCTGGGCCTGCACCCGGAGAACGTGATCCTGGCCTCCGAGGGCGCCACGGTGATCGACTGGCTGACCACCCGCGAGGGGCCGCCCGCGCTCGACCGGGCCATGACCTCGCTGATCCTGGCCCAGGTGTCCCTCGACCCGGCCTCCACCGCGGGCGACCGGGTCCGGGGCCTGCTGGCGGCACTGCTCACCCGGTTCGCGGACGACGGCGGTGTGCCCGCCGACGCACTGGCGCGCGCCACCGTTCTGCGCGCACAGGACCCGCAGCTCACCGGCGACGGGACGGCGGTGCTGGACGAGGCCGCGGACCTGGTCGCGTCACTGTCGGGCCGGGGCCCCGCTCACTTCCGCGGGTAGACCAGCACGGCGAGGACCCGGCGGTTCGTCGCCTCGGTCAGCGAGAGGTCCAGCTTGGTGAGGATCGAGCCGAAGTGCTTGCTGACACCGTGCGAGGCGCTGACGGTCAGCGCCTCCGCGACAGAGGCGTTCGACCGGCCCTCCGCCATCAGGGCCAGCGCCTCCCGTTCCCGTGCCGTCCGCGTCGCGGCCGTGATGCGGACCGGCACCGGGAACAACGGGGTGTACGTGACGCCCGCGAACGCGGCCGGCGCCGCCGTCGACCGCGTCGACGTCACGTTCCGCGAGGGAGCCGACCGTCCGGCCGTACGCGCCCTGCTGGAGACGGCCGGGCGCGACACGGACACCCCGGTCACGCCGAGGGCCGCGTGGGTGGAGGCGCACCATCCGCGCACCGGCGGCAACACCCGGGCGGGTCTGCTGCTCATCCTGGGCATCGCCCTGCTGTACACGGGAATCGCCCTGGCGCACACTCTGGTGACGGCGACGTCGGACCGGGTACGCGAACTGGCGGTGCTCCGCCTCACCGGGGCCACGAAACCGAAGGTGCTGCGGCTGGTGGCAGCCGAGGCGCTGATGGTGGTGGCCGTGGGCACCGTCCGTCGCCCGGTGCTCGGTGGTCATGAACGGCTCTCCTCCGACGTCGAACGGCTCCGCGCGCCGATGCGGCGTCCAGTGTCCCGCTCCCGCGACACGGGCAGTACTCCGGCCGTCACCCCCCGCCGGCGCGGAGAGGAGCGGCGCGCCTCCCCTTCGACCGGCCGCGGACGGCTCACCGCAAGGTGCTGCCCGGGGTACGGTCCGCCTCCTGTGCGACGTCGAGCAGGACCTGGCTGGTGTACCGGAACTCCTCCAGAAGCCGGGTCGCCTCGGTGACGAGGATGCCGTACGGCGTCGAGGGGTCGGCGAGGGACAAGGACAGCCGGTGGGTCTCCTCGACCACCTCGTCCCTGCGGGCCTCGGCCTCGTCGGTCAGCCGCTCCAGCCGTTTCGCCTGCGGGAGCAGGGTGGTCTCGTCCAGCGTGGTCAGCACCTCGGCCACCGCTCCGACGGACTCCAGGAACGCCGCGTACCGCTGCAGGAACGGCCGTCGGGCCTCGTCCTCCGTACGGGACCGGTCGAGGCCGCGGGTGAGCGAGGCCACCTGGTAGAGCGTGCGTTCCAGGGCGCCGAGCACGAGTTCGTAACCCTGGAAGCCCGGGTGGCCCCGGTGACGGCGCAACAGGCGCCGGGGGTTCAGCAGGGCGCTCTCCTTGGCGGTGCGGAGCCCCGACCTCGCCTGCCCGATCATCTCCCCGGTGCGTGCCGCGCGGGCCCGCCAGCCGCCGGTGGTGTCCTCGTCGGGCACGCCCTCGGCGAGCACGGGATGTATGTCGGAGAGCAGGCCGTGGAGGGCGTGGGCGAGGCTGCGGATGCCGTATTCGGCGCTGCGGTGACGCAGTGGCGGGGCCACCAGGATGTTGACGGCGGTCCCGATCGCGCTGCCGACAAGGACCAGCAGGACGATCTCCCCGAGGGCGCTCAGCCGCTGGTCGCCCCCGGACGCCGAGGCGTACGTCGAGAAGGCGAAGAAGGCGGCGGTGGCGACCTGGGGTCCCTGGACACCCAGGACGCGCCAGCGCCCGATGGTCAGGGCGATGAGGGCGACGAACACGAAGGTCAGCAGGTCGGGGCCGGCGAGGAACCCGAGGGCGGCCTGCACCAGGACCCCGGCGACGACGGCACCGACGTAGCGCAGTGACTGCACGACCGAACGGTAGACGGTCACCTGCATCATCAGCACCGCGGAGAAGGGGGCGAACGCCGGCGACCGGGCGTCGAGGACGTCGTAGGAGATCAGCCAGGCCAGGGTGGCGGCGAGGGTGCTCTTCGCGATGATCAGCAGCGTGTCGCGCTCGTCCCCCGAGGAGGACAGGGCGCTGCGCCACCACTGTGCGACGGCGGCGAAC
Organism: Streptomyces sp. JH34; assembly: GCF_029428875.1. NCBI lineage: Bacteria > Bacillati > Actinomycetota > Actinomycetes > Kitasatosporales > Streptomycetaceae > Streptomyces > Streptomyces sp. JH34. Next base: position 3,967,395 of record NZ_JAJSOO010000001.1, on the reverse strand, counting down.
CGCCCCGTGCCCGACCGCTCGGTCGTCGTTCCTCCGGTCATCGGTCCCCGCGTCCTCCCGCTCCTGTCACACCGTCCACGCCTGGGTCCCTCTCCGGCCCCTGGCACCCCTGGCCGGGATGCCGCACGGGCCCGGTGAACCGCCGACGCTGCCGCTCGCGCTCCACTCGGGTGCCCGGCGACACCTGATTGAAGCGAATCCGCGAGGCACGCCGGTCCTCCCCCGCCGAGGGGCCGCCGTCCCGTTTCCGCCGTGTGCTCATGAACTGTTCCGCGGCGTCGAGGACGCGGCGGCAGGTGACCGCGGTCGGTCCGGGTGGTGCGGGCAGGACGCGGCGCGCGCCGGCGGTGGCGGAGGGCCCCTTCGGTCGCCGGTGTGACGGGTGAAGTCATCACACCGACGGCGAGGGTTCCCGGAACACGAGGTCGGCCTTCTCCAGGTCGTCCGTGACCGAACCTCCTGGCCGCCTTCGGACGGCACGTCATCTTCGGCAACGCCGCCGCTGAGGACGTCACCTTCGAGGGCAACCACCTCTGCTACACCAACAGTTCCCCCGCGGGCTGCAACCTGGGCGGCGTCGCCGGCCGGGCGCCTGAGAGCTGCTCCGCGCCCAACTGCGGCAGGCCCTGGCCGAGGTCGCCAAGGGCAGCGTCCGCGTGGACGTGACCGTGCTCCCGCTGGCCGACGCGGCGCGCGCGCACGAACTTCTGAAAACCCGGGCGTCCAGGGGCAAGTACGTCCCTCCTGGCCCAGCAGGAGCGCGACACCGGTACCGAACCCGCATGGATGCCGATACCGGCCCCGAGATCGCATGAACGCGTGGGTAGGCTCGTCCTCGCTCATCACAGACCGGGGGAGCGCGCATGGAACGTTTGCACGGCGACGACCCTCCATGGGCCGGGCGGCACGTCATCCTGGCCCGGCTCGCCCCGGAGCCCGATCAGGCCGTTCCCGAACGCCGCTTCATCGGCCGCAGCGCCGATGGCGACCGCACGTTCCTCTTCCGCCTTCCCCTCCCCGGCGCGGACCCGGCCCGCTGGGCCATCGAGGCGGAGGGCGCCCGCCGGCTTTCGATACCGGGGTTCCTCCCGGTCGAGGAGGTCGGCGGCACGGGAGCCCTGCCCTGGTGCACGACACCGTACGTCCCCGCACTCTCACTGCCCGCGGCCCTGCGGGCCCACGGCGGCCCGCTGCCCGAGCCTGCCGTACGGGCACTGGCCACCGCCCTCGCCGGGACGCTGGTTACCGCCCACGCCCACGGCGTGACCCACGCGGGTCTGTCCCCGGCCGCCGTCCTGCTCACCGCCGAGGGCCCCCGCCTCAGTTGCTTCGGGGCGGTACGGGCCGCCGCCCCCGATGGTGAGCGGCGCAGCGGTCTGCCAGGCCTGGACTTCGGCAGCCTCGCCCCGGAGCAGGCATCCGGCGGACGGCCGCGCCCACTGGGCGACGTGTACGCCCTGGGGGCGGTGCTCGCCCATGCGAGCACCGGCCACACCGTGCCCGAAAGCCGGGAACTTCCCACGTCGCTGCGCGCCGTGATCTCGGCATGCCTCTCGCGTGATCCCGCGAGACGTCCCCAGGCGCACGAGGTCCTCGCCCACCTGGGGCCCGGCGCGAGTGCGGCGACGTACACGCCCTCGACGGCGCATCCGCCCACCGCCCTGGATGCGACCGCTCCGGTTCCCCTGCCGGCAGCCGTGATCGCCGAGCTCGCACGCCAGTCGGCGCAGGTCCTCGCCGCCGAACACTCCTCTTCCCCTGCTGCTCTGGACTGACGGCTGATGTTCTCCCCGCTCACCCATGACGACCCGCACAGCCTCGGCCCGTACCGCCTCATCGCCCGCCTGGGCGCCGGCGGCATGGGCACCGTCTACCTCGCCCGTTCGGCCACGGGCCGTACGGCGGCGCTGAAGACGATGCATGCCCGCATCGCCACCGACCCCGCGAGCCGCACCCGCTTTCGCCTCGAGGCGGACGCGGCCCGAGTCATCGGCCCCGTCCACGGCGCCCAGGTCTTCGACGCCGACACGCAAGCCGAAACTCCCTGGCTGGCCACCGAGTACGTCCTCGGGCCGCCTCTCGACGACGCCGTCGCCCTCACGGGCCCGCTCCCCGAGTCGGCGGTCCGCACGCTGGGAGCCCTGCTGTGTGCGGCACTGGCCCAGCTCCACGACTCGGAGGTCGTCCACCGCGACCTCAAACCCTCCAACATCATGATCACGGCAGACGGTCCCAAAGTCATCGACTTCGGCATCGCTCGTGCCATCGGCGACGACCGCCTCACCCGCACCGGTACCGCCGCAGGCACGCCCGCCTTCATGTCCCCCGAACAGGCGACCGGCCAGGAACACACGTCCGCGGGCGACGTCTTCGCACTCGCCGGCGTCCTCACCTACGCGGCCACCGGCCATGGACCCTTCGGTACCGGACAGCACGCCGACCTTCTCTACCGCGTGCGCTACGCCGACCCCGACCTCACCGGAGTCCCCGCGTCCCTGGTCCCGGTCCTGCTCCACTGCCTCAGCAAGAACCCCGCCGATCGCCCCACCACCACCGACCTCGCCGCCCAACTGCAGGGCGGACAGCACGGCTTCTCCTCCCACCTCCCCGAGCCTCTGCTCCTGGACATCGCACATCGCGCCGGCAGCGTCTGGCACGCGCGGGCTCACCGTCTTCCGCCGCCTGTGGACCACGCCCTCGCCGAAACCGTTCCGGGCAGCGAACCGACGTCTCCGTCCGCCCTCTCCCGCCGCAAGCTCCTGACGCTGGCGGGGAGTTCGGCGTTCGCCGCGACAGCGGTCGGGGCCGGGGCCTGGCTGAGCCGTCGGGAGGGCGCCCCTCCTGACGGTTCGGGCTCCACGTCACCGGAAGAGCCCGCATGGGACCTCCTCTGGCAGGTGCAGACCAACTACACCGACCCTCTCGTTCCCCCCGCCCCGCTCGTCCTCGACGGACTGCTCCTCGCGGGAGAGTACGGCGTACAGGGCCTGGATCCCGCAACGGGAGAGGCCAAGTGGTCGGACCCGGAGGTCTATTTCATGCACCGGACGGCCACGGACGGCGAGAAGCTCTACGCCGTCGACTCCACTCTCGAGGAGACCGGTCCGCTCACCGTCGCCACGGTCGATCCGGCCACCGGGAAGATCGACGCCCCGTTCAGCGAACTCAAGGACCTGAGAGCGATTCTCTACGGGACCCAACTGCTCTGCGCGACGAGTGAGGCCGTCTTCCTGGCCGCAGGACGAGGGCCCCATACGAAGACCGGCTTCCACAAGGACCAGACGTGGTTCCTGCTGGCCGTCGACACCCGTACGGGCAAGACGCTCTGGAGGGTTCCGCTCCCCTCTCGACCCCACGCCTCCGAGCGCCTGCACTTTCTTTCCGCCCGGGCCGTGGGTGAGTACCTGGTCCTCGTCCAGCAGTCCGCGGACGGTGAACCGCGTCTTGCCGTCCACGACGCGCAGACGGGAAAGGCACTCTGGAACCGGCCGCTCGACGGCGAGCAGCCGGCTTTCAGCCGGGCCCACCTGGCCCTGGACGGCCGGTACGTGTATCCGTCGGCAGGTGAACTCGTCGCGCTCAGCCTGGCCGACGGCCATGAGGGGTGGCGCTTCGAGGGACGGACTCCGGGAGCGCGGTTCAGCCCCGCGACCGTCAACGACGGGGTGGTGTACGCGGTGGAGGAAGGCCACGGAATGGTCGCGCTCGACGCCGCGAGTGGCACTCAGCGGTGGGCGGAGAAGAGTCGCGCGGTCACCGCCGAGGACCTCGACACGCCACCCGTGGCCGGGATCGCGTACGTGTACAGCAAGGGGCGCTCCGGATTGATGGCCTCGGACATCCGAACCGGCACCGTGTCCCACCCCTTCAAAGCCGCCAAGGCACGGTACTTCGCCCACACGTCCGCCAAGCGGCTCATCGCTGTCGGCGAGGAGTACACCGCCGCATACCCCCTCGCCTGAGCTCACAGAAAGTCTCACCCACCATGAAGCCGCTGGAATCCGGAGACCCTGTCCGGCTGGGCCCGTACCGCATCCACTCCGTGCTGGGCGAAGGAGGCATGGGCAAGGTCTACGTCGGCCAGGACGGCGAAGGGCGCGTCGCCGCCGTGAAGGTGCTGCACCCCCACCTGACGCACGACGCGGACCTCACACGTCGGTTCGTCCGCGAGGCGCAGATGGCCAGGGCGGTCACAGCCGGGACCGTGGCCCGTGTCCTGGACGCCCGGACGGAGGGCGGACGGCCCTGGATCGCCACCGAGTTCCTGACCGGCCCCACACTCGCCGACGCCGTCCGGTCCCACGGGCCGCTCGACGAACCGACGGTACGGGCTCTGGCGGCGGCGCTCGCCCGCGCGTTGAGCGACATCCACGCCGCCGGGCTCGTCCACCGCGACCTGAAGCCCGCCAACATCGTGCTCACCGCGACGGGCCCCCGCGTCATCGACTTCGGCATCGCCCGCCCCGAGCACGGCCTCACGCTCACCACCACCGGCCAGACCCCGGTCACCCCCGGCTACGGCGCGCCCGAACAGGTCCTCGGCCGGCGGGTCGGCCCACCGGCCGACGTCTTCTCACTGGGCGCCGTCCTCGTGTACGCGGCGAGCGGGCAGCACGCGTACGAGGGTTCACACGTCGCCGCCGTGCAGTACGAGGTCGTCCACGGCGCGCCGCGCCTGGACCGCGTGCCGCCTGTGCTGCAGCCGCTGATCGGCCCGTGCCTCGCCCAGGATCCGGCGTCCCGGCCGCTCCCGGACCAGATAATTCGGTGCTTCGCCCCACCTCGAGGCGCCGAACGTGTCTGGCGGAAGGGACCGATCGCGAGAGATATCACGTCCTGCGAACACCGCCTCCATCAACTGACGACGATGCCGGGCGGGGGTGCACCACACCCCGTCTCCCGTCGCCGCCTGCTGACGGGCCTCGCCGTCGGCGGCTCCGTTCTCGCCGTCGGCAGCGGCACCGCGGCATGGTGGAGCTGGAAGGCGGACGGCGGCGGCCCCTTCGACGTCCCTCCGGCCGTTCCGACCCCCAAGGCCCGCGTCCTGGACGCGAAGAAGGGCGACTACGTCCTCGGCGAAACCCCCGAGCCGATCTGGAAGGTCTCGTCCGCACTCGCCAAGAGCCCGGCGGCGCCTCTGCCCGTACGGGATGTCCTCGTCGTCGCGGCGGCGAAGGGCGGCATCGCCGCGCACAGCGTCGTCGACGGCTCGGTGCGCTGGTCGGCGCCGGACGTGGTGGCCGCCGGCCGCTACCTGTCCCTTTCCGACCGGTCGGTGGCAGCCGTGGACGGGGACGGCACGCTCGTCACCTTCGTCGCCTCGACCGGCGAGCCCAAGTGGACGTCTTCCGCGCAGGCCGCCTCGCTGCTCGCCGCGGACGCCGAAGCGGTCTATGTGATCACCGAGGACGGCCGGGTACGCGCCATAGGCCGGTCCGATGCCAAGGTCCGCTGGACCGTGCAGGTCGACGTGGACCTCGGCGAGAAGGCCGCGTCACGGGGCCTGGCCGCGCAGCGCCGGCTGGTCATCACGGCTGCGGACGGATCCGTGGTCGCCCTCGACACCGCCGACGGCCGAAAGGTGTGGCACCACCGGCAGTTGACCGATTCAGGCCGGGCCCAGGTCGACCGGTCGGGCGGCACCCTGTGCGTGACCGGCAAGCAGCTGTTCGCCTTCGACCTCGTCGGCGGCAAGGAGCTCTGGTCGACCGACAGCCCGAAACTGCCCAATGGCAATCCGGCCTTCTGGAGTTCCCCGACGATCGACGGCGTGGCCGTGTACGCGACCGAGGTCATCTTCCCCGTACAAATCGACATCCGGACGGGAAAGACCACCGACTGGCCATACAGCGGTCTCCTCGAATGCGATGCGGGCAGCCCCCTCGTACTGCAGGGCAGTGGGCTCTGGTCAGTGGCTGCCAACGAGGAGCAGGCAGCGATCCAGGCCCTGGATCTGTCCGCCGAGCCCCGACCGACGTGGACGTTCCCCATGCTCGAGAACCGCGACCACTACTGGCTCACAGGTGACGCGAACCGTGTCTTCGTCCTGGACGGCACGTCACTCAGCGCCCTGCCCGTGTTCTGACCACGGCGGGGCGTCGCCCCCTGCGCCCACCGTCGTCTCCATATGGCTCACGCACAGGAATCACCTGGGGCAAGTGCGGTCGCGACTGTTGCGGGGGGACACACCGCCGAGACGCCCTCACTCCGGACCCGTTGGTTGACGCATAATCGCCGCGCGGTCAGGGGCCGGTTGACAGTCTTCTCGACGGGGGCGTTCCTCATCGCTCACACAAGCCCCCCAGCCCGCTGCGGCCGTACACCCCGCGGCCCCCAGGACATGAAAAAACCCCAGGTCACGGCGAGTGAGTCCTGGGGTAATTCCGAGCCGCCTTCGGGATTCGAACCCGAGACCTACGCATTACGAGTGCGTTGCTCTGGCCATCTGAGCTAAGGCGGCACGCTCTGTCACACCATGGTGCGGTCAGCAGCGAGCTCAAGTCTACACAGTTTCCCGGGGTGCTCAGCACCACCCGCCCGCTCGGCCGTATCAGCAGGTCAGGTGCACTTCTTGCCGTTCCTGGGCGGTGTGCCGTCCAGCAGGTAGGTGTTGATCGCCGTGTCGATGCAGTCGCTGCCCCGGCCGTACGCCGTGTGCCCGTCGCCCTCGTAGGTGAGCAGGGTGCCGGAGGAGAGCTGGTCCGCGAGAGCCTCGGCCCACTTGTAGGGGGTCGCCGGATCGCGGGTGGTGCCGACCACGACGATCGGGGCGGCCCCTTCGGCCTCGGTGCGGTGCGGGGTACCGGTGGGGTCCACGGGCCAGGAAGCGCAGTTCAGGGCTGCCCAGGCGAAACCCCTGCCGAAGACCGGGGACGCCTTCTCGAACTCCGGGAGGGCCTTCTCCACCGCTTCGGGGCCGGTGAAGGCCGGTGCGAGGTCGAGGCAGTTCACGGCAGCGTTGGCGAACATCAGGTTCTGGTACGTGCCACTCGGATCACGCTCGTAGTAGCTGTCGGCCAGGGCGAGGAGGCCGGAGCCGTCCCCGCGCTGCGCACCGGCGACCGCCTCGCGGAGCTGGGGCCAGGCGGACTCGTCGTACATCGCGGCGATCACCCCGGTGGTCGCGAGGGACTCGGTCAGCCGCCGGGTCTCGCCCGTCGGCACCGGCTCGGAGTCCAGCTCGGCGAAGAGCTTCTTCAGCTCGGTCGCCGCGTTCGCGGTGGACGTCGTGCCGAGCGGGCAGTCGTCCTTCTTCACACAGTCCGCGGCGAAGGACTGGAACGCCGCCTCGAAGCCCGCGGTCTGGTCGCGGTTGATGTCGATCGCGGGGAGCGAGGGGTCCATGGCCCCGTCCAGGACGAGGCGCCCGACCCGGGCCGGGAATAGGTCGGCGTAGGTCGCGCCGAGGAACGTGCCGTACGAGGCCCCGACGTAGTGCAGCTTCTCGTCGCCGAGCAGGGAGCGCAGGATGTCCATGTCACGCGCCGTCTCGACCGTGGAGACATGCGGGAGGATCTTCCCGGAGCGCTTCTCGCAACCGTCGGCGAACTTCCTGAAGGACGTGTCGAGTGCGGTGATCTCACTCCTGTCGTCCGGAGTCTGGTCCACCCGCGTGTAGGTGTCCATCTCCTTGCCCGTCAGACACCTGACCGGCTCGCTGCGCGCCACCCCGCGCGGATCGATGGCCACCGTGTCGTACCGGGCGAGCACCGGGGCCGGGTAGCCGATGGCCGCGTACCCCTGGAGATAGCCGACGGCCGAGCCGCCCGGGCCGCCGGGATTCACCAGGAGTGAGCCGATCCGCTTGCCTGGCCCGGTGGCCTCCTTCCGTGAGACGGCCAGACCGATGTCCCCGCCGTCGGGCTCGGCGTAGTCCAACGGGGCTTTCATCGTGGCGCACTGGAACCCCTCGACGCCGCAGTCACGCCAGCGCAGCTTCTGCCCGTAGTACGGCTGGAGGTCCTCGGAGGCGGCGGAGCCCGACGCCGACGCGCTCTGCGTGGAACTTCCGCTGCTGCAGCCGGAGACGAGAAGGCCGGCAGTGCCGAGCGCGGTGGCGAACGTACGGAGCAGGCGCCTGGTGTCCATCCCCGGAGCGTAGCCGCCGTGGGACGACTCAACCGATTCCCTGCTCGTACGGGTGAATTCGCTCGGCCTCACGGCCCAGCCGGACAGGTACGCCGTGCACCGGCTCCAAACGTCGGCCCGCTGGAAACCGAACGACGAACAACATCTCCCGGCGTCAGCCCGCTCGGAGGGCCACCGCCATCGACTCCACGGCCAGCAGGGGCGCCACGTTGCGGTCGAGGGCACGGCGACAGGCGAACACGGCCTCTATCCGCCGCAGGGTGTGCTCGGGGGTGGAGGACTCGGCGATCCGGTCGAGCGCGTCCCGTACGTCGGTGTTGGCGAGGGCGGTCCGGGAGCCGAGCTGGAGTGCCAGCACATCACGGTAGAAACCGGTGAGTTCACTCAGCGCGAGGTCAAGGCTGTCGCGCTGCGTACGCGTCCTGCGGCGCTTCTGCCTGTCCTCCAGCTCCTTCATCGCTCCTGCCGTCCCGCGCGGCATCCGGCCACCGGCCACGGCACCGAGCGCCGCCTTCAGGTCGTCCGTCTCCTTGACGTCGATCTCCTCGGCGACCTGCTTGGCGTCGTCCGTCGCCGTATCGATCAGCTCCTGGGCCGCCTTGAGGCAGCCGCCGACGTCGTGGACACGCAGCGGGAGCTTGAGCACCGCGGCACGCCGGGCGCGCGCCCGCTCGTCCGTGGCGAGGCGGCGTGCCCTGCCGATGTGGCCCTGGGTGGCGCGGGCCGCGGACGCCGCCCGCTCGGGATCGATGCCGTCACGCCTGACCAGCACATCGGCGACCGCGTCCACCGGAGGCGTACGCAGCGTGAGATGACGGCAGCGGGACCGGATCGTGGGCAGCACGTCCTCGAGGGACGGGGCGCAGAGCAGCCACACGGTGCGGGGCGCGGGCTCCTCCACCGCCTTCAGCAGGACGTTGCCCGCGCCCTCGGTGAGGCGGTCGGCGTCCTCCATGACGATGACCTGCCAGCGGCCCACGGCGGGCGACAGCTGGGCACGGCGGACGAGCTCACGGGTCTCCTTCACACCGATGGAGAGCAGATCCGTGCGGATCACGTCGACGTCGGCGTGGGTTCCGATCAGCGCCGTGTGGCAGCCGTCGCAGAAGCCGCAGCCGGGTGCTCCGCCCATCGCACGGTCGGGGCTGGTGCACTGGAGCGCCGCGGCGAAGGCCCGGGCGGCGGTGGCCCGGCCGGAACCGGGCGGACCGGTGAACAGCCAGGCATGGGTCATCTTCGAGCCGGGGGGCACCGGCTCCCCGGCGGACTGGGCGGTGACCAGCGCATCGGCGTCCTTTGCGGCGGCACCGAGCTGCTCCTGCACTCGGTCCTGGCCGACCAGGTCGTCCCATACGGTCATGGTCACCGCCCTTCCGGTGGTGTGGTGCGGGAACGCCGGGTGTTCCATCGCCTCCCCATTGTGCGGGAAGGGTCTGACAATCCCGGCGCTCCGCTCCCGGGCCCCGCCCGGTCACGCCCCGCGGCTCACGTCCGTCCGTCAGCGGCGCGGCTTGCGCCCGCCGCGCCCGGAACCGCCCTGATCGTCGTCGTGGCCACCGAGCAGTTCGTCGGCCAGGGACGGCAGATCGTCGAGCGGTGTCTCCTCGGCCCAGTCGGAACGCTGCCGCTTCCGGCCGCCCTGAGCCTCCCGCCCTGCCCGCGGGTCGCTGACCTGCGGCAGTTCGCGCGTGCGCTCGTTCTCGCTCTCGGCGCCGGAAGCCCGGCGCTCGTCACGGAACACGCCCGGCGGCACCCGGTCCGAGGGGTCCTCGTCCCGCACGGGCCGGAGCACGGCGGTCTCCTCCGCGTCGCGCACGGGCGGCAGCACGGCCGTCTCGTCCGCGTCACGTTCCGGACGCTCGGGCCGGGCGACCGGCACGGGCTGCGTGATCTCGTTCGGATTCACGACCGGCGTCGGCACGGTGAGCTCGTTGTCCGGAACGGACGACCCGGCCGACCTGGAATCGGACCGGCCGGACTCCTGCGCACGCCGCGCCGCGGCGTCCGCAGCGGCCTTCTCGGCGCGGGCGGCCGCCTCGGCCTCGGCGCGACGGCGGGCCTCCTCGGACCTCAGCAGCGCCTCCTCCGCCTTGCGCTGCTTCTCCAGGCGCAGTTCCTCCGCCTCCTTGCGCAGCCGCGCCTCCTCCTGGGCCTGCCTGCGCAGCCGCTCCTGCTCGGCCTCGCGCACCCGCTCCTCGGCTTCGAGGCGGGCACGCTCCTCCTCGGCACGGCGACGGGCGTCCTCGGCGCGCTGCCGGGCCTCCTCCGCCTGCCGTTCGGCCTCACGCTGTCGCGCCTCTTCCTCCTCGCGGCGCCTGCGCTCCTCCTCCTCGGCACGGAGCTTGGCGAGCTGTGCCTGCCGCTCACGCTCCAGCCGCTCCTCCTCGGCCTTGCGCGCGGCCTCTTCCTCGGCCTTGCGCCGGGCCTCCTCCTCTGCCGCCTTGCGAGCCTCCTCCTGGGCCTTGATCTCAGCCTCGGAGAGGGGCAGGAGCCGGTCGAGCCGGTGGCGCACCACAGTGGTGATCGCCTCCGCCTCCTGCCCGGCGTCCACCACCAGGTAGCGGGCCGGGTCGGCCGCCGCGAGGGTGAGGAAGCCGGAGCGCACCCGCTCGTGGAACTCGGCCGGCTCGGACTCCAGCCGGTCGGGCGCCTCGGTGAAGCGTTCCCGCGCCGTCTGCGGGTCGACGTCCAGAAGCACCGTCAGATGCGGTACGAGTCCGCTCGTCGCCCAGCGCGAGATCCTGGCGATCTCGGTCGGGGCGAGGTCCCGGCCGGCACCCTGGTAGGCGACGGACGAGTCGATGTAACGGTCCGAGATGACGATCGCGCCGCGCTCCAGCGCCGGGCGGACGACCGAGTCGACGTGCTCGGCCCGGTCGGCGGCGTACAGCAGCGCCTCAGCGCGGTTGGACAGGCCGGCCGACGAGACGTCCAGCAGGATCGAACGCAGCCGCTTGCCGATCGGGGTGGCCCCGGGCTCGCGGGTCACGACGACCTCGTGTCCCTTGGCGCGGATCCATTCGGTGAGCGCCTCGACCTGGGTGGACTTGCCGGCTCCGTCGCCGCCCTCCAGGACGAGGAAGAAACCGTCTGCCGCGGGGGCTACCGCGGGGTCGCCGCCACGCAGCGCCTCACGCAGGTCGCGGCGCAGCGGGACACCGGAACGGTCGTCCGTCTTCGCGAGGACGATCACCGCGACGGGAAGCAGCAGCGCGCCGATGAGCATCAGCGCGAAGGCGGCGCCGCCGTGTGCGAAGACGAAGTCTCCCGAGCCCAGCCGGTGCCGGCCGATGGCGGCGGCGAGCAGCGGGCCGCCCACGGCGCCGAGCGCGACCAGCACCCGGACGACCGCCTGGAGGTGCTCGGTGTTCCTGGCCTGCCGGAACGCCTCCGTCTCCTGGTCGATGACGGCGTGCCCGATGTGGGCGGCGACCCCGGCGGCATAACCGGCGAGCAGCGCGATCAGCAGCCCGGTGGCGGTGTCCGGCACCAGGCCGAGCGCCAGCAGCGAGACACCGGTGACGGCGACCGCCAGAGCCAGCAGACGGCGCCGCGACAGGGCGGGCAGTACCTTCCGCGCGGTACGGATACCGAGCGCGGTGCCGCCGGTCAGGGCCAGGATCAGCAGGGCGAAGGTGGCCGGACCGCCGCCGAGGTCGGAGGCGTGGAGCACGGAGACGGCGGCAGCGGCGGCGATCGCCCCCGCGACCGCGGAGCAGGCGGCGACGACCAGTGGGATGGTGCCGGTGCGGCCCTTGTCGGTCCCCGTTCCGGCGGTGGGCCGGCGCAGTCCCTCCAGGGGCGAGCAGGGGCGGGGCGTCCGGGTGGCCGGGAGCTCCAGGAAGTACAGGGTCGAGACGGAGGCGGAGAAGAGCCCCGCCGCGAGGTAGGAGCCGAGCGCCGCCTGGTGGAAGGAGAACCAGTCGAAGCCGGTCCCGAGCAGTTCACCGATCAGCGCGGCGACCACCAGCACGGCAGCGGCCGCGGGCACCGCGAGGAAGTTCGTCCGCAGGGAGAGCCTGCGCAGGGCGTCGAGGTGATCCGGCAGCGGGCGCACGGCGGCACCCTCCGGGGGCGGGGCGGGGAGCAGTGCCGGAGCGGCGCTCTCCTTGGCGATCGCCCACAGGCGTTCGCCGACACCCGCCACGAAGACGGTGATGAGGATCATCATGAGTGCCTTGTCCGGCATCCAGTCGATCCACAGCGGCGCGACGACCAGCAGAGCGAGCCGCAGCCCGTCCGCCCCGATCATCAGCCATCGCCGGTCGACCGGCCCGCCGGGCGCGGTGAGCGCCGTAAGAGGCCCCAGGAGTACGGCTCCGAAGAGCACGGTGGAAAGGATCCGGGCACCGAAGACGGCGGCGACGGCAAAGGCCGCCCCGCGGTATCCGGCCCCGAATGAGCCCTCGAGGACCGCCGCTTGCAGCGACAGCAGCACAAGCACGAGAAGGGCGAGTGAATCGCCGATACTGCCGACGAGCTGTGCGCTCCACAACCGCCTGAGCGGGGGAACACGCAAAAGGGCTCGTACGGCGCGCTCGCGTGAGTCTGCGGCAAGTGTGTCGGAGGTGGGGCTCACGACCGGTGGCTGCTCGGCTCGCGTCATCCGCCCAGCCTATCGGCAGCGGCGGGGTACCCGGGGGCCGCGTCCGAACATATGCCCAGTGGATGCGCGGGACCGTCCCGCTCGGATGCCGGAAGGGCCGGGGAGACCCGGCCCTTCCGGCATCCGAGCACGGCGAACGGCCGGCTCCTCACACCCCTGCGACCGGCCCCTCACACCGGGCGCCCGGCCTTCGGCGCCGCGCGTCCGGGCCCGGGGTCAGCTCTCGTCGGACGGAGCCGAAGCCGACTTCCTCGCGGTGGCGGTCGCCTTCTTCGCAGGCGCCTTCTTGGCGGCGGTCGTCTTCTTCGCGGCCGTCGTCTTGGTCGCGGCCGTCTTCTTGGCAGCCGTCTTCTTGGCCGTGGTGGCCTTCTTCGCGGTGGCCTTCTTGGCCGGGGCCTTCTTCGCCGTCTTCTTCTTCGCGGGCCCCTTGGCCCGCTTCTCGGCGAGCAGCTCGTAGCCGCGCTCCGGGGTGATGTCCTCGACGCTGTCGTCGGTCCGCAGCGTCGCGTTGGTCTCACCGTCGGTGACGTACGCGCCGAACCGGCCGTCCTTGACGACCACCGGGGCACCGCTCACGGGGTCCGTGCCCAGTTCCTTCAGCGGCGGCTTGGCGGCGGCCCGCCCGCGCTGCTTCGGCTGTGCGTAGATCGCGAGGGCCTCTTCGAGCGTGATGTCGAAGAGCTGCTCCTCGGACGTCAGCGAACGCGAGTCCGTGCCCTTCTTCAGGTAGGGCCCGTAGCGGCCGTTCTGCGCGGTGATCTCGACGCCCTCGGCGTCCTCACCGACGACACGCGGCAGCGACATCAGCCTGAGCGCGTCGGCCAGCGTCACCGTGTCGAGCGACATCGACTTGAAGAGCGACGCGGTCCGCGGCTTCACCGCGTTCTTGCCCGTCTTGGGCGTGCCCTCGGGCAGCACCTCCGTGACGTACGGGCCGTAGCGCCCGTCCTTCGCGATGATCTGGTTCCCGCTGACCGGGTCGGCGCCGAGTTCGAAGTCACCGCTCGGCTTGGCCAGCAACTCCTCCGCGAGTTCCACGGACAACTCGTCGGGCGCCAGCTCCTCCGGCACGTCGGCGCGCTGGTGGCCCTCGGAGTCCTTCTCGCCCCGCTCGATGTACGGGCCGTAACGGCCGACGCGGAGCTTGATGTCGTTGCCGACGGGGAACGAGGAGATCTCGCGGGCGTCGATCGCGCCCAGGTCGGTCACGAGCTCCTTGAGGCCGCCGAGGTGGTCCCCGTCGCCGTTGCCCGCGTCGGAGGCCGCACCGGCACCGGTCGTGTCGTCGCCGGCACCGAAGTAGAAGCGGCGCAGCCACGGCACGGACTGGGCCTCGCCCCGCGCGATGCGGTCGAGATCGTCCTCCATGCGGGCGGTGAAGTCGTAGTCGACCAGCCGGCCGAAGTGCTTCTCCAGCAGGTTCACCACGGCGAACGAGAGGAACGACGGCACCAGGGCCGTGCCCTTCTTGAACACGTAGCCGCGGTCGAGGATGGTCCCGATGATCGAGGCGTACGTCGACGGGCGGCCGATCTCGCGCTCTTCGAGCTCCTTGACCAGCGACGCCTCGGTGTACCGGGCCGGAGGCTTGGTCGCGTGACCGTCGACCGTGACCTCGTCGGCGGTCAGCGCGTCGCCCTCGGCGACCTGCGGCAGACGGCGCTCACGGTCGTCCAGCTCGGCGTTCGGGTCGTCCGCGCCTTCGACGTACGCCTTCATGAAGCCGTGGAAGGTGATCGTCTTGCCGGACGCGGAGAACTCGGCGTCCCGGCCGTCGCTCGCCCGGCCACCGATCTTCACCGTGACGGAGTTACCCGTGGCGTCCTTCATCTGGGAGGCGACGGTCCGCTTCCAGATCAGCTCGTAGAGCCGGAACTGGTCACCGGTGAGGCCGGTCTCCGCCGGAGTGCGGAAGCGGTCGCCGGAGGGGCGGATCGCCTCGTGCGCCTCCTGCGCGTTCTTGACCTTGCCGGCGTAGGTGCGGGGCTTGTCGGGCAGGTAGTTCGCCCCGTACAGCTGCGTGACCTGCGCCCGGGCCGCGGAGACCGCGGTGTCCGAGAGGGTCGTGGAGTCCGTACGCATATAGGTGATGAAGCCGTTCTCGTACAGCTTCTGCGCCACCTGCATCGTGGCCTTGGCCCCGAAGCCCAGCTTCCGGCTCGCCTCCTGCTGGAGGGTCGTGGTGCGGAAGGGCGCGTACGGCGAGCGGCGGTAGGGCTTCGACTCGACCGAGCGGACCGCGAACGTGGAGTCGGCGAGCGCCGAGGCCAGGGCGCGGGCGTTGGCCTCGTCCAGGTGCAGCGTCTGGGCCGACCCCTGCTTGAGCTGCCCGTCGGGACCGAAGTCGCGGCCCTGGGCGATACGGCGCCCGTCGACCGCGCTGAGGCGGGCGGTGAGCGTCGAGGGATCGGAGATGTCACCGGTGCGCCCGGTGGCGAAGGTGCCGGTCAGGTCCCAGTACTCGGCGGAGCGGAAGGCGATGCGCTCGCGCTCCCGCTCGACGACGAGGCGGGTCGCCACGGACTGGACACGGCCCGCGGAGAGCCGCGGCATGACCTTCTTCCACAGGACCGGCGAGACCTCGTAGCCGTAGAGACGGTCGAGGATGCGGCGGGTCTCCTGGGCGTCGACCATGCGCTGGTTGAGCTCGCGCGGGTTGGCGACGGCGGCCCTGATCGCGTCCTTGGTGATCTCGTGGAAGACCATCCGGTGGACCGGGACCTTGGGCCTGAGGACTTCCTGCAGGTGCCACGCGATGGCTTCGCCCTCGCGGTCCTCATCGGTGGCGAGGAAGAGCTCGTCGGATTCGGCGAGGAGCTGCTTGAGCTTCCTGACCTGGGACTTCTTGTCTGCGTTGACGACGTAGATCGGCTGGAAGTCATTGTCGACGTCCACGCCGAGGCGGCGTACCTCACCGGTGTACTCGTCCGGCACCTCGGCCGCGCCGCTCGGCAGGTCGCGGATGTGCCCGACGCTCGCCTCGACGACGTATCCGGGGCCGAGATAGCCCTTGATCGTCTTCGCCTTGGCAGGCGACTCGACAATGACGAGTCGGCGGCCTGCGGTCTCGCTGGTCGGGGACAACTTCGCTCTTCTCTCCGGTCGGCACTCGTGGGCATCCGGGCAGCGCTCTTACGCTGCCCGCGGTGCTGTCGCTGCGGAGTGTGACGGTACAACCCGCCCCCGTGTCAAACGGCAAAAGCCCGCAACGGCCACTCGAACGGTAACCCGACTTCCGCCATTCCTGCCGCCCGGACCACCCGGTCCGCTCCTCGCGGGGCTGTCGCCTGCGGGTTTCGGACCCCTGTCGGGGAACCAGCCGGGCGGCTGTCCGACGGCCGCCGGACGTGCCGGACAAGAGGATCAGATGCGGGTGAGGCACCACACGCCGAGGACGAGGAAGAGTACGCCGAAGAGCGTGGCCAGAACGGTGGAGGCGACGGGGCTCACACCGAGCGCCACCGGCGCGCGCTGGATGGTGCGCGCCCCGGTCCAGACGAGGAGGGCGGCGCCGAACAGCGCGAACGCCGCACCGGCGAAGACCGCGGTGACACTCTCCATGTCGTACCCCTCACGCTCTTCCCCTCGGCTGCCGCCGCGGGCCCGTACGCCGTCGCGGCCCACGTGGCCCGCCCAGCCGTCGGACCGTGCGGACGGCTCGACTGAGGGGAGGCTGCCACCCGGGGGCGGCGCCGGCACGAACCGGGGATGAACGGGGCGCGGCTGTCCGGCGTACCGGCGGGAGCGGAACCCGGCACGGCGTACCGGAGCCGTCAGCGGTCGCGACAGGAGGCGCTGGTCAGAAGGGTGTTCGGCCGAGGAGGGGGCGAATCCGGCGTGCGGGAGCGGAGGCCGCGCAGTTGTGCCGGCCGTGCGGGAGCGGAGCAGGACCGCACAGCTGTGCAGACGTGCGGGAGCGGAGCAGGAGCGCGAAGCTGTGCCGACCGTGCGTGCCGGTACGACCGGCGCCCGGAGCCGGGGTAGTCGGAGCCCCCGGGCGACCGGGGAGCGGCCGGCACCACCGGTGCCGGCCGCCTCGTCACCGCACGGGCTCCAGGAAGCCTTCCTCCACCAGCAGTCGGATCGCCTGCGGGGTGCGGTCGCGGAGCAGCACCGGGTCCTCGGCCATCAGCTGGGCGATGGCGTCCAGGATCCTGCCCGCCGGCAGCGAACCGTCGCACACACCCGCGAACCCAGCCCCGACGGCATCGACCTTGGTCGCCCGGCGCATTCCGCGGTGCTGACGCAGCACCACATGCTCGGGGTCCTCGGCGCCCGGCAGCCCCACCTGCTCCTGCACGACCTCCTCGGCAAGGGTGAAGTGCGCGGAGAGCAGGGCCGCGTCGTCGTGCTCACGCAGATAGTCCTGCCGTGCGAAATGGGCCTCCACGGCGGATCCGAGGGGCTGTTCCACCGCGTGCGGCCACTCCTCGGCAACGAGTGACGGATTCCCTGCGGCGGCCGCGGACTTCCGGAGCGTGATCCACCCGAAGCCGACGGCCCTGGTGCTGCGGGCCTCGAACTCGTCCAGCCAGGCTTCGTAACGCTCGGCGTACACGGCTGAATCGGTGCGGTGGTCGCCGCTGTCACGCAGCCACAGCTCGGCGTACTGGGTGACGTCCTGCACCTCGCGCTGCACGATCCACGCATCGCAGCCGGCGGGCACCCAGGAGCGCACCCGGTCCTGCCATTCCTCGCCGTCCACGTGCTGCCAGTTGGCGAGGAACTGGGCGTAACCGCCTTCGCGGAGACGCTCCCCGGCCTGCTGCACGAGAGTCCGGCACAGATCGTCACCACCCATGCCGCCGTCGCGGTACGTCAGCCTGGCACCCGGTGAGATGACGAAGGGCGGGTTGGACACGATCAGGTCGTACGTCTCCGTACCGACGGGTTCGAAGAGGGACCCCTCCCGCAGATCGGCGGGCGCCGCTCCGGACAGAGCGAGAGTCAGACGGGTGAATTCCAGAGCGCGCGGGTTGACGTCCGTGGCGGTGACCCGAGTGGCGTGCTGGGCGGCGTGCAAGGCCTGGATACCGGAACCCGTGCCGAGATCGAGCGCCGAGGTGACGGGCTTTCGCACCGTGATCCCGGCGAGCGTGGTGGAGGCCCCGCCGACGCCCAGGACGACGCCTTCCTCGTGCGAGCCGATGCCGCCGGCGCCGCCGACGGCGCAGCCCAGGTCGGAGACGATGAACCAGTCCTGCCCTTCGGGCCCGCCG
This sequence comes from Streptomyces sp. JH34, assembly GCF_029428875.1. NCBI lineage: Bacteria > Bacillati > Actinomycetota > Actinomycetes > Kitasatosporales > Streptomycetaceae > Streptomyces > Streptomyces sp. JH34. Next base: position 3,949,482 of record NZ_JAJSOO010000001.1, on the reverse strand, counting down.
TAGGGGCGGACATCGACGGTGGCCCTGACCAGGTCGCCCTCCTGGGCCACCCACCCGTCCTCGACGCACTCCGCCAACGGGAGGGCCGCGGCGGCCGCGGCGGCCGGCACGGGGCACTGCAGCAGGAACAGCCGCACCAGCGTGTCGAGCGGCGAGTCTCCGCGGGTGGCCCGGAGAGCTGGGACGGTCTCGCTGCGGGCGAGCGCGGCATACGCGGGCGCGCCGAGCTGCTCGAGGAGGCCATCGGCGGTGAACGCGGCGGCGATCAGGGCTTCGCGGAGCCGGGCGGCACGGGCGGATGCGGGGAGGCTGGTCGTACTCACCCGACCATTGTGGCCGCTCCCGCCGACAACGGCAGCGGCCCGGCGCCCGTGAGGGTCGGCCGGGCCGCTGTGAGCGCGTCCCGCCACTGGGACCGCGCGCTGTTCACGGCTCCTGCGGCAGCGGGGAATCCGGGGCCGCGCGGACGCCGAGGTGGCGGAGCTGACGCGCGTGTCCGCCGGAACGGGTGCCGGTACGACCACCGTCGGTGCTCCCGGCCCGGCCCGCAGGCCTTCCCGCGTCCACGAGGTCGCGTTCCTCCGGCCGTCCGCCTCTACGGGATCGCGCCGAGGGCTCCCTCCAGCACCTCGTCGCTGCTACGCCTTCTCGCTCGCCGAGGCCGACGGCGAGGCGGACTCCGACGCCGGGGCGGACGGAGCGGAGGCGGGAGGCGCAGAGGCCGTGGGCTTCTGGCACCCCTTCTGCTTCGCCATCGCGGAGCCGACCTCGCCGGACTGGAGCTTCTTCAGCGCCTGGTCGCCGTTGGTGCTGATCTTGTTCAGCTCGTCGGCGATGCCCTTGAGACCATCGGCGAACTTCGCCTGGTCCTTCGTGTCGAGCGCATCGACCTTCGTCTTCAGGCTCGCGTAGGCCACGGAGGAGGCGTTGAGCTCCTTCACGGCCTCCTTCTGCGTGGTCTCCCCGCCGTCCACGGGCGGCGCGCCCGCCGACTCCACGGCCGTGCCCAGTGCCTTGTACGCCTGCGAGATCTGCTGGAAGGCGGCCGAGTCGGTCTTCTGGACGTCGGCGGGCTTGCTGTTGTCGGCGGTCTGCTGCTGGATCGCGGCGTTGGCGTTCGCGATCTTCTGCAACTGGGGCTGAACCTGGTCACAGACCTTCTTCGCCCAGTCGTTCACCTTGTTGTCGCTGTCGTCGCTGCAGCCCGACAGCGTCAGTACGAGTACCGCACCGCCGGACAGTGCGGCTGCAAGCTTCTTGTTCACCGGATTGGGTCCCTTCCAAGGCTCTCGGCCCCGGAACTTACACGGCGAGTGGGCGACAATCAGGCGCCCGGTATCCACTTTGTATTCTTTTGCAGCCATTTGCACCAAGAGAAGTGAGGGAGATACAACTCACCTGCCCACCCGGACGCCTGTACGGATCCATCCCGACGGCCGAGAGCATCCGCGCACGAGGGCGGCGGCGGACGGCACATCAGAGTGCGTCGTCCGCCACCCCTTTGAGCAGACGTCACCTGCCGACCGTCCGGCTCGGGACCGCCGGACTCACGAAAACGCCCCGCCCGTGACCGCCGGACTCACGAGAGAGCCGCCGGGCCGGTGGCCCCGGCAGGACCGTCAGCACCACCCCCGTCACCGGTCTGACCGCCGCTGTCACCCACGGTGATTCCCCGCCGCTTGGACACGTAGACGGCGCCGATGATGACCACGACGGCGATGACGGCGACCAAGGTCCTCACGCCCGCGCTGGCATCGTCGCCGTAACTGAACTGCACCACCGCGGGGGCGATCAGCAGCGCCACGAGATTCATCACCTTGAGCAGCGGGTTGATGGCCGGGCCCGCCGTGTCCTTGAACGGGTCGCCGATCGTGTCACCGATGACTGTCGCGGCATGGGCCTCGCTCCCCTTCCCCCCGTGGTGACCGTCCTCGACGAGCTTCTTGGCGTTGTCCCACGCGCCACCGGAGTTGGCGAGGAAGACCGCCATCAGGGTTCCCGTGGCAATGGCACCCGCGAGATACGAGCCGAGCGCCCCGACCCCCAGGGTGAATCCCACCGCGATGGGGGCGAGGACAGCGAGCAGACCCGGCGTGGCCAGCTCGCGCAGCGCATCCTTGGTGCAGATGTCGACCACGCGTCCGTACTCGGGCTTCTCCGTGCGGTCCATGATCCCGGGGTGCTCCCGGAACTGCCGGCGCACCTCGTGAACCACGGCTCCCGCCGACCGGGAGACCGCGTTGATGGCCAGCCCGGAGAAGAGGAAGACGACGGCGGCTCCGAGGATCAGGCCGACCATGTTGTTCGGCTGGGAGATGTCCAGGCTCAGCCCCAGCTCCCCCGCCCTGGCACCCACGTCGTCGACGGCGGTGGCGATCGCGTCCCGGTAGGAGCCGAAGAGGGCGGCCGCCGCCAGGACCGCCGTGGCGATCGCGATGCCCTTGGTGATGGCCTTGGTGGTGTTCCCGACGGCGTCGAGGTCCGTGAGGACCTGAGCTCCCGCGCCCGTGACGTCTCCGGACATCTCGGCGATTCCCTGGGCGTTGTCGGAGACCGGACCGAAGGTGTCCATCGCGACGATGACGCCCACGGTGGTGAGCAGGCCGGTTCCCGCCAGGGCCACCGCGAAGAGCGCGAGCATGATCGACGTGCCGCCGAGCAGGAACGCGCCGTAGACGCCTAGACCGATCAGGAGAGCTGTGTAGACCGCGGACTCCAGGCCGAGGGAGATGCCCGCGAGCACGACGGTCGCCGGACCGGTCAGCGAGGACTTCCCGATGTCCCGCACGGGACGCCGGGTGGTCTCGGTGAAGTAGCCCGTGAGCTGCTGGATCAGAGCGGCGAGCACGATCCCGATGGCCACGGCGACCAGCGCGAGGACGCGCGGGTCACCGCCGTGCGAGGTGATGGCGTCGTCCGTGACACCGCGCAGCCCGGCATAGGAGGACGGCAGATGGACGAGGACGGCCACTGCCACGAGGACGAGGGAGATCACCGCGGACACGAAGAATCCGCGGTTGATGGCGCTCATCCCGCTGCGGTCGGCGCGCCTGGGAGCCACGGCGAAGATCCCGATCATCGCCGTGACCACCCCGATCGCCGGCACGATCAGCGGGAAGGCGAGCCCCGCGTCCCCGAAGGCGGCCTTGCCCAGAATGAGTGCGGCCACGAGCGTCACGGCGTACGACTCGAAGAGGTCTGCGGCCATGCCCGCGCAGTCACCGACGTTGTCACCCACGTTGTCGGCGATGGTGGCGGCGTTGCGCGGATCGTCCTCGGGGATGCCTTGCTCCACCTTGCCCACGAGGTCGGCGCCCACATCGGCGGCCTTGGTGAAGATGCCGCCGCCGACCCTCATGAACATGGCGATCAATGCGGCACCGAGACCGAAGCCCTCCAGCACCTTGGGTGCGTCCGCGGCGTAGACGAGCACCACGCAGGACGCACCGAGCAGGCCGAGGCCCACCGTGATCATGCCGACTACGCCACCCGTACGAAAAGCGATCTTCATCGCTTTGTGCGAAACAGCGGTGAGGTCTTTCTCAGGTTCGCCCTGCGCGGGAGTCGCTTCCCGCGCGGCGGCGGCCACGCGCACATTACTTCGGACGGCGAGCCTCATACCGATGTACCCGGTGGCTGCCGAGAAAAGCGCCCCCACCAGGAAGAACAGCGAGCGCCCGGCGCGCTGCGACCAGTTGTCGGCCGGAAGCAGCAGAAGCAGGAAGAACACGACCACGGCGAAAATTCCGACGGTACGCAGCTGCCGTGCCAGATAGGCGTTGGCGCCTTCCTGGACGGCGGCCGCGATCTCTTTCATTCGTGCGGTGCCTTCTCCGGCGGCCAGCACCTGGCGCGCCAGCAACCGGGCCACCACCAGCGCGGCAAGGGCGACGACCGCGATGAAGACGACGATCAGCCGGTTCCCATCGGTGAGTACTGCGGCTGCGAGTGGGGCTGACCGGCCGGAAGGTACGGACACGTGCGTCAGTTCTGCCAGTGGGGTGTTGAAGAACTCCGCCATACGTCCTCCTTGACGCTGAGCGCTCAAGACGTGGACGGATTGTAGGGAGAAGCGTCCGACCAAAACAGTGGGTGGTCAATGAAATCGCTTTTAGTCCACCCAACGGCAAATGATCTCGGACACACCTGGACCCGAATGCAGTAACGGGACTGACGCATGACGAGCATGAATTGTCGGAGATCAACTGATCAAGAGCTCACTGATCAAGAGCAAAGAAGAACTTCTGCCCACCGTAGCTTCGCCGACCACGCCGGAGGCAGACCACGCACGCCGGAGGCAGACCACGCCGGAGGCAGACCATGTCCGCAGCGGGCCGTGTCGGATGCCGGCCGTGGCCGATGTCGGCCGTCGGATGCCGGCCGTGTCGGATGCCGGCCGTGTCGGATGCCGGCCGTGGCCTATGCCTGCCCTGAAGCTGTCAGGTTCAGGAACCGGGCTTGAAGCGGGGCCGGAAGCAGGCCAGGGTTCGAAGCAGACAAGGGTTCACAGGCGACAAGGCCCGAGAACGCGACGCACCCCCTGTCAGCCGGGCGCCCCGGGGTCGAGGCAACAGGGCTGAACACGCTTGGTGGAATGACGACCGGGGTAGGCAGGTTCGCTCAGATCGGCGCATGAGCTGCGCGGAAACGAAACCGCGCGGGCGGAGCGAGCGCCCCAACGCAACAGTGAAGGCACCTTGGGGGATGGGCCGCCCCATCGGAGGCAACGCGGCATGTGATGCGGGTCCGAGCAGGGCCGGGCAGGTCGTGAATCATGCGCACCGAGCAGGGCCGGGTGCGTGAACCACGCCCGCTGAGCAAAGCCGGGCGGGCGGTGTGCATCACGCCCGGCCGGAACAGCGGCACCGGGCGGGGTGAGTCAGGGAAGCACGACAGCCGGAGTTGTCGGCCAGGTCATGCGGATCACGCCGCCGTCGGCACCCGTACGGACTTCCACGTCGTCGACCAGTCCGCTGATGACGGCGAGGCCCATCTCGTCCTCGCTGTCGGCATCCGTCTCCGGGACGCCTGGACCTCCGGCGCCGGGCACTCCCGACGCCGAGGTGCCGCTTCCAGGGGTGAGATGCCCGTCACCGACCTCGATGGAGAACGCCTTCTCGTCCTCGGTCAGAACGACCGTGACGGGGGCGGCGATGTCATGGCTCCGATGCAGCCCTACGGCACGGCTGCACGCCTCGCCGACGGCGAGTCTGACTTCGTCGAGCACCGCCTCGTCGACGCCGGCCCGGCGCGCCACCGCGGCTGCCACGAGGCGGGCCGTCCTGACGTGTTCGGGCTGAGCGCTGAAGCGGAGTTCAACGGTTGGCATGCCATCCCCCTCGAACGTATGGGCGTGCATCTCAGGGGCCCGGGCGTGGCGCCCGGTACCCCTGCTCTCATTCTCCCCCGGGAACCGACGAAGCCGGCAGCCGACCACATGGTCGACCGCCTGCTCGTGGCGGCCCATCTGCTGCCGCCTGCCGGTCCGTCACCGCCATGCCTGCCGACCTTGGAACTGCCGGCCTGCACCGACTCAGTCGGTGGCCGCGACAGCCTCGTCGACCGTGGTGTGAATCGGAAACACCTTGGTCAGGCCTGTGATCCGGAAAATCTTGAGAATGCGCTCCTGGTTGCACACCAGGCGCAGCGAGCCCTCATGGGCCCGAACACGCTTCAAGCCGCCCACGAGCACGCCGAGGCCGGTGGAGTCGAGGAAGTCGACGCCTTCCATGTCGACAACCAAGTGGTAGCTGCCGTCATTCACCAACTCGACCAACTGCTCGCGCAGCTTGGGCGCGGTATACACATCAATCTCGCCACCGACCTCGACGACCGTACGGTCGCCACCAGGCCCGGACACATTGCGAGTCGACAGGGACAGGTCCACGGATCCTCCAGCACCTTGCTATCGAGCGGTCGCCCCTCGGTCTCCCCGACGGAGGCCAGGGGACGGATCGCCAGCCGCGATGGCATTCAATCACTTACCAGCAGCCATGCACGACGCCTTGGGGCCATTGTCCGTCACGCCAGTGACACACTCGATGCCGATGGCCAAGAATCACCGCCCCAGTCGACCACCCGGGAACACAGGCTCGCGCCCCTCTCCCGCAGTGGTTCTCGACCGGCTCGCCGCAGCGGCGGGCCGGGCAGCGCGCATCACTCATACGGAGCACTTGCCCCCGCGTGCGGGAACCCATGCCACCTGGCCTGATCGCATCCGGCCAGAAGTGATTTCTGCAATCGGCCGGGCCGGAATCGACCATCCGTGGACCCACCAGGCCGCCGCGGCCGAACACGCACTGGACGGCGAGTCCGTCGTGATCGCCACCGGAACGGCGTCCGGGAAGTCGCTCGCCTACCTCGCTCCGGTACTGAGTACCCTCCTCGACGGCTCCCATGCCCCGAACGGCCGTGGCACCACCGCCCTGTACCTGGCGCCCACCAAGGCTCTCGCCGCCGACCAGCGCCGCGCGGTGAAGGCTCTCGCGACGCCCCTCGGCTCCGCGATCCGGCCGGCGGTCTACGACGGGGACACGCCGGTCGAAGAACGCGAATGGGTGCGTCAGTACGCCAATTACGTCCTGACGAACCCCGACATGCTGCACAGGGGCATCCTCCCGTCCCACCCCCGGTGGGCCTCGTTCCTGCGTGCTCTCCGCTTCGTCGTGATCGACGAGTGCCACACCTACCGGGGCGTATTCGGCTCCCACGTCGCCCAGGTGCTGCGCCGCCTTCGCCGTCTATGCGCGCGCTACGGATCCGATCCCGTCTTCCTCCTGGCCTCCGCCACCTCGGCACAGCCGTCCGTCGCCGCGGGCCGCCTCACGGGCCTGCCCGTCAAGGAGGTCGCCGACGACGCCTCGCCCAGGGGAGAGATGGTCTTCGCCCTGTGGGAGCCGCCACTGACCGACCTGCACGGCGAGAAGGGGGCTCCGGTACGCCGTACGGCCACCGCCGAGACCGCCGACCTCCTGACCGACCTGACCGTCCAGGGCGTGCGCTCGGTCGCCTTCGTACGCTCCCGGCGGGGCGCCGAACTCATCTGCGTCATCGCCAAGGAGCGGCTCGCCGAGGTGGACCGCTCACTGCCCGGGCGCGTCGCCGCCTACCGAGGCGGTTACCTGCCCGAGGAACGCCGGGCACTGGAAAGAGCACTGCACTCCGGGGACCTGCTCGGACTGGCCGCCACGTCCGCCCTGGAACTCGGCATCGACGTCTCGGGGCTGGACGCCGTCGTCATCGCCGGCTATCCGGGCACCCGCGCCTCCCTCTGGCAGCAGGCGGGGCGAGCCGGACGCTCGGGACAGGGTGCCCTCGCCGTCCTCGTGGCGCGGGACGACCCGCTCGACACCTTCCTCGTCCACCATCCCGAGGCGCTGTTCGACCAGCCCGTGGAGTCGACCGTCCTGGACCCGGACAACCCCTACGTCCTCGCCCCGCACCTGTGCGCCGCTGCCGCCGAGATCCCCCTCACGGAAGCCGACATCGCGCTCTTCGGTCCCGCTGTGCCCGAGCTTCTGCCACAGCTGGAGGCCGCGAAACTGCTGCGCAGGCGGACGACGGGCTGGCACTGGACGCGCCGTGAACGCGCAGCCGACCTCACCGACATCCGAGGCGGGGGCGGCCGTCCGGTCCAGATCGTCGAGACGGGCACCGGCCGACTGCTGGGAACCGTTGACGAAGCAGCCGCGCACACCTCAGTCCACGAGGGCGCCGTCCACCTCCACCAGGGCCGGACCTACCTGGTCCGAACCCTCGATCTGGAGGACTCGGTGGCCTTGGTGGAGGAAGCCGTCCCTCCCTACTCCACCAACGCCCGCGACACGACGGCGATCTCCGTGCTGGAAACCGACACCGAGATCCCGTGGGGTGACGGACGGCTCTGCTTCGGCTCCGTCGAGGTAACCAACCAGGTCGTCTCCTTCCTGCGCCGCAGGCTGATCACCGGAGAGGTCCTGGGCGAGACCAAACTCGACCTGCCGCCGCGCACCCTGCGTACCCGCGCCGTGTGGTGGACGGTCACCGAGGACCAGCTGGACGCCGCCCGGATCAGCCCGGAGATCCTCGGAGGCGCCCTGCACGCAGCGGAACACGCATCCATCGGGATGCTGCCGCTCTTCGCCACCTGCGACCGCTGGGACATCGGTGGTGTCTCCGTTCCCCTGCACCCCGACACGCTCCTTCCCACGGTGTTCGTCTACGACGGCCACCCCGGTGGCGCCGGTTTCGCGGAGCGCGCCTTCCACACGGCACGCACCTGGCTCGCCGCTACGCGTCAGGCCATCGCGTCCTGCGAGTGCGATGCGGGCTGCCCGTCCTGCATCCAGTCCCCCAAGTGCGGCAACGGCAACGAACCTCTGCACAAACGGGGCGCGGTACGTCTCCTGACCGAACTACTCAGGACGGCGCCGCCGGGACCCGGGGAGGTACGCCCGGCCGACGGCGCGGAGGACGCGCGACCTGGCGACGCCGACTGAGGAATGTCAGGTGCGGCCGCGTTTCCCTGGCGAACGACCGCGCCGACGACACCACCGGGGGAGGACAACGCCTGTGGGGGTCCTGCTCTCGACCTGACCTCGGGTGCGTAGGGGCCGAAGCGCGCACGAGCCGTCACGTCGGCGATCTCACCTCGAACCCCGCAGCGCACGATCTCCGCTCCTTGGGACACAGCGACCTCGGTGGCCGCCCCGCACGCCGCCTGCGCGCCCCGCAATGCCTGATCGGCCGCGGCAAGCGCCGCCAGGTCCGCCGCGCCGCCGGCCCTGTGACGGGCGGCCACGGCCTGGCCGAGCGCGAGTACGGTCGCGAACACCGCGCAGAGTGTCGCTGTCGTGACCGCCACCCAGACGGTCGCCAGCCCTCGGTCTCCAGGACCCTCTCCTCTCCCCCTCCACGTCACGGTTTCGCCCCCACGCTGTCCTCCGCCCCCACGCCGTCCTCCGCCATGGCGACCGCCTCAGCGCTCAGGGTCAGAGCCAGCGGTCCCGGCCCCGGCGTCGGCGCCTCCACCCGGACCCGCCACAGCTCCCCTGCACGCTCCACGGCGACCTGGGCCCTGTCAGGCGCCGCCTCCCGCGCCGCGGACCGCACCGCGGCGTCAGGCTCGGACCGGGCCGCCGCCCGCGCTCCGGCGCGCGCTGCATCCACACAGCGGATCTGGTCCGCCGCGGCCACCAGCGCCCAGACCAGAGCGAAAACGAACGCCACAAGCACGGTGAGGGCCATCGCGGCCTCCGCCGTCACCGCGCCCCGGTCTCCGCTCCCGCGCCCGCGCGCCCCCTCAGAACTTCGCACCGAGGGCGTCCTTGATCAGTGACTGCAGCGCGGACAGCACCGCCCCGCTGGTGACCACCTTGTAAAGCACAGCCGCGAACGCGCAGGCCGCGATGGTCCCCACCGCGTACTCGGACGTCGTCATCCCCCGGTCGGGGCCCCAGCAACGGGCACGCCTTCCGAACCGTGCCACCCATGCACGACGCAGAGCCCTAAGAGACCGTTCCATGAATTTCCCGCCCATTTCGACCGCCATTTCAACCCCCATGTCTCGGAAATCACGTTTGTTGCATCCGGAACTGTTAGTTCAGCGCTTCATTCGGGGCCTGCCCCGTCCTTTCCTCCGCTCGGAACCATTCAGCCGTCCGGTTCCGGCGCTCAGCCGACTCACGACTCGCGCGCAGAAATGACTCGGGCCCCGCCGAGATCCGCCTCTGACCCCGCCGAGAAACGGGCCCCGCCCGTCACCGCAGCGGCCCGCACCAGAGCGGGCTTGGTGCCTCATGGCGCAGCTGAGCCTCAGCCGCTTCGCGAGAGGCCGGTCGCCAGCCCGATCACCACCGGCGCCACTCCCACCGCGAGGAAGGCGGGCAGGAAGCAGAGCCCCACCGGAGCGGTGATCAGCACCCCTGCACGCTGCGCACGCGCCACAGCCGCGCTCGCCCGTTCGGCGCGTATCTCCTCGGCCAGCCTGGAGACCGGCTCCGCCGCAGGTGCCCCTGTCGACGTGGCGCGTGCCAGGCAACGGGCCAGCGGCGCCGCACCCGGCAACTCCCCGAACCGGCGCCAGGCCTCGTCCGGTTCACCACCGAGGAAAATCTCGGCCGCAGTGCGAGTCAGCCGCTCGCCGACCGGACCGGCAACCGACTCCCCGACCGCCTCCGCCGCCTCCCGCGGTCCGGCACCCGCCGAAAGGCAGGAGGCCAGGAGGTCTGCGGTGATCGGCAGTTGCCGCGCGATCAGAGCGGCCTCGGCTTCGTGGCCGGCCGGGTCACGCCCCCTCGCTGAGCGCCACCACCGGCGCACCCCGTATGCCGCCAGGAGGCCGGCCCCGCATCCGGCGACCCCGCCGACAAGGACCCAGCCGGCCGCCCAGACGGCCAGGAGCACCGCCCACAGACGCACAGAGTCCCGGCACCGCGCCCACCGGCCCAGCCGCCCCCGTATCCGCTTGCCCGCACTGGTATTGGTCAGCCGCGCCCCCCGCCTGCGTACGCACCGCTCGTGTCGTCGGCCGGTCATCACGAGGGTGAGGTAGACGGCTGTGCCCAGCGCCGCCCCCAGCCATCCGGCCGTCGTCAGCCATTCCCCCGGGGCGGGCATCAAGCTCATCCCGCCTCCCCCGCCCGCACGATCCGCGATGCCCAGAACAGACCCGCGGCCTCCAGAAGGCCGCCGGCCACCAGGCAGACGAGTCCGCCCGGGCTGTGCAGCAGAACCCTCAGCGGGTCCGCTCCGAGTGCCGCCCCCAGCCCCAGCCCCAGCACCGGCAGCAACGCCAGTACCACCACCGTCGACCACGCTCCGGCCAGCTGTGCCCGCAACTCCTCCCGCTGCCTCCTTTCACCCCGCAGCGCGCCCTCCAGGCGGGCCAGACCTGCCCCGAGTCCGGCTCCGCCGTTAACAGCGACCCGCCAACAGGCCGCCATCCCCGCGAGACCGTCGAGGCCCAGCCCGGTCGATGCCTGCAGCAGGGCAGCCGGGACATCTCCGCCGAACCGCGCGGCGGCCAGCACGGCGGGCTCGGAAGCGCCCAGCGCGTCGGCGTCCCGCGCGACAGCCAGCAAGGCCTGCCCGGGCTCACGCCCGGCACGCAACTCGCCGATCACCGCCCCACAGAGCGCCGTCACCGCCTGGGCCGCCTTCTCGCGCTCGCGCCGTCGTTTCCGACTTCTCAGCCAACGCCTCGCGAGAGGGACCGCCACAGCGCCCGCGAGCAGTGGCAGCACCGATTCGCCCAGCACGGCGAGCAGGACCGCCACAGGGGCACACAGCCATTCCCGGCGTCGGTCGAAGAGGCTGTGAAGCGTGGCCCATGCCGCCGGCCCCCACGGCTCCCTCCGCCCCCGGGCCATCAAGGCACGAGCCCGCCGAGGTCCTGGGTCCCGTGCCACGACGAGCCCGCCCGCCAGACCGGTGAGACCTGCCATGGCCCACTCCGGCACGTGCATCAGCGCGTACGAGCCCGTGACCGTCACAGCTCCTCCCCGACCAACGCGCCGAGCCGCTCCCAGCCCCGTTCCGGAAGGAACCCGCGGGCGCTCCAGCTGAGCGCCGGCACGGTGACGACCACGCCTGCGGAATCGCGCTCGAGCACGTGGACTTCGGCCAGACGCCGCTGCCCGCTCCTGTCCCGTACGAGGTGGACGACGACGGAGAGCGCGGCGGCCAGCTGACTGTGCAAAGCCGCCCGGTCCAGGCCTGCAGCCGTCCCCAGAGCCTCCAGACGCGCCGGCACATGCTCGGCGGCGTTGGCGTGGACCGTGCCGCACCCGCCTTCGTGCCCGGTGTTGAGCGCGGCCAGTAGCTCAGTCACCTCGGCGCCCCGGACCTCTCCCACCACCAGGCGGTCAGGTCGCATGCGCAACGCCTGGCGTACGAGATCCCGCAGCGTCACCCGCCCGGCGCCTTCCTGATTCGCGGGACGCGACTCCAGCCGCACGACATGCGGATGATCCGGTCGCAGTTCCGCCGAATCCTCGGCGAGCACGATCCGCTCCCTCTCGCCGACCGCTCCCAGCAGACTCGACAACAGGGTCGTCTTGCCCGCGCCGGTTCCCCCGCTGATCAGGTACGAGACCCTGGCCTCGACCAGCGCCTTCAGCAGCCGGTCACCGCCGGGCGGGACCGTGCCCGCCGCCACGAGCTCCCCCAGCGTGAAGGCCTTGGGCCGCACCACACGCAACGAGAGGCACGTCGAGCCGACGGACACCGGTGGCAGGACCGCGTGCATGCGTGTTCCGTCCGGCAGCCTGGCATCCACCCACGGCCGGGCGTCGTCCAGTCGGCGCCCGGCCACCGCGGCGAGCCTCTGAGCCAGCCTCCGGACGGCAGCCGCATCCTGGAACACGACCCGGGTCAACTCGAGTCCACCGCCGCGGTCCACCCATACCCGGTCCGGAGCCGACACCAGCACATCGGTCACCGCCGGGTCGGAGAGCAACCGCTCCAGCACGCCTGTGCCGACCAGTTCGCCACGCAGTTCCTCCGCCGCGCCGAGGACTTCCGCGTCACCGAGCAACCGGCCCTGCTCCCTCAGAGCGGCTGCCACCCCGGCCGGAGTGGGTGCCACACCGCTGCGGGCCAGTCTCTGGCGCACGGCATCGAACAACGCGTCGGTCATCGCGCACCTCCCACCCGAGGCCGGGCGGGACCGCTGTCCGGGCACGCCGGGGCATCCGCCAGTTCCCAGAAGGCCGCGCAGAAGCGCGCCAGCGCCCCGTGGGGATTCCCGCCCGGGGGCGCACCGCTGTCCTGGGCCGAAGCCAACCCGGCTTCCGTGGGCAGATCGCCGACGAGTGGCATCCCCAGAGCCTGTGCCACCCAGTGCTCGTCCAGACCTGCCGCGTAGGGGCCCCGGGCGACGACCCGCAGGTCCTTCAGCACCAGGCGGGCCGACGACGCCACTCGTTGCGCTGCCGCGACAGCTCTGAGCTCCCCGGGCACGACCAGCAGTCCGACATCCAGTTGCGCCAAGGCCTCTGCCACGCTTTCGTCGACCCTTCGCGGCAGATCGACGACCACCACACCGCCGAGTCGCCGCGCTGCGGCGAGAACCGACCGCATGGCCTGCGGTGGAACGGCCACCTCGTCGTCCCGGCCCCAGCTGAGCACCCGCAGCCCGTGCAACGCCGGCAGGGACTCCTCAAGCGCCCCTCCGCCCACTCGCCCCTTCGAACGGGCGAAATCCGGCCACCGCAACCCCTCGGACGCCTCGCCGCCCAGCAGCACGTCGATCCCGCCGCCCAGGGGGTCGCCGTCGATCAGCATGGTCCGCCGCCCCGACCTCGCCCCCGTCACGGCAAGCGCACAGGCCAGCGTGGACGCGCCCGAGCCGCCGCGTCCTCCCATCACCCCCACGGTGAGAGCGGACCTGCCCACACCTTCCACCGCGTTGGCGATCTGGTCGACGAGCCACCCTTCGGAATCGGGCAGCCGAAGCACGTATTCGGCCCCGATCTCCACCGCGCGTCGCCATACATCGGGATCGTCCTGATCCCTGCCGACGAGCATCACCCCCGGCCTGCGGGTCAGCCCGCGGCACATACGCGCCGCGTCGTCGCCCACCAGAATCATCGGGGCCCGCTCCCAGCCTCCCCTCTCTCCCGGAGGGCCTTGATGGACTTCTGGAACCGCACCGGCTGCCGCACACAACCTGAGCAGATCGTCCAGCAACTCGGCGTCCTCGGTCACGATCAGCGGTCCGGTCCGACGCTCTTCGACGCTCGTCGCGCCTTCGCCCATCAAAGATCCAGCCACGCTCTCCGCCTCTCTCACTGCCCCTTCGGTGCGGTTTCGCGGCGATCTCGAACGCTTCCGAGAGACGCGATTCCGGAACCCGCGGACTTCGCGGGTGGAATCAACATGCAGCGGCACGGAAAAACTTGTGGATCTTGCTCACAAACTGTGGACAACTCCGGCGTTGTGAATAACTCGGTAGCCCGTCCAGGGGGATTTCACAGCGAAGCACTTCCACTACGCACAGTGACGGCGGCAGAGTGGGCACGACCCCGCGAGAGGCGACCAACGGTGACCGGCAGAGGGGAGAGCACCTCGACCCTCTGCCGACAAAACGCATCCGGACATGCGACGACCCCCGCCGGGGGGGAGAGCGGGGGTCGTCCCCACGGCCGACTCGGGGGGGGAGGAGTCGGACCGGGTTAGCACGGTCGCGAACGATCCGTGACTTCAATGGTGTACCCGAGCACCTTCTCAAGCAAACCCACCGGCCGGACTTTACGCCGAATGGCGGGCCCCTATGCTCACCTTTGTGGAAAACTGCTTCTCGCCGCGTACAGCAGCCTTCTTTGACCTGGACAAGACGGTCATTGCGAAGTCATCGACACTGACCTTCAGCAAGTCCTTCTACCAAGGCGGGCTGATCAACCGACGCGCTGTACTGCGCACCGCGTACACACAGTTCGTGTTCCTTGCCGGAGGTGCCGATCACGACCAGATGGAGCGGATGCGCGAATACCTCTCCGCGCTCTGCAAGGGGTGGAACGTCCAACAGGTCAAGGACCTCGTCGCCGAAACCCTGCACGACCTGATCGACCCGATCATCTACGACGAGGCCGCGACCCTCATCGAGGAGCACCACACCGCGGGACGCGATGTAGTGATCGTTTCGACCTCGGGCGCCGAAGTCGTCGAACCTATCGGGGAACTGCTCGGCGCGGACAGAGTGGTGGCGACCCGGATGGTGGTGGGCGACGACGGCTGCTTCACGGGCGAAATCGAGTACTACGCCTACGGCCCCACCAAGGCCGAGGCGATCAAGGCCCTCGCCGAATCGGAGGGGTACGACCTCTCGCGCTGCTACGCGTACAGCGACTCCGCGACCGACGTACCGATGCTCGAGTCCGTCGGATACCCGCATGCCGTCAACCCGGACCGGCCCCTGCGGCGCGAGGCGACACTCAGGGAGTGGCCGATTCTCGTCTTCGACCGACCTGTGCGGCTCAAGCAGCGGCTGCCCGAGTTCTCGATGCCGCCCCGCCCTGCACTGGTGGCCGCAGCCGCGCTGGGTGCGGCTGCCGTGACCGCGGGACTGGTCTGGTACGCCAACCGCCGCCGAGCCTCGGCGGTCATGACCTGACAGACCCGCACCGGTGGGATCGCCTCACGCCCGGGCCCGGCAATGCGATTCACCATCCACGCAATTGACCCTCCAGGAAATGTCCGACTCGACCTCATTCGCACGCGAAAGTAAAGAAATACGGCCAAGTCTTCCGCTCGCCCTGGCCCTGGAGTACAAAGGACTCAACGGCCCGCGAGACCAAGGACATCCGCGAGGATCACCTTTCACGCGCAGAAGGCCCCACGGACCGAGCACGGAAGTCGAGCACCCACGCGACGTCGACCCGTCGATTACGGGCCAGCCGCACCAGGTGACGGGCAAAGAACCCGGCCTGATGGGCGTACATCGAGGACGCTTGGTAACTGGGCGGACGTGCCAGCGGCGGTACCGGAACCGGTACCGCCGCAACCCTGTGCCGAGCCTCTTGGCGCACGCTCGCCACCCGGCACCGACAGGCAGCGCCGGAACGGCGAATCCCTAAGCGGCGCCGCGCTGCAGCGCTTCACACACCGCCGTCGACTCCCTGACTCCCAGTTCGACCGAGCGACCGCAGTGGGCGATCCAGGCGGCCATGCCTTCGGGGCTCCCCGACAGATACCCCCCGAACGCGGCGACGTAGGCCGCACGTCCCTGTTCAGCATGACCGACCTCGGCAGGACAGATCGACTTCGGGTCGAGCCCACTGCCGATCAGCACGATGCGCTCGGCGGTCCGGGCGACCAGACCGTTGTGCGACCCGAAGGGGCGCAGCGCCAGCAGTTCACCGTGCACCACCGAGGACATGACCAGCGCAGGTGCGGAGCTACCGGAAATGATCAGCTGCGATAGCCCCTCGAGTCGCCCGGACACCTCCTCCGCGCCGGGGACGGGGGCCTCGATCAGCGGCTCGTCGACCGGCTCACCGGCCACCCGGGGCCTGCCGACCGCGTCGTCAGGAGTCGCACCGCCGGCCGCCACCAGATGCAGCCGGGCCAGGACGCGAAGGGGGGACTGCCGCCAGATCGAGAGCAGTTGCCCCGCCTCCGCGGTGAGTCTCAGAGCGGCGCCGATGGTGCGAGCCTCGTCCTCGCCCCTGAAATCGGTGCGCCGGCGAACCTCCTCGAGATTCCAGTCGGCACCTGAGAGAGCGGCCGACCCGCGGGCTCCACGCAGGGCGGCCTCGGCGGTCACCTCATTACTGCGGCGCCGCATGACCCGGTGCCCGTAGACCCGGTCGACGGCCTTGCGTACGGAGTCCACCGCGTCAGCGACCCCCGGCAGGCCCCCCAGGGCGGCAAGCGGGTCCGAGGAAGTCGTACTCATAAGTAGGGAGGCTACGCGCCCCAGGTCCCGATGCCGCCAGGGAGTGGCGTTCTTCACGAACCGCGACAGCAGTGAGCGACCATGCGGCTACCCTAGGTGAATATGAAGATCGCTTTCGTGGGGAAGGGCGGCAGCGGCAAGACAACGCTGTCCTCGCTCTTCATCCGCCACCTCGCTGCCAATGAAGCCCACGTCGTCGCGGTGGACGCCGACATCAACCAGCACCTGGGCGCCGCCCTGGGCCTGAGGGAGGACGAGGCCGCCGCGCTGCCCGCCATGGGTGCCCAGCTGCCTCTCATCAAGGAATACCTCCGCGGGAGCAACCCCCGCATCACCTCCGCCGCGACGATGATCAAGACAACGCCGCCTGGGGAGGGGTCCCGCCTCCTGCGCGTCCGGGAGGACAACCCCGTCTACGACGCCTGCGCCCGCACGGTCCGTCTGGACGACGGAGAGATCAGGCTGATGGCCACCGGCCCGTTCACCGAGACCGATCTCGGCGTTGCCTGCTACCACTCCAAGGTCGGGGCGGTGGAGTTGTGCCTCAACCACCTGGTCGACGGTCAGGACGAGTTCGTGGTGGTCGACATGACGGCGGGATCGGACTCGTTCGCGTCGGGTATGTTCACTCGCTTCGACATGACCTTCCTGGTCGCCGAGCCGACCCGGAAGGGTGTCTCCGTCTACCGCCAGTACAAGGAGTACGCGCGGGACTTCGGCGTCGCACTGAAGGTCGTGGGCAACAAGGTGCAGGGCGAGGACGACCTGGACTTCCTGCGCTCCGAGGTCGGCGACGACCTTCTTGTCGGAGTCGGCCAGTCCGACTGGGTCAGGACGATGGAGAAGGGCCGTCCGGCTCCGTTCGAGCTGCTCGAGGCGGACAACCGGATGGCACTGCAAGCTCTGCAGAACGCCGCGGAGGATTCGTACGAGATGCGCGACTGGGAGCGTTACACCCGGCAGATGGTCCACTTCCATCTGAAGAACGCGGAGAGCTGGGGCAACGAGAAGACGGGCGCCGACCTGGCTGCCCAGGTCGACCCCGCCTTCGTCCTCCATGAACACCTCTCGGAGTCGAGCACCACGCAGCCGGCCTGAGCGATGCCGCAGGCCTGCCCCTAGTCCGCGTTCCCGCCGGCCGGCTGGTCCGCCGGCTTGGCGGGCACGGGGCTGCCCGCAGGCGTCTCAGCCGGGGCGGGACCCGCCAGGAACGCGGGCCAGCCCGGCTTCGGCGCCTGCCCCACCTTCAGCGTCCCGAGCTTGTCGAGGGTCGCGGGGTCCTGGGCGTCCAGCCAGTCGGCCAGGCGGCGGAAGGAGACGCATTGCACGTCCCGCTGGGTGCAGACCGTCTTGATCGTCTCCTCGATCGCGCGCATGTAAGTGCCACCGTTCCAGGATTCGAAGTGGTTGCCGATGATCAGCGGGGCTCGGTTCCCGTTGTAGGCACGGCTGAACGCCTGAAGCAGACCGTCCCGCATCTGGTTGCCCCAGTACTCGTGCTTGCCCGGGTCGCCCTGCGTCGTACCGGACTGGTTGAACATGAAGTTGTAGTCCATCGAGAGCGTCTCGAAGGCTCGTCCTGGTACCGGGACGAGTTGCAGGGGGAGATCCCAGATCCCGTCCTTCTTCATAGGCCAGACCTGATTGCCGACGCCACTGGAGTCATAGCGGAACCCCATGGTCCGCGCTGCCGCGACCATGTTCTTCTGCCCCTCCAGGCACGGGGTGCGGGCCCCGATCAGCTCCTTGTCGTAGTCGAAGGGGAGAGGCGCCTCACCCTTGAGGGCCGGGGCGTTGGTCTTCCAGCCCTTCACGAACGACTTCGCCTGGCTGATCTCGCTCTTCCACTCCTCCACCGACCAGGTGCCGACGCCCCCGTCCGGTCCGCAGAAGTGCCCGTTGAAGTGGGTGCCGATCTCGTTACCGTCCTGCCACGCGGAACGTAGCTCCGTGAGCGTGTGGCGGATTCCCTCGGTGTCGTTGAAACCGATGTCGGAGCGACCCGCCGAATGCTGGGGCGGTTCGTAGAGCCCCTTCTTCTCCTCGGGAAGGAGGTACACGCCACTGAGGAAGTACGTCATCGTGGCGTCGTACTTCTTCGCGACCGCACGGAAGTGCGAGAACAGCTTCTGACTGTCCTCGCCCGCGCCGTCCCACGAGAACACGACGAACTGCGGGGGCTTCTGGCCGGGCTTGAGGCGCTTGGCCACAGGAAGTTTCGGCTGTGCCCCAGTGAAGGCGGTGGAGCCGTCACCGATGAGGTTGACCGGCCCCTTCGGCGCCGCGGCAGGAGAGTTTCCCTCCGCGCCGGGCGCCGACTTCTCGCCGGCTCCGGGTGTGGCCCCGGTACCGGAGCCCGAGCAACCGGCCAGGCCGGCGACCAGAGCCGCGACCGCGGCACCCAGTGCGATCCGTTTCGTGGCGGCCATCATCCGTCCACCCTCTTCCTTGCAGGATTCGTGCGTTGAAGTGCCGACGCGGCGCCGTCAACCTCACACGCAGCCCGACGGATTCAGCACGACAAGCCGAATGAAAAGCTGATTATTCACTTGAAGGGGTGACGAGCTGGGCCATTTGCTCGAAAGCATGGACACCTTTCTTTACTCTCCATTACGATTCATTTACGGAGAGTTGGAAATCCCGCCGCTGTACCCCACCGCTGCACGCCGTACTGAACGGCCGCCGTCACTCACATTCCGCGACCGCGCTGCCCCGGAGGAGACGGGAACATGTCTGCCTGCGTCCCTACTCGCAACAACCACTCGTCCCGTAGTTCGCGCCCTTCGCGCGCCTCGGGAATCAAGCGTCCTCACAGTCCGCCACCACCGCCCCGCCACGGGCGCTTCCGCGTCTCGGGCGCGGATCTGTCCGCATCGATCACGGTCTTCCTGATCGCTGTTCCCATGTCGCTGGGTCTCGCCGTCGCCATGGACGCCCCGCTCGCCGCCGGCCTCGTCTCCGCGGCCATCGGCGGAATCGTCGCAGGGCTATTGGGCGGAACGCCGCTCCAGGTCAGCGGCCCGTCCGCCGGACTGACCGTAGTCACAGCCGAGTTGATCCAGATCTACGGCTGGCGCACCACGTGCGCGATCACCGTCGGGGCCGGACTTCTGCAGATTCTGCTGGGTTCACTGAGAGCAGCCCGTAGCGCACTCGCCGTCAGTCCGGCCATCGTGCACGGCACACTCGCGGGTATCGGCGTGGCCATCGCCCTCGCCCAGCTGCACATCGTGCTCGGCGGGGCACCGCAGAGCTCAGCCCTCGACAACGCCCTCTCGCTGCCCTCGCACCTGGCGCAGTCCGAGCCCGCTGCCCTCTTCATCGGGGCACTCACGATCCTCCTTCTCATCGTGTGGCCACGCCTGCCCGGACGGATCGGAAGATCGCTGGGCAGAATTCCCGCCGCGCTCGCCGCAGTGGTCATCGCCACGGCTGTGGCAGCTGCGGCGACACCCGGAATCGCCCGCGTGGACCTTCCTTCATGGCGCGCGCACGCACTGCCCGAGCTGCCACAGGGCCCGGTGACCGCACTGGCGACAGCGGTCTTCACGGTCATGCTCGTCGCCAGCCTCGAATCACTGCTCGCCGCGGTCTCCGTGGACAAGCTCGCTGCGGACCGGTCGACGGCAACACCCAAGGACGGAGCGCCACCTCCCGCACCGGTCAGACGATCCGACCTCGACCGGGAGCTACGGGCCCAGGGTGTCGCGAACGCGGTGTCGGGGCTGGCCGGAGGACTTGCCGTGTCCGGCGGCGCCGTGCGCAGTTCGGCGAACGTGCGGGCGGGCGCGGAGACCCGGGCCT
Source organism: Streptomyces sp. JH34 (assembly GCF_029428875.1). Taxonomy (NCBI): domain Bacteria; kingdom Bacillati; phylum Actinomycetota; class Actinomycetes; order Kitasatosporales; family Streptomycetaceae; genus Streptomyces; species Streptomyces sp. JH34. The sequence goes on along the minus strand of NZ_JAJSOO010000001.1, from coordinate 3,929,303 downwards.
CGACCGTGCTGCACGGAGTCTGGGTGCTGCTGGCTGCCTTGTTGCTGGTCACGGCCCTTGAGTGGATTCCCCTGGCCGCGCTCGCCGCCCTGGTGATGGTGGTCGGCATACAGATGGTCAGCTTCGCCCACATCCGCAAGGTCCACAGACACCGGGAGTTCCTGGTGTACGGCGCGACCATCAGCGGCGTGATCCTCGCCGGGGTGCTCGAGGGCGTGGCGATCGGCATCGTCGTGGCGGTCGCCGTCGCCCTGCACCGGCTGGCCCGCACCAGGATCACCGTGACGGAAGACGACGGCCGCTACCTGGTGACCGCTCGGGGGCAGCTGACCTTCCTGGCCGTCCCCCGGCTCAGCCGTCTGCTCGGAAGGCTCCCCCACGGAGTGGACGCCGTGGTCGAGTTGGACGGCTTCTTCATGGACCACGCGGCGTACGAGACCATCCAGGACTGGTGCACGGCGCAGACCGCGATGGGGGGCCACATCGAGTTCACCGGGCGCTCCGGCGGCCGGATCGCCGAACCGGCGTCGGCGGCCCATTCCTGCTGCCGTCCGTGGACACCATGGCGTAACCATCACTGCCACGACGGCGGACAGGGCGCCACGACAACCGCGGTCGCGGCCGCCGCCACCACGCATATCGTCTCGATGACCTCCCCCGCCGCTCCCCCCACAGGCTCGTCGAGCCGCCGGCACGGGGCCCACCGGCTTCTCAACGGACTCAGTTCCTTCCAGCGCACCACCGCCCCGCTCGTCCGTGAGGAGCTGGCCCGGCTGGCCGTCGAAGGGCAACGGCCCTCCCAGCTTTTCCTCACCTGCGCCGACTCCCGTCTGGTCACCAGCATGATCACCGCGAGCGGCCCGGGCGATCTCTTCACCGTGCGCAATGTCGGCAATCTGGTGCCACCGCCGGACGCCGAGGGCTCCACGGGCAAGGACGATTCCGTGGCCGCCGCGATCGAGTACGCGGTGGACGTGCTGGAAGTCGAATCCATCACCATCTGTGGGCACTCCGGATGCGGTGCCATGCAGGCCCTGTTGGGGGCAGGACCGGAGATGCCCCGGACGCCTCTGTGGCGCTGGCTGCGGCACGGGCTGCCGAGTCTGGAGCGCATGCGTTCCCGGCACCACTCCTGGGCGCGCATCGCCGGCCGTCTGCCCACCGACGCGGTGGAGCAGCTCTGTCTGACCAATGTGGTCCAGCAGTTGGAACACCTGCGTGCTCATGAGGCGGTCGCACGCAGACTGGCGGCAGGCACCCTGCAACTGCACGGCATGTACTTCCATGTCGGCGAGGCTCAGGCCTACCTGATGACTGAGGGCGCCAGTTCAGGAACGGGGCCCGATGAGGTCTTCGCTCGAGTCGCACCCGGCGCGGTGTGGGGTGCGGAGTCCGACGCGGGCGCACGGGAAACCGCACACGGCACCACGGTAGGTGCCTGAACCACTCACTCATTCAGTCCGTGAGACCTTGTGGTCCCGCCTTCGCACCGCGTAGCGCTGCTCGCGGAAGCGGGACCCGCCAGCCCCTGCGGGGCACAGGTCTAAACCAATTCCCGGCAGACACTTGTCACCTGGCCCGCAGCCTGATGAGCTGTCCTCCGGGACACAACGGACACCCTGGGAATGGGAGATGTCGTGAGCAACGAAAGTCTGGCCAATCTGCTCAAGGAGGAGACCGCAGCATGAGCGAGCCTTCCTCTCTCTCCAATCTGCTCAAGGAGGAGCGGCGGTTCGCACCGCCTGCCGATCTGGCCGCGAACGCCAACGTGACAGTGGAGGCGTACGAGCAGGCCGAGGCGGACAGGCTGGGCTTCTGGGCCGAGCAGGCCCGCCGCCTCACCTGGGTCACCGAGCCGACGGAGACGCTCGACTGGAGCAATCCGCCCTTCGCGAAGTGGTTCGCCGACGGCAAACTCAACGTCGCGTACAACTGCGTGGACCGTCACGTCGAGGCGGGCAACGGCGACCGGGTCGCGATCCATTTCGAGGGCGAGCCCGGCGACAGCCGCGCGATCACTTACGCGGAGCTGAAGGACGAGGTCTCCCGCGCGGCGAACGCGCTCACCGAACTCGGTGTGGGCAAGGGTGACCGGGTCGCGGTCTACCTGCCGATGATCCCTGAGGCCGCCGTGGCCATGCTGGCCTGCGCCCGCATCGGCGCAGCTCATTCGGTGGTCTTCGGCGGCTTCTCCGCGGATGCCATCGCCGCCCGTATCCAGGACGCCGACGCCAAGGTCGTCATCACGGCCGACGGCGGTTACCGCCGAGGGAAGCCCTCGGCGCTGAAGCCCGCCGTGGACGACGCCGTCTCCCGCATCGACACCGTCGAACATGTCCTCGTGGTCCGGCGCACCGGTCAGGACACCGCGTGGTCCGAGGGTCGGGACGTCTGGTGGCACGAGATCACCGGCAGGCAGTCGGCCGAGCACACTCCCGAGGCCTTCGACGCGGAGCAGCCCCTCTTCATCCTGTACACCTCGGGGACGACGGGTAAGCCCAAGGGAATCCTGCACACCTCCGGGGGTTACCTCACCCAGGCGGCGTACACCCACCACGCGGTCTTCGACCTCAAGCCCGAGACCGACGTGTACTGGTGCACCGCCGACATCGGCTGGGTGACCGGACACTCGTACATCGTCTACGGCCCGCTGGCCAACGGCGCGACGCAGGTCATGTACGAGGGCACGCCGGACACGCCCCACCAGGGACGCTTCTGGGAGATCGTCCAGAAGTACGGCGTCACGATCCTCTACACCGCGCCGACCGCGATCCGTACGTTCATGAAGTGGGGGGACGACATCCCCGCGAAGTTCGACCTGTCGTCCCTGCGTGTCCTGGGTTCGGTCGGCGAGCCGATCAATCCGGAGGCCTGGATCTGGTACCGCAAGAACATCGGTGCCGACGCCTGTCCGATCGTGGACACCTGGTGGCAGACCGAGACCGGCGCCATGATGATCTCGCCCCTCCCCGGTGTCACGGCGACCAAGCCCGGTTCGGCCCAGCGGGCCCTGCCCGGCATCTCCGCCACCGTGGTCGACGACGAGGCCAACGAGGTGCCGAACGGCGGGGGCGGCTATCTCGTCCTGACGGAGCCGTGGCCGTCGATGCTCCGCACCATCTGGGGGGACGACCAGCGCTTCATCGACACCTACTGGTCCCGCTTCGAGGGCAAGTACTTCGCGGGTGACGGTGCCAAGAAGGACGAGGACGGTGACATCTGGCTGCTCGGCCGGGTCGACGACGTCATGCTCGTGTCCGGGCACAACATCTCGACCACCGAGGTGGAGTCGGCGCTCGTGTCGCACCCCTCGGTCGCCGAGGCTGCCGTGGTCGGCGCCAACGACGAGACCACAGGTCAGGCCATCGTGGCCTTCGTGATCCTGCGTGGCACCGCCACAGCGTCCGAGGAACTGGTCGCCGAGCTGCGTAATCACGTCGGCACCACGCTCGGGCCGATCGCAAAGCCCAGGCGCGTCCTGCCGGTGGCCGAACTGCCGAAAACCCGGTCCGGCAAGATCATGCGCCGCCTGCTGCGGGACGTCGCCGAGAACCGCGAGCTGGGCGATGTCACGACGCTCACCGATTCCTCGGTCATGGCCCTCATCCAGACACAGCTGCCCTCCGCTTCGTCCGAGGACTAGAGCGGGAGAAGCGGGCAGGGCCGGCGAGAACGGTCCGGCCGGAAGGGCCGGCACAACAACGGTCGGGCCGGAAGTGCCGGCCCGGACGGTCGGGCAGAGCGTCCGCCCGCCCGTACGTCTTTGAGGGGCACCCGGAGCAATCCGGGTGCCCCTTCCCGGCCCTCATGGGCCGGGTACCCCTGGAACCGTTCGGAGGGCGGGTCGTCCGGGGAGGGGCAGAGGCAGACGATCTCCCGGAGTTCACCGCCGGGCGGTGGACAGCGGATCCGGATACGTTTCGGTACCCCGGGTACAGTGGTGATCTCGTCAGGCTGCGTGCGTCGGCAGGAAAACGTGCGCGCGGGTGCGTAAGCGCCGGTATACCGGGCGAGGACTCAGCGACAACGACATAGAAGTCTCCACAGGGGCGCCGGGAAGTCTGGTCGGCATGTGTATCCGCCATGCCGCCACTGCCGTCATCCCACCCGGAGGTCTCCCTCGTGGCCCCGCCCGTCACCCCTTCCGGCCGCCGCACCCTGCTCGGCCGTCTCTCTCTCCCCGAACGCAACTACGTCGCCGATGCCCTGCGCACGGAGACGGTGGGCGGCGTCATCCTGCTGGTGGCTGCAGTCGCCGCACTGGTCTGGGCCAACACCTTCGGCGCCGCGTACACCTCCGTCAGCGATCTCCACTTCGGCCCCGAGGCGCTGGGACTGCATCTCTCGGTGTCCCACTGGGCGGCGGACGGACTGCTCGCCGTGTTCTTCTTCGTGGCGGGCGTCGAGCTCAAGCGTGAACTGGTCGCCGGGGAACTCCGTGACCCTCGGGCCGCTGCCCTGCCCGTCGCGGCGGCGCTCTGCGGAATGGCCGTCCCCGCCGTCGTCTACACGGTGACCACGGTGCTGGGTGACGGGGCCCTGGCCGGCTGGGCCGTGCCCACCGCCACGGACATCGCGTTCGCGCTCGCCGTCCTCGCGGTCATCGGGACCTCGCTTCCTGCGGCGCTGCGCGCCTTCCTGCTGACGCTCGCAGTCGTCGACGACCTCTTCGCCATCCTCGTCATCGCGGTCTTCTTCACCGAGAGCATCGACTTCCTGGCGCTCGGCGGTGCGTTCCTCGGCCTGGCCGTGTTCTACGTGCTGCTGCGCACCGGCGTGCGGGGTTGGTGGATCTACCTACCGCTCGCCCTGGCCATCTGGGCGCTGATGTACAACAGCGGGGTCCACGCGACGATCGCGGGGGTCGCGATGGGACTCATGCTGCGCTGCACCCGGCGCGAGGGAGAGGCACGATCCCCCGGGGAACACATCGAGCACCTGGTGCGCCCGCTGTCGGCAGGTGTCGCCGTTCCGCTGTTCGCCCTCTTCTCCGCCGGTGTCACCCTCAAGGGCGATGCCCTGGCAGGCGTCTTCACCAGGCCCGAAACGCTCGGGGTGGTCCTCGGTCTGGTCGTGGGCAAGACTGTCGGCGTCTTCGGCGGTACCTGGCTCGTCACCCGCTTCACCAAGGCCGAGCTGAACAAGGACCTCGCCTGGGCGGATGTCTTCGCGGTGGCCACACTGGCCGGTATCGGCTTCACCGTTTCGCTGCTCATCGGGGAGCTGGCTTTCGCCGGCGACGAGGACATGATCAACGAGGTCAAGGCCGCGGTCCTCATCGGATCCCTGATTGCGGCCGTACTCTCCGGTGTACTACTCAAACTGCGGGTACGCAGATACAGAGCGCTGTACGAAGCCGAGGAACTCGACGCGGACGAATCGGGAGTACCCGACGTCTACGAACAGGACGACCCGGAGTACCACCTACGCATGGCCGCGATCCACGAACGCAAGGCGGCCGAGCACCGCCGCCTTGCCGAACGGGCGGGGGCAGCGAGCAGCAAGCCGGACAGTCCGGCATGATCTGACATCGGATGTACGGAAGAGGAGAGGGAGTCAGGGATGAGCGACCCCGGCAACTACGCGGGCAGCACCGACCGTAGTCTCGGACAGCTGTTCGCTTCGGCAACCGCTGAGATGTCCGCGCTGGTGCACGACGAGATCGCGCTGGCCAAGGCCGAGGTGCGTCAGGACGTCAAGCGCGGCGTGATCGGCAGCGTGGCGTTCATCGTCACGGGTGTGCTGATCCTGTTCGCGATCCCCGTGCTGAGTTTCGCCGCAGCTTACGGAATCCACAATCTCGGGCTCGGTCTCGCCTGGTCGTTCCTGATCGTGGGGGGTGCGTTCATCCTGCTGGGCGTACTGCTCGCCCTCTTCGGGCTCGCCAAGTTCAAGAAGGTCAAGCCGCCGGAGAAGTCCATCGCCTCGGCCAAGCAGACCGCGGCGGTCCTGCAGGGCGTCAAGCCGCACCCCCGCCCCGCCGTCGGCGCGCGCGCGATCGAGCAGGCACAGGGCAGCACCCTCTCCGACCGGGCCATCGAGAACCGTCCTGCCCAGGACAAGGCGCTCCCTGTGACACGCTCGTCCGCATGACCGACCCCGATTTCAGCACATCCGGTCCGGTGGGGCCGCTGGGACCGGCCGCCGGCTCCGGCGGTCCCGTCCGCATCGACGGACCCTGGACCCACCGCGATGTGGCGGCCAACGGCGCGCGTTTCCACATCGCCGAGATGGGCGACGGGCCTCTGGTGCTGTTGCTGCACGGTTTCCCACAGTTCTGGTGGACCTGGCGCCACCAGCTGACCGCTCTGGCCGACGCCGGTTACCGCGCGGTCGCGATGGACCTCCGCGGAGTCGGCGGCAGCGACCGTACGCCCCGGGGTTACGACCCCGCGAACCTGGCGCTCGACGTCACCGGCGTGATCCGCTCGCTCGGCGAGCCGGACGCGGCACTCGTGGGGCACGACATGGGCGGCTATCTCGCCTGGACGGCTGCCGTGATGCGGCCGAAGCTGGTGCGCCGGCTCGTGGTGTCGTCGATGCCGCATCCGCGCCGCTGGCGTTCCTCGATGCTCTCCGACCTCGCCCAGTCCCGGGCGGGCTCGCACATCTGGGGCTTCCAACGCCCCTGGGTCCCGGAGCGTCAGCTCGTCGCGGACGACGCGGCATCGGTCGCCCGGATGATCCGTGACTGGTCGGGACCACGCACGCAGGAGTTCCCCGACGACGCGACGGTGGACGTCTACCGCCGCGCGATGTGCATCCCGTCGACGGCGCACTGCTCGATCGAGCCGTACCGGTGGATGGTGCGTTCCCTGGCCCGTCCCGACGGCGTCCAGTTCAACCGGCGGATGAAACGCCCCGTGCGCGTACCGACGCTGCATCTCCACGGCTCGCTCGACCCGGCCGTCCGGACCCGCAGTTCCGCGGGGTCCGGCGAGTACGTCGAAGCACCGTACCGATGGCGACTTTTCGACGGTCTGGGGCACTTCCCCCACGAGGAGGATCCGGTCGGCTTCTCGACCGAACTCATCAACTGGCTCAAGGACCCTGAGCCCGACCGGTAGTCGAGCGGCACACGCGTCTGACGAACAGCCAATTGCCTGCCGCATAAGCCAATTGGCTGACTCACGCACGATTACCGACCTTGGGTCGGGGGCAGACGTCGGGGTATGGGCTGGACGCGCGACTTCAATGACGCAGCACGCAACCGCCGCTCGACCGCTCCTGCCGGTCCGAGCATTCACGAGGGGGGCGGCTCCCTGAGCCGGGTGCACGATGTGAGCGAATTCCATGATCTCCGGCTGGGCATCCCGCGCATTCTCCACCGCCGGGCCCGCTGGGTCTCGGCGCGCCTGCGCCATCCCCGTGGATGACACAGGGGCGGGCGGACGACACTCCACACGCCGGGAACCGGACCTTCGAGGCCCGGGGCCCGGCTCCTACACTCCGTGAACCTGCCTGCACGCGACACGGGTACGGCAGCGGCGGGCGGTGGCCCGGTGCCACTGGTCCCCGCCTGACAGCCACTTCGCACCACAGCCGCGCCGCACGGCAGTTGCGGCCCTCCGGCATCGCGGCCACCTGACAGTCAACGCCACAGGGCAGCCTCGCGCCTCACCCAGCGGACGTCACAACCGCTGCCCGCCGACGGCATTCCGCCGGCCCGCCCACGCCGTGCGCGGCCGCCCACGCCGTGCGCGGCCGTGCGCGGCCGTGCGCGGCCGTGCGCGGCCGTCGGCAAGAGCCTGGGTCACCGCCGGGAGGGGCCGGACGCAGGGCCTCAGAGAGCGCAGCCCTGGCTGTCGACCTCCTGCACCGAGGACTTGCCCAGGTCGATGTCCTCGCGGATCTCGTCGGCCGTCAGCGCGTAACCCGTGTCGGGGTCGTCGAGCGACTTGGCGAACACCACTCCGTAGACCTTTCCGTCCGGAGTGAGCAGCGGGCCACCGGAGTTGCCCTGCCGGACGGTAGCGAACAGCGAGTACACGTCACGCCGCACGGTGCCCCGGTGGTAGATGTCCGGGCCGTTGGCATCGATGCGGCCCCGGATGCGCGCGGAGCGGACGTCGTAGGCGCCGTTCTCCGGGAAACCCGCGACGATGGCGCTGTCGCCGCTCTCCGCGTCCTTGTCGGCGTCGGTGAACCGCAGCGGCTGGGCGTCCAGATCCGGCACGTCCAGTACGGCGATGTCCCGCTGCCAGTCGTAGAGGACGACCTTGGCGTCGTACAGCCGGCCCTCGCCGCCGATCTGGACGGTGGGCTCGTCGACGCCGCCGACCACGTGGGCATTGGTCATCACCCGACGGTCGGAGAAGACGAAGCCGGTTCCTTCGAGGACCTTGCCGCAGCCCGGAGCCATGCCGACGACCTTGACGATGGACTTCTTGGCACGGGTGGCGACGGGGCTTCCGGCCAGCGCCGGGTCAGGGGGGTCGACCTCGGTGATGGGCTCGTTGGCGAAGGGGCTGAAGACCTGCGGAAAGCCGTTCTGGGCCAGGACGGAGGAGAAGTCCGTGAACCAGTTGGAGGCCTGGGCGGGCATCACCCGGGACACCCCGAGGAGTACGGAGGAACTGCGGACCTCCTTGCCCAGCGTCGGCAGCGACGTACCGGCCAGCGCCGAGCCGATCAGCCAGGCGACCAGGAGCATGGCCACCACGTTGACCAGGGAGCCGCCCGTGGCGTCCAGCGCACGCGCCGGCGACCACGTGATGTACCGGCGGAGCTTGTTGCCTAGGTGGGTGGTGAACGCCTGGCCCACGGAGGCGCACACGATCACGATCACGACCGCGACGATGGCGGCGGTGGAGGAGACTTCGGATCCGTCGGTCGCCTGGTCCCAGATGGTCGGCAGCAGGTAGACGGCGACGAGGCCACCGCCCACGAAGCCGATCACGGACAGGATGCCGACGACGAAGCCCTGGCGGTACCCGATGACCGCGAACCACACAGCGCCGACGAGCAGCAGGATGTCCAGCACGTTCACCGTCTATAGCCTCGCAGATTCGTCACCTGGCCCGTCCGGTTCGACGGGGTCCGGGCCAGGCCCGGAACAGCGCAGCACGGGAGTCAGCCTGTCATGCGCGCCAGTCGAGCGGCACCTGCCTGGTCCTGTCCCAGGGGCGTTCCCACCCGGCGTAGTGCACAATCCTGTCGATCACACCGGCTGTGAATCCCCAGACCAGTGCGGATTCGACCAGGAACGCGGGGCCTTGGTGGCCGCTCGGATGGACTGCCGTGGCGCGGTTGGCCGGATTCGTGAGATCCGCCACGGGGGCGGTGAAGACCCGGGCCGTCTCGGCAGGGTCGACGGCGCCCACCGGGCTCGGCGTCCGCCACCAGCCGAGGACGGGTGTGACCACGAAGCCGCTCACCGGGATGTAGAGCCTGGGCAGCACCCCGAACAGCTGGACTCCGCTCGGGTCGAGTCCCGTCTCCTCCTCGGCCTCCCGCAGGGCGGCCCTGAGCGGTCCGGTGGTCCTGTGGTCGCCGTCCTCGGGGTCGAGGGAGCCCCCGGGGAAGGACGGCTGGCCGGCATGGGAGCGCAGGGAACCGGAACGCTCCATCAGGAGCAGCTCGGGACCGCGCTCGCCCTCACCGAAGAGGATCAGGACGGCGGACTGGCGCCCGGCACCGCTCTCGGGCGGCAGGAACCGGCTGAGCTGCTGCGCCTTCACGGTCCGCGACGCCCGGGCGACTGGCTCGAGCCAGCCGGGCAGGCCGTCGGCGGACACGGTGAGCGCGCTGTCGTGGGGCTCGCCCGTCCCGTTGGTGGCCGCGTCCGCCGCGGCCCGTGTGCTCTGTGCGTGCGTCATGGGCACCCCCGTCGTTCCAACGCCTGTCGTCGTCCATTTCGTTCCGCAGGGTCCCGCCCTCCTCGCCGGGAAGGGCGACACCCTCGCGGAACGGTCCCTCACCCGGCCAGCGGCGGGGCGGGACTGCCCGGGTAGTCCGGGGGCGGGCTGAGACGCTGCCCCGGGTAACCGCCCATCTCGTACTTCAGGAGCTTCTTCGCCTTCTCGGGGTCCGTCTCGCCCTCCCCGTAGGAGGGGCAGAGGGCGGCGATCGGACAGGCGCCGCAGGCGGGCTTGCGGGAGTGACAGATGCGGCGTCCGTGGAAGACGACGCGGTGGGAGAGCATCGTCCACTCACTCTTCGGGAAGATCGCGGCGATCTCGGCCTCGACCTTCTCCGGGTCCTCCTGCTCGGTCCACTTCCAGCGGCGGACCAGACGTCCGAAGTGCGTGTCCACCGTGATGCCGGGCACGCCGAACGCGTTACCGAGGACGACGTTGGCCGTCTTGCGCCCTACACCCGGCAGTTTCACGAGGTCCTCCAGCCTGCCGGGGACCTCCCCGCCGAAGTCGTCCCTCAGCGCGGCCGACAGCCCCATGAGGGACCGCGCCTTGGCCCGGAAGAAGCCGGTCGGCCGGATGATCTCCTCGATCTCCTCGGGGACGGCGGCGGCCATGTCCTCGGGCGTCGGACAGACGGCGAAGAGCGCCGGGGTGGTCTGGTTGACCCTCAGATCGGTGGTCTGCGCGGAAAGGACGGTGGCCACCAGGAGTTCGAAGGGATTGCGGAAATCCAGCTCGGGGTGGGCGTACGGATAGACCTCGGCGAGCTCACGGTTGATCCTGCGGGCGCGGCGGACCATCGCGAGGTGCGACTCCTGCTTCGCGGGTCTGCCCGACTGCTTCGTCGGCTCGGCCGACTGCTTGGAGCGTTTGCCCGCCGCTGCTCCTGACACTGCCACTGGCGAGCGTTTTGCGGCTTTTTTCTTACTACGTGCACCCTGTTCGCCCATAGCGGAATTCCCGTCTTCCGACACCCCATCAGCCCCCTCGGCCTGCACTCTCACCGGCGTTCCGGACACCCGGCCAGCCTAGAGCCAGGGGCTGACATCCGCCCCGGTCACCGTGCATCCACGCCCGATCGGCCCCCTGCCGTAGGGTCCGGCACGCCCGTGCGTCAAACTGGTTTGTGATCGATCGCACTGTTTTACCGTCCGGCATCATGGAAACGACGCTTCCCTGAACAGGCCGACAAGGAGAGAACTCGTGGACGACGTTCTGCGGCGCGCCCCGCTTTTCGCGGCGCTCGATGACGAGCAGGCCGCGGAGCTCCGCGCCTCGATGAGTGAGGTGACCCTCGCACGCGGCGACGCGCTGTTCCACGAGGGGGACCCGGGCGACCGCCTGTACGTGGTCACCGAGGGCAAGGTGAAGCTCCACCGCACGTCCCCCGACGGGCGGGAGAACATGCTGGCCGTCCTCGGCCCCGGCGAGCTGATCGGGGAGCTGTCGCTCTTCGACCCGGGCCCGCGCACCGCGACCGCGACCGCGCTGACCGAGGTCAAGCTCCTCGGCCTCGGTCACGGAGACCTGCAGCCCTGGCTGAACGCGCGCCCCGAGGTCGCCACCGCGCTGCTGCGCGCCGTCGCCCGGCGCCTGCGCAAGACGAACGACCAGATGTCCGACCTGGTCTTCTCCGATGTGCCGGGCCGTGTCGCCCGGGCGCTCCTCGACCTGTCGCGCCGCTTCGGTGTGCAGTCGGAGGAGGGAATCCACGTCGTGCACGACCTGACCCAGGAAGAGCTGGCCCAGCTGGTCGGCGCCTCCCGCGAAACGGTCAACAAGGCGCTCGCGGACTTCGCCGGCCGGGGTTGGCTGCGGCTCGAGGCGCGTGCCGTGATCCTGCTGGACGTGGAGCGGCTGGCCAAGCGCTCCCGCTGACCCCTGCACCGAGCGACCTCGACCGGCCGCCCGGCGGGCTCAGTCGTCGAAGAGGCCCCACCGTCCGGTGGGGCCTCTCGCGTGTGCCCCGGGCCGTACGGGACCGGATCAGATCAAGCCGTGCTCGGTCAGGTACTCCATCTGGGCCCTCACCGACAGCTCCGCCGCAGGCCAGAGGGAGCGGTCCACATCGGCGTACACCGCCGCCACGACCTCGGCGGGCGTCCGGTGTCCCGCCTCCACCGCGGTCTCGACCTGGGCCAGGCGGTTGGCGCGGTGGGCGAGGTAGAACTCGACGGCGCCCTGTGCGTCCTCCAGCACCGGTCCGTGCCCCGGGAGCACTGTGTGGACCCCGTCGTCGACCGTCAGCGAACGCAGTCGCCGCAGGGTGTCCAGGTAGTCACCGAGGCGGCCGTCCGGATGGGCGACGACGGTGGTGCCGCGCCCCAGGATCGTGTCGCCCGTCAGCACGGCCCGGTCGGCGGGCAGGTGGAAGGAGAGCGAGTCAGCGGTGTGCCCCGGGGTGGGGACGACCCGGAGTTCGAGCCCGCCCGTGGTGATCACGTCGCCGGCCGTGAGCCCCTCGTCGCCCAGGCGCAGCGCCACGTCCAGGGCGCGCACCTTCGTACGCGTGAGCTCGGCGAAGCGTGACGCGCCCTCCGCGTGGTCGGGGTGCCCGTGCGTAAGCAGGGTGAGGCCGACCCGCCGGCCCGTCTTCTCCACGGTCTCGACGACGGCCCGCAGATGTGAGTCGTCGAGCGGCCCCGGGTCGATCACGACCGCGAGGCCGGAGCCCGGTTCCGCGACGATCCAGGTGTTCGTGCCGTCCAGCGTCATCGCCGAGGCGTTGGGCGCCAGGACGTTGCACGTACGGGCGGTGGCCGGCCCGGAGAGGACCCCGCCGCGGGGCTGTCCGGGCAGTGCGGCCGCGTCGCTCATGCGTGGCTCCCGTCCGTGCCGTCACCCGCGGGAGGAACGGTGCCGTCACCCGCGGGGGGACCGGTGCCGTCACCGGCCGTGGGGACGTGTTTGGTGAACTCGTCGTGCCCGGGCCAGCTCAGCACCAGCTCGTCACCCTCCATACGGGCCTCTGCCAGCACGGGGGCGAGGCTCTGGGAATCCGCCGCCTTCAACGCCTCCGCGGCCGTCCCGTACGGCCTCAGCGCCCGCAGGGTGGCAACGGTGGGCGGCATCATCAGCAGTTCGCCCCTGTCATAGCCGTCGGCGGCGTCGCCGGGCCGGATCCACACCGTCCGGTCGGCCTCGGTGGACACGTTCCGGGTGCGCTGCCCCTCAGGGAGCACGGCCACGAAGAACCAGGTGTCGTAGCGCCGTGGTTCGAACGCCGGGGTGATCCAGCGCGCCCAGGCGGCCAGCAGATCGGAGCGCAGCACCAGGCCCCGGCGGTCCAGGAAACCCGCGAAGGACAGGTCACGGGCGACGAGCGCCTCCCGGTCGGCCTCCCAGTCGGCGCCCGTGGTGTCGCTCACGACGCTGTCGGCGCTCGGCCCGGCCAGCAGGACGCCGGCCTCCTCGTACGTCTCACGGACCGCGGCACAGACGACGGCCTGCGCCTCGGCGGGCGTACCGACTCCGAGGCGGCCGGCCCAGGTCTCCAGGGACGGACCGGCCCAGCCCACCAGGTGGTCGTCGTCGCGCGGGTCCACCCCGCCACCCGGATAGGCGTACGCGCCGCCGGCAAAGGCCATGGAGGTCCGCCGACGCAGCATGTGGACGGCGGGGCCCCCGGTTCCCGGCTCCGACGGGTCGTCCCGGAGCAGCATCACCGTGGCCGCGCGCCTGGGGGTCACGGCCGTCAGCTCGCCGCTGTCGAGGGCCCGGATCCGGGCGGGCCATTCCGGTGGGTACCACTGACCGTTGGGCATGGCCGGAGGCTATCCGGAACCGCGCCGATGTTCGAGGGTCCCCTCCGGGCGATGCCTGCCCCTTACACGCATGATCCCGCCCGGTCGCGGGACCAGGCGGGATCGGGAAGGGACGGGATCAGGCGTCGACGAGCTCCACCTGGACCTCGATCTCCACCGGTGCGTCGAGCGGCAGCACCGCGACGCCCACGGCGCTGCGCGCGTGCACACCCTTGTCGCCCAGGACGGCACCCAGCAGCTCGCTCGCACCGTTGACGACACCGGGCTGCCCGGTGAAGTCGGAGGCGGAGGCGACGAAGCCCACGACCTTCACGACGCGGGCGATCCGGTCCAGGTCACCGGCGACCGACTTCACCGCCGCCAGTGCGTTCAGCGCGCAGGTCCTGGCGAGCTCCTTGGCCTCGTCCGCCGTCACCTCCGCACCGACCTTGCCGGTCACCGCGAGTTTGCCGTCCACCATCGGGAGCTGGCCGGAGGTGTAGACGTACACCCCGGACCGCACAGCCGGCTGGTACGAGGCCAGCGGCGGCACGACGTCCGGGAGCGTCAGGCCGAGCTCGGCGAGCTTCGCCTCGACGGCGCCCGCCACTACGGCTTCTCCCGCTTCAGGTAGGCCACGAGCTGCTCGGGGTTGTTCGGGCCGGGAACGACCTGGACCAGCTCCCAGCCGTCCTCGCCCCAGGTGTCCAGAATCTGCTTGGTCGCGTGCACGAGAAGGGGCACGGTCGCGTATTCCCACTTGGTCATGCAGCCGACTGTAATGCCTGGCACACACGGCCTCGTGCGTAGCCTGCCTGCCGACTGGTTAGGCTCGAAGACGTGAGCAGGTTCCAGGTCGTCAGCGGCAAGGGCGGGACCGGTAAGACCACGGTCGCCGCCGCACTCGCGCTCGCCCTCGCGACCGAGGGCAGGCGCACACTCCTCGTGGAGGTCGAGGGCAGGCAGGGCATCGCCCAGCTCTTCGAGTCCGATCCCCTCCCCTACGAGGAACGCAGGATCGCCGTGGCCCCCGGCGGCGGCGAGGTCCACGCCCTGGCGATCGACGCCGAGCGCGCCCTCCTGGACTACCTCCAGATGTTCTACAAGCTGGGCAGTGCGGGCCGGGCGCTGAAGAAGCTCGGCGCGATCGACTTCGCGACCACCATCGCCCCTGGTGTCCGGGACGTCCTGCTGACCGGCAAGGCGTGCGAGGCCGTACGCCGCAAGGACAAGCAGGGCAGGTTCGTCTACGACTACGTGATCATGGACGCGCCCCCCACCGGCCGCATCACCCGCTTCCTCAACGTGAACGACGAGGTGGCGGGCCTGGCCCGGATCGGCCCGATACACAATCAGGCGCAGGCCGTGATGCGGGTGCTCAAGTCCCCCGAGACCGCGGTCCACCTGGTGACGCTGCTGGAGGAGATGCCGGTCCAGGAGACCGCCGACGGCATCGCCGAGCTGCGCGCCGCCGAACTGCCCGTGGGCCGGGTCGTGGTGAACATGGTCCGGCCCCACCTGCTGGACGAGGACGCGTTGCGTACCGCGTCGGGGGGCCGCCGCAAGGAAATCGCGAAGACGCTCACCCGGGCCGGGGTGACGGGTTCCGCGGCGCTGGTGCGCCCGCTGGTCGAGCAGGCCGCCGAGCACGCCCAGCGGGTCGGCCTCGAGCGTGAGCAGCGCGCGGTGCTGACGGGACTGGGCCTGCCCCTCGCCGAGCTCCCCCTGATCAGCGAGGGCGTGACTCCGGCAGCGCTGAACGATCTGGCGGAGGAGTTCCGCAAACAGGGTGTCGGCGACGAGACCGCGGACGCGGCAGGGCAGAGCGGGAAGCGACGCGGCTCCGGACGAAGGGTGGGTCCATGACACCGATCACTGGCGTCGCGCCGGGGCTGGAGACCGACGCGCTCCTGGACGACCCCGGGATCCGCATCGTCGTGTGCTGCGGATCCGGTGGCGTGGGCAAGACCACGACCGCGGCGGCCCTCGGGGTACGGGCGGCCGAGCGGGGCCGCAAGGTCGTCGTCCTGACCATCGACCCTGCCCGCCGGCTCGCCCAGTCCATGGGCATCGACCGGTTGGACAACGTCCCGCGGCGGGTCGACGGCATCGCGGGCGAGGGTGAGCTGCACGCCATGATGCTCGACATGAAGCGCACCTTCGACGAGACCGTCGAGGCGCACACGGATGCGGAGCGCGCCCGCGCGATCCTGGAGAACCCCTTCTACCAGTCGCTGTCGGCCGGGTTCGCGGGCACGCAGGAATACATGGCGATGGAGAAGCTCGGGCAGCTGCGGGCCCGCGACGAGTGGGACCTGATCGTGGTCGACACCCCGCCGTCCCGCTCCGCACTGGACTTCCTGGACGCGCCAAAACGTCTCGGCTCCTTCCTGGACGGGAAGTTCATCCGGCTGCTGATCGCCCCGGCGAAGATCGGCGGGCGGGCCGGGATGAAGTTCCTGAACGTCGGGATGTCGATGATGACGGGGACGCTCGGGAAGCTGCTCGGCGGTCAGTTCCTGCGCGACGTGCAGACCTTCGTCGCCGCGATGGACTCCATGTTCGGCGGATTCCGCACCCGGGCCGACGCCACGTACAAGCTGCTGCAGGCGCCCGGCACGGCGTTCCTCGTGGTGGCGACGCCGGAGCGGGACGCACTGCGCGAAGCCGCGTACTTCGTGGAGCGGCTGGCCGCCGAGGAGATGCCGCTGGCCGGTCTGGTCCTCAACCGGGTGCACGGCAGTGAGGCCTCACGGCTCTCCGAGGAGCGGGCGCTGGCGGCAGCAGAAAATCTTGAAGCCGTCGGCATTGTGGATCAGGCCGCAGGGAAGGCTGGCCTTGGTGACCCGGCGGGCCCGGTGACCGCCACCCCCTCCGAAGCCCCGGAGTCGCGGCTCTCCCCCGAGCGCGGCAACGATCCCGCACCGCACGAACCCCCACAGCAGGAGCCGCCCTCGCACGACCGGACGTCGCGCAGCCCCGAGCCGCAGAGCCGTGGCCGGAGGTCGACCACCCCTTCCGCGCCACTCACGCACACGGAGGCGGACAGGCTCGACACACCCACCGCGGACGACGTGTCCGCCGAAGTGTCCGTCGAGCAGCTGACCGCAGGTCTGTTGCGACTGCACGCCGAGCGTATGCAGGTCGTCGCGCGCGAGCAGCACACGCGCGACCGCTTCACCGCGCACCACCCGGAGGTCCCGGTGACCGAGGTGGCCGCGCTGCCCGGTGACGTGCACGACCTCTCAGGCCTCAGGGCCATCGGGGAGCTGCTCGCGACCGGTTCCGCCCCGGCCGGAGCTGCGTAGGGCCGCGCCGGGGCGTCCCCTACGGGCCGCCCACGAGGCATCACCCCACGGCGGCGAACGTCTCGTGCAGTTCGTCGTCGTGCAGACCGCCGCCGTCCAGGCCCACTGCTGCGGGCAGCATGCCCGTGGACCGCTCGTACTCACTTCGCGCGGTCTCCAGCAGGCGACGCCAGGACGTCACGGTGGGCCGTCGACGCAGCAGCGCCCGGCGTTCCCGCTCCGTCATCCCGCCCCACACGCCGAACTCGACGCGGTTGTCCAGCGCGTCTGCCAGGCACTCGGTACGCACCGGGCATCCGGTGCACACCGCCTTGGCCCTGTTCTGCGCTGCCCCTTGTACGAACAATTCATCCGGATCGGTAGTGCGGCAGGCTGCCTGCGCACTCCAGTCGGTTACCCAGCCCATGCCGGCGCCGTCCTCTCCCGAATCGAGGCTCCCCCACGGCGGCAGCGGCATATTCACCGTTGCCAGTTGAGGACGTTACGGAAGGTGGCGACAGCACAACACCCCCTTCGGGCCCAATCTTGAATGGCCCGAACGGACTATGCGTACGCGGCAGATCACCCAGAGGAGTGACGCAGGGACATGCGTGATCATCCCGACGGAATCCGGGCAGAAACCCCAAGTCGCAACGGACATTCAATGACACATGAGGCGAATTCGGGGCGCCTCGACGCTTGGCTGAATTCCATTGAGGGCCATGCAGGGGGGTTGATGCACAAACGGACTGCTGTGACAGTTGAGAGCAGCTTAGGCCAAGGCCTGTACGTGTGTCCGGCGAATGAGAACGTAGGCTGCCCCCATGCCAAAGAAGCGCTCAGGCGGGGGTCTGACGACGACCCAGCAGGCCGCCAAGTTCCTCGGTGTCGCCGCGCTCTCCGGAGCTGTGCTGGCAGGCATCGCGCTGCCGGCCGCCGGCGCACTCGGGCTCGCGGCCAAGGGGACCGTCGAGGGATTCGACGAGATCCCCTCCAACCTCAAGACTCCGCCGCTGAGCCAGCGGACCACGATCCTGGACAACGAGGGCGGCGCGATCGCCACGGTGTACTCGCGTGACCGCACCGTCGTACCGCTCAAGGACATCTCGCCGTACATGCAGGACGCGATCGTCGCGATCGAGGACTCGCGCTTCTACGAGCACGGCGCGGTCGACCTCAAGGGCATCCTGCGCGCGATGAACCGCAACGTGCAGGAGGGCGGCGCCGCTCAGGGCGCGTCGACGCTCACCCAGCAGTATGTGAAGAACGTCTTCGTCGAGGAGGCGGGCGACGACCCGGAAAAGGTCGCCGAGGCCACCCAGCAGACCATCGGCCGCAAGGTCCGGGAGCTGAAGTACGCGATCCAGGTCGAGGAAGAGCTCGGCAAGAAGAAGATCCTGGAGAACTACCTCAACATCACTTTCTTCGGACAGCAGGCCTACGGTGTCGAGGCGGCCTCGCAGCGCTACTTCTCCAAGCACGCCAAGGACCTGAAGCTGGAGGAGGCCGCCATGCTGGCCGGCCTCGTCCAGTCGCCGACCCGCTACGACCCGGTCAACGACGCGGAGGAGGCGACCAAGCGCCGCAACACCGTGCTGACCCGCATGGCCGCCGTCGGCACCATCTCCCAGGGGGAGGCCGACAAGGCCATCGCCGCCCCCATCGAGCTGAAGGTCAGCAAGCCGAAGAACGGCTGCATCACGGCCGTCAGCGGTGCCGGGTTCTTCTGCGACTACGTGCGCAAGACCATCCTGTCCGACACCGCCTTCGGGAAGACCGCGGAGGACCGGACCAAGCTGTGGAACCTCGGCGGTCTGACCATCAAGACCACCCTGTCGCCGCGCGCCCAGAAGGCCGCCAACGAGGCGGCCACCTCGAAGGTCGACAAGGACGACAAGGTCGCCGCGTCGGTGGTCCAGGTCGAGCCCGGCACCGGCAAGATCCTCTCGATGGGCCAGTCCCGCCCGTACGGCCTCGACCAGACGCAGCACGAGACGGTGCTCAACCTCGCCGTCAGCAACAAGTTGGGTGGCAGCACCTACGGCTTCCAGGTCGGTTCGACCTTCAAGCCGATCACGGCCGCGGCGGCACTGGAGAAGGGCATCAACCCGGCGCAGAGCTACAGCTCCGACTGGAAGATCTCGGTGCCGATGAACTCCTACCGCAACTGCGCGGGATCGCCCGTCGGGAGCGGGAACTGGGACCTCCAGAACGAGCTGGAGTCCGAGAAGGGCGCCTTCGACATGACGGGCGCGCTCGGCAAGTCGATCAACACCTACTTCGCCAAACTGGAGCAGCAGGCCGGTCTGTGCGAGACGGTCACCATGGCGAAGAAGCTCGGCTACGAGCGCGGTGACGGCAAGCCTCTCTCGGACAGCCACCCGTCGATCACCCTGGGCGGCACGGAGAGCACCCCGCTCGGCATGGCCTCCACGTACGCGGCGTTCGCCAACCGCGGCACGTTCTGCACGCCGATCGCCATCGAGGCCATCAAGGACGCGAACGGCAAGAAGGTCGACGTACCCGAGTCCTCGTGCTCGCGGGCGATGAGCGAGAAGACGGCCGACACGATCAACCAGATGCTCAAGGGCGTCGTCGAGGACGGCACCGGCACCCAGGCCGGCCTGACGGACCGCGACAACGCGGGCAAGACCGGTACGACCAACGACCGCGTGGACGCCTGGTTCGTCGGCTACACGCCGAACCTGTCCACGGCCGTGTGGGTGGGTGCTGACGTCGGCAAGAAGGTGCCGATGTACAACATCACCATCGGTGGCCAGTACTACGACAAGGTCTGCGGCGGCTGTCTCCCCGGTCCGATCTGGAAGACCGCGATGACCGGCGCGCTGGACGCCTCGGAGACCCCCTCCTTCAACCCCGTCTCGGTGCCGCGCGCCAAGGAGAAGGAGAAGGAGAAGGACAAGGGCCGCGGGGGCGACAACGGTGGCGGCAACGGTGGCGGCAACGACTCCGGCGCCGACCCCGCCGGCGGCATCACCATCCCGCCCGGCTTCATCGGCGGGAACGACGGCGGCAGGAACGGCCGCAACGGTCCCTGACGGTCCGGCGCGTACGACCACGTCATGAAAAGGAGGAGGGGCACCCCGGTCCGGGGCGCCCCTCCTCCTTCGTGTGTGCGGTCCCTCAGCCGGCGAGCAGCTTCTTCACCGTGGCGGCCACCCGGCCGCCGTCGGCGAGGCCGGCCACCTTCGGGTTGACGATCTTCATGACGGCGCCCATCGCACGCGGCCCCTCGGCACCCGCGCTCCTCGCCTCCTGGACGGCCTGCGCGACGATCACGTCCAGCTCGTCGTCGGTGAGCTGCTTGGGCAGGTACGCGTCCAGCAGTTCGCCCTCGGCCCGCTCGCGCTCGGCCTGCTCCGTCCGGCCGCCCTGCGAGAAGGCCTCGGCCGCCTCGCGGCGCTTCTTCGCCTCCTTGGCGATCACCTTCTGGACCTCGTCGTCGGAGAGCTCGCGCGACGTCTTGCCGCTGACCTCTTCCTTGGTGATCGCGGTCAGGGTGAGCCGGAGGGTGGACGAGGTGAGCTCGTCACGCGCCTTCATGGCCGTGGTGAGGTCTTCCTTGAGCTTGGACTTGAGCGTGGTCATGCGGAGATTGTGACAGGTACGGGGTACCCGCCGCTTTCCTGTTTTCGTCCCACCGCACCGTTTCTGCGACGATGGGGCCATGCGCGCACGCTACGGAGTACCCCTGAAAGTCACGGCAGTCGGCGCAGCGGTCGGTGCCGCCGGCCTCGTGTACGCGGCCGGATTCGAAGCACGCTCGTTCCGCCTCCGCCGGATCACGATTCCTGTACTCCCGCACGGGGCACGCCCGTTGCGCGTTCTCCAGGTCTCGGACATCCACATGGTGAGCGGCCAGCGCAAGAAGCGCGCCTGGCTGCAGTCGCTGGCGGGCCTGCGCCCGGACTTCGTGGTGAACACGGGCGACAACCTCTCCGACCCGGAGGCCGTGCCGGAGCTGCTCGACGCGCTCGGCCCGCTGATGGGGTTCCCCGGGGTCTACGTCTTCGGTTCGAACGACTACTACGGGCCGAAGCTCCGCAACCCGGTCCGCTACCTCCTGGAGAAGACGCAGGGCAAGCACGGGCTCAACGGGAACGCCCCGGCTGTCGACGTCGTCCACAACCCGTGGGAGCCGATGCGGGACGCGTTCGACGAAGCCGGCTGGCTCAACCTCTCCAACACCCGGGGCCAGCTCAAGGCGGACGGACTCGAGATCGCCTTCACCGGCCTGGACGACCCCCACATCAAGCGGGACCGCTACACCGAGGTCGCCGGCGGGCCCGAGACCGGTGCGGACCTTTCCATCGGCGTGGTCCACGCCCCGTACCTGCGCTCCCTGGACGCCTTCACGGCGGACGGTTACCCGCTGATCCTGGCCGGTCACACCCACGGCGGCCAGCTCTGCATCCCCTTCTACGGCGCTCTGGTCACCAACTGCGACCTGGACACGGACCGTGTGAAGGGCCTCTCCGGCCACACGGTCGGCGAGCGGCGCTCCTACCTCCACGTCTCGGCGGGCTGCGGCACCAACCGCTACACCCCGGTCCGCTTCGCCTGCCCGCCCGAGGCGACGCTGCTGACGCTGACGCCGCGGGACTGAGTCATCCACTCCGCGCCCGCCCCAGGTCTGCCACGGCTCCGCCCCGGAACGAAATCCGGATTTCGCCTCCGGGCGCGGGTGGGCTAAAGTAATCGATGTCGCCGGGAGACCGGTGGGCATCGGGGTGTAGCGCAGCTTGGCAGCGCGCTTCGTTCGGGACGAAGAGGTCGTGGGTTCAAATCCCGCCACCCCGACAGCTGAAACACCAGGTCAGAGGCCAGGTCCTAAATTCAGGACCTGGCCTCTGTCGTGCTCGGGGCCGAACCGGGGGCGAAGGCCTTCGATCAAGCCTCACTGTCGCCGCGCCTGGCGCGGCGCCCAGGCCGTCGATCCGGCGCGCTCGGGTCTGCCCGTGATCCGCAGCAGCAGACCTGACGGGCCACAGGGTCCCGCGGCAGGTCGTCTCCCGCTGTGAACGCACGTGTGCCCGGCCACTCTCCGAGAAGAGGGGCCGGGCACGCGGAATTCTCGGGCAGCGGCGCGGAATCCTCGGCGCAACACCGCCGGAGGTCGATCAGGCGGCCACCGTGGTGCCCTCGGCGACCTGGCGGAGCACCTCGGTCAGCGAGGTGACGACCTCGGCGTCGTCCGCCGGGTGGAGCTCGGCGAAGCGGGTCACGGAGCCGGGGATGGAGAGCTTGGCGTCCGCGAGGACCGCTCCACCGGCGATGCCCGCGGCCTTACGCGCCTCGTCCTGGGCCCACACGCCACCGAACTGGCCGAAGGCGGTACCGACCACGGCGACCGGCTTCGCGGTGAGCGCGCCGGCACCGTACGGGCGGGACAGCCAGTCGATGGCGTTCTTCAGCACGGCCGGCATGGTGCCGTTGTACTCGGGCGAGAACAGCAGGAACGCGTCGGACCGGCCGGCCACGGCACGCAGCTCGGCGGCCGCAGCCGGGACGCCACCCTCGACGTCGATGTCCTCGTTGTAGAACGGGACGTCGGCGAGGCCCTCGTACAGCTCGACCTCGACGCCCTCGGGCGCGTGCTTGACGGCGGCCTCGGCGAGCTGACGGTTGTGGGAGCCGGCGCGGAGGCTGCCGACGAGGGCGAGGATGCGTACAGACATGGGGGAAGCTCCCGGGAGACGGAGACTGCAGAAGTAAGCGGACCATGGTCCGTTTAAAGTTGTACCACCTAACCGGACCGCGGTCCACTTATGCCGTCCGGGGCTACCCTGAAGCCATGACCGACCCCCTTTCCCCGCCGCCCGGGCCCCCCGACCCGGGCGAGGCGCGAACGAGTCTCACGCTCGCCGCCGCCGGCGGACCGGAGATGCTGCGAGCGGATGCGGCGCGCAATCGAGCGCTCCTGCTGGACGCCGCCTCCCGCCTTCTGGCGGACTGCGGGGCGTCGGATCTGACCATGGAATCGGTGGCCGCCGCCGCCGGGGTCGGCAAGGGCACCGTCTTCCGACGCTTCAAGGACCGCACCGGCCTGCTCATCGCCCTGCTCGACCACCGCGAGTCCCTGCTGCAGGCCGCTTTCCTCTCCGGGCCGCCTCCCTTGGGCCCGGACGCCCCCGCAGCCGAGCGGCTGCATGCCTTCGGCCCCGCCGTGATGCGCCACGAACGCGATCACCACGAGCTGATCCTGGCCTCCCGCACCGATCCGTTGCGCACCTACACCGTCCCCGCACAACGGCTGAGGATCAGTCACGTCACCCTGCTGCTGCGTCAGGCGCGTGCGACCGGTGAGCCGGACCTGCTCGCGCACACGCTGCTCGGATCGATCGACGCCCCCCTCGTCCACCACCTGACGTGCGAACGCGGTACGCCGGTCGATCGGCTGGAGCGGGGCTGGCACGACCTTCTCACCCGGTACGGGGTGGAGTGCTGAGGGCGGACTCCCGGGGCCGCACCTGGATCAGTGCGTGCGTGCCGCTGGTGCGCCACGCACGGCCGGAACGCTCCAGCCCGTCCAGGGTCCGCGTGTCCAGGCCCACGACGACATCGGACTTCAGCGTCCGCAGCGCCGCGACGGCTCCCGGGAAGTAGGCCGTGAGGGCCTCGAACGACGCGGTCCCGGGCCACTGCCGGTCACCCACCAGGCGCCGGTAGTTGAGGTCGCCCTTCAGGATGGTCAACGCTGCCGATCCGAGCTCCGCCCGGAGGTCGTCGGGCATCCGCTCGTACGGAAACGGGGCGCAGAAGAACGCGTGGGCGCGCACGTCGAGCCGTCCGGCGCCCATGG
The DNA here is from genome assembly GCF_029428875.1 of Streptomyces sp. JH34. Lineage (NCBI taxonomy): Bacteria > Bacillati > Actinomycetota > Actinomycetes > Kitasatosporales > Streptomycetaceae > Streptomyces > Streptomyces sp. JH34. The sequence goes on along the minus strand of NZ_JAJSOO010000001.1, from coordinate 3,905,590 downwards.
CCTCCCGGATCCGCCCGCCGATCGCGCCCGCCTCCCCGGGAGCCCTGCCCAGCCGTCGCACGCAGTCGACGACATCGGCCGTCATCGCGTCGGAGACGTAGTACGGGCCGGGTTTCACGTGGAGCACCACCCGGTCGGCCTGGTCGTGCTCGAGCAGGTGGTCGATGAGGACGAGATCGGGGATCAGCTCGCGTCCGGTGTTGTCGGCGATGACGGCGACGGTGGCGTGGGCCCCCGGCGGCAGGAGTGACCACAGCAGCGCGCTGTCGTCGGCGACGACACCGGCATCGGACTCGCCGGGCGCGGTGCCGCCCGCCGGACCGCCCTCGCCCGGCGGGCCACTGTCACTCGTCGGCTTGGCTTCCTCCGCCGGGCCGCCTTCAGCCGTCGGGCCGCGGAAGCCGAGGTCGGCGCGGTTGCCCCAGAGCGAGGCCCGGAGAAGCGCCGTCGCCCTCTCTGCCGCGGGTACGGCGACGAGATCGTCCAGGGCCCGGAGCTCCTCCTCGACAGTGCCACCGCCCAGTTCGGCACGCTTGAACGGGGCGAAGGGGTCGATTCCCCGCCACGCGCCCTCTCCGAAGTAGCCCACG